>NZ_JAMWEL010000001.1 GCF_024509555.1 Streptococcus suis
TCTTGGACAAAAGTGGGTTTACGATTCAGCACAAATTGAGATTGAGCCAGTTTTTCGGCGTCAATTTGATCTGTTTTCCTCACACGCAAGCTATCCAGTTGCTTCTTAGCTTCTAAGGGATTAAGCCTTGTATAAGCATAGCCATTATCTTCTAGAAAAGCTTGGAGACGACGAGAATAGACACCTGTTGCTTCAAAGATGATTTCTGGCTTATGGACGGTTTTCAAATCGCCAAGTAGCCGAGCAAAGCCTAAGGCGTCATTGGACATGGTATAGCCATGAACTTTCTCACCATTGACTAGAATGGTCACTTCTGAACTTGCCTTACTCACATCAATCCCAAAAACTGCACGCATGATATTACCTCTTTGTCTTGAATGATTCCTTGTTTTAGTGATGTCATTTTCAATACTCGACGTCTGGCGTCCCACATACTTTGATAACATTCTTTCTAAAACAGGTGCCTTGCCAGTTTTTGATGCGACGTCTAGCGTCAAAAGAGTTCTCGACTTAACAAGACACCTCTACTTTAACATAAAGAAAAAGTAGTGAGTACTCTCTCCCGTCGGAGATTTCCTCACTACTAATCTTAGTATGTTTTTGATTTTTGATCAGGAAACTCAACTTCTTCGAGTTTTTCAAATGAAGCAAATTCTTCCAACATTTTTTCCAAATCATCTTGTCTTTTAAATGTTACAGCCATAAAGCACCTCCGAAAATCTTATATATCTATTATACCCTTTTTTGCTCAAATGTATCTAAAATTTCCTAACCTAATTCAAAACTAAAATCTTCAATTGCCTCCTTATGTCATGGTATAATGGTCTTATGGAAAAAAGAATATCAGAATTAGTAGATTTACTTAACAAATATGCCGACGAATACTATCGTTCAGACAAACCAAGTGTGTCTGATGCCGAATATGACAAACTCTATCGAGAATTGCTAGAACTGGAAACAGCTCATCCAGAATGGGTCTTGCCCAACAGTCCAACCCACCGCGTTGGTGGCAAAATTTTAGACGGCTTTGAAAAATATACCCATGTCTATCCTCTTTTTAGCTTGCAGGATGCCTTTTCGCGTGAAGAATTGGACGCCTTTGACCAACGTGTTCGCAAGGAATTTCCACAGGCGACCTATATCTGTGAACTCAAGATTGACGGTCTGTCCATTTCCCTGACCTATGAAGCTGGCAATCTAGTAGTAGGTGCGACACGTGGTGACGGTAGTGTCGGTGAGAATATCACCGAAAACCTCAAGCGTGTGGCAGACATTCCCCTGACCTTGCCAGAGGCGGTTGATGTCACCGTCCGTGGCGAGTGCTATATGCCAAAAGCCTCTTTTGACCGCGTCAACCAACAACGTCAGGAGGCAGGTGAGGCTGAGTTTGCCAATCCACGAAATGCAGCGGCGGGTACCCTTCGCCAGCTGGATACGGGTGTAGTAGCTCAGCGTGGTCTTGCAACCTTCCTCTACCAAGAGGCCAGCCCTTCTGAAGCGACCAGCCAGTCGCAAGTGCTGAAAAAGCTGGATGCTCTAGGCTTTGTGACCAACCACGACTACCAGTTGGCCGACAGCATGGACGATGTTTGGGCTTTTATTGAAAAAATGGCAGAGCGACGAGACGATTTGCCCTATGAAATCGACGGTATCGTCATTAAGGTCAACGACCTAGCCATCCAAGAAGAATTAGGTTTTACTGTTAAGGCACCACGCTGGGCAGTGGCCTACAAGTTTCCAGCTGAGGAGAAAGAAGCACAAATCCTATCAGTTGACTGGACCGTTGGCCGAACAGGCGTTGTCACGCCGACAGCCAATCTCAGCCCAGTACAGCTAGCAGGAACGACCGTTAGCCGTGCTACCCTGCACAATGTTGATTACATCGCAGAAAAAGACATTCGCATTGGCGATACGGTCATTGTTTACAAGGCTGGGGACATTATCCCCGCTGTTCTGAAAGTGGTGGACAAGTACCGAAAAGATCAAGAAGTCATGCCTGTTCCAAGACAGTGTCCGTCTTGTCAGAGCGACCTAGAACACTACGAAGATGAAGTGGCCCTTCGTTGTATCAATCCCATTTGCCCTAGCCAGTTGATGAGCAAGTTGGAGCACTTTGCCAGTCGCGACGCTATGAATATAGCAGGTCTGGGGTCTTCTATTGTGGAAAAACTCTTTGGAGTCGGCTTGGTAAACGATGTTGCTGATATTTATAAATTAACTGTTGACGACCTCTTGACCCTAGATGGTTTCAAGGAAAAGTCCGCAGACAAGCTCTATCAGGCCATTCAGACATCAAAAGGAAATTCAGCAGAACGGCTCTTGTTCGGTCTGGGCATTCGTCATGTCGGCAGTAAGGCCAGTAAGATTTTGCTGGAAAACTTCGGTGATTTGGAAGCCCTAGCTCAAGCCAGCCAAGATGAGATTGCCTCCCTAGAAGGCTTGGGTCAGGTTATTGCCAAGTCCCTGACCAGTTTCTTTGCCAGCTCAGGAGCCCAGCAGCTTTTAGCTGAACTTAAGGAAAATGCCGTAAACTTAGCCTATCTAGGACAGGTGGCTGATGAAAATGCTGCCCTGTCTGGACTGACAGTTGTCTTGACTGGTAAGTTGGAACGGATGAAGCGGGGCGAAGCCAAAGCCAAGCTAGAAGCCCTAGGTGCCAAGGTAGCAGGCTCGGTTTCCAAGAAGACCAACCTAGTCGTCGCAGGAGCTGATGCGGGAAGCAAGTTGGCCAAGGCACAAGAGTTAGGAATTGAAATAAAAGACGAGGCCTGGTTAGAAAGCCTATAAGGTATAGAAGATGGAAGAACGTAAGCGAGCAAGATTGATTTATAACCCGACCTCTGGTCAGGAAATCATGAAGAAAAATGTGGCAGAAGTGTTGGATATTTTAGAAGGATTCGGCTACGAAACTTCTGCTTTTCAGACAACGGCCGCAAAAGATTCTGCTAAGAATGAGGCGAAAAGAGTAGCGGAGGCGGGCTTTGACCTAGTCATCGCAGCAGGTGGAGATGGGACCATCAATGAAGTGGTCAACGGCATTGCTCCCCTTGAAAATAGACCAAAGATGGCTATTATTCCAACAGGAACGACCAATGACTATGCGCGTGCTCTCAAGGTCCCTCGTGGCAATCCAGTCGAAGCTGCCAAGATGATAGGGAAAAAACAGACGATTTTAATGGATATTGGACTGGCAAAGAACCAAAAGAATGGTTTTTATCAGGAGCATTACTTCATTAACATCGCTGCCGCGGGTACTTTGACTGAGTTAACCTATAGTGTTCCTAGTCAACTAAAAACCATGTTCGGTTATCTTGCTTATGTCGTAAAGGGAGCTGAACTCTTGCCACAGGTGCAATTTACACCAGTTAAAGTGACACACGATGGTGGCGTATTTGAAGGTTCTATTTCCATGATTTTTGTCGCCTTAACAAATTCTATTGGTGGTTTCGAACAAATTGTACCGGATGCTAAATTAGATGATGGTAATTTCACACTACTAATGGTAAAAACGGGCAATTTATTTGAAATCCTCCACCTGATTCGACAGGTTCTAGATGGAGGAAAACATATAGATAGTGACTTGATAGAGTATATAAAGACCAAAAAACTCACTATTGAACAATTAAATACTGAAAATCGCCTTTTGCTCAATTTAGATGGTGAGTTCGGAGGAGATGCACCAGTTGAACTCTATAACTTGCAAAATCATATTGAATTTTTTGCTGACACTGATTTAGTTTCTGATGAAGCCATTACCGTGGATATGGAGCAAGTTGATAGAGAAAATATGACCAAGCGCTTTATCGAAGAAAGTAGTCAAATTGATTCCGCATTATAAATAGGAAGAAAAGACAGCTAGGTCTTTTCTTTTTCTATTTTAATAACGAATTAAACGCTTCCAATGGCGGTATTTTCTTGACAAATAGATGTTTTAGGAGTATCCTTACATGGTATTAAATTTTAAAAGGAGAATTCGTTATGAATTTAGGCGCATTGGCTTTAGGTTTGGCCTGTCTTGGTGTAAGTATTGGTGAAGGACTGTTGGTAGCTTCTTACCTTAGTTCGACTGCACGTCAACCAGAAATGCAAAGCAAGTTAATGGCTGGTGTATTCTTGGGTGTTGCCTTTATCGAGGGAACGTTCTTCGTAACCTTGGCTATGATGTTTGTCTTGAAATAGTAGAAAATAGAGAAATAGAAAAGGGGGGAACCTCCATTGGAAGAACATTTAAGTCCAACCCTTACCCTTGGTCCCATAACCTTTGACCTGACCATGGTATTGGTTTCTATTATAACCATTTCCGTTATTTTCTTACTTGTTTTTTGGGCCAGTCGTCGAATGGAACTGAAGCCAAAAGGAAAACAGAATGTTTTGGAGTACGTGTATGAATTGACTATCAATTTTACTAAGGGGAACCTTGGAGATGAAGATGCTAAAAGGTATAATTTGTTCTTCTTCTCAGTCTTCACCTTTCTTTTGGTAGCAAATAACTTGGGTTTGATGACCAAGTTGGAAACAACAGAAGGCCATAACTTATGGACTTCGCCAACAGCCAACATGGCCTACGATTTTGGACTAGCAGCCATTGCAACGGTTTTTTGTCATGTCGAAGGCATTCGCCGTAGAGGGTTTAAGCAATATTTGAAAGATTTTGTGACCCCTTTGGCAATGACTCCGATGAACATTTTAGAAGAAATTACCAACCTTGCTTCATTAGCCTTGCGTTTGTACGGTAATATTTACGCAGGTGAAGTTTTGGTTTCACTTCTTTTACAATTATCACAACAAAGTGCAGTAGCTTATCCAGTTGCATTTGCTCTAAACATTGTTTGGACAGGATTCTCTGTCTTCATTTCATGTTTGCAAGGCTATGTATTTGTCATGCTGGTATCCATGTACTTGAACAAAAAAATCCACGGTGCTGGTGAGTAAGAAAGGGAAAGAAAAATATGGCAACAATTTTAGCAATGCAATCTAGCACTGTTCTTGGAAACTTTATTCTCGTAACGGCTTCTTTTGCGATATTGATTATCCTTATTCGTGTATTCGCTTGGGACCGTATTACAGGTATTTTTGAAGAACGTGCCAATAAGATTGCCAATGATATTGATGCAGCAGAAGAAAAATTAACTGCTGCTTCAAATCTGGTTCAACAAAGGGAACAGGAATTGGTTCAAGGTCGTGTTGAAGGACAAAAAATCATTCAAGATGCTATCGAGCGGGCGAAACTAGAAAAAAAACAGATTCTTGAACAGGCAGATGTTGAAATCCAAGGCTTAAAACAAAAAGCTGAAATGGAAATTGAAGCTGAGAAACGTGAGGCACAAGAAAACTTACGTGTGCAAGTTGCTGAGTTAGCTGTTGATTTGGCTGGTAAGATTATTTTAGAAGATCTAGACCAACAAGCACATAGCAACTTGATTGACCGTTATTTGGATAAACTAGGAGACAAGTAAATGAACGCTAGAGAAAATGCCCTTGTGCAAAAATACGCTCTATCATTTGTTGAAAAAGTCAGTGATCATGCAGAAATTTGGGAAATGTATGACCAGCTTTCTGAATTGATTACGATTATCCATGATAGCAAACTCAATCGTCTTTTGTTATCTGCTACGGTATCAAGAGAGGAAAAGGCTGCATTCGTACGAACCGTTCGCCAGTCAAGTTTCTGGCAAATCAATGATTTAATTGAGGATATTATTCGTGACGGCCATGCAGACTTGCTACTGGAAACACTAGAGCGTGTTCGTTTACAAATCAGTAAATTTAAAAATGAATTTGAAGCCCATGTGGTTTCAGTCTATCCTTTGACAGAAGCCCAAAAAGACCGTCTTCGTCAGTTAGTGGAAAAGCGTTTCTCCTTGCGTGTACGTACGATCATCGAAGAATTAGACCAAAGTCTACTCGGTGGTTTTATTGTGACGGTTAACCACAAGGTAATCGATGCAAGCGTTCGGACACAATTGAAGGACGTTAGAAAAAAACTTTAGAAAATAGAAAGTGGTGTTCTTTTGATTAATGCACAAGAAATTAGCGCTTTACTAAAACAACAAATTGAAGGCTTTCAGCCTGACTTTGACTATACAGAAACTGGTGTCGTAACCTACATTGGTGACGGTATCGCCCGTGCGCAAGGTCTTGACAATGCCATGAGTGGAGAGCTTTTGGTATTTGAAAATGGCACCATTGGTATGGCCCAAAACTTAGAAACCAACGATGTTGGTATCATCATTCTGGGTGAATTTACAGATATCCGAGAGGGTTCTGTTGTTCGTCGGACTGGTAAAATCATGGAAGTCCCAGTTGGCTCAGCCTTGATTGGTCGTGTTATCAATCCACTTGGTCAGCCAGTGGATGGTCTTGGTGACATTCGTACGACAAAAACACGTCCAATCGAGTACCCAGCGCCAGGTGTCATGCAACGGAAATCAGTAAATGAGCCGTTGCAAACTGGTCTCAAGGCGATTGATGCTTTGGTTCCAATCGGTCGTGGTCAGCGTGAATTGATTATCGGGGACCGTCAGACAGGGAAGACCTCTGTAGCTATTGATGCCATTCTCAACCAAAAAGGCCAAGACATGATTTGTATCTATGTGGCTATTGGTCAGAAAGAATCAACAGTTCGAACGCAGGTAGAAACTCTACGCCAATATGGCGCCTTGGATTACACTATCGTAGTAACTGCATCTGCTTCTCAACCGTCTCCATTGCTATTTTTGGCTCCTTATGCCGGCGTTGCGATGGCAGAAGAGTTCATGTATGAAGGTAAACATGTCTTGATTGTCTACGATGATTTGTCAAAACAGGCGGTAGCTTACCGTGAATTATCTCTCTTGCTTCGTCGTCCTCCAGGTCGTGAAGCTTACCCAGGTGATGTATTCTACTTGCACAGCCGCTTGCTTGAGCGTTCAGCCAAGGTTTCTGATGAGTTAGGCGGTGGCTCGATTACAGCTCTGCCATTTATCGAAACACAGGCAGGTGATATTTCAGCCTATATAGCGACTAACGTGATTTCAATCACGGATGGACAAATCTTCTTGAAGGACGATTTGTTCAACTCTGGTATCCGTCCAGCCATTGATGCGGGTTCTTCCGTATCTCGTGTAGGTGGTTCGGCTCAAATCAAGGCCATGAAAAAGGTTGCTGGTACCCTTCGTATCGACTTGGCTTCTTACCGTGAATTAGAGGCCTTTACGCAATTTGGTTCCGATTTGGATGCGGCAACTCAGGCCAAACTCAACCGTGGTCGTAGGACTGTCGAAGTTTTGAAACAGCCCTTGCATAAGCCACTTCCAGTTGAAAAACAGGTTTTGATTTTGTATGCTTTGACAAATGGCTTCTTGGATTCAGTGCCAATTGATGACATTTTGGCATTTGAAGAAGAGTTGTATGCATATTTTGATTTGCATTTTGATAGTCTTTTGGATGTCATTCGCACAACAAAAGATCTTCCTGATACAGATGAGTTGAACGCTGCTATTCAAGCCTTCAAAGACCAGTCTGTCTTTAAGTAAAGGAGTGAATAATGGCAGGTTCTCTCAATGAAATCAAATCAAAAATTGCATCTACTAAGAAAACCAGTCAAATCACCGGTGCCATGCAGATGGTTTCGGCTTCTAAACTAGCCAAATCAGAGCAATTAGCGCAATCCTTTCAGATCTACGCTAGCAAGGTTCGTCAGATTACAACGGACCTCTTGCGTGGAGAATTGATGGCTTCAGATACAAGCAATCCAATGCTGATTCGCCGTCCAGTTCAAAAATCGGGTTACATTGTCATTACATCTGACAGTGGACTAAAAGGTTCATATAATTCCAGTATCTTGAAGGCTGTGATGGGGATGATTGAACAGGACCATGACTCAAAAGACGAGTATGAGATTATTGCCATTGGTAGTATGGGAGCTGATTTCTTCCGTGCCCGTGGTATCAATCCTGTCTTTGAATTGCGTGGTTTAGCAGACAATCCAAGTTTTGAAGAGGTTCAAAAAATCATTTCTAAGTCAGTTGAGATGTACAAGAATGAACTCTTTGATGAGTTGTATGTTTGTTATAACCACCATGTCAATAGCTTGACCAGTCAGGTGCGTGTCCAACAGATGCTTCCTGTAGAAGATTTGGACCATAATGAAGCAGATGGTTATACATCTACTTTTGAATTGGAGCCAAACCGTGAAGTCATTCTGGAGCAACTCTTGACGCAGTATGCAGAGTCAACTATTTACGGAGCGATTTTGGATGCCAAAACTGCTGAAAATGCGGCTGGTATGACAGCCATGCAGACAGCAACGGATAATGCTAAGAATGTCATTAACGATTTGACAATTCAATACAATAGGGCACGTCAGGCAGCTATCACTCAGGAAATCACTGAGATTGTAGCTGGTGCCTCAGCCCTTGAGTAATAGAAATAGAGGAAATAGAATGAGTTCAGGCAAAATTACTCAGGTTGTCGGACCAGTTGTAGACGTCGCGTTTGCAGCAGAAGATAAACTTCCTGAGATTAACAACGCACTCGTTGTATACAAAAATGATGATTCCAAGCAAAAAGTTGTGCTTGAAGTTGCTTTGGAACTTGGTGATGGCGTTGTTCGGACCATTGCCATGGAATCAACTGATGGATTGACTCGTGGGATGGAAGTACTTGATACAGGCCGTCCGATCTCAGTTCCAGTTGGTAAGGAAACTCTGGGTCGTGTCTTCAATGTTTTGGGAGATACCATTGACCTTGATGAGCCATTCCCTGCTGATTTTGAACGTGAGCCAATTCATAAAAAAGCACCAGCTTTTGATGAGTTATCTACTTCAAGCGAAATTTTGGAAACAGGTATCAAGGTAATTGACCTTCTAGCACCCTATCTAAAAGGTGGTAAGGTTGGTCTCTTCGGTGGTGCCGGTGTTGGTAAGACCGTTCTTATCCAAGAATTGATTCATAACATTGCCCAAGAACACGGTGGTATTTCTGTATTTACCGGTGTTGGTGAGCGTACTCGTGAAGGGAACGACTTGTATTGGGAAATGAAAGAGTCAGGTGTTATTGAAAAAACGGCCATGGTATTTGGTCAGATGAATGAGCCGCCAGGTGCCCGTATGCGGGTTGCCCTTACTGGTTTGACTATTGCGGAATATTTCCGTGATGTGGAAGGTCAGGATGTGCTTCTTTTCATCGACAATATCTTCCGTTTCACGCAGGCTGGTTCAGAAGTATCTGCCCTCTTGGGTCGTATGCCGTCAGCCGTTGGTTATCAGCCAACACTTGCAACTGAGATGGGACAATTGCAGGAGCGTATTACCTCAACCAAGAAGGGTTCTGTTACATCTATTCAGGCTATCTACGTGCCTGCCGATGACTATACAGATCCAGCTCCAGCGACAGCTTTCGCTCATTTGGATTCGACAACTAACTTGGAACGTAAGTTGACTCAACTTGGTATCTACCCTGCGGTGGATCCATTGGCTTCGTCATCACGTGCACTTGCTCCACAAATCGTTGGTGAAGAGCACTATGCAGTTGCCATGGAAGTCAAACGTGTCCTTCAACGTTACCAAGAATTGCAAGATATTATCGCCATTCTCGGTATGGATGAATTGTCTGACGAAGAGAAGACCTTGGTTGGACGTGCTCGTCGTATTCAATTCTTCCTATCTCAAAACTTTAACGTTGCTGAGCAATTTACAGGTATGCCAGGTTCATATGTGCCAGTTGCAGAAACTGTTAAAGGCTTTAAGGAAATCTTGGATGGTAAGCATGACCATCTACCAGAAGATGCCTTCCGAAATGTCGGTTCAATCGAGGATGTAGTCGCAAAAGCTGCAAAAATGAGATTCTAAGAGGTGGCCTATGGAACAAATGACTGTTCAAATTGTGACACCAGATGGAATGAAATATGACCACCATGCTGCCTTTGTTTTGGTAAAGACTGTCGAAGGCGAGATGGGAATTTATCCCGGACATGAGGAACTGATTGCCGTTTTGGAAATTGATGAAATGAAAGTCCGCCGTGTTGATGATGAAAATCACGTGGACTGGATTGCTGTCAATGGTGGGATTATTGAAATCAACAAAAATAGGATTACGGTGATTTCGGACTCAGCAGAGCGAGAACGTGATATTGATATCAGTCGTGCAGAACGGGCTAAGTTGCGGGCTGAAAGAGAGCTTGAAGAAGCCCATAACGCTCATAATGCTGATTTGGAAAAACGTGCCACAGTAGCACTCCAAAGGGCTATTAACCGTATTCGAGTGGGTAAACATTAAAAATGGGATTGAACTTAGTTCAGTTCCTTTTTTGCATTTCGTGGTATAATGGAAACATGATTATTTCAATTTTACAATTTTTTAGTCACATACTTTTTATCTATCTGGCCCATCATCTTTTGGTGACAACAGTTGACTGGTCACGGTGGTTAAAGGTTACAGGAGAAAACCAGCAGAAAATTAATTTGCTCATTCTCTTTCTAGCCATTGCTCTGGGCTACCTGGTATCCAACTTTTTCTTGGAATTGTTGGTGGTAGGGCGCTCATTTGCAAGTATATGATTTAAGTAAGAAAAGGATAGTAAATGGACACAATTATCGTTAAAGGTAGTAAAACTGGCTTGAAGGGTCAGGTTGAAATTGAAGGTGCTAAGAATGCTGTTCTACCTTTGTTGGCTGCGACTGTCCTAGCAAGTCAAGGACAAACCAAATTAACTCAAGTCCCAATTCTTTCTGATGTTTATACCATGAATAATGTGGTTCGAGGTTTGGGTGTTCGAGTTAAATTCGATGAAGAAACCAAGTCCATTGACATTGATGCTACTGGCCGACTGGGCAACGAAACTCCATATAAATATGTCAGTCAAATGCGCGCCTCTATTGTTATTCTTGGTCCGATTTTGGCACGTAATGGCTATGCCAAGGTTTCCATGCCAGGAGGTTGTACCATCGGTAGTCGTCCAATTGATTTGCATTTGAAGGGCTTGCAGGCACTTGGTGCAAAGATTAAGCAACGTGCGGGTTATATTGAAGCAAGTGCAGAGAAATTGCAGGGTACTCATATCTATCTTGATTTCCCAAGTGTTGGGGCTACTCAAAATCTAATGATGGCTGCAACGCTTGCTCAGGGTACGACTGTTTTGGAAAATGCTGCGCGGGAACCAGAAATCGTTGACTTAGCAATTTTCCTCAATAAAATGGGTGCTAAGGTCAAGGGTGCTGGTACAGAAACCGTTACCATTACAGGTGTTGACCAGCTGTACGGAGCAGAACACCAAGTTGTTCAAGACCGTATTGAAGCAGGGACCTTTATGGTGGCTGCTGCCATGACTGGTGGAGATGTCTTAGTTAAGGATGCTGTCTGGGAGCACAACCGTCCACTCATTTCTAAGATGCTAGAAATGGGAGTTGAGGTGACGGAAGAAGCTGAAGGGATTCGAGTTCGGTCACAAGTTGATAAACTTAAACCTGTTACCGTAAAAACCTTACCTCATCCAGGCTTTCCAACTGATATGCAGGCGCAGTTTACGGCTCTTATGGCAGTAGCCAAGGGGGAATCGACTATGATTGAAACGGTTTTTGAAAATCGTTTCCAACATTTAGAAGAGATGCGTCGGATGGACTTGCATTCGGAAATTTTGCGTGATACAGCTATCATTACAGGTGGTCAGACCTTGCAGGGTGCCCAGGTGATGTCAACGGATTTGCGGGCAAGTGCAGCTTTGATTTTGGCTGGTTTGGTCGCTGAAGGTGAAACGATTGTTGGGAAATTGTCCCACTTGGACCGAGGTTATTATCGGTTCCATGAGAAATTGGCAGGACTTGGCGCTGACATCAGACGTGTAAGTGGAGAAATTGAAAATGCTTAAGGAAAATCTAAACTATGTTGGAAAAAAACTGCTTATGGTTGCTATCGTAGCACTTTTAGCCCTACTGGTTTTTGCTCTAGGACTTATGGTAGGCTATGGTGTCATTGGTGATGGGGATAATTTGTTTGCAGTCCTATCCCCTGCAAAATGGCAGGATTTAATCAATAAATTTACAGGAAAGTAGGGTAACCTACTTTTTTGATGGGGGATTTTATGGCGAAGAAAAATGTAAAGAAACAGGCTATGAGCCTACTAAGTTTGTTAGCTACTATTGTTGTAGTTGGTGGTGGCTACTTTTTAAATAATACGAGCAGCGACAATGCTGCAAACTATTCTTATTATGTCAATCAGTCGCAAGCGAGCGATTTTACACCTAGCCAGGAGCTGGCTAGTTCGGTATTGACGGAGAAAGTAAGGAAACAACTTGGGAATTCCATTGAATGGAATGGAGCTGGCGCTTTTCTGATCAACGGCAATAAGACCGATTTAGATGCTTCAGTCGCTAGTGCACCTTATGGGGATAACAAGACTAAGACTGTGCAGGGAGAAACGGTTCCAACCGTAGCCAATGCCCTATTGGCTAAGTCAACACGTCAGTATAAGGATCGTGAAGCAACTGGTAATGGGCGTACATCATGGACTCCTGCTGGCTGGCACCAAATTCATGATTTGCCAGGGGAATATGATCATGCAGTTGATCGTGGACATCTGCTTGGCTATGCTTTGATTGGTGGTCTAGCTGGATTCGATGCCTCAACAAGCAATCCAAAAAACATAGCGGTTCAAACAGCCTGGTCTAACCAAGCCAATGATTCTACTTCGACAGGTCAAAATTATTTTGAAACCTTGGTAAGAAAAGCCTTGGACAAGAACAAGCGTGTCCGCTACCGTGTAACCCTAATCTATGCAGAAAACAATGACTTGATTCCAGTAGGAAGTCATTTAGAAGCCAAAGCAGCAGATGGTAGCTTAGAGTTCAACGTATTTGTCCCAAATGTGCAGAGTGGCTTGAGTATAAATTACCATAGTGGGGAAATTACGGTGAATGAGTAAAGAAATCAATTGCCAAACTTTCTTATTTTTGATAGAATATTCTTAATTGAATAGAGGTCTGTGAGACTAGTACACCTATGGAAACTGCCCAGGGAGTTGAGCCGTGACTGCAAGCTCAATCAGTGAAAGTTGGTCGAATTCACTCACGCAAGGGCTTAGAACTAAGGTCTGCCTAGCAGATGAAAACGGATGGTACCGCGTGACAACGCTCCGATATGAGTGGTGTCATGCGTTTTTTTTATTGGAGGAATTATGTCAAACATTGAACAACAGTTGGCTGAATTAAGCCAGACCACACTTGAAAAGTTAAAAGAAATCCAGCACCAAGGAGAAAAAGAACTACAAGACCTGCGTGTTGCGGTTTTGGGTAAAAAAGGGTCCTTGACTGACTTGTTGAAAGGCTTGAAAGACCTATCTAACGAAATGAAACCAATCGTTGGTAAGCAGGTCAATGAAGTGCGTGATGTGCTGACAGCTGCTTTTGAAGAAACAGCTCAAAAGGTTGCAGCAGCAAAAATTCAGCAGCAATTAGCATCTGAAACCATTGATGTGACCTTGCCAGGTCGTCAGGTCAAGGTCGGAAAACGTCATGTCTTGACCCAAACTTCTGAGGAAATCGAAGATATTTTCTTGGGCATGGGCTTCCAAATCGTTGACGGATTTGAAGTGGAAAAAGACTACTACAACTTTGAGCGGATGAATTTGCCGAAAGATCACCCAGCACGTGATATGCAGGATACCTTCTACATCACAGAAGAAATCCTTATGCGGACTCATACGTCGCCTGTTCAGGCACGGACTATGGACCAACATGATTTTTCAAAGGGTGCCTTGAAGATGATTTCGCCAGGTCGTGTTTTCCGTCGTGATACGGACGATGCGACCCACAGCCACCAGTTCCACCAGATTGAAGGCTTGGTTGTTGGTGAAAATGTATCCATGGGCGATCTCAAAGGTACGCTTGAAATGATTATCAAGAAAATGTTTGGTGAAGAGCGTCAGATTCGCCTGCGTCCATCATACTTCCCATTCACTGAGCCTTCTGTTGAGGTGGACGTTTCCTGCTTCAAGTGCGGTGGTGACGGCTGTAACGTATGTAAGAAAACAGGCTGGATTGAAATCCTCGGTGCCGGCATGGTCCACCCACAAGTATTGGAAATGAGTGGTATTGACTCAACCAAGTACTCTGGCTTTGCCTTCGGTCTTGGTCAGGAACGCATTGCCATGCTCCGTTACGGTATCAACGATATTCGTGGATTCTATCAAGGCGATGTACGATTCTCGGAGCAGTTTTAACGTAGCACTACTTAAGGCTGACAAAGTCAGCTCTTAAGTAGACGGAAATCGCCATTAAGCGACTTTCCTAGCTACCTTACTAGGATTTCAAGCGAAAAATATCGTTTCGCTTGAAATCCGTCGTAATCCTATAAAATTAGTAGATTGTTGATTGAGAGAAAGGATAGCTGCTATGGCGGTCTACCTACTCTCCTCACTAGTTCTAATGTTGAAAAAATGTCGTTTTCAACATTAGAACGTCGTAATCTCGCACTATTTAAGGTGTGGGAATCGCTGCTCTGCGACTTTCCTAGCTACCTTACTAGGATTTCAAGCGAAAAATATCGTTTTGCTTGAAAGCCGTCGTAATCTGATAAAGGTTAGTAGATTGTTGTTTGAGAGAAATGGTAGCCGCTATGGCGGTCTACCTACTCACCTCACTAGGTTTAGAGTTGAAAAAGTATCGTTTTCAACCTTAGAACGTCGTAACCATGGACGAGGAAGTGAAGGGAAATCGCTATTGAGCGACTTTCCTAGCCCAGTTAGAAATGAGAGGCAATGAGATGCAGATAGATTCGATACGTTTGGAAGAGGTTTCTGCTTTGCAGGAGTTGGCCAAACAGACCTTTGCAGAGACCTTCGCTCACGATAATGAGCCGAAGGAACTGGAGGCATTCTTCGAGGAAGTCTACTCCTTGGAGGTCTTGACTAGTGAGTTATCGGATCCCAACTGCCAGCACTATTTTCTAAGAATAGATCATCAGATAGCTGGCTATCTTAAGCTCAACCAAGGTTCTGCCCAGACGGAGCAGGAGTTGGAAAATGCCTTTGAAATCCAGCGTATCTATCTCTTGCAGGCTTTTCAAGGTCGCGGTCTTGGGAAGGTCTTGTTTGAATTTGCTTTGGAAAAAGCAGAGCAGTCAACTTGTGACTGGGTCTGGCTGGGAGTCTGGGAACACAATCTCAAGGCCCAACAACTCTATGCAAAATATGGATTTGAAAAATTTGGCCAGCATGAATTTGCGGTCGGTGATAAGATTGATGTGGATTGGCTACTAAAACGGCCTTTGCACCAGAAAGGATAATATGTTAGTAAGTTACAAATGGTTAAAAGAACTGGTTGACTTTGATGCGACAAGCCATGACTTGTCTGAAAAAATGTCAACAACAGGAATTGAAGTAGAAGGTGTTGAGCAAAAGAGTGCTGGCCTGTCTAAGTTGGTTGTCGGTCAGGTTGTGTCTGCTGAGCCCATTCCAGATACCCACCTCAATATCTGCCAGGTCAATGTGGGTGACGAAATCACGCAAATCGTTTGCGGTGCTCCGAATGTGAAAGCTGGCATCAAGGTAATCGTCGCTCTGCCAGGAGCTCGTATCGCTGGCAACTACAAGATTAAGAAAGGCAAAATCCGCGGAGTTGAGTCCTTGGGTATGCTCTGCTCATTGAGCGAAATCGGCGTGTCCGACTCAGTTGTGCCAAAGGTCTATGCGGATGGAATCTACCACCTGCCCGAAGATGCAGTTGTGGGTGAGCCAGTCTTTTCATACCTAGACCTCGACGACGAGATTATTGAGTTGTCCATCACGCCAAACCGTGCCGACGCCCTCTCCATGCGTGGCGTGGCTCACGAAGTCGCAGCCATTTACGACAGCAAGGTCAACTTCAAGCCTGTGGTCTTGGAAGAAAGCGACAAGAAGGCCAGCGATGTGATTGAAGTGGCCATTGAGTCAGACAAGGTGACTGCCTACACGGCTCGTGTCATTGAAAATGTGACCATCGCACCAAGTCCACAGTGGTTACAAAACCTGCTCATGAACGCAGGTATTCGCCCGCTCAACAATGTGGTGGACATCACCAACTACATCTTGCTTTACTTCGGTCAGCCAATGCACGCTTTTGACTTTGACAAGTTTGATGGCAAGAAAATCGTGGCTCGTCAGGCAAAAGAGGGTGAGAACTTGGTAACTCTTGACGGCGAAGAACGTGACTTGATTGCTGACGACATCGTCATTTCCGTTGCGGACAAGGCAGTTGCCCTCGGTGGTGTCATGGGGGGGGCCAACACAGAGATTGACAACAGCTCTAAAACCGTTGTGCTGGAAGCCGCCCTTTTTGACGGCAAGTCTATCCGCAAGACCTCTGGTCGCCTCAACCTTCGCTCTGAGTCCTCTTCTCGCTTTGAAAAGGGCATCAACGTGGCAACTTTGACGGAGGCTATGGATACAGCAGCTGCTATGATTGCAGAGCTGGCTGGCGGTCAGGTCTTGTCTGGCATCGTTTCTGCGGGTAGCGTGGACACTTCGGACGTCCCAGTCACAGCAACCATTGATTACGTTAACCGCTCGCTCGGGACTAAGCTTGACTATGCACAAATCGCAGACATTTTCCGTCGTTTAGGTATGGAAACAACTGGCGATGCAAGTCAGTTTACAGTCGCAGTACCGCGTCGCCGTTGGGACATTCGCATTCCAGCAGACTTGGTAGAGGAAATCGCTCGTATTTATGGCTACAATAATCTGCCGACCACTCTTCCGAAAGAGGACGGAACAGCAGGTGAGTTGACCCTGACCCAGAATATCCGTCGCCAAGTGCGTAGCCTGGCAGAAGGTGCAGGCCTGACAGAAATCATTTCCTATGCTCTGACAACACCTGAGAAGGCTGTGGAGTTTGCGGCTCGTCCAACCACTGTGACCGAACTCATGTGGCCGATGACCGTTGACCGCTCTGCCCTTCGTCAGAACATGGTGTCTGGTATGTTGGAAACAGTGGCCTACAACGTGGCTCGTAAGAACAAGAACTTGGCTCTCTACGAAATCGGTAAAATCTTTGAACAGTCTGGCAATCCAAAAGAAGACCTGCCGCAAGAAATTAATAAGTTTGCCCTTGTTTTGACTGGTTTGGTGGTTGAGAAAGACTTCCAGACACCAGCTGTACCAGTTGATTTCTTCCATGCCAAAGGAATTTTGGAAGCTATCTTTGCTCATTACAAGTTGGCTGTTGACTTTGTGGCGACTAGTGAGATTGCTGCCTTGCACCCTGGTCGTACAGCTGAAATCCATTTGAATGGGGCGGTTATCGGCTTTGTCGGTCAGGTACATCCTCAAACGGCTAAGGACTACGGAATTTCTGAAACCTATGTGGCTGAAATCAATCTGGATGCGATTGAGGAAGCTCTCCAGCCTGCTCAGCCATTTACCGAAATCTCTAAATTCCCAGCAGTTAGCCGTGATATTGCCCTGCTCTTGAGCAGTGATGTTAAACATCAGGAAGTCTTGGAGGCCATTGCGTCTGCGGGCGTCAAACGCTTGACTAAAGTGACCCTCTTTGACGTCTATGCGGGCAATAATATTGAGGCTGGTAAGAAGTCTATGGCTTACAACCTGACCTTCCAAAATCCTACGGATAGCCTGACGGATGAGGAAGTGGCTAAGTACATGGAGAAAATCAGTAAGTCGCTCGAAACACTTGGAGCTGAAATTCGTTAACATGTAAATCTTATGAAATCCTAGTCAGCGGGCTAGGATTTTTTGGAGGGAAGTATGAACACTAAAGATATTCACGAAAAATTTTTTCGAGATGGGAAGTTACTTGTTATTCCTAAGAAGTTGAAAAGTAAGCAAGTTTTATTTGCCTACTTGCAAGAAGAGTTGGCTAAGAAAGGCTCAACCTTCACAGAAAAAGAAGTCAATGCCTTTCTAGCTGAAATCTATGATGATTATGCTATTTTAAGACGCTACTTGGTGGATTATGGCTACCTGTCTCGAGACCAGTATGGATTGGAATACAGAATAGAAGAAAAGAGATGATTGCGGTCATCTCTTTTGTCTTACAAAATAAAGGGTTCAATCTTCAAGTCGACCACATCACCATACTTGGCTAGCAAGTCATTTGCTAGAGGGTGATAGAGTGTTCGTAGCTGTTCAATCTTGTCAGGGAACTGCTTGCCGATGTAGTCAAACTTGCACTCGATGGTTAAGAAAAGTTGGTGGAAGAGTTCGTTAATCTCATTCAAGCGGGTAATCATTTCTTCATCCTCTTTTAGAAAATCAGGGATTTCTGAGCGATTGTTGACAAAACCGTCGATGAGTTTTACAGGGAATGAGCCGTATTCTAAGACAAATTCGTACATAGTTTTCTCCTTTGTTATCATTATCCTAATTGTAACACAGATTGAAATAAGACAAAAGAATTTCAACTTTATTGCAGTTTAAGTTTTGTTTAAATTTACTTTTAGTTTCGTTTAAAGGTTATTCAGTAAACTAAGTATTGTCATCGAGGCAGATATTTGCTTAGAAGTTTTAAGATAAAGAGGGAAAAACATGAAAACTAGAATCGTACAAAAACAATTTAAACGTAAAGAAACAAAATATATCGTTGACAAGGAAACATTTGCTCTTTTAGAAAAAGATTTGCAGAAATATATGGTTTCAGATGAATTTGCAACTTCAACCATTACGAATATTTATTTCGATAATGAAGAATTCGATATGATTCAAGATTCCATTGCCAAAAAGAATGGACGAGAAAAAATTCGGATGCGTGTCTACGATTCTAAACCTTCTGAATCAAGTCAAGCTTTTCTTGAAATCAAGAAAAAAGAAAATAAAATTGGTTATAAATACCGCTTAACTTCAAACCCTGTTTCTGTAACAAACTATATTGAAAATGGAGTGATTGATTCCACAATTAAAGACGATAAAGTTACATCAGAACTAGAGCAATTGAGAGAACGCTACG
Organism: Streptococcus suis; assembly: GCF_024509555.1. GTDB lineage: Bacteria > Bacillota > Bacilli > Lactobacillales > Streptococcaceae > Streptococcus > Streptococcus suis_AD. The sequence continues at coordinate 18,912 of NZ_JAMWEL010000001.1, forward strand.
GGACTATTAAGCCGAAGATGTATATCTACTACGATCGTGTATCCTACAAAGGAATCGAAGACAAAAAGGTTCGTCTCACAATTGATAAGAACTTACTTTATCGAGATTACGATGTAGATGCCATGGAGGGCAAATTTGGAAAGGACCTTTTGGATCCAACAAAAGTCATCATGGAAGTAAAAGTTCCAGAAGAACGACCAGACTGGTTGGTAGCCCTGCTCGAAAAATACCAGATCGAAAAACAATCATTTTCAAAATATGGCAATGCCTATAAGCTTGCCCACAACATCACTGGAGAGGAAGTAAATCAACATGCAGCTGTTTAACAGTATATTTTCAACGGCCAATAGCAGTATCACCTTAACACAGATGGCGCTGGTCTTTGCAGTCAGTCTGTCTATGGGGGTGCTCTTAGCAGCTGTTTATAAATATAAATCTAATTATACAAAGGAATTTGTCATCACACTAAGTTTAATGCCAGCTTTGATTGCAGTAATCATAGCATTGGTAAATGGTAACTTAGGAGCGGGTGTTGCGGTAGCAGGGACCTTCAGTCTAATTAAATTCCGCTCAGCGGCAGGTTCATCAAAAGAAATGCTTGCAGTCCTCTTAGCGATGGCTATTGGTCTAGCGACAGGGATGGGCTTCCTAGGTTTGGCTGTCTTTATGACGGTCATCCTATCTGCTTGTATTTTGATTTTTGAAAATATCAGTTTTGCCCAAGTCAATCAAAATCGTCGACATCTCTTGGTAACAGTGCCAATGAATTTTGACTACGACCAATTTTTTGAGAAACAATTTGGTACATCCTGCAAGCAAGCGGATCTCATTTCCCTCAAATACAAGAAGAAAAAAGAAGCGCTGATCTTAGAATATCAAGTTCTCCTCGATAAAAAAATTACAGATAAACGCTTGGTAGATACAGTGTTATCAGCCGGTCCCCTGGATGTCGTATTGAACAAGCAAATGCCGAAGAAGAAGTATTTGTAATATCAAAGAAGCCCTGGATTTCCAAGGCTTTTTTCCATTTCATAGAAACTATTCTTCATAAAAATCAACACTGTAATCCAGCAAGTTATCTCCGTCATAGCGGAAGCAAGCGGAAAAGAAGGGTTTGTCCTCTAATAGCCATTCTTGAAAATGCCGGTCGCCCTCCCAGGTTGGTTTGGAGAGCACTTGCTCATAAGGAACCCATTCTAAATCGCCTTCGTTGCAGTCAATAAGACTTCCTTCAAAACCGGTAATCTTAAAGACATAGGTGTACCAGTCTGTGTTTGGAGTAAAGTCTGGGAAGGTGATCACTCCTTTTAGAGCATGCTTCGTTACAGTAAGCCCAGTTTCCTCAAAGACTTCTCGAATAGCGCAAGCCTGCGGTGTTTCACCGGGTTCCAGTTTGCCACCAACTCCAATCCATTTACCTTGATGGACGTCATTTTCTTTCTTGTTTCGATGAAGGAGAAGAAATTCCTTACCATTATCAATGTAGCAAATCGTAGCCAGTTGGACAGGTTTCTTGGTCATAGTAGCTCCTTGTAGTTAGTTTGTTCCTATTATATCACAAAGGTGAGAGTGTCTGGCATTCTGAACGGGGACAGTTTGTTGTTTAGAATGTTGAAAGCCCTTTTCTGAAAACAGTTTTTAGGGTATAATAAGAACATCAAACTATTTAGGATGCATTATGTCAAAACAAGAACAAATCGAACAAACCATTTATCAATTATTAGAATTATTGGGTGAGGACCCGAATCGTGAAGGTTTATTAGATACGCCTAAGCGGGTTGCTAAGATGTATTTAGAAATGTTTAACGGTTTAGAAGAAGACCCCAAAGACCAATTTACAGCTGTCTTTTCAGAAGGTCATGAAGAGGTTGTTTTGGTCAAGGATATTCCTTTCCACTCCATGTGTGAACACCATTTGGTGCCCTTTTATGGCATTGCACATGTAGCCTATATTCCTAGCAAGGGGCGTGTGACCGGTCTTAGCAAATTGGCGCGTGCAGTGGAGGTAGCAAGTCGTCGTCCTCAATTACAGGAGCGTTTAACTCATCAAGTTGCTCATGCACTTCAAGATGCCCTTGAACCAGAAGGCGTTTTTGTCATGGTCGAAGCAGAGCATATGTGCATGAGTATGCGTGGTATTCGCAAGCCAGGTAGTAAGACAGTGACCACAGTTGCCCTTGGCAAATATAAGGAAGATGCTATTTTGCGCCGTGAACTCTTGTCCATGATTCACAATAAATAGGAGGTTCTATGTCAATCGAACAGTTAGCGAATCAAGTAACCATTATGGGGATTCTCAATGTGACGCCAGATTCATTTTCAGATGGTGGTCACTATAATGAGGTGGAGTCTGCCTTGGTACAAGTAGAAAAGTTGTTGGCTGAGGGTGCTACCGTCATTGATGTTGGTGGTGAGTCCACTCGTCCAGGTGCAACATTTGTGTCTGAAGAAGACGAGATTGCTCGCGTGGTTCCGATTATCCGCGCTATCAAAGAAAACTATGATTGTCTTGTCAGCGTTGATACCTATAAAACAGGCACAGCACGTGCAGCCTTGGAAGCAGGCGCAGATATTTTAAATGATGTTTGGGCAGGTCTTTATGATGGGGAAATGTTGGCTCTGGCTGCGGAGTACAAGATTCCTATCATTCTCATGCACAATCAGAAAGAAGAAAGATATGTGGATGTTGTTGGAGAGGTCAAAAACTTTCTAGCAGAGCGAGCTCAGGTTGCTTTGGATGCCGGTGTTACTGCAGATAAGATTTGGCTGGATCCAGGCTTTGGCTTTTCAAAGAATGTCCAACATAACCTAGATCTCTTACAAGGTTTGGAACAGATTACTGCCCTTGGTTATCCTGTTCTTTTTGGAATTTCCCGTAAGCGCGTGGTGGATTATCTGCTTGGAGGAAATAGTTTACCGACTGACCGCGATCAAGCAACGGCAGCCTTGTCTGCCTGGGCAGTCCAAAAAGGCTGTAAAATGGTCCGTGTTCACAATGTCGCTGCCAACCGTGACATCGTTAACGTTTGGGACCAATTGACTTCTGGAGGTCAACATGGATAAGATTTCTCTCAATAAATGTCGCTTTTATGGCTACCATGGTGCCTTCAAAGAAGAACAAGTTCTTGGTCAAATTTTCACAGTTGACTGTGATTTGTTTGTTGACCTGACAGCAGCTTCACAAACTGACAATTTAGAAGACACAGTTCACTATGGTATGGTCTTCGAAACCATTAAAGCAGTTGTGGAAGGCAAGCCCTACATCCTTATAGAAAAGGTAGCAGGTGTTATTTGTCAGGAGATTTTTGATAAATTTCCAAAGGTGGAGAAGATTCGCTTGGCCATTTACAAGGAAAATCCGCCCATTGCTGGACATTATGATTCTGTCGGAATTGAATTGGAGCGTGAACGACCATGAAGCATCTAGCCTATCTCAGTATCGGAGGGAACATGGGCAATCGGCAAGACTATTTACAGGCAGCCCTAGACAAATTAGCCAGTCACCCAGCTTGCCAGCTTGGCTTAGTTTCCAACATTTATGAAACTCCAGCTTGGGGCAAGACCGACCAAGATGATTTCCTAAATCTAGCCTGTCAAGTGTATACTGATTTGTCTGCTCAGGATTTTCTAAGCGTTTGCCAGAACATCGAACAAGAGTTGGACCGAGTACGGATTGAAAAATGGGGCCAACGCACCATTGATTTGGATATTATTTTTTGGGATGAGGAGAAGATTCAAGAAGAGGATCTGATTGTTCCCCATCCTTATGCACATGAGAGGGCATTTGTTCTTTTGCCGTTGGCTGACATTTCTAGAGATTTTTGCCATCCTATCCTTGGTCAAAAAGTAGAAGAGTTAGTAAGAAATTTAGGAGATACATCAAACATCAAGAAAATCTCTCTTGAATAAAAGGGGAAAATAAGGAGAACTATGGAAATTTTTGCAATTTTAGGAGTTTTACTGGCCGTTGTGACCATTATTTACTGGACATCAAAAAATTTACATGTTATCATTGCTGCACCACTAGCTAGTTTAATCATCGTTCTGACCAATCAGATGAATGTTTTGGAAGTTATGTTGGGCAAAGAGCAGTCTTATATGGCAGGCTTAGCAGGTTTTTTGATTAATAATTTTGCTATCTTTATGTTGGGGTCTATCTTGGCACGGTATATGGAGGCAAGTGGAGCTACGCAGACGATTGCCAATAGTATTTTGAAGGTAATGGGAAAGGATAGTCCCTATAAGGGCTTGTTAGCTATCACTTTGATTGCTTCTATTCTGACCTATGGCGGTGTGAGTATTTTTGTAGTTATTTTTACCCTACTTCCCCTGTCACGCCCACTTTTTAAAGAGTTGAATATCAACTGGGCCCTTTTTCCGATTCCTGTCTTTCTCGGAGCAAGTACCTATACCATGACATCCTTGCCAGGGACACCTTCCATCCAGAATGCTATTCCGACAAAAGTTTTGGGAACTAGCTTGACCGCGGCACCCGTTATCAGTTTAGCAGCCAGCTTGACGTTATTAGTATTTGGCTTGCTCTACATGGCCTACTGTCTCAAGAAAAGTCTAGCAAATGGAGAGACGTACACGGAAGAAGAGGATGAAACTGCAGTAGTGGTAGCTGATAAGACACCAAATCTATTTTTATCAGTCCTGCCTCTATTCAGTCTTATTGGGACGATTTTCCTAATGAGTAAAACTCCGAATGTCCTGACAATCGGTTTGTTGGTCTCTATTCTTCTATCAGCCTTGATGTTTTATCCATATCTGCCAAATCAAAAAGAAATTTTGAATGCTGCGACAACAGCATCTATCGTGCCGGCTTTTGCAACTTCTAGTACAGTAGCATTTGGGACGGTGTTAACCTTATCAGCAGGTTTTGCAGTCATTCAAGAATGGATTCAACAAATACCAGGATCGCCGCTGATTAGTTTATCTGTTTCGACAGCATTGGTTAGTGGTATTATCGGTTCCTCTTCTGGTGCAGTAGGTATTGCTTCAAGTAATTTCCTTCCTGCCTATTTAGAAATGGGGATTCATCCGGAGTTGCTGCATCGAGTGGTAGTTGTTGCATCAGCTATTTTGACAGTTGTACCGCAATCGGGTGTCATGATTACCTTCCACAATCTTTCGAAATTGAGTATGAAACGTGGACTCAAGTATTCATTTATCCTAGTGACAGTCGGACATATCTTGGCACTCATGGTTGTTTTAGCCTTGGTAGGCCTACTTTACTAGAAGAATTGAGATGGGATTTTCATTTGAAAATCCTATTTTTTGCACAAAACTTAACCATTTTATAATTAACTGGTTGACTAATAGCATTAAAAATTATATACTTTACTGGTAAAATACTTGTTAACTATAGAAGGAGAGTATTGTGAAGAAGAAACGAAATCTTGCCTTGACAGGCATAAGCTTATTGTGTGGTTTGACCTTGTTGGCTTGCCAGCAGAAACAAGCGACACAGGTGCTTGACGAAAAAGTAAAGCAGGAACAGGTTCAGAAAGAGGAAATAGTCTATGTCGTTGCGGAGTTGACAGAGGATGGTTATGTCCTTATTCACGGTGACCATCAGCACCTGGAAAAAGGTTTTGTTCCCTACGATGCCAAGTTTTTGAAGGAAACCTTGTTAGAGGATAAGAACTACCAATTCAATGAAAAAGATATCTTGTACAAGGTACGGACAGGTTATATCATTCAAGTGAAGGGGAAGGTCTATTATTATCCTAAGAAGGCTGGGGCTGGTCTTGTTACTTTAGAGGAAGCCCGAAAACTAACGGCAAATAATCCTGAACATGACCACCATGGACACAATCACAACCATGACCACACTCATGAAGAGCAAAACCAGTCATCGACCAATCAAGTAGGTGTGGCCGGGATTGATAGACCAACCAGCGACGGTTTTTTATTGAGCGATACCAAGCAAATTTCAAGCAAGACGGATACAGGCATTATCGTTGAGCATAATGGTCACAGTCACTTTATCTTTTATGGTGACTTGAAAGGTAGTAAGTGGGAGTACCTTATCCCAGCTGGAGCTGATGTGACCAAGAAACAGGGAAATAGTACATCTAGTCAGTCATCCAGTCAGGATGGTCAGGACCATTATCAATTCAATCCTGCTGATATTGTAGCTGAAGATGCTAATGGCTATACCGTTCGCCATGGAGATCATTACCATTATATTTTGAAGCAAACTGTCGGTGGAAGTCTGGGAAATCCTGTTCATACAGGTGCTAGCCAGTTTGCTAGTTCTACAGCGGCGGCACCGGTTATGCAAAATCACTTGGTGACTTTACCTGTTTCCCCAATAGCTAACCTACCAGTTCCAGTAGTTACTGCAGGTGCTAATCAAGCAGCGTCTGTGGTTTTTCGTCAAGGGATTGCTGGGATTGACTATCCGACCAGCGATGGCTTTCTCTTTGATGGAAGTGGGCTTATCGGTCAGAATGCGGTTGGTTTGCTCATTCAACATCAGGGGCATATCCATGTCTTGCGTAGGGAGCAAGTAGCTGCTTCCAAGTGGGCTTATTTGTTAGAAAATCAAGCCAGTCAAGTAAGTCCAATCCGTCCCCTGCCAGATGTGGTGACAACACTAGTTGCAAAACCAGTGGAAAAAACGGAAGTAGTAGCCGTTCCAAGTACCTCCAGCCAATCACAAGCAGCAAGTCCAGCACCTGTCACTCCTGCAGAGGCGACTGTGGTGGATGAGGTTGCGGACAAGCGAAACTATCTAGCTCAAGCTCTCGATTTGCAGATCGGCTCCATTACGCTTTTGGATACTCCCCAAGGTCAGGCCTTTATGTATCCCCATGGTGACCATGATCATGTGGTGCTCTTGAAGAATATTGACCTGACCAAACCTTTTGAAAGTGAAGAAGAGGAGCATAGTACCCCTACTCCGAACACTTCATCAATCAGTGAAACGACTTCATCTAGCTCAGAAAAGCCAACAAGCTCCAGCACCTCAACGCCAACTACTAGTAGCCAAGCAACAAGTGAGTCAGAAGCATCAACCACAACCAGCCCATCCTTGTCAGAGGTGGCTGAAGCGCCTAATTCAGCACCTGTCACTCCTGCAGAGGCAACTGTGGTGGACGAGGTTGCGGACAAGCGAAACTATCTAGCTCAAGCTCTCGGTTTGCCGGTCGGCTCCATTACGCTTTTGGACACCCCCCAAGGTCAGGCCTTCATGTATCCCCATGGCGACCATGATCATGTGGTGCTCTTGAAGAATATTGACCTGACCAAACCTTTTGAAAGTGAAGAAGACTTGGAAAGAAAAATTGATTACATTTCCAAGGTCTATGGTGTGCCAAAAGAAGCTATTCGGGTTTCTGATACTACTTTTAGTTTCAATGATCCAAGTCATGCCTATGACCCGACCCATGTCCATCCTTATGTGATTTTACGGTCTATGTTGATTATCCCTGAAGTAACTGGTGATCCGGAAACGGACTTTGAAGCGGAGCTTTTGGCGGTAGCCAAGCGGACAGGTATCGCACCGTCAAAACTCATCATTCGTGACAAGAAATTCATCCTGCCGCATGGAAGCCATGACCATGTCTTGCATATTCAGGCTGTGGAGGGCATTGAGCCCTATCTGACCAATAAATTGCCAGCTATTTCAGGTAGCTATCTGGAGGGGGAATTTGATCGAGCGAGTGTGGATAGTCAGCTTGAAAGTTTGCGTCAAGTGGCAGCTGAAAAGTATGGGACAAGTAGCAAGGAGTATCGTCGTATCAAGCGAGCTTTGGACGATTTTGCTAGCAATCTAGATGACCTGGTAACCAATTCGACCAAGGGCTATCTAGCAATGTTGGAGCAATTTGAAAAGGTTCATATCTTAAAAGAAACTACTAACAATCCAGAGGAACAAGTAGACCCACTCTATCAATCAATACTTGAACAGATTCGCTTGCTTGATATCAGCAACCTACCTGTCAATAAGGAAGACCTGACTAGTCAACTCAACCAAGCCAGTCAAGGTAAGGACAGACAGGCCTTGCTCAACCTGGAACACCTCTTGCAAGAATTGAAACATTTCCAAGACCGTCCTGATATTACAGCCATGGAGTATATGGATTATTTACTTGGTCAGTTGGATCAGCCGTATGTACCAGCTGATTTGCAAGAAAGATTAGCGAGTACACTGGATCACTTATTCCAAGCAACCTTAGGCGGCAATGGTTCCATCAAGCCACTGGACTTATCCAAAGAATTGGTTGACTTGAAAGTTGCACTCCATCTGGCCAAGGCAGCTAATCAGACCTACCCTATCCAAACCAGTCCTGCTTCTGAAAAAATGCAGGAAAACAGGGCAATCATGGAGGCATTTGTGAGAGATATCCGTGAGATGTTTACTAGACAGATGACCTTCCCTGAAATTGTGGAGAAAGCAGAGCATGAAACTCCAGTAACCTCTCCTAGTCATGTGACGGATAATCAGACCTATCAAGAGCTACTGACTCTACTTAGACAAACAGATTTAACTGGCACCCAGACCTCACAAACCGCCTGGGTTGAGCGGATTAACCAGGCAAGCTTGAAGGGGGATGAGCGTGAGTTAGCAAGTATTTCCCATAGTTTGAAGGAAATTCAGCACTTCCAAGACCGAGCAGAAATTCGATTGATGGAATACATGGCTTACTTGCTTACTCATATTGACAGCACTTATCTTCAAGCGCCTACTCGTCAGGAAGCGGCTCGCCTCATCAATCAAATCTATGGTTTGGTTGTGCGAAGGGAATTGGCAACTAGTCCAATTTCTTTGGCAGAAGACTTAATTGCCAGCAGTATTGCAGTTGCCAATGATGTAAAAGGGCAAATTAATCAGCAGTTTGAAATGTCGGATGACTATGGCATTATGCAGATGAATCGTCTAGAAATGAATATGTTTGTCGAAGGAACCAGAGATTTCTTTGTCAATCCGTTAAGTTTGCCTGAGGAAGTTCTGGTAAAAGTAGGGCAGACAAGTCCTGTTCCAGCAATTGAAGAAGGTGTAGGGGCAGCCAGTCCAACCAGTCAGGATAGACCGGAAAGTTCATCTAGTCCAATCCATGACCATGAAAGTGGCAGCAAGGAGGAAAGCTCATCCAGTTTATCACAAGCAGTTGAAGAAAACTCTTCGTCAGAAACTGGCTCAGGCTCCGAACAGGCAACCAGTCTTGCAGAGCTTGTTGAGGCAGAAGCGGTTGCTCCAACCAATAGTGATGTCCTAATATCAGAAGAAAGTGCTTCAAGCGATGGAAGCAAGCCTACAGAAGTGCAAGAAATCCCTTCGCCAACAGAAGAAACAAATGCCTCATCAGCTTCAGCTTCGGAGCCAAGCAGTCCAGCAGTAGCAGAACAATCTCTGCCTAGTGAAAGTGCTGGGGAAGAAGAAGTGGAATTATCCGATGAAGACCTAGAATGGCTATCCGATATTTTCGGTGAATTTACAGGTTCAACTTCCGAAGAGGAAAGTGAAGACATCGGCTTGACCTGGAAACCGATTGGTAACATTGAAGGATGGTCTTAATAATCCCTTCTAACCACGGACAGTTTCAAGGATGGTCCTAATAGATTTATCAGAATTGCAAATAAAAGCCCTGCCAAATGGCGGGGCTTTTATGCACGAATATCAAGAAGTGGCTTACGACCAAAACTTCTCTGCAATATCTTGACCTTGTTTAATTTTTGCCCACTGTTGCGGGATGGCCAATTCATTACCTGAATCGCACGATGCAAATCCACATTGGTGAGATAAGTAGAGACGATCTTTGGGTATGATTTTACTTGCTTCCTCAAGGAGTCTGAATACTCGTTCCTCATCATCTAAGTCTGATGTCTTACTTGACAGCAAACCAAGTACAACTTCAACGTTTGAATCACGTAAGCTTTCTAGAGCTTTGAGATCGCCAGCTCGCTCATCATCCCATTCAAGGAAGAAACGACTGTATCGTTGGTTTTTAAGGAATTTCTCAGCAATAGCTTCATAAGTTCCACCAGCTGCAGAGCGGCTTTCATAGTTTCCACGGCAGTTATGGGTCCAAACTGTTAATCCGATTTCGTGACCATAGACTGCCACGGCGTTGTTGATGGCGATAAATTCATCTGCAAGCGCACCTAGGGCATCAGGGTCGTCTTGCGGTAAGAATGGAACTGGGTTTGATGGGTCGAAGAGTTCCCAAAGGCAATCGTCAAACTGGATAATCTGTCCACCAGCAGCCTTGTACTGGTCTAAAAATTCTTTATAAGCAGCGATGAGACCGTCTTTCAATTCATCACGAGTCTTGTAAACCTGATCAGGTCCAACTTGTCCATTGAAAATTGTCAATTCATTAAAGGCGTGGGCTGGACCGAAAATAGTCTGTTTGGTTACAGTATCTCCTGCTAATTCTTTCACTTGTTTGAAAATATCAATGAAATGGTGATTTTTTGCAGAAAGTGGAGCAGTAATACGCAAACCAATGTCCTTACGTGTTTCGTATGGTTGCCCATCGTGGTCTTTGAAAGGATAGCCGTGTTCAGCAATGTACCGTTCGATTCCCTCTAAGCCCCAGAGAAAATCTAGGTGCCACATTGAACGACCAAATTCTCCGTCTGTTACAATATCCAAACCGTTTTCTTTTTGTTCCGCAACAATTTTTTGGATAAGTGAAGCTTCCGTTTCTTTGTACCCATCGAAGTCATCATAGAATGGGTATTTGATGTCATCACGAGCTTCGATCTGACGTTTGAATTCTCCTAAAGTAGATGGACGCAGTAGTGAGCCTACTAATTGAAATCTTGATGTAGTCATGTAAAATCTCTCTTTCGATTCGTGATGAACTTATTCTAACCTAGAAAGTCTCATTTGAAAAATAGTTAAAAAATGGCAAAATATATAGTTAGAAACTATAACAAAATGAAATAGAGAAATCCCTTTCGCTCACATGTCAAGTGTGTTATAATTTTAGGAGTGTAAAATCCGAACATTGTATATTTTAGGAGAGTGAAAAATGAAAAAACAATCCCCATTCCTTATAGCAGGAATTGTTATGTTAGGAGTTGTCATGCGTGCTCCATTTACGGCCTTACCATCCATTCTAATAGATATTGCAAACAGTCTAGGAGTTGAGGTTAGTTCGCTAGGAATTTTGACTTCAATCCCTCTTATCATGTTTGCGCTCTGCTCTTCTTTGGCACCTCGTCTGGCTGCTAAATTTGGAATGGAAAGGCTAATGGCCTTTGTTCTATTGGTCATGGCTCTTGGTTCTGGGATGCGAGTGTTTAATCTATCTACTTTATTTCTTGGTACTATGTTGGTTGGAGCAACCATTTCCTTTATCAATGTACTCTTACCTAGTATAGTCGCAGCAAATTTTCCTAAGAAGATTGGTTTCTATACTACCATATATATTACATTAATGGGGGTTGCGGCGACGGTTGCGTCCATGTTAGCTGTTCCAATTGTATCCGCAAGCTCTTGGCAGACCTTTATCATCTTGATAACAGCTGTAGTCTTGTTAGCCTTTCTGCTCTGGTTACCCAATATTCGCAATAATCACCGTTTTGAAGTAAAAAAACAGGATAGGCAAGCAAGTTCAATTTGGAAAAATAAAACGGCCATTGCTTTTCTGATTTTCGGTGGCTTACAGTCAGTTCTTTTTTATACTGAAATTACCTGGTTACCAACCATTTCTCAGTCAGTAGGTTTTACCAAGGCTGAAGCTGGTTTGATGGCAGGAATCTTTAACTTGACTGCCATTCCAATGTCCATGATCATACCAGCAATTTTATCGCGTCAGACTAAGGAAATGCGTCGAAACATTATGCTAGGAACATCATCCGCAACTCTTCTAGGTCTTGCTTTGATGACATTCTTACCAAGTAATTTTATACTTTGGAGTATCCTCCATATTATTCTTAGCTTTTCAAACGCTGCCCTTTTCCCCTATATGATGTTGGGCTTTACCTTGAAAACTAGCAACAGCCAAGCAACTGCTCAGTTATCAGGCATGGTGCAGACCGGTGGCTATCTCATTGCTGCATTTGGACCAGGTCTTCTTGGTTATAGCTTCCCTCTATTTGGAAGTTGGATGCCTCTGATTCTGGCACTTGCAGTCGTGACTCTTGCCATGATGTGGACTATTGTTCTGATCGAAAAAGAAGATATCATTGTCTAAATGTATAGGTTGGCAATTGCCAGCCTTTTTTATATCTGTTATCGTTGACGAGTAGACTAGAAAACTTTATACTCTTCGAAAATCAAAATCAGACGTTGTTGACTTGATTTGATGAACTTCAGTTCTATCTGCATCTGCGTCGCCTAGTCTGTTTTTGATTTTCATTGAGTATTAGAAATTCTAATAGGAATTCAGAAAGTGTGATTAGGTCATTAAAAATGTAAAATGCATCAAAATAGTTAAATGATCTATTTTAAACATTTAAAATAAGCCACAGCAATGAAATGACATGTTTTAAAATGTAAAAATACGCAAATGCATTGCAATGACATGTTTTAAAATGTAAAATTACGTAAATGCAATGAATTGACATAGTTTAAAATGTAAAAATACTCAAATGTATTGAATTGACATATTTAAAAATTGATTTTCCTGTCACAACAATGTATTCACGTGTTCTAAACATTTATTTTTTAGTTTTTAGAAATGAAAATGTTCATAAAAAAACCTATCTCACATAGGAGATAGGATTTTATACTTATGGACAATGAACTTAAATTCAGCTTATTGTCCTGAGCAATTGTAAAAAATTAATGTGCAACACGACGGCGCGCAGCTTTTTTACGATTTTCTTCAATGAAGGCTTCTTTCTTTTCTTCTGGTTCAATGATTGTTTTGTGAACGGTGAAGACTGCACCTGCTGCAAGAGCAACTGTAGAAAGAACACCTGTTAAGAAACCTTTACCAAAACCTTTAGCCATAGTTATTTCTCCTTTACTTGTGTTATAATAGATTTTAGCGAAAAAACAAAATATTTTCAAGGAAAAAGATGAAAACTAAAGTTATTGTGGTCATTGGACCAACTGCGGTAGGAAAAACTGCTTTAGGAATTGAATTGGCCCAGCGCTACAAGGGAGAAATTATCAGCGGTGATAGCCAGCAAGTCTATCGCAAACTGGATATCGGCACGGCAAAGGCTTGCCCTGAAGAGCAGGCTGCTGCGATTCATCACCTGATTGATGTCCGAGATGTGACCGAGGGCTATTCGGCTTATGAATTTGTAGCAGAAGCCAAATCCCTAATTACCGACATTACTAGTCGTGGCAAGTTGCCTATTATCGTGGGTGGAACAGGCCTATATATCCAGAGTCTACTTGAAGGCTACCATCTGGGCGGTCAAGTTGACCAAGAGCAAGTTCTGGCTTATCGAGCGGAACTCGACTGCTTGTCTGACGAGGTTTTGGAAACAATGGCAGAGCAAGCAGGTTTGATGGTCGAGGGAAACAGCCGTCGGAGAATCATTCGTGGGTTAGAGTTGAAAAAATTTGGCAAGAACTTAGAAAATACAGAGTCAGAATTTGAGCCTCTTTACATCTGCCTGACGGATGACAGACAGGTTCTTTACGACCGCATCAATCAGAGAGTGGATAAGATGATGGCGACGGGCTTGCTCGATGAAGTTAGCTGGCTCTACCAAGAACACCCAGAAGCCCAAGCTGCTATGGGAATTGGCTACAAGGAGTTTTTCCCATACTTAGCAGGTCAAATCAACCTAGAAGAAGCAGTTGATAAGGTCAAGCAAAATAGCCGCCGCTTCGCCAAACGCCAATTGACTTGGTTTAGAAATCGGATGCAGGTTCCCTTTTATTCAGTAGGCGAGCCAGATTACAAGTTGCAGATTTTCACCGCTGTGGAGGAATTTTTAAATGATTGAAACGCAGAAAGAACAAGAACGTGCCCTCCTGGTTGGAGTGGAACTACAGCAGACAGATAATTTTGACATGTCCATGGAGGAGTTGGCAAGCCTTGCTAAGACAGCTGGCGCTCTGGTCAAGGGAGTCTACACTCAAAAACGAGAAAAATACGACAGCAAGACCTTTGTCGGCTCAGGGAAACTAGAAGAAATTGCCCAGATGGTTGAAGCTGATGAGATTGATACCGTCATTGTCAATAACCGACTGACACCCCGCCAGAATGTCAATCTGGAAGAGATTTTAGGTGTCAAAGTCATCGACCGTATGCAGCTGATTTTGGATATTTTTGCCATGCGGGCACGGAGTCACGAAGGAAAACTACAAGTTCATCTGGCCCAGCTCAAGTATATGTTGCCTCGTTTGGTTGGTCAGGGGATTATGCTCAGCCGTCAGGCAGGGGGAATCGGCTCTCGTGGACCGGGTGAAAGCCAGTTGGAGCTCAACCGTCGAAGCATTCGCAACCAGATTCACGACATCGAACGCCAACTCAAAACGGTGGAGAAAAACCGAGCGACTGTCCGTGAACGCCGCCTACAATCAGGCGTCTTCAAAATCGGTTTGATTGGCTATACCAATGCTGGTAAGTCCACTATCATGAATGCCATGACGGATAAGCGACAGTACGAGGCCGATGAACTCTTTGCCACACTGGATGCCACGACCAAGCAGATTAACTTGGCTGACAAGTTCAACGTGACCTTGACCGATACGGTTGGGTTCATTCAGGACCTGCCGACCGAGTTGATTTCCGCCTTCAAGTCCACCTTGGAGGAGTCCATGAACGTTGACCTCTTGCTCCATGTCATCGATGCTTCTGACCCCAATCACAGTGAGCAGGAACAGGTGGTCTTGGACATTCTCAAGGACTTGGATATGTTGGACATTCCCCGTCTAGCTCTCTATAACAAGCTAGACAAGACCGATGATAGCTTTACCCCCAGTCAGTTTCCGCATGTCATGCTGTCCGCAAAGGATGAAAATGCCAAAGGCCATATTCAGATGATGGTCTTGGCCAAGATTAAGACCATGTTTGAACGATTTGAGGTCAGAGTACCACTGGCTGAAAGCTATAAATTGCATGAGCTGGCTAGTCTAGCCCTGATTGAAGAACGATGTTACGAAGACGATGTCGAAGTAGTATCCGGCTACATTGCCAGCAATCATAAATGGAAGTTGGAAGAATTTTATGACGGATTATCTTGATTTGGCAATCAAATACGGTGGCTTTACCAGTCTGGACAAGGTTTATCTGGCTAAGAAATTAGAAGATTTGACCGACCAGCAGAAATTGGATTTTATCACGCCACCGCCTTCGGTTATCAATGCCTATTTTGCGGAAATCTACCAGAAACAAGGGGCAGAAGAGGCGACGGACTATTATCTGACTCTTTCTCAGCAGCTGAGCCTTTTTCCAAAAGAACCCAGCTTTGCTGAAGACAAGCCCTTTGTCCGCCTCAACTTATCAGGCAAGTCTTTCGGATTTGCCTATGTGTCGGCTGACGGTCTGGCCCAGGTTTTTTCGGAGCAGGAAGAGGAAGTGACAGATAGCCTACTCTTTGAAATCGCCCAAGTTTTTCCCCACTATGTCGTCTTTGTGGAGGATGGCAATATTTTTATGAAAGTCAATCCCTTTGAGGACGCCGAGTTAGAGGAAGTTGAAACAGACTACCTCTTGACCCAGGTGGAAAAGACAGAAGGTTTGGTCAAGATTTCAGGCTTTAATCAGGAAGAAGTGCTGGAAGTAGCGGAAGGTTTTTCTGGTCAGTCATTTTTTGCCTGGTCGGGTCGCTCAGCGATAATATTTATAGAAAATAGAAAGTAAACAATGCAAATTCAATTTTTAGGTACGGGGGCTGGACAGCCCTCCAAGGCTCGAAATGTATCCAGTTTGGCCTTGAAACTCTTGGATGAAATCAATCAGGTTTGGTTATTTGACTGTGGCGAAGGAACTCAAAATCAAATTTTGGAAACGACTATTCGTCCACGTAAGGTCGCAAAAATCTTTATCACTCACCTGCACGGTGATCATATTTTTGGTCTACCAGGTTTTTTGTCTAGCCGTTCTTTCCAGTCAAGTGAGGAGCAGACTGATATTGATATTTACGGTCCTGTTGGCATTCGTTCCTTTGTATTGGCAAGTCTGAAAGTATCTGGGACACGCCTACCTTATCGCATTCATTTTCATGAGTTTGATGTTGATACGGTAGGTCAGGTCCTGGAAACGGACAAATTTACGGTATTCGCTGAAAAACTGGACCATACCATTCCTTGTGTCGGCTATCGTGTCATCCAGAAAGATTTGGAAGGGACCTTGGATGCAGAGGCTCTGCGCGCGGCGGGTGTACCATTTGGTCCTCTCTTTGGGCAAATAAAAAATGGTCAAAATGTGACGCTAGGAGATGGGACTGAAATTATCGCGAGTGACTATATTTCTCCTCCACGGCCTGGTAAGGTGGTGACCATTCTTGGTGATACGCGCAAGTGCTATGCAAGTGTCCGTTTAGCTGTCAATGCTGATGTGCTGGTGCATGAGGCGACTTACGGAAAAGGCGATGAGAAGATTGCTCGCAAGCATGGGCATTCGACCAATATGGAAGCCGCACAGGTTGCTAAGGATGCTGGTGTCAAACAGCTGCTTCTCAATCACATTAGTCCTCGCTTTTTGGCCAAGGATGTCAGTCAGCTGCGGAAGGATGCTAGAACCGTCTTCGAAAATGTCCACATTGTTAAGGATTTAGAGGAAATCGAAGTATGAGAACCATTCTGATAACAGGTGCTTCTGGAGGTTTGGTGCAGGAGATGGTACCTTTGCTCAAAGATGATTTCTTGATTTTATTAGGGCGAGATGTGGAGAAAATCGAGCAACTCTATGCCTTTCATGAAAAAAAGGCTGTCTTTGATGTAGACATCCGAGATGAAATAGCTCTGACGGCATTCTTTGAGGAAGTGGATAGCCAGTTTGAGCAGATTGATATCTTGGTCAATAATGCAGGCTATGCCATTTACGATGATTTTGAGAATTTTTCCAGCCAGCAGGTGCAGGCTATGTTTGACATCAATACCTTTGCTCTGATGACCATGTGCCGTTTAGTAGGTAAACGGATGAAGGCAAGACGGAGCGGGCAGATCATCAATATCATTTCTATGTCAGGATTGATTGCTTCAAGCAAGTCATCCGTTTATTCGGCGACCAAGTTCGCGGCCATGGGATTTTCCAATACTATTCGCTTGGAACTGGCTCAGTATGGTGTGACAGTTACTACGGTCAATCCAGGTCCAATCGCGACCAGCTTTTTCGATCAAGCTGACCCGGATGGAAGCTATCAAGAGAGCGTCAAAGCTTTCTTACTCCAGCCAGACTATGTGGCTCGTAAAATTGTTGCAGCCATAGGGACGAAGAAACGAGACATCAATCTGCCTTGGTCACTAGCAGTTGCTCATAAACTCTATACACTCTTTCCGAGGCTGGCTGATTATTTGGCAAGTACTGTTTTTAATTTGAAATAAAGAAAAGTGAACACATAATATGACCTAGATGGATTAATGCCATTCTAGGTTTTTTTGATCTAATCGGTTGACATTTTTTGACTACAAGTGTAAACTATAATTATAAATCGATTACAAATGTAGACAGAAATAGGAGTTATCTTATGAACCATTCAAAAGAAAATAAGCAGGAACACCAACATATGATGCATTCTGAGGAAGTTGGTCAGACCAGCCATCATTCTCATCATTCTCATCATTCTCATCATTCTCATCATTCTCATCATACTCATGATTCTCATGATGCTCATCAGCATCACCAAGGGCATGACCATGACATGATGGATCATGGTGGGCACATGATGCACATGGGGGATATGAATACAAAGCTCAAGGTGGCAGTGGCAGTCATGATTCCCCTACTGGCCATTTCTCCAATTGCAGGTTTCACTCTCTTACGTTTTCCGGGTGTTGAACTTGTCCAGCTGATACTAGGTTCTATTATCTTCTTCTACTCAGGAACACCTTTCTTTAACGGAGCTAGAGGGGAGTTGCAAGCTAAAAAACCTGCAATGATGACCCTGATTTCCATGGGGATTATTGTTTCCTATCTTTACTCAGTTTATGCAACAATTTTAGCGCTATTGGGACAAGAAAGCATGAACTTTTGGTTTGAGTTGTCTACGCTGATTGTCATTATGCTGATTGGGCATATCATTGAGATGAAGGCGGTTATGGGAGCAGGCGATGCCCTGAAAGACTTGGCCTCTCTCATTCCGAAAAAAGCCCATCTCAAGGATGGGACAGATGTTGCGGTAGAGGACTTGCAGATTGGGGATTTCCTCCTAGTCAAGGAAAATGAAAAAATTCCGGCTGACGGTAAGATTTTGAGTGTTGCTCATATTGATGAATCCATGATTACTGGGGAATCTCGAGCTGTCAAAAAAGAGGCAGGAGATAGGGTATTCGGTGGTTCGCTCAATCAAAACACGCCCTTTGAAATGGAAGTGACCACTCTTGGTAAGGACAGCTTTTTGGCGGAGGTGACCGAAATGGTCCGTCAAGCGCAAAACCAGAAATCCAAGCTTGAAAATATGGCTGACCGCGTAGCCTCTTGGCTCTTCTATGCAGCTTTAATTGTGGGGATTTTGGCCTTTATTTATTGGACCATGACGGCTAATCTTGCCTTTGCCTTGATGATGGCAGTTTCTGTTTTTGTCATTGCCTGTCCGCATGCCCTTGGTTTAGCCATCCCTCTTGTTGTGGCGCGTTTGACCACGATTTCTTCAAAAAATGGTCTTTTGGTTCAGAACCGAACAGCTCTTGAACAGGTTAACCAGATTCGGTTTGCCTTGATGGATAAGACCGGAACATTGACCGACGGAAAATTTCAAGTTCGTCACAGTCAAGATTTGGTTGAGGGAGCGGATGTGCTGGCCAAAATGGCAGCCCTAGAAGTTCATTCAACCCACCCAATTGCCCTTTCCATAGTGGAGGCGGCAGGTCAACATTCCTATCAAGTAGAGCAGGTTGAGAATATCCCTGGTAGTGGGATTCGAGGAGTCTTGGATGGAAGGGTTTATGAAATCATGTCTTACAAAGGTCTGCAGGAAATAGGTTTGTCAGTGGATCAGGACGTGATTGCTCCCTATCTTGATTTGGGTCTAACCGTGAGTTTTTTGGTGACTGATCATGTGGTCTTGGGATTTGTAGCCTTGGGAGACCAGATAAAAGAAGATGCTAAAGATTTTGTAGCAGGCTTGAAAGCGCAGGGTATTAGTCCTGTGATGTTAACGGGTGACAATCCAGCTACCGCACAAAAAGTGGCCAGTCAGTTGGGCATAGAGGATTACCGAGCTGAACTTAAACCAGAGGATAAGGCAAAACTGGTCAAGGACTATCAGGCGCGTGGGGCAGTTCTTTTCATCGGCGATGGGGTCAATGATTCGCCTGCTCTAGCGACGGCAGATTTAGGCTTTGCCATTGGCGCAGGAACTTCTGTTGCCATTCACTCTGCAGATGTAGTCTTGGTTCAATCCAATCCATCAGCGGTCTTGGATATGTTGAGCATTGCCAAGACAACCATCCGCAAAATGAAGCAAAATCTCTGGTTTGGGGCAGGTTACAACATCATTGCCATTCCCTTAGCTGCTGGAATCCTCTATCCAAGCATGGGCATTATGGTGGATCCTTTATTGGCGGCTGTGCTCATGAGTCTATCGACGGTTATTGTCGCTATCAATGCTATGGGCTTACGTTACGGTAAACCGTAGAAATTTTGACAGATAATATATATAAGTAAAACACCGGTCTATGTCGGTGTTTTATGATGTAGGAGATAGGGGTGCTGTTTTCAAGTAAGAACTGCGAGAAATCTACTGCGATAATTAGTATGATATTTGACTATAATCTGGTATAATGGGAAAAAACATCGTGAGAGTGTAGTATGAAAAAATTGTGGAAAATTATTTATAGTCGGGTTTTTATAGTTCTTGCCCTTTTATTATTGACAGTCTTTGCGATAGTTTGGGTGGTTGGCTCACTAGCAGTTTATGTCCCAGCTATCTTGACGGCATTACAAGTTTTTTCTATTATCGTAGCCATTTCCATTATCAATCGCCCAATGAACGCCAGTTTCAAGTTGACCTGGATTGTTTTTGTCATCGGATTTCCAGTTTTTGGAGCCCTCTTTTACTATATTCTTCAATCCAATATTGAAACCCGTCGCTATCGCAAAACTTTTCAGCGACAGGCGGAAATCATGCGCCAGTTTGGAAAGACCTCTGACAAGGTAATGAATGGCTTGGCCAAAGAGGATAGGGAGCAGCTGAAACTGGCCCATTACATGAGCGAGTATGTTGGTTATCCTCTTCATACCAATACAGATGCGGTTTATTTTTCGTCAGGCGAGGCCAAGTTTGAAGCTCTTTTAGAGGAGTTGAAAAAAGCAGAGCAGTATATCTTTATGGAGTACTTCATTATTGATGAAGGCTTTATGTGGGAGTCGATCTTGGACATTCTCAAGGAAAAGGCGGCTCAAGGTGTAGAAGTCCGATTTATGTATGACGGAATGAATTCACTCAGTAATCTCCCCTATTTTTACTATAAAAAATTGCGGAGTTTTGGCATACAGACCAGGGTCTTTTCTCAGATTATTCCCGCCCTTTCTACCGTTCAGAACAACCGTGACCACCGTAAAATTACGGTCATCGACGGCAAGGTGGCATTTACAGGCGGTGTCAACATTGCAGATGAATACATTAACAAGATAGAACGTTTTGGTCACTGGAAAGATGCGGCCATCATGGTCAAGGGCGAGGCCGTTTCCAACTTTACTCTCATGTTTTTGCAGATGTGGAACCACAATGAGAAAAAGCCAACGGATGATTTGAAATACTTGAAAGCGGCGCGTGAGGCGGAAGTGGAAGAAGTGACTGGTCAAGGCTATTTTCTGGCCTACGGTGAAAATCCCTTCGATAATGACGAGGTTGCCAAGCGTGTTTATTTGGATATGATCCAGTCTGCAACGGATTATATCTACATCATGACTCCATATCTGGTCTTGGATGATGAGATGATTGATAACCTGACCTATGCTGCCAAACGTGGTGTACGGGTTAAATTACTCTTACCGCATATCTATGATAAGCAATCGGCTTATCTGGCCGCTCGGATGGATTTTAGAACTTATTTAGAAGCTGGCATTGAGATTTATGAATACACACCGGGCTTTGTCCATTCAAAAGTCGTTTTGGTAGATGATAAGAAGGCGACTGTTGGAACGGTCAATATGGATTTTCGTTCCTTCTATCTCAACTTTGAGTGTGGCTTGTATGTTTACAATCACAAGCAAGTTCTGGTAGATATTTTACAGGATTTCGAAGACTCCTTTGCCCAGTCTCAACGGATTACCCTAGTCGGTTTTGAAAATACTTATCCTTGGTATAAGCGTCTAGCTGGTGCCTTGATGAATATTATTTCACCATTATTATAAATACAATTTAGACAGGTAGAAAATCTAATTTAGAGTTGACTTTCTACCAGTCTATTTTTTATTTTAAATGGTATAATAGAAAGACATCTTGAAGGAGTGAAACGCGTGATAAAACCCAACTATGACTGGCAATTATTGACCGGTTTTTCTGATGAACAATTTATCAAAATCGCAAAAAAAGAGAGCTTGGATCCCCTTGCTGCTAAGTTACTCTATGAACGAGGCGTTCAAACTGTTGAAGAGTTACAAGCCTTTTTACAACCAAGCCTAGAAGAACTCCACGATCCCTATTTGTTACATGATATGGATAAGGCAGTGGAGCGGATCCGTCGGGCTATTGAAGATTATGAACAAATCTTGATTTATGGGGATTATGATGCGGACGGGATGACCTCGGCGTCGATCCTCAAGGAAACCTTGGAGGAAATGGGGGCAGAAGTCCAGGTCTATCTTCCAAACCGTTTTACAGATGGCTATGGTCCCAATCAGTCGGTTTATAAGTATTTTATCGAACAACAGGGGATTTCTCTGATTGTGACGGTGGATAATGGCGTAGCGGGTCATGAAGCCATTGCCTATGCTCAGGAAATGGGTGTCGATGTTGTCGTGACTGATCACCACTCCATGCAGGAAACGCTTCCCAATGCCTATGCCATTGTTCACCCAGAACATCCAGAGGGGAACTATCCCTTCAAATACCTTGCTGGTTGTGGTGTGGCCTTTAAACTGGCCTGTGCTCTTCTTGAAACGGTTCATGCAGATTTGCTGGACTTGGTCGCAATTGGTACGATCGCTGATATGGTTAGCCTAACTGGCGAAAATCGTGTGATGGTCAAGTACGGACTTTCTCTTCTTAAACAAACGGAGCGAGCAGGTCTTCAAGAATTGATGAAAATTGCAGGAATTGATGTAGATAGCCTTGACGAAGAAACTGTTGGTTTCCAACTTGCTCCGAGATTGAATGCTCTGGGACGTCTGGATGATCCAAATCCAGCCATCGAATTATTGACTGGTTTTGACGATGAAGAAGCCCATGAGATTGCTCTCATGATTGATAGTAAGAACGTCGAGCGTAAGGATATCGTTCAAGCCATCTATGATGAGGCCAAGTCCATGCTTCGTTCTGATAGACCTGTGCAGGTTCTAGCTAAAGAGGGCTGGAACCCAGGTGTTCTAGGAATTGTTGCAGGTCGTTTGCTTGAAGAACTACACCAGCCCGTCATTGTCTTGTCCATAGAAGATGGTAAGGCCAAGGGCTCTGCCCGCTCGGTTGAGGCTGTGGATATTTTCCAGGCCCTCAAAGATCACCAAGACCTCTTTATCGCCTTTGGTGGCCATGCTGGTGCGGCTGGAATGACCCTGGAAGTGGAAAAATTGGACCAGTTGGCCGATACACTGACAGCCTACATCATTGAGAACAAGCTGGACTTGTCTAGCAAATCTTCCCTTGTCTTAGATGAAGAATTGGACTTGGAAGAATTAAATCTTGATACGCTAAAGTCCTTTGAAAAATTAGCACCCTACGGCATGGACAATAAAAAGCCGATTTTCTATGTTAAGGATTTCCAAGTGGAATCTGCACGGACCATGGGGCAGAATAATGCCCACCTCAAACTGCGTATCACCAAAGGTGGCTCTGGTTTTGATGTGGTGGCCTTTGGCAAGGGCAACCTAGCCCTAGAATTTTCACAGGCTAAAGACCTAGAATTAGCTGTTACTCTTTCTGTTAACAAGTGGAATGGCAATACCAGTCTTCAACTTATGCTGGTAGATGCTAGGGTCAATGGTGTCCAACTCTACAATATTCGCGGTAAACAACACCAGATACCAGTAGGCATTCCTATTTTGGATGTGGCCAACCCAGCGACGAAAGAAAAAGCTATAGTTCTAGCTAGTTTGCCTGAGGACATCAGTAGTCTGCGCAGCTATTTCCAAGAAAATGAATTTGAGGCGATTTACTTTAAAAATGAAATTGCCAAGCCTTACTATCTTGATGGTTATGGTAGTCGGGACCAATTTGCCAAATTGTATAAGACTATTTATCAGTTTGATGAGTTTGATGTGCGCTATAAATTGAAAGATTTGGCTGCTTACTTGAAAATCAAGGACACCCTGTTAGTGAAAATGATTCAAATTTTCCAAGAATTGGAATTTGTGACCATTACGGATGGTGTCATGCGGGTCAACAAGGAGGCACAGAAACGAGAAATCTCAGACAGTCAGATTTACCAAGACTTGAAAGAAACAGTTATCCAGCAAGAATTGATGGCACTTGGCACTGTTCAGGAAATCTATGACTGGCTGTGTGGGCAAGTTTGATGATGCTTGTATTTCTTGGTTTTCTACTTTTATTGCTTATCCATGTGTTAATTAGAGACATCAATGGCCGGAAAAAAGCCTTGAAAGCCTTGGAAGAAGTTGAACCAGTCCGGCAAGTCTTGAAAGTATTGAGGAGCAGAGGGTTGTCAGAAAAGGTGATTTACAAGGCATTTCTTAAAGATTTATTGAAAATGCCAAAAGCAGAGATTCCAGTATTTGTCCAAAAATTCATGGATGAACTTTCGATTTTTGCCTCAACCAGTTTTTACAAGTTGTTAAAAGCTGAAAGTTCGTCTATGACCAAAGAACAAGCACGGAGTTTGGTAGGGCAGGTTATGGAGATCTTGGAAGCTCCAGAAGAACTACACCAAAGCCACCTGTCTGACTTGCTAGGGAAAATAGACGGTAACTGCCCTCCCCACCATCCTTTCTGGCGCTTGTTTGCTGACTTAATTGACAAGGCCTTTCCTGGTCAGGAGCTGGCAGAGGAGGGTAAATTTAGCAAACAAGTCCATCAATTGCGCTATCTGATTTCCTACCAGCAGGCGACTTGGGTTCGTCAGCACTATGGACAAGGAAAATCAGATTGGCAGGCCTTGGCAGCCTACCTGGCTAGTCTGCCTCGTTGGTCCTATCGTTTGAGAGAATCTGCCCGTCTGCATAATAAGCAATTTTTTGCTAGGGATGAGAAAAAAATATTACCCATCAATCTTAAGGTCTTGATTGGATTTCATAGCGAATTCATCCTGGCACAAGAAGGACAATTTGCCTTGATTTTAGAAGAAAGACCTTATAAAAACGGTGTTGTCAATGGAGCCTCTTTCAATTATGCCAGAGCCAATAATAAGCGCCACTACCAGTTAGACATGGCTCCAGTTGGTCCGCATGACCCTCCTTTTCGTAAGAAAATGATTAGGTCTAAAGCTGGGACCTACCTTTCTCCTACTCGCATTTCTAAGCATAAAAGCAAGCTTAATCAGACAGCTTGGGAACAATCCTATTTCAATTCTCAAGGCTATTTTTCCCATATGGCACATAGCAGAGCTGCACTTGTAGCTAGCTTGAGTAGGCGTTTTGCCAAAGATATAAGATTTGAAATGTACCAAAAACTAATTTCATGGTATAATAAAGAGTAAAACTAAAAATTTAAAGAGAGATGAAAATGAACTTAAAAGATTACATCGCAACCATTCCTGATTATCCAAAAGAAGGTATCGAATTCCGTGACATCAGTCCTTTGATGGCTGATGGCAACGCTTATAGCTATGCCGTACGTGAAATTGTTCAGTACGCGACGGACAAGCAAATTGATATGATTGTAGGTCCGGAGGCGCGTGGTTTCATCGTTGGCTGCCCAGTTGCTTTTGAATTGGGTATTGGTTTTGCCCCAGTTCGTAAGCCAGGCAAACTACCACGCGAAGTTATCTCAGCTGACTATGAAAAAGAGTATGGTGTGGATACTTTGACTATGCATGCGGATGCGATTAAGCCAGGTCAACGTGTTCTCATCGTTGATGACTTGTTGGCAACTGGTGGAACTGTCAAAGCGACCATCGAAATGATTGAAAAACTTGGTGGTATTGTAGCAGGTTGTGCCTTCTTGATCGAGTTGGATGATCTCAAGGGTCGCGAAGCAATCGGTGATTACGACTATAAAGTATTAATGCATTATTAAGATTGATATAGCCAAAACTTATAACTGGTACTTATTTTCTTCTAATTGAATTGTATAACAACCTGTCTTATAATAATTATAAGAAACTCAGGAGGTTGCTTATGCCAATTAAAATTGAAAAATCATTACCAGCAGTAGATATTTTGAGAGAAGAGAATATATTTGTCATGGACAGCGTACGTGCAAGTCATCAGGACATTCGTCCCATCAATATTTTAATTCTCAATCTCATGCCACAGAAAATTGTGACGGAGACTCAGCTGCTCCGTCTTTTAGCAAATACACCCTTGCAATTGGAAGTGGAGTTTCTATACATGGTAAGTCATGAGTCTAAAAATACTCATTCGGACCATCTGGAGCAGTTTTACAAGACATTTGAGCAGGTCAAAGATGAATTTTTTGACGGACTGATTGTCACAGGTGCTCCAGTGGAAAACCTCCTCTTCGAAGAAGTGGATTACTGGCACGAACTAACTCAGGTCTTTGAATGGTCCAAAACACATGTTTATTCGACCCTTCACATTTGCTGGGGAGCTCAGGCTGGACTTTATGCCCGCTATGGCGTTCCCAAGCATGCCATGTCTCAGAAACTTTCAGGTGTATATAGTCAGGAAGTTACTCATCCAACTTGTTCTCTGATGCGAGGATTTGACGACGAATTTCGTTCACCCCATTCTAGGTACACAGAGGTCAAAGAAGAAGACATTACTCATTTAAAGAATTTACTGGTCCTTTCAAAAGGGGAAGATGTTGGCTTGTCTATCTTAGCTAGTAAGGATTTGAGAGAAGTCTATAGTTTTGGGCATTTGGAGTATGACCGCGATACGCTAGCTAAAGAATATGAGCGTGATTGTTTGGCGGGTAAAAATCCTAATATCCCAGAACATTATTTTAAAGACAATGATCCAACGAGTCGTCCTTCCTTATCATGGAATTTACCAGCAGCGCAATTCTTTACCAACTGGGTCAACTATGCTGTCTATCAGGAAACACCGTACGATTGGAAAACCTATGAGCAGTCGGCACTTTCAGCAAGTCTTTAATGTTTAAAGAGGAAATATGAACTATTCACAGCAATTTCGGCAGGGACATTTGGTCCTACCTTCAGCCATTCTGTTTCATTATCGGGATCTTTTTCCTTCAGCAGATGATTTTTTAGTCTGGCAATTTTTCTTTTATCAAAATACATCCAATTTAGAAACCTTGATTCCGAGTGAAATTGCTGAGGCGATAGGTATTCCTGAAGCAAATGTCAATCAATCCATTGGGAACTTGCAGGAAGCTGGATTATTAGAATTTAAGACCATTAGTATCTCGGGTGAGATTGAGGTTATTTTTGATGCTCTTCCTGCGCTTGAGAAACTGGATGACTTGCTAAATACTGAAGAAAAACAGGAATATAGACCAATTAATGATCTTAAAACTTTGGTAACTGATTTCGAACGTGAATTAGGTCGTTTCTTATCCCCCTTCGAAATCGAGGACTTACAGAAAACGATTGAAGATGACAAGACCTCTGTTGAATTAGTTCGTGCTGCCTTAAAAGAAGCTGTTTTTAACAATAAAACCAATTGGAAATATATACAAGCAATTTTGCGCAACTGGCGTCGTGAGGGAATTACAACAGTCGCTCAGGTAGAAGCAAAAAATGCAGAAAGAGAAGC
This sequence comes from Streptococcus suis, assembly GCF_024509555.1. Taxonomy (GTDB): domain Bacteria; phylum Bacillota; class Bacilli; order Lactobacillales; family Streptococcaceae; genus Streptococcus; species Streptococcus suis_AD. The sequence continues at coordinate 45,962 of NZ_JAMWEL010000001.1, forward strand.
TCAGGTTCCAAAGAATGTAACGGTATCCAATGACTTTCTTGATGCAATGAATCTTTGGAAAGATTAATATGGAAACAAAATTATCAAGACGATTAGAGGCAGTAGCCTCCTATGTGCCTCAAGGGGCTCGATTAGCAGATGTAGGGAGTGATCATGCTTATCTCCCTCTTTTTTTGGTGGAACAGGGCAGAATTGAATATGCCATCGCAGGCGAAGTTGTTCAAGGTCCCTACGATTCTGCTCTTCAAAATGTGGAGCAGGCTGATCAGTCAGATAAGATTTCTGTCCGCATGGCCAATGGTCTGGCGGCAGTTGAGCTAGATGACCAAGTAAGCACCGTTACCATTGCAGGAATGGGTGGTCGTTTAATTGCCGAAATCTTGGAAGCTGGGAAAGATAAACTTGTGTCGGTAGAGCGTCTGATTTTACAGCCCAATAACCGAGAAGATGATGTCCGTCGGTGGTTGGTCGCCAACGGTTTTCAGCTTGTTGCTGAGGAAATCTTGGAAGAAAATGACAAGATTTATGAAATCTTAGTGGCAGAGAAAGGAAATATTGACTTGACTGCCGACCAGTTACGGTTTGGCCCTTATTTGTTGGAAGAGCAGTCTGCAACCTTTCAGAAAAAGTGGCTCAAAGAACTGGACAAGTTGACTTATGCCTTTGAGCAAGTGCCCCGTGAACGCAAGGCTGACCGCTCTGCTATTTCCCAAAAAATCCAACAAATTCAGGAGGTGCTTCATGTTAGCAAGTAAAGTGATTGAGCGTTATCAGGCTTTTTGTTCGCCATCTTTGGCTATGGAGGGCGATGTGAAAGGGCTGCAAATTGGCACGCTCAAGAAGGACATTCGTCGGGTCATGGTGGCTCTGGATATTCGTGAAACGACGGTGGCGGAGGCTATTGACAAGCAGGTGGATCTGATTATCGTCAAGCATGCTCTGATTTTCCGTCCGATCAAGGATTTGGTGGCGGACAATCTTCAGACCAAGATCTATCTGGATTTGATTAAGCACGATATTGCGGTCTATGTCAGCCATACGGATATCGATGTGGTGGACGGCGGGCTCAACGACTGGTTCTGTGACCTTTTAGGTATTCAGGATACTAGCTATTTGATTGAAACTGCCGAGGGACAGGGGCTTGGTCGTGTGGGGACAATAGCAGAGCAGACCTTGGAGGAGTTGGCTTTGAAAGTCAAGGAGGTCTTTGGTCTGGACGCTGTCCGTCTGGTGACTTATGGGCATCAAGCACAGCAGTATGTCAACCGTGTGGCAATCTGTGGTGGTAGTGGCGGCTCTTACTACCATGAGGCCCTTGCCAAGGGGGCAGATGTTTACATCACAGGTGATATCTACTACCATACTGGACAGGACATGCTGACCCAGGGCTTGTTGGCGATTGACCCCGGTCACCATATCGAAGCCTTGTTTGTTAAGAAAATTGCAGATTTGCTGGAAACATGGAAGATAGAAGAAGGTTGGGATGTGGAAATCCTTCCATCGACCGTATCAACAAACCCATTCAGACACCTATAAAAGTCACAAATTTGTGGCTTTTTTACCTTCCTCTTGATTTTTTATAGTAGTTAAGGTATCCTAATTAATATCATATGCATGACTAAAGAGAAGGAGTTTTGGAATGACTTGGTTTACTGAACAGTCTGTAGTGTTACAGGCCTTGATTGGTGGTTTATTTACTTGGTTTTGTACTATTTTAGGCTCTGCTATTGTATTTTTCTTTAAAACTGTTAGCCGACGTTTGTTAGATACTATGCTTGGATTTGCAGCTGGTGTTATGATTGCGGCTTCTTTTTGGTCTTTATTAGCCCCATCGATTGAGTATGCTGAAAGTTCATACGGTAATCTGGCTTGGATACCAGCAGCAGTAGGTTTTGCAGCAGGTGGTATTTTTTTACGCTTGGTAGATGCCTGGATTCCGCATTTGCATTTGGGAAATGATAAAGATAAGGCAGAAGGTGGTGGTGAGAAGGAGAGAAAAAATCTATCCAAAACAGCCCTGCTCTTCTTAGCTATTACAATTCACAATATTCCTGAAGGTTTGGCGGTCGGTGTGACATTTGGTGCACTTGCTTCTAACTATAGTCCAGCAGCTTTTATCGGCGCAATTGGTCTTGCTATTGGGATTGGTATACAAAATATTCCTGAAGGGGCAGCCTTGGCTATTCCCATTCGGACGGATGGTGCTTCACGCTGGAAAGCCTTCTATTGGGGCTCCATGTCCGCTATTGTCGAACCGATTGCAGCAGTCATTGGGGCTTTTGCGGTAACCTTTATGACACCTATTTTACCTTATGCCCTCTCTTTTGCGGCAGGAGCCATGATTTTTGTCGTCGTAGAAGAGCTCATTCCAGAATCGCAGACAAACGGCAATACGGATATTGCAACACTTGGGCTCATGGCAGGGTTTATCATTATGATGATTTTGGATGTTGCCCTAGGATAATTTGTTAAAGTCTGTCGTCACAGGCTTTTTTCTTATGCAAATATCTCTGAAAATATGGTATAATGAACTGATATTAATTTAGGGAAGGTACTCTTATATGAAAGGTATTATTCTAGCTGGTGGGTCAGGTACACGCTTGTATCCTTTAACGCGCGCAGCTTCAAAACAGTTGATGCCAATTTACGATAAACCAATGATCTATTATCCATTGTCAACACTTATGTTGGCTGGGATTAAAGATATTTTGATTATTTCAACTCCGCAAGATCTTCCACGTTTTAAGGATATGTTAGGAGATGGTTCTGAACTTGGAATTTCACTTTCATATGCAGAACAACCTAGTCCAGATGGTTTGGCGCAAGCCTTCCTCATCGGCGAAGAGTTTATCGGTACGGATAGTGTTGCCCTTATTTTAGGTGATAATATTTACCACGGAAATGGATTGACCAAGATGTTGCAACGTGCAGCCAGCAAAGAAAAGGGAGCGACTGTCTTTGGTTACCAAGTAAAAGACCCAGAACGCTTTGGTGTTGTTGAGTTTGACGCAGATATGAATGCTATTTCTATCGAAGAAAAACCTGATGAGCCAAAATCGAATTTTGCTGTTACTGGTCTTTATTTCTATGACAATGATGTTGTGGATATTGCGAAAAATATTAAGCCTTCACCTCGTGGCGAGTTGGAAATCACAGATGTCAACAAGGCTTACTTAGAACGCGGCGACTTGTCTGTTGAGCTTATGGGACGAGGCTTTGCTTGGTTGGATACAGGTACACATGAAAGTCTTTTGGAAGCTGCGCAATACATTGAAACTGTTCAACGCTTGCAAAACGTTCAAGTAGCTAACTTGGAAGAAATTGCCTACCGCATGGGCTACATTACAAAAGAACAAGTGCATGAATTGGCACAACCACTTAAGAAAAATGAATACGGACAATACTTGCTCCGTTTGATTGGAGAAGCTTAATGACAGAAAACTTTTTCGGTAAAACACTAGCTGCCCGCCCAGTCGAAGCCATTCCAGGAATGTTAGAATTCGACATTCCTGTTCATGGCGACAACCGTGGCTGGTTTAAGGAGAACTTCCAAAAGGAAAAAATGTTGCCTCTCGGCTTCCCTGAAAGCTTCTTCGCAGAAGGGAAATTGCAAAATAATGTTTCTTTCTCCCGCAAAAATGTTCTTCGTGGTCTTCACGCAGAGCCTTGGGATAAATACATTTCAGTAGCAGACGGCGGTAAGGTTTTGGGAACTTGGGTTGATCTACGTGAAGGCGAAACCTTCGGTAATACCTACCAAACCGTTATCGATGCTTCAAAAGGTATCTTCGTTCCGCGCGGAGTAGCCAACGGTTTCCAAGTCTTGTCAGACTTCGTGGCCTACAGCTACTTGGTCAACGACTACTGGGCTTTGGAACTCAAGCCTAAGTATGCTTTCGTCAACTACGCTGACCCTAGCCTCGACATCAAGTGGGAAAACCTAGAAGAAGCAGAAGTTTCAGAAGCAGATGAAAACCACCCATTCCTCAAGGACATCAAGCCTTTGAGAAAAGAGGACCTCTAATGTTTCAAGCCTTTTTGGAAATAGCAGAGCAGTTAAACAAGTTAGGAATCACTCCCTTGTTAATGGGCTCAGTTGGTTTGGAAAGGCGCACAGGGAGGGACTGGCAGGCAGGAGATTTAGATATTCATGTTCCAAGTGATCCGCGTGGCTGGGAAGCCCCAGACGACCAACGGATTTATCAGGCGGACGCCTTGATTTCTATGATGAATCAACTAGGATATGTCCTTGTTGACCGTCATGAACATGAATTTCATAAAGATGGCTTATCTGTTGAATTCGGAGGTCTACATTCACTGCCTGAATTTGCTGGTGTAGAGCTAGAAGATTTGGAAGAATTAGAAACAGCAGGTGTTCGCTATTACCTACCGACACTTGAACAATACCTGAAAATCTACCAAGCCTCTTCAAAAGATTCCTACCGTGCAGAAAATAACAATCAAAAAGACTTTGCTAAGATTACTTACTTGAAAGAAATCTTGAAGTAAAATAAGCGAACAAAGCGAGCAGTTCTGTGTGTCATCACCGTAGTGAGAAGCTCCTTTGCTTTGCTAAGGAGCGAGGGAAACCATGAGATCTTAGGCTCATGGTTTAGTAATGAAACACCTTGGTGGTTGCTTACGACCCCACTACCTAAGTTGACACACAAAAAAGAAAAAACTTTTCGGAGAAAAAAATGTCTCAATTTAAAAATATTATCGTAACTGGTGGAGCTGGTTTCATCGGTTCAAACTTCGTACACTATGTATATAACAATCATCCAGACGTTCACGTAACTGTTTTGGATAAACTCACTTATGCAGGAAACAAGGCGAACTTGGAAGCTATTCTTGGTGACCGTGTTGAGCTGGTTGTTGGCGACATTGCAGATGCTGAATTGGTTGACAAATTGGCTGCTAAGGCAGATGCCATCGTTCACTATGCGGCCGAAAGCCACAACGACAACTCTCTCAACGACCCAAGCCCATTCATCCATACCAACTTTATCGGTACTTACACCTTGCTTGAAGCGGCTCGTAAATACGACATCCGTTTCCACCATGTATCGACCGACGAAGTATACGGTGATCTTCCTTTGCGTGAAGACTTGCCAGGTCATGGAGAAGGTCCAGGTGAGAAATTCACTGCGGAAACCAACTACAACCCATCATCACCTTACTCATCAACCAAGGCTGCTTCAGACTTGATTGTCAAAGCATGGGTGCGTTCATTTGGTGTTAAAGCAACGATTTCTAACTGTTCAAACAACTACGGTCCATACCAACACATCGAGAAATTTATCCCACGCCAAATCACCAATATCTTGGCAGGTATTAAGCCAAAACTTTACGGTGAAGGTAAAAACGTCCGTGACTGGATTCATACCAACGACCACTCGACTGGTGTTTGGGCAATCTTGACAAAAGGCCGTATGGGTGAAACTTACCTGATTGGTGCTGACGGTGAGAAGAACAACAAAGAAGTGCTTGAATTGATTCTTGAAAAAATGGGTCAACCAAAAGATGCTTACGACCACGTGACTGACCGTGCAGGACACGATTTGCGCTATGCTATTGACGCAAGCAAACTTCGTGATGAGCTAGGATGGACACCACAATTCACAGACTTCTCTCAAGGTTTGGAAGAGACTATCCAGTGGTATACAGATAACCAAGACTGGTGGAAGGCTGAAAAAGAAGCTGTTGAAGCAAACTATGCTAAGACACAGGAAGTTATTAAATAAGATTATTAAAGGCTAGGGCTCTTGCCCAAGCCTTTCTTGAAATAAGGAGCAAACATGATTTTAATTACAGGTGCAAATGGTCAGTTGGGGACTGAATTGCGTTATCTCTTGGATGAGCGTGGCGTCGAGTATGTTGCCGCTGATGTAGCAGAAATGGACATCACAGATGCAGAGAAAGTAGATGCCTTCTTTGCAGAGGTCAAGCCGAGCGTTGTCTACCACTGTGCAGCCTATACAGCTGTTGATATGGCAGAAGATGAAGGCAAGGAACTCAACTACAAGATTAACGTAACAGGCTCTGAAAATGTTGCTAAGGCAGCAGCAAAATACGGTGCAACCCTCGTTTATATCTCAACGGACTATGTCTTCAATGGTGAGTTGCCAGTCGGTCAAGAATGGCAAGTAGATGACCAACCAGATCCGCAATCTGAATACGGTCGTACCAAGCGTTTGGGTGAAGAAGCAGTTGAGAAGTTCGCAGACAAGTTCTACACTGTTCGTACAGCTTGGGTATTTGGTAACTATGGTAAAAACTTTGTTTTCACCATGCAAAATCTTGCGGAAACCCGCGATACTTTGACGGTTGTTAACGACCAGCACGGTCGTCCAACTTGGACACGTACGCTTGCGGAATTTATGGTACACTTGGTTGAAACTGGTCAAGAATTTGGCTATTATCATTTATCAAATGATGCGGCAGAAGATACAACTTGGTTTGACTTTGCGACTGAAATCCTCAAAGATACTAATACCAAGGTATTGCCAGTGGATTCTAGCCAGTTCCCAGCTAAGGCAAAACGTCCCTTCAACTCAACCATGAGCTTGGACAAGGCAAAAGCCACAGGCTTTGTCATCCCAACTTGGCAAGAAGCTTTGGAGGCATTCTATAAGCAGGAAAAGAAGTAGATCTTTCGGTAACCAAACTACAAAGTGTAAGTGTATAAGTTTTCTTTTCTACTTCTATTGTTGGTATTACAGATAACAGGACGAAGAAATCGATAGGAGCTTTTTGCACTTCCAGTCAAGTAAGTATAGATGATCGTGACTTTTGAAGTATGTTAGGTCGAGTAGTTTCTTTTTAGTACTTGTTCCAACTATCTTGAAAATAGTTGGAGCTTGGAATAATGTGAATAAAGTTTGTGTCAACAGTTAATGGTTGATTATATAGTCAAGTGACTGTATAAGTTTGGGAGAGTACTTTGGAAGCAGTCTCTTATACAAAGTAGGGCAAGGTGAATTAACCAAGTGATTGAAGAGAAACCAACTGACACTATAATAAAAACGAGGTTCTACCTCGTTTTTATTATAGTGTCAGTTCTTTATAGTGGAGTATAAGTTTGTTGAAATTAACTTTGATATACTTGATTAGTTCTCTTTTTGTATAATGTTACTAGCCACAGGATATACTCTACAGTTGCGACTTGGTTTACAAGGTATACTATTGGAAAATCAAAAATGGTACTTGTTGACTGGATTTGAAGAGAATAATGTTTCTGCGGAACTATTTAGTCTCTTACCTGAAAATGAGAAAGTACTAGGGTTCTACCTACACTTGCGTTGATTAGTTTATTTTTGATTTTCATTGAGTGTTATTTTCCAATATAGCACAACTACATGGTTGTTTTGGCAACCTGAATCAGATTGAGTTGTATGAAGTTCATTCATTCGGCTAATATTAGTTTTACTCGTAGCCCCCTCCTACAATTCCAAAATACTCTTCTAGAGTTAGACCAGAACGGTAGATTTCAGCGGCTTCTCGACCGATGTAACGAAGATGCCATGGTTCGTGCATATAGCCAGTAATGTGTTCTTTTCCAGGTAGATAGCGGACAATAAAACCGTACTCATGGGCATGATTGGCAATCCAACTAGCAGTAGCATTGTTTAATGTTAGCCCTTGATTTGAAAAAATATCAAAAGCTAAACCTGTCTGATGTTCGCTGTAACCAGGTCTTGCGGCGTAACGATCAGCTGCAGCCCTCCCATCCCTGAGCACATAATTTTGATACAATCCTGCTTGGTGGTTGTAACTTCTATACCCACTGTAACTGTTACTAATAGGATAACCTAAGACTCTCATTCTATTAGTCATCGCAAGAAAAGCTTGTTTTGCAGTTGTATTTTCTCCAGGTGCGTATGATGGAGAGAGAGGGTGCTTTTTATTAATAATAATAATTTTATCATATTTTCCTTGAATACTGTAGAATTGTCCGTTGTATATTGGACCTTTGTAAGTTACTTCGTGGCTTGTATTGGAAACGAAGTGAAGTTTTCCTAGCGTATCTTGATAGTACAAATGAATATGATAGAGTCCACTACTATATTTATGATTGGCAGCCGTGATGGCTACTGTATAGCTGCCATCGACCTGTTTTTGCCCGGAATACCAAACGATATCATCTTGACCGTTTGCATTAGACCATATTGGTACTTTGACTGTTTTCACTCCAGTAGGGGAGCTGATATTGCTGATACGGACAGAAAAGCTACCTGTTTGCTGATTGGTGGTTTCAACCTGAATATGACCGGCTAGATCTTTCGGTCCTGGTAGGGTATGCTTTGTTGCAAACAGAGCGGTTAGCTGATTGTTCGGTAATACACCATAGGCATGGATATGATATAGTCCGGTTTCATAATGATGATTCGTAATATCCAATGTTGCCCTGAATCGTCCTTCTGTTAATCTCGTTGTCTCATACCATTTTATTTCATCCTGACCATTGGTATTTGACCAGATCGGTACACGGACAGTCTTGAAATACTGAGGCACTCCAGAAATTAGAATGTCAACACTTGTATTGCTTGTTTGAGTGAGAGTATGCTCAATTTTAGGACTTGGCAAAGTATAATGGGTCGCAAATAATCCAGTTAACTGACTATTTGGCAATAGACCATAGGCATGGATATGATATAGTCCAGTTTCATAATGATGGTTCTTAATATCCAATGTTGCCTTGAATTGTCCATCTGTTAATCTCGATGCCTCATACCATTTTATTTCATCCTGACCATTGGCATTTGACCAGATCGGCACACGGACAGCCCTGACATAATCAGGTACACCGGCTACCAGAACTTCAACACTTGTATTGCTTGTTTGAGTGATTTTGTAATCAATTTTAGGTACTGGGAAAGTGTAATTAGTAGCAAATAAGGCGGCTAATCTATCATTCTTTTGTACCCCATAGACATGAATATGATATAGTCCAGTTTCATAATGATGGTTCTTAATATCTAATGTTGCCTTATAGCTGCCGTCCTTTAGTCTGCTTGCCTCATACCATTTTATATCATCTTGTCCACTTGCATCTGACCACATCGGCACACGAACAGCTTTGAAAGTATTAGGTACACCTGAAATCAGAACTTCTAGACTTGTATTGCTAGTTTGTCTAACGGTATGGTTTAATTTTGGAGGAGTAGTAGTAATGGTATCTGCTGCTAATCCAATCATTTGCCCATTGCGATTGGCATAGGTGTGAATGTGGTATTTACCGTATTCTAAATGTTTGTTTAGATCGACATATGCAATACTAGATTTATCTAGACTATACCATTGTAAATCATCTTGTTGATTGAAATCAGACCAAACGGCAACACTGATAGATTCAGTTTGTTTCATTTGATAATTATACTGAACAAGAAGCTGCTGGTTTTCTTGAGTAACAGTAATAACTGGAAGTGTATTGGTTGTTTCCTTGGTCGATAAACTTGTATCCTCTGACCTACTTATAGTCGTTTGCACTGGCGTGCTAGTTTCTGTGGCATTGTTGCTAGAAGCACTACGAAAGCCAGCCCCTGATGCATTTGTTAGTTGATTGAGAGACTCAACTTGTTCATCTGTTTCCGAATTATTAGTAATTGATTCGGTAAGGGATTGACTAGAAAGGTTTTGTTTACTATCTGAAGTAGTAGGTGCAGTCGTAGCGATAGTTGTCGTAGTAGTTGAAGTTGATTCGCTGATAGTTGGAAATTCACTTGTTTCAACAGAGGTTTGTGAAACTGTAGCTATTTCTTCAGCATGAGCCTGTAGATTAGAAAAAAGTGCCAGTACAATTGGAATAGCTAAGTATGGTTTAGGCTTGTAGGGAAAATTCTTTTTATTACTCATTACAATTTCCTTGTTAATTAATTAAGTCAAAAACAGTATACTATTTTCATCATATAAATACAAGTAATTTTAGAACTGTACCTTGAAAGGAACAGAACTTTTATTTACTGAAAAATTTTCCTTTTCAAATAGAGGAGAGTGTGCTATACTTAAAAAGTCATCTTATATTTTCTATGGAATTTTCAACATTTCTTGAAAATTTAGGAAAAATTATGTTAAGGAGTACTATGTGAAAAAGAAATCTTTGCTTTTTCTTTCAATATGTGCGTGGGCTTTACAAAGTCATTTGGTTCATGCTAACACATTGGCAGAAACAACAAGTACAGTTTCTCAAGGTAATGAGATATCTGAATCATCTGCAACAACTAAGGCTACTTCAAGTGTGACAGCTGAGTCAACAGTGCAGGCAGAGCAGACAGTTGAAACGGATGCTGTAACAAATAATCAAGTAGTTGTTGCCTCATCAAGTTCGGCTGAAACTGGTTCACAAACAAGCCTTGTTACACCGGCTTCAACTGCACAAAATAAGTCAGCAAGCACAAGTTCTGCTGATACAGTAGCTACCGCAACTTCTAAGACTGAAATTGCATTTGCACCATCCCCTTCACAAACGGAAACAAGTTCAGTTGCAACTGAGCCAACAGGCACTGTTTCGGTAGTAAATGTTGATGCTCAAAAGGGGAGCTTTGATGTAAAAGTGACCAATGTTTCGTCACCGAAAGAGATTTCAAACGTGTATGTCCCTACTTGGACAGAAACGAGTGGTCAGGATGACATTATTTGGTATGAAGCCAAACGTCAATTGGATGGGAGCTATCTATTAAACGTAAATAAAGCGCAACACAAGTATGGTTCAGGAAAATACCATTCCCATGTCTACTATCGAACAACAGATGGAAGTTTGACAGGTATTGGAGCAACTTCAGTTGTTTTACCAGAAGTTAAAACAAGCGGTACAATTACAACAACTGTCAGTGCTCAAACAGGTAGTTATCAAGTTAGGGTTAGTGATATTTCGGCTCCACGTGGGTTAGACAAGGTCTTAGTTCCAACATGGACAGCGGCAAGTGGCCAAGATGATATTATTTGGCACGAAGCCCAGCGCCAGTCTGATGGAAGCTACATTGCTAAAATTAGTAAAGTCCAGCATAAAAATGAATCTGGACAATATGTTTCTCATGTTTATTATCGAGGAATAGATGGCAGTTTAACTGGTGTAGGAGCGACTTCAGCGGTCTTGCCAGAAGTAAAGGCAAATGGTATTGTGAAGGCAACCAATATTAGTCCAGAGACAGGTAGCTATGAAGTAGCAATTAGTGATATCATTGCACCAAAAGGACTTGATAAGGTATTTGTGCCAACTTGGTCTGAAAATAAGGGCCAAGATGATATTATTTGGCATGAGGCCCAACGTCAATCAAATGGGACCTATCTTGCAAAAATAACTAAATCACAGCATAAGAATGACTCAGGAAAATATATTTCCCATGTTTATTACCGTGGATTGGATGGCAGTTTAACAGCCATTGGTGCGACCGATGCAGTTTTGCCAGAAGTCAAGGCAAGTGGTACAGTAACAGCTAAGAACATAAACACTCAAACTGGTAGTTATGAAGTTCAAGTTAGTAATATTGTAGCTCCACGTGGCTTAGTGAAAGTTCTTGTACCAACATGGACTGAGACAAATGGTCAAGATGATATCATTTGGCATGAAGCCCAACGCCAGTCTGATGGCAGCTATCTTGCAAAAATTAACAAAGCAGATCATAAATATGGTTCAGGGAAATACATTTCCCATGTTTATTATCGAGGAACAGATGGCAGTTTAACAGGCGTGGGAGCCACTTCAGCAGTTCTAACTGAAGTAAAAGCAAGTGGTACAGTAACAACTAAGAACATAAACCTCCAAACAGGAAGTTATGAAGTTCAAGTTAGCAATATTGTTGCACCTCGTGGTTTAGAAAAAGTATTTGTACCAACCTGGACAGATTCGAAAGGACAGGATGATATTGTTTGGCATGAAGCTCAACGTCAATCTGATGGTAGCTATCTTGCAAAAATTAGCAAAGCAAATCATAAATATGGCTCTGGAACATATATTTCCCATGTTTATTATCGAGGAACAGATGGAAATTTGACAGCCATTGGCGCAACAACTGTAGAATTACCCGAGGTAAAAGCGACAGGAACACTAACAGTTAAGAATATTAATAATCAAGCCGGTAGTTTTGAAGTTCAAGTTAGCAACATTACAGCACCTCGTGGCGTGGATAAAGTATTTGTACCGACTTGGACGGATTCAAAAGGTCAAGACGATATCGTTTGGCATGAAGCTCAACGTCAAACTGATGGTACTTATATAGCAAAAATTTATAAATATCAGCATCGCTTTGAAACAGGTGTCTACCATACTCACCTCTATTATCGTGGTTTGGACGGTAGTATGACAGGTGTTGCTGCTACAACAGCGGAGTTGGTTCCTGTGGATCCTGGCACTATAACTCGTTCCTATACTGTATATCTTGACCCAGGTCACGGTGGTATTGATTCGGGTGCATCATATGGGGGAGTCCATGAGAAGAATCTGGCTTTGTCTGTAGCTAATAAACTAAAAGATACTCTTTTGCAACGTGGCATTAATGTATTGATGACTCGTAATGCTGATTATAACGTTGACTTTTTAACTGAACGTTCTCGCATGGCAAATGAAAGTAACGCAGACTTATTCGTCAGCATCCACTTTAATGCTAGTGGTGCAGGTGTGACGACGGCAAAAGGAATTGAGACCTACTGGTATCAGCCGTATGATGCATATCCTTCTAAGATTAATCAGGCGAAGCATGCAGATCCAGTTCGTTTAGCAGAAAGCGAGATTTTAGCAAATAAAGTCCAGTCAAATCTGATTTCGGAAACAGGAGCGGTCGATCGTGGTATTCTCCGAAGAACTTTTGCAGTCTTGCGTGAAACAGCCATTCCAGCCATCCTTGTTGAACTTGGATATATGGACAATCCATCTGAATTGCAGACCATCAAGCAATCTTCATATCATGATAAACTTGCTGCTGGCTTGGCAAATGGTATTATGGATTGGTATGGCACTGTTGAGGGAAAGCAGTTACCGCGTTAGAGACTAGGGATTCACAATTAGATGCCTTGTGGAGTAAACCGATAGCAACAACTATGGTGATGACTCCAAGTTAGAAGTCTTTCCTTGATAAAATCGGTCCAGCTGTTCGTTTGCTATCTAAAAATACAGAAATTCTTTCCAGTGTGATACTGGCTCAAGCGATTCTTGAAAGTGCATGGGGAAATTCAACATTAACTCAGCAGGCCAACAACCTATTTGGTATTAAGGCAGATTCCAATAGGTTAGTGGGACATTTACCGTAAAAACCAAGGAAATAAGAGCAGAGAATGAAGTAATAGAAGAAGCTATTTTTAGATCCTACCCGTCTCTAACTCAGGGAATAATGGATTATGGTCAATTTTTTACCTCAACTCCATGGCGCAAGCAAAACTATCAGAAGTTTAGACAGTCGGATAGCTATCTTCAAGCTGTGATAGAATTGCAAAAATCAGGATACGCAACGGATCCTAAATTCGCTGAGAAATTGAAATCAATTATCGAACGCTATTCGCTAGATAAATTTGATTTTTAACCCTATAGATAAAACACCTTGAATGTTAGAAACTGTCTAGCTTTCAAGGTGTTTTTATTTCATAATTTTACGGTAATTTATTATAATGAACAATTTTTCTTTGTAAAATGCGAACTAATAAGTTGGAAACATAAAATTCTATTTGAAATTTTTGTAAAAATAAAGTAGGATAGTATATAGGAAATGTACCTAAAAGGAGTTTATGATGAAAAAGGATATTAAATTATATTCAAAGACTTTGTTGACATTACCAATTGTTGTAGCAACCTTGTCAGCTGGTCTAGTTCATGCAGAAGAAGTAGAGACACCGGTATCTACCAACAATCTTACGACTACAACTGAAAACACAGAAACTGTTGTTGAAACAGCAGAAAGCCAAACTTCTGTTGCTCCGGTCGAAAGCAGCCAACTATCATCTGCTGAAACTAGTACTTCTACAAGTACCAGTGAGGGAACAATTTCTAGTCCTGCTAGTGAAACGGCTTCTACGCTTTCCTCTGAGACAAGCAGTCCTGTGTCTGCAGTAGCAAATACAACAGTCACAACTTCTGCAAGTTCTACTCTAGGAACTGCGACAAGTGTGAGGAACGCTCCAGCACCAAAACAAGAGATTGTCAGTGTCCAACAGAGAGAACAAAACTTGGAGCTTAAGTATAACCTCCCTATTTCTAGTGGGGAAGTGGTTAGATTTGCGGTTTGGTCTGACAAAAATAGTCAAGATGACATTATTTGGTATAGTGCAGATCAGACGGGTGCTGCCTATGTTGAGCTTAAAAAACATAAGGATTACGGCCTCTATCATATTCATACCTATTCAGACCGCTCAGGTCATTTTACGGGATTGAATGCGACTTCAATTAATGTAGCAGCGCCAAAACCAGTTTCGAGCAAGGCAGTCTTGAAAACCGAATCAAGCTTTGAAGTTACGATTACGGATGTTCCAAGTCATATTTCCAGTGTCTCTGTGCCGATCTGGTCAGACAACAAGGGTCAAGATGACATCATTTGGTATACTGCTCAAAAGCGTGCAGATGGCAGTTACGGAGTCTTGGTTGACACACAAAAACACAAGACAGATATAGGTACCTATCACATCCATGTCTATGGTCAGAACAGCCAAACAGGTAAGCTAGAGGGTCTGTCTGCAACAAGTCTTACAGTGCCTGCTCGTCAAACTACCAAACCAGTTTCAGCTAAGGCAGTTTTGAAAACCGAATCAAGCTTTGAAGTTTCGATCACGGATGTTCCAAGTCATATTTCCAGTGTTTCTGTGCCAATCTGGTCAGACAACAAGGGTCAGGATGACATCATTTGGTATACAGCACAGAAGCGTGCAGACGGCAGTTACGGAGTCTTGGTTGACACACAAAAACACAAGACAGATACAGGTACCTACCACATCCATGTCTATGGTCAGAACAGCCAAACAGGTAAGCTAGAGGGTCTGTCTGCAACAAGTCTCACAGTGCCTGCTCGTCAAACTACCAAACCAGTTTCAAGCAAGGCAGTTTTGAAAACTGAATCAAGCTTTGAAGTAACTATCACGGATGTTCCAAGTCATATTTCCAGCGTTTCTGTGCCGATCTGGTCAGAAAACAAGGGTCAAGATGATATCATTTGGTATACTGCTAAAAAGCGTACTGACGGCAGTTATGGTGTATTAGTTGACACACAAAAACACAAGACAGATACAGGCACCTACCACATCCATGTCTATGGTCAGAATAACCAAACCGGTAAGCTAGATGGTCTATCTGCGACAAGTCTCACTGTGCCTGCTCGACAAATCACTAAACCAGTTTCAACCAAGGCGGTCTTGAACACTGAATCAAGCTTTGAAGTAACTATCATGGATGTTCCAAGTCATATTTCCAGCGTTTCTGTGCCAGTCTGGTCAGAAACAAAGGGTCAGGATGACATCATTTGGTACACCGCACAGAAGCGTGCAGATGGCAGTTACGGAGTCTTAGTTGATACACAAAAACACAAGACAGACACAGGCACCTACCACATCCATGTTTACGGTCAGAATAGCCAAACAGGAAAACTAGACGGCTTGTCTGCGACAACAATCACAGTTCCAGCACCGAAAGCTACCAAACCAGTTTCAAGCAAGGCAGTCTTGAAAACTGAATCAAGCTTTGAAGTAACGATCACGGATGTTCCAAGTCATATTTCCAGCGTTTCTGTGCCGGTTTGGTCAGACAACAAGGGTCAAGATGACATCATTTGGTATACTGCTCAAAAGCGTACAGATGGCAGTTACGGAGTCTTGGTTGACACACAAAAACACAAGACAGACACAGGCACCTACCACATCCATGTCTACGGTCAGAACATCCAAACAGGTAAGCTAGATGGTCTGTCAGCAACAACTGTAACTGTACCAAAACCACAAGTGGTAAAAGAAGAGGCTAAGGTGCCAACAGTAACTGTTACGCCAAAAGGTGCCTTTGCATTCGATGTAGAAATTTCAAATGTATCTACAGATATTATTGAAGTCTTATTCCCAGTTTGGTCAGACAACAAGGGTCAGGATGACATTATTTGGCATAAGGCAAATAGGATTTCAGCTGGATTATATAAAGCAAGTATTGATTTAGGAAAACACAATTATTATATAGGTACCTACCATATTCATGTTTATGGAAAAAACAAGACTTCTGATAAACTAGTTGGTTTAGGTGCAACATCACATATCGTACCTGAAATACAAACAAATGCAAGCATCCACATTGATAATGTCAACAATTATAATGGTACGTTTGATATTGTTGTATCAAATATCAAATCAACTGCCAAACCTCAATCAATTGAAATCCCAGTTTGGTCTGAGAAAAATGGTCAGGATGATATTAAATGGTATCAAGCTCAGGCGCAAGCTAATGGGACATATAAGGTAAAAGTTTTCGCAAGCGACCATAAATATTCAGATGGTTTATATCATGCACACTTGTACTTCAAGAATAGTCAAGGAAATCTTGAAATAGTCACAGCTACGACTACCAGCTTGGCCTTAGAAGCCCAATCTGAAAAACAGTTTACCGTTTCTAATAGAACCTTTACTATTTATGGTAAGTATAATCCTACTTATAGTGTTTTACAGAGCCTGGCAAATACTATTATTAATTTTGAAAATCAAGGTTATAGTATTGGATTTAAACTCATGGATGCAGATAGCAACAAGGGGATAGCCTACAACCAGCAGGCGAAATTCTATTCTGCTTCAACCATAAAAGGACCATTTGTTGCTAGCCTGGCAGCTAACAATAGTACAGCAGTGCAACAGGTCAAGAGTACAATGTTAGATGTATTAAGAACTTCAAGTAACGATGGATATAAGTATTTACGTGATACCTACGGACCAAATGCCATCTATAACTGGGCAAAAGAATCAGGAGTTGATCCGAATGTTGTAACACCATTGTATCCTTATCTTGCTGCACAAGAACTCTTTGCTCTTTGGCAGAGAAACTATAAGTTCTTTGTTAGCAATAACTTTGGTAAACAAGTAGGTACGTGGTTTGAGAATCCGAACCTTTCTCCTATCAAGGCAACCCTAGGAACTACCTATAAAACACAATCAAAAGCAGGTTGGATTGGATATCCTGGCTACCGTTCAGCAAGTGATGCGGGAATCGTTTATACTCCGCAAGGAAATTATATTTTATCTGTGATGACAAACGCAGATGGAAGACTGGGGTTAGTAAATCCAACTGTACAAGCATTGAATAGTGTATATCATGATATAAAAAAGTAAAATACTGATAAAGGTGAGCTGATTAGCTCGCCTTTTTTGGAGAAATAAATTTAAAACCTCAACTCAAAAGTGTCTTAAAAAATCAAAAATTTCAATAACGGAGAAAATTTGCAACTATTTAACACATTGGTTATAATGTAGTTAAGATAAACAGGAGGAACTATGAACAAATATTCATACAGTCATATTGTAAATGTGTTAAAAAACAGTCGTATTAAAAAACGTTTGACACAAATGGAATTAGCACAACTTACAGGAATAAATAGAACGGTAATAAGTCGGTTTGAAAAAGGTAGGTATGAACCTAGTCTTTCTCAATTGTTAAAATTAATCGAAGTATTAGATATTGAAATTGAGTCTTTATTTATTGAAACAGAAAAAGTATCTCAAAGCGTTTTTGAAGAGAATATGAATATTACAGTCGTGGGAACAGGCTATGTAGGCTTATCTGTAGCAACATTACTTGCAGGAAAACATAATGTTATTGCTCTGGATGTAGACGAAGAAAAAGTGAACATGATAAATAATAGAATATCCCCAATTAAGGATGACTATATTGAGGTGTTTTTCAATGAGAAAAAATTGAATTTAAAAGCAACCTTGGATCCAAAAGAGGCATACCTTAATGCTGATTATATTGTAGTAGCAACTCCGACAAACTATGATGATAGAAAAAATCATTTTGATACTTCTATCGTGGAACAAGTGATAGAGGAAGCTATCAGTATTAATCCTAATGCAATCATTGTGATAAAATCAACCATACCTGTTGGATTTACAACAAAGATCCGTGAGCGTTTTAGAACAAATCGCATTATTTTTAGCCCAGAATTTTTACGGGAATCAAAAGCACTATATGATAATCTATATCCGTCTAGGATAATTGTTTCGATTGAGAAAGATGATCCAGAAGAAATCGTAGAAGGTTCGAAAAGATTTGCATCGGCCTTAAAAAATGCAGCTTTAAAGGATGAAGTAGACGTTTTATTCATTGGTGCGACAGAAGCAGAAGCTGTAAAACTATTTTCAAATACTTATCTAGCACTTAGGGTTTCATATTTTAATGAATTAGATACATACGCAGAGTTGCGAGGTTTAGATTCAAAATCTATAATAAAAGGAGTCGGATTGGACCCACGAATAGGGGAGCATTATAATAATCCGTCATTTGGCTATGGTGGATATTGCTTACCTAAAGATACTAGGCAATTGCTAGCTAATTATAGCAATGTTCCTCAGAATATGATAACAGCTATTGTGGAATCAAATCGAACCCGGAAAGATTTTATAGCCGATCAGATACTAAAAAAAGCAAATTATTATGCCTATTCTGAACAAGTACAGTATTCTATCGAAGATGAAAAAGAAATGGTCATTGGTATTTTTAGACTAACAATGAAAACAAATTCAGATAATTTTAGACAAAGTTCTATTCAAGGTGTAATGAAACGTATAAAAGCAAAAGGGGCAAAAGTAGTCATATATGAGCCGAATCTTGCAGATGGTTCTACTTTTTTTGGTTCTCTCGTAGTTAATAATTTGAAAAAATTTAAAAATATGAGTCATGCAATTGTAGCTAATCGCTATGACTCTAGTCTAGATGATGTGCAGGATAAAGTTTACACGCGGGATATTTTTAGACGTGATTAAAAGAAAACTATCAGAGTCAAGCGAGGGAATCCTCGCTTTTTCAATGATAATCTATCTAAATTATGGTATAATTATCTGATTACTATTTTTTAGAGATATTGTTATGAAACACATTTTTATCATCGGTAGCCGTGGTTTACCTGCCCAGTACGGAGGTTTTGAAACCTTTGTCGAGCAACTGGTTTCCAATCAAGTAAGCCCCAATATCCGCTACCATGTGGCCTGTCTATCGGACAGCAGTCACCACCAACATACAGAATATAAGGGAGCCGATTGTTTTACAATCAATCCCCCAAAACTCGGTCCAGCCCGTGTCATCGCCTATGACATGATGGCCATTTCCTATGCACTGGAGCTAGTAAAAACTCAGAAAATGGAAGCGCCTATTTTCTATATCTTGGGAAATACCATAGGTGGCTTTATTGGTCCCTTTGCCAAGAAGATTCACTCTGTGGGCGGAATTTTATTTGTCAATCCTGATGGTTTAGAATGGAAGCGAACAAAGTGGTCCAAACCTGTCCAGGCCTATCTAAAATATGCTGAAAAGCTCATGGCCAAACACGCAGATTTGCTGATTGCGGATAATGAAGGTATTGAAGACTACATTCAGAATGCTTATCCAGGAACAAAAACACGTTTTATTGCATACGGAACGGACTTAAGCTCAACAGATTATCAGTCTGACAGTGAGGCAGTACTAGACTTTTTTGGCCAGTGGAATCTAATCGAAAAAGACTATTATTTGATTATCGGTCGTTTTGTTCCTGAAAATAATTATCTGACAGCTATCAAGGAATTTATGGCTAGTTCAACCGAACGTGATTTGGTCATCGTTGCCAATCATGAAGGCTCTGCTTATTTCCAAAAGCTTGAAGAGGAAACAGATTTTTCACGAGATAAGCGGATTAAATTTGTCGGAACTGTCTATGATAGTAATTTGCTCAAGTATTTGCGAAACCAATGTCGTGCCTATATCCATGGGCATGAAGTAGGAGGCACCAATCCCAGCCTACTCGAAGCGCTGGCTCAGACCAATGAGAATTTAGTTCTAGGGGTTGAATTTAATCAAAAAGTAGCCTTGGATGGGGCCCGCTATTGGTCTAAGGAACAGGGTAATCTCTCTCAATTGATTGACAGGATTGATGGACAAGCAGAAGCAGAAGACCTTGGACGGATTGCCAAAGAGCACATGAGTACTGCTTATACTTGGGAAAAGATAGTCCAAGAATACGAGGAATTATTTTTACAATGAAAGTAAACATATTGATGTCTACCTACAATGGTCAACAGTTCTTGGCTGAGCAAATTAGCTCTATCCAAGAGCAGACTTTTTCAGATTGGACATTATTGATTCGAGATGATGGTTCCAGTGACCAAACGAAAGATTTGCTGCAAGATTTTGCAAGACAGGACAGTCGCATCCGCTTGATAGATCTTGAGGAACAAAACAATCTAGGAGTGATAAAAAGTTTTCATCGCCTCCTTCGTTATGAGAAGGCTGATTATTATTTTTTCAGTGATCAGGATGATGTCTGGTTGCCTGACAAGCTGGAAGTCAGTTTGCAGGAAGCCCGATTATATCAGACTGACCAGCCTCTGATGGTCTATATGGATTTGACCGTCGTCAACCAAGACTTGCAAGTCATGACAGAGAGTATGATTCGTTCCCAGTCCCACCACGCCAATACTGAGTTGGTGCAAGAATTGACCGAGAATACGGTGACTGGTGGTGTTGCCATGATCAACCATGCCCTAGCAGAACTGTGGTCTGGAACAGAAGACATTTTGATGCACGACTGGTATTTAGCTTTGTTGGCATCGGCTTTGGGTAAACTGGTTTTTATTGACAAGCCTGGAGAACTCTATCGCCAGCATGCGGATAATGTCTTGGGAGCTAGAACCTTTTCTAAACGATTAAAAAAATGGATTCGGCCCCATATTCTATTTAAGGTTTATTGGGACTTAATAAAAAATAGTCAAAAACAAGCCAGCTTTTTACTTGATAAGCCCTTATCACCGACTGATAGAGAGTTAGTTCAAGCTTTTGTGATGATTATGGATAAACCTATGCTAGAACGCTTTAAAACTTTAAGAAAATATGGTTTGAGTAAGAATAAGGCTTTCCATACACTAGTATTTTCAACACTGATTGTGACAAAATTTGCCTACATCAAGGAGTAAATATGGATTTATTTTCCACTAAAAATAGAATTCTTTTGAAAGAATTGATTAAAACTGATTTTAAACTCAGGTATCAGGGGTCAGTCATTGGCTACCTTTGGTCCATTTTAAAACCGCTTATGTTGTTTGCGATTATGTATGTCGTCTTTATTCATTTCTTACGTTTAGGTGGAGATGTACCACACTTTCCGGTCGCACTATTACTAGGAAATGTCATCTGGTCTTTCTTCTCAGAAGCGACAAATATGGGGATGGTTTCCATTGTAAATCGTGGTGACTTGCTTCGAAAGTTAAATTTTCCTAAAGAAATTATTGTCTTGTCATCTATTTTTGGAGCAGCTATTAATTTTTCTATAAACTTAGTAGTAGTATTGATTTTTTCAATCTTTAATGGTGTACAATTTTCATGGACTATTCTGCTGGCTATTCCATTATTTTTGGAACTCTTTCTTTTAGCGACAGGTATTGCCTTTATACTCTCGACATTTTTTGTGAAATTCCGAGATTTATCGCAGATTTGGGAAGTGTTTATGCAGGCAGGAATGTATGCGACACCGATTATCTATTCTCTATCTTTTGTGATGGCTCAAAGTGAGTTGGCAGCTAAAGTGATTATGCTCAATCCTATGGCGCAGATTATTCAAGATATGCGTTATTTTTTGATTGATAGAGCCAACTTACCTGTTTGGCAAGTTATTGAGAATAAAGCTATTGTTTTGATTCCATATGTGATTCCGATCATCGTTTTTGTGATTGGTGTCAATGTTTTTAACAAGCATTCTAAGAAATTTGCGGAGATTCTCTGATGACAGAAAAGAATATTGCAGTAAAAGTAGATCATGTCAGCAAGTTTTTTAAATTACCAACTGAGGCAACACAAAGCTTGCGAACAACCCTGGTCAACAGATTAAAAGGCATAAGGGGCTATAAGGAACAACATGTCCTAAAAGACATTTCATTTGAAGTTGAAAAAGGTGATTTCTTTGGAATACTTGGGCGAAATGGCTCAGGAAAATCTACTCTTTTAAAAATAATTTCTCAAATTTATGTACCTGAAAAAGGTTCTGTAACAGTCGATGGAAAACTGGTTTCCTTTATCGAGTTAGGTGTTGGTTTTAACCCTGAATTAACAGGTCGTGAAAATGTATATCTGAACGGTGCCTTGCTTGGTTTTTCTCAGGAAGAAATCGATGCTATGTATGATGACATCGTTGATTTTGCGGAACTCCGTGACTTCATGCATCAAAAACTAAAAAACTACTCTAGTGGTATGCAGGTGCGTCTAGCCTTTTCAGTTGCTATCAAGGCTCAAGGGGACATCTTGGTTCTCGACGAAGTTTTGGCAGTTGGGGATGAGGCATTTCAACGGAAATGTAATGACTATTTCTTGGAACGAAAAAAAAGTGGTAAGACAACAATTCTCGTAACACATGATATGGGAGCGGTGAAGAAGTATTGTAATAAGGCTGTGTTGATTGAGAATGGATGCGTTAAGGCTTTTGGGGACCCGGATGATGTATCTAATCAATATAGTTTAGATAATGCGACAACTACCATACAAAAAGCATCAGTCTCAAAAAATAATGTAGTAGTTCCTAAAGAACCAGAAAAGAGTTCACCTATTAAAAATTTAAAAGTTAGCTTATTGAGTTCCCCTCAGACTACGCCAATTGAGAAAATACGATTTAGAATTACATACGATGTGTTGGAAAATATTTCAACATACGTAGCATTTTCGTTAACAGAAATTGATAAACATATTTGGATCTATAATGATAATTCATTAGATAGTTTAACTCATGGAGTTGGGAAAAAAACTATTGAGTACAGCTGTAGTTTAGAAAATGTCAATAATGTCACTTTAAAATTACAAGTAGCAGTAAGAAATGCTCAACATGAAATAGTTGCATTTGCAACATCAGAGGAAACTCCTATTATTATGGTGGCAAGAAATGATATTTCTGACGAAATGAAGTCTGAGAAAATAGCATCATCTGGACTGATTAGAAGAAATGGGAAATGGGTAACATTGGATGAATAATTTAGTTTCTGTTGTAATTACTTGTTATAACCATGAAGAATATATTAGACAGTGTATTGAAAGTGTATTCAATCAGTCATATCGGAATATAGAACTTATCATTATTAATGATGGCTCATCAGATCGGTCTGAACAAATCATAGAAGACGCACTCAAAGTAAATCCTTTTAAAAAAACGACCTATATATACCAGAAAAATCAAGGGATATGTGCAACCAGAAACCGTTGTTTAGAGCTTATAAACGGAGATTTTGTGCTTTTTGTTGATAGTGATAATTATTTAGAAGCTAATTTTGTCGAGGAAATGTTGAAAACAGCATATCTAGAAAATGCTGATATTATCTATACAAGTTTGAAAGATATTGATTCTGGAGAAGTAATTATTCCTATTCAAAAATTTAATTTGGAAAAATATTTCATTGGAAATCATATAGATAATTGTTCATTGATTAGAGTTTCTAAAATTGAAAATCAACGGTATGATCTAAACTTAAATAGAAAGAAGTTAGTTGACTATGATTTTTTTCTAGGTTTGATATTGTACCAAAATGCGAAGCCAGCCCCGTGTGATTCCACGTTCCTTAACTACAGAAAATTGGTAGATTCGATTAGTGAACATGGGAATGTTAAAAAATATTCTGATGCATACCTATATATAATGATGAAGTATTCTGCTGTACAACCAGAATTTTCAAAAAAAGGTTTAGCTACCTATATAGATAATTTATCAACTCCACAGTGGTTACAGCAAGAATGTCTTTTGATATATCTATCTGAGGACAGTTCATTTAAAAACTTCACTGTACAATTTTTATCGCTGAATAAATCTGGTACAGAACTAATTCATATTCCAAAGACCTGTAAGAAATTTCGTTTAGATTTTTCAGAACTTCCTATCATTGTAAAATTTATTTCAGTAAAGCTAGTTGGAAAAGATACTCATTTACTGCCAGAATTTACGAATGGGATTGAACATTTATCCGGATACATATTTGGAAAAAACGATCCACAACTTCTTTATGATATTTCTTCTTATGAGGAGGACTTGCAGGTTGAAGTAAGTTATGAATTAGAAATAGAAACAATGGATATCATTAGAAGTGTTGGCCAAAAGTTAGATGATGATGTTAAAGCACTAAAGTCTTTGAAAAACAGACAGGAACAAACTTTATTGCAGAATCGAGAGCTAGAAAATAGACTATCTAATTTACAACATGAGTACAATAACGTAGTTACATCTCGCCGATGGATTATTGCAACGAAACTAATTAATTTTTTTAGGAGAAAATAATGAAACGATTACTATTGTATGTCCATTACAATAAGTATGACAATTTAAGTTCCCATGTTGTTTACCAACTGGAAAAGATGCGTCCCTTATTTGAAGAAGTTCTATTCATTTCAAATAGTAAATTATCAAAGTTAGACCAAGAACGATTAGAAACATCTGGATTAATTACTGATTTCTTACAAAGAAAAAATAGTGGTTTTGACTTTGTCGCATGGAAAGATGGATTTCAAAAGTTAGGTTTTGAGCATGTATCGAACTATGATTCTGTGACCATTATGAACGATACTTGCTATGGTCCAATTTGGGATATCCAGGAAGTTTTTGGCCGCTTTGAAAGTGATTTGTCTACAGATTTTTGGGGCATGACAAATCATCGTGCTACGGAACGTTTTAAAGAACACCTCCAGAGTTACTTTGTCACTTTTAAAAAGCAGGTTGTTCAATCGCCTGAGTTTAAGAAATTCTGGTCGAATGTACGAGAATATTCAATTGTACAGGATGTTATTGATTATTTAGAATCGCCAGTAACCAATATTTTTGTGGATGCTGGATTTAACTATAAGGCAGTCTTTGATACAACAACCGAAGAGCTACATCATATGCCTTTACCAGATTTTTCATATTATAATGTTGCTAAGATTATTGAAAAAAGAGTACCTTTTATCAAAGTAAAAGCCTTGGAAGGAAATCCCCAGCAAACTTCATTTGTAATCGATGAGTTGGCACAGATTTCAGACTATCCTACCGAGCTTATTGTCGAACATATGTCGAATATGTTCACTCCGGCAGCTTATAACTTATTAAAGTACAAGTACTTAGATAAGAATATTCAACCTGAATTTTTGGATAAGAAGGTAGCGATTCACCTACATACTTATTATGTTGATCTTTTGGAAAGTTTTCTAGATATTTTTTCAACGTTTAGTTTTGAATATGATCTATATTTGACGACCGATAAGGGAGAAAAAGCTGATCAAATTCGAGAGATTTTATCACAAAGAGAAGCGATTGCCTCTGTCCATATCACTGGAAACCGTGGAAGAGATGTTCTTCCAATGCTAAAATTAAAAGAACAGCTATCGAATTATGATTTTATTGGGCATTTTCATACAAAAAAATCACTTGAAGCTGAATTTTGGGCTGGAGAATCATGGAGAAGAGAGTTGTTAGAAATGTTAGTGAAACCATCGGACGCGATAGTTTCCCAACTTGCACAAAATGATAAATTGGGCTTGGTTATTGCAGACATTCCAACATATTTCCGTTATATCTCTTTGGATCCATTTTATGAAGGTGCCTTATCTACGGATATGAATGTGCTATGGGAAAGAATGGGAATGAAGAAAGAGTTGGATTTTCAGGAATTTTCTACCTATGTCATGAGTTATGGTACCTATGTATGGTTTAGGTATGATGCCCTAAAACCATTATTTGATATTGATATTCAAGACGAAGAAGTGCCAGAAGAACCTCTACCTCTTGCAACAATTCTTCATTCGATTGAGCGGATGCTGGTGTATATTGCTTGGGGCAATGACTATGATTTCCTCATTTCAAAAAATCCAGTTACCTTGCCACCATTTGTAGATGTTACTTTATTGAATAAGAGAGAAGGGATTCGCTTTAACCCTGTTGCACCAGCTGATTTTACTTACTTTGGAGGCTTAACAGGTGCCTTGAAATATTTCTTCTTTATCAATAAGTCAATTGCAAAATATGTAGTGAAACGGTTGTTGAGACGATGTTAGGAAAGATTTTAGAGTTTCTTAAAGAGTATGTGAAAAATATTGATTTTAAGAAAAGTAAGGATAAACTTTTTTCAAATGTTCCGTTTATATTTTTAGCTTTAATAATTATTTTTTTACAATGGTACTATATCGGAACTGATATTATTAAGTCTCCTAGTTCGGACTATCTTTTTGTACTCTTATTGTTATTAACAAGTTTGATTATTCTGTATATTATTTGTTTACATATTAGTATTAGAGTGCACTTAAAGTTATTTCTCATGTTAATTTACTTCGGAATTATTTCGTATTACTTGCAAAAAGCAATACATCTAAATGATGCCAATTACTATTCTAGTTTGACTGAAACGATGTTTGATTATCCAGTTTCAATTTTAACTTATATTAGTATATTGCTCTTAAGTTCAATAGTAATTCGAACGATAATTGAATCAAAGGAAATTCAGCTACTTGATATAAAATTAGCATCTGAAAATCAAACTGTAATTCTTTTACTAATAGTAATTTTGAACCAAAATAATCAATTGGTTAGAACAATTATTAATTTTTTTAAAGTTTCCTTAACACTCAGTAATATCTCGGTATTAACTGAATTGTTTATTGGTGCCTTGTTCATAATATTTCTTTCTAATGGTTTGTTACAATTAATTCAAGAAAAAAATGGAAAATGGGTAGGTGTTTACACTGTATTTCTAAGTTCCATATTACTCTCATCCTTTTATAACTATTTTCTACAAAGTGGAGTTCGCATACAGAATATTACCAATTCAAATACTGTAGAATTTATGTTTAACGGTGCTTTGGAATTTCAAACGTTTATATTATTTGTGTTGTTCTGCTTAGTATATTTGATTATTAATAAATATTTACTGGCTACACTTGTTAATATAATTGTATGGTCACTTGTAATTTATGCAAATATTTCCAAGTTCAAACAACGTGATGAACCTTTATTACTGACCGATTTTACATGGTTAAGGAAATTTAGTTTTCTACTGAAGTTTATTAACTTGAATATATTTTTATTCGGGGTGTTACTAATATTAGGTATAGCAGTTGGATATACATTATATTTAAAAAAAGTTGATACATATAAAATAATAAATAGTATTAAATATAGACTAGTTGCTATCTTTACTCTGATTTTCCTGCCTTACTCTTTGTTATCTGTTTCGATAAATAATGTATCAGAGAATTATTATTTTGCTGAATTGAGAAATCGTACCGATTTTAATTGGCTTGGTTTTTCAGCTAACTCCAGATTTAAATCAGTAACGTATCTTTGGGCTCAACAATTCTTTAGTCCGATAATGAAAAAACCACTTAACTATAGTGAGTCAAACGTTAAAGAGTTAGTCAATAAATATACTCAAATTTCAGAACAGTATAATAGTGAAAGAACAAATCAAATTTTTGATCAAACAGTAATTTATATTTTGAGTGAGAGCTTTATTAATCCAGAGAGATTGTCTTCCCTTACGGTTTCAAGACCAATAGTTCCTAATATTATGGAAATTTCAAATGCCAATACTGGAGGAACTATGAAATCAGACGGTTACGGTGGAGGAACTGCCAACATGGAATTTCAATCATTGACAGGTTTACCGTTTTATATTTTTTCTGACTCGATTTCAGTAGCAAATACAGAAGTTTTTCCAAAATTGAAGTATATACCAGTACTTAGTGATTCATATAATTCTGAAAATAGGATTGCAATTCATCCTGATAGTGCTACTAACTATAATAGAAATAACATATATGATACCTTAGAATTTTCTAAATTTATCGCTAAAAGAGATAGTAAGGATGTTTTTATTAAGGATGAAATTGTTGGAATTTATCCGAGTGATCGCTCGGTTTACCAAACGATTGTTGAAGAACTCTCTGAAACAGATAATCAATTCTTTTCAGTGATTACAATGCAAAACCATGCTCCATATTCAGCTAATGACCCCTTGGATATTGTTGTTACAGGTAGCAACTTTACTGAGGAAGAAAATAATAGTGTTACAAACTATGCTAGATTACTAAATCATACAGATAATTTCACAAAAGATTTTTTGAATAGTTTGACTGAAATTAACAAGAAAATAACAGTTGTATTTTATGGTGATCACTTGCCGGGAATTTTTCCTGAGAATACATTTACCACAAATCCAGAGAGTCAGTTTGAAACAGATTTTTTTATTTGGAGTAATTTTGAAACGGTTAAAAAGGACTATTCGACGATTCATTCAAGCGATATGACTGCGGTGTTATTGGATCACACAAACTCAAAAGTATCTCCATATTATGCATTATTGACAAAAGTTGCACAAGTGGACATAAATTATAAGAAACAGGGAATGGTGAAAGAATCAGAATTTCTGAGAGATTTAGAATTACTACAGTATGATATAACTGAGGGAGAGGGATACATATTAAATTATCCAGATTTTTTTGAATTTAAATAAAGGAAGATTATATGAAAAGTAAGTTTTTTTCACATAAGTTAAAATTATTTGTTTTATCTATTCTGATAATAATGTGTTCACAGTTATTGCTGAGGATGCCAATAAATACAAATTTTAATCCTCTATTAGTGATATTAATTGCTATATCAGGACTATACTTTTTTTTAGTTAATCTGTCTGACTCTGAGTCTCTTGCTAAGAATGCTCTGATTACCATCCTGCTTTTTGGTACAGTTATTTCACTAGCTAAACCTGTTCAATTTGGTCTTGACGAAGAAACGCATCTAAGAAATACATTAAGACTTTCAGATGGATTTATTATTCAGTTTGAGAAGGAAAATATTCCGGATTATTCTTCGGTGTATAATCATGACATTTTAAGAAGTCCGGACACATATACTGACAATACTTATTGGTTAAATGTTGAACATCAGGATAGTCAATTTAGTGGAAAAATTATTGGGTTGAATAATATTGTTTATTTGCCTAGCGCATTAGGTTGGAATTTAGGAAAACTGATTTCGACCAAAATTTTTATTTCATACTATCTCGGAAGAATTGCTAATATAATAGTGTTCGGGCTCTTAATTTATTTGGCAATCAGATTGAGTAGAGTTTATAAAGAAATTGTATATTTATTTGGTACATTTCCAGCAATACTCTATATTTGTGCAGGGTTTCATTATGATTATCTCTATTATGCGGCGTCACTAATTTTAGCTGCATTACTAACAAATATTTTAAATCAGGACTCGCCTCTTACAGATAAACAAGTTATAGCTTATCTATCATTGACATTCTTGTTTACTTTTGCAAAGTTTCCTTATATTCTTTTAGGCGCATTAATCTGTTTATTACCTAATCGATATTATCAGTCAATGAAGCAAAGACTTAGAACGTGTTTCTATTTCATTTTGCAATTTATTTTATCATTCGTATATTACATAAATGGATCAATTATCAGAAGAATAACAGGTGGAGTTGTAGAATCTATTCCTTCTGAGACCTCCCTAGGCTACTTTCTTACACATCCGTTCCCAGCAATTAGAACGTTTTTTATAAGTACTTTGAGTGGAAGTTTGAATTCATTTGCAAGAGCGTTAGAATATACAATCATTGAATCAGAAGTCTTACAAAGTATTTCATTAATTCTGTTTTTATTTTTAATCTTTTTACTTAGTTTGAAATTAAAAATAAAGGTTTCCAATATGACAAAAATTTTGATATTCACTTTCTTTGTTGGAATTACAATATTAATAATTTATGCTATATCTGGTGATGTTAGAGTGTATAGACCTGGTGATATTTGGATTGGGGGTGTACAGGGAAGATACTATTATCTCATGTTGCTATTTTTACCAATTATTCTTTCTTCATTTTTAAGAGAAATACTAGTGAAAGACGATTATGTTATCGATCCAGATAATAACGTGGCAAAAATTATGCAACATTCAATCGCACTTTTAAATATTCTTACTATAGCAATTGCGATTTTTACACAAACGCCACATAAATTATAACTTGCTTAAGAAAACAAAGTAAGGAATATTTACGGATTCGTGTGTTTAATTATTAGAAAGTAGAAATGAAAAGTCCAAAAGTTTCAATTATTATACCAGTATATAACGCTGCTAATACAATCAAAAAGTGCGTTAGTTCTATATTAGGTCAAACCTTTAAAGATTTTGAACTTATACTAATAAATGATGGTTCCTCGGACTCTTCCTTATCAAAAATACAAAAATTTATGTTTGATAGTAGGGTTAGAGTAATTGATAAGCAAAATGAAGGGGCCTCAGAAACAAGAAATAGAGGCATTCGTGAGGCTAAGGGAGAGTACTTATTATTTATAGATAGTGATGATTATATTGATAAAGATTATGTGGAATCCTTGTATAAGGAAATTGAGCAATCAAACTTTGATATGATTATCAGTGGTATTCGAATGGTTGATAATTCTGGGAAAGAGTTAAATCAATTTCGGTTGAATGATTCTCCATGGTCGAAGTACATGATTACATCACCATGTACACGGATTATTAGAAGGAAATTTGTATTAAAGAATAATTTATTTTTCATAGATTACACTATGGAAGATATTCATTTCAACGCTGTATTTTTTTCAAGGACAGATCGGGTAAAAGTGATACCATACATTGGTTATAATTATCTAATGAATCCTGAGAGTACTACCCACACGCTTCATAAAGGAATTAGTAAGGAAGTCGACATTCTTCACATTATTTCCTCTATACATACTGCTGTCAATCCGACAGATTTAGTGAAATATTTTTATAGAAAAGTGTACATATATTATTTGCTAAAATCTGGAAGATATTCCACACCAGAAGTGTTTTTAAATGAATATAAAAGAATCGTAGATTACATAAAAACTAATCAACTAGAGTCAACGATTCGCTTATTTGATAAGCGAATCAGTGAGGAGAAATTTATGACAAAATTCATTATTTCTACATTTGGCGTTTTTGAAAAGTTTAACTTAATGTCATTATTTGCTAAGTGTTATTGTAAAGGATAGGAGACATATGAGATCAAATGGTAGAGGTCATAGTAACAATAGTCAATATGTTTGGAATATTGTTGGAACCGTATCATCTGTTTTAATATCAACTTTTCTACTATTAGTTGCAACTCGATTAGGAACCTCTCAACAAGCGGATATATTTGCTTTAGCCTATACTATTGCTCAACAATTATATATTATTGGGATTTTTGGTGTCCGTCCTTTTCAATCTACCGATGTTAAGGAAGAATTTTCGTTTCAATCTTATTTATCAACAAGAGTGATTACTATAGTAATGATGAATATGTGTTTGGTTGCGATTCTAATTGCAGGTGGTTACTCATTTGAAAAATTGCTAATTATATTATTTGTTTCTCTTTACAGATCATGTGATGCTTTATCAGATGTATATCAAGGTTTTTTTCAACAGCAAGTTCGTTCAGATTTGGCTGGGAAAATACTGTTTTATAGGAGTGTTTTCTCAGCAACTATTTTTGTGGTTGTGACTTTTGCAAGTAAATCTTTGATATTTTCAAGTGTTGCTCTGTTTTTGTGTAACTTTTTCCTCACATTTCTACTTGATTTTAGGTTGTATAGACAAAGTTTTAAAGCAATTTCTTGGAAAGATAGTTTACAAAATATTGAGATTTTTCAAATATTAAGAGCATGTTTTCCTTTGTTTTTTAATGGTTTTCTGATTAATTATATTTTTTCTGAGCCTAAACTTGCTATTGATGGACTATTAGAAGCTGGAAATGGATTTGAGGGGATGCAACGTGACTTTAATGTTTTGTTTATGCCGACATTTGTTCTTAATCTCTTGTT
This sequence comes from Streptococcus suis, assembly GCF_024509555.1. Lineage (GTDB taxonomy): Bacteria > Bacillota > Bacilli > Lactobacillales > Streptococcaceae > Streptococcus > Streptococcus suis_AD. Next base: position 77,949 of record NZ_JAMWEL010000001.1, read on the forward strand.
TATTGTTTTGCGACCGTTACTAACACAGTTATCAATATATTGGACAAATAAAGAATATTTAAAATTTAATGTGCAGATAAAGCAAATTACACTTGCATTGTTAAGTTTAGAATTATTAGTTCTACTAGGTGGCTATTTGATTGGTTTACCTATTTTGGGGGTAGTCTTCGGAGTCAACTTGTTAAGTTACAAGATGATATTTATGATTTTACTAATTGGTGGATTGTTTAATTTATTCGCAACACTTATAGATAACATAATGACGATTTATAGAAAACAAAGATTGCTTTTGGTAGCCAATATTGTTTCTTTTGTAATTTCAAAGTTAATCACTACAAGTCTAGTGAATAGCTATGGTTTAATTGGTGCCTCTTTAAGCTTTTTGATTTCTATGATAGTTTTTTTTAGCCTAAGTTTTGTGATATATCTGTATGCGAGGAAAGAATTGAAAGAGTGATGTGCAACATGAAAATACTAATGATTATCCCTGCCTACAATGAGGAAGAAAGTATTCTTCAAACGGTTCAGGGAATTATAGATTATAGAAATAGTGTGAATTTCCAATTAGATTACTTGGTCATCAATGATGGTTCAACGGATAGTACGAAGCAAATTTTGAACCATAATAAGTTAAATGCCGTTCACTTGGTACAAAATTTGGGAATTGGCGGTGCAGTCCAAACAGGATACAAATATGCCTTGGAAAATGATTATGATGTTGCTGTTCAGTTTGATGGCGACGGGCAACACGATATTCGTTCTTTAAATAGCTTAATTCAGCCAATCTTAGTTGGTCAGGCTGATATGGTAATTGGCTCTCGCTTTGTTGGTGAGACATTGTCAGAATTCCAGACCAGTTTTATGAGACGATTTGGAATAGGAGTTATTTCAAATATGATAAAACTAACTACAGGTAAACGAATTTGGGATACAACATCAGGATATCGATTAGGAAATAGAAAAGTGATTGCTCAATTTGCTAGAAGATACCCTACGAAATATCCAGAACCAGAATCAAGTGTGCATTTGATGAAGCAGAATTTTAAGGTGGTAGAAGCACCGGCTAATATGTTTGAAAGAGCAGGAGGTGTTTCTTCCATAACACCATTAAAATCTATTCGCTACATGGTTGAGGTTTGTTCATCAATCTTGATTGCATCATTAATGAAGGAGGGAGAGTAATGACAGTTCAATCCCTTGCAATGCTGATAGCTTCAATCGGTTTTCTTTATTATATTTTCAGAAATATCAATAAAAACAATATCCTATTCGAACATGCTTTTATGTGGATAGTGATTGGTTTTGGAATGATTGTTTTTGCCCTGTTTGAGGTTATACCAGTCAAATTAGCCTACTTATTTGGATTTGGGCTGACTTCAAACTTCTTATTATCTGTGGCAATCTTTATCCTTTTGGTGATTGGCTTTTTGCATAGTATGGCTTTATCTCAACAAAAGCAGCAAATTAAAAATCTTATTCAAGAAGTTTCAATGGCTAAAAAAAGAATTGCTGAATTGGAGGAATCTGATGCAGAATAATCATACCTTTGTTATCTGTGCCTATGGCGATAGTAGGTATTTGGAGGAGTGCATCCAGTCCTTGGTCTATCAGACTTTAAAAACCAATATTATACTCTACACTAGTACCCCGAGCAACTATATCCAAGGACTTTGTAAAAAGTACGAAATTCCGTTCTTTTCATCCGATGGTGGTGGTATTGGGAAAGACTGGAATAATGCCTTGTCCTTTGTACAAACTCAATTTGCAACGATTGTTCACCAGGATGATATTTATTTGGCAGATTATGCAAAAAAAATAGTTTCATCTATAACTGACGAGACCCTCATTGCCTATTCAGATTATCTGGAAGTGAAGGACGGCGAGGTCATTTCCCTCACATCAAACTTGAAAATCAAGCAATTGATGTTGCGGACGATTGCTATTTTTCCAAAGTGGAAATTTTGGCGTAATAGAGTGTTAGCATTTGGAAATCCAATTTCTTGTCCAGCTGTGACCTATAATTTGACGAAATTGAACGGTTTCAAGTTCAATGAAGAAATGAAAGTTTCTCTTGATTGGTTTGCTTGGTATCAGATTGCACAAAAAAATGGGAGCTTTACCTTTGTAGATGAGAGTTTGATGTATCACCGTATTCATGAAGAATCCGAGACGACAAATAGTATTGAAAATAATATTCGTACGAAAGAAGATTATGAAATGTATTTGTTGTTCTGGCCAAAGTTTATTGCCAAGTTTCTCCTGAGTTACTATGTTAAGAGTCAAGAGACGAATGGAGGAAACAATGGGGAGAACTAGGAAAGTAGAAAATACACGGACTCGTAAACAGACACAACACTTGTTTTTTGTATCCATTGTAGCAGCATTTTTGGTGTTTTGTTTAGCAATTGGGTTACGACATTTTTCTTTGTTGCGAGATGGTTATATTCCATTGAATACAGTTTTAGAAAAGCAATCATTTCAAAAAATTTCTGATGGGCAGTATGAGAAAAAAATCGGTAATATATCATACTCCTTGATCATTGATAAAGAAAAAAATAGCGTTACTAAAGCAGGTTATCAATTTGATATTAGCAATAATATTCAGCATTTCTTATGGGTGGACTATCTGTCAGCAGATAAGCTTGAGGAAATATTCAATGTTCAAGTTTCTTCCAATGGAATTTTTGTAGATGTTAAAGATATTGAATTTTCACAACATGAGTGGACAGAGGAATTTCCAAATCTTATTGCTCATGCTGGTGGGACCTATCGAGAAAAAGCCTACAATACATTCTATACGAACTCCTTAGAGGCTTTGCAGCAGAACTACTCTTTGGGTCATAGAGTGTTTGAAATAGACTTTTATCTGACAAGTGATGGAAAGATGGCTGCAGTACACGACTGGGACCAATTTGGTAACATGAATGGTGTAGCTATGAGTTCCCAGGAATGGAAAGCATTTCAAACATTTGGTTCGCCAGTTACTGAATCTCGATTTACAACGATGCTTATTGGTGATGTGTTAGATCAAATGCTGATCAATAAAGATATGTTTTTTGTGACGGATACGAAGATATTGGACGCTTCTGATGAAATGAAGTTGCAATTTACTGAAATCGTAAATGAAGCTATGAAGCGTGATCCGGAGTTACTGAATAGAATTATCCCTCAGATTTATAATGAAGAAATGTATGCCCTAATTCGAGAAATTTATGATTTTCCTGAAGTAATATATACTCTTTATGCATCTCAAGATAGTGCAGATAATGTTTTGGATTTTGTAAAAAATAATCCCGCAATTAGTGTAGTGACGACTCCTATAGGTCATGCAAATTTCTTCACTGCAGAATTTATTAATAATTTACATGCAGCAAATAAAAAAATCTATACCCACACTATTCATACATATGATGATTTGACCAAATATGCTGCGCTTGGAATCGATGGTTTCTATACTGGTTTGTTATTGCCAAGAGATTTTAATACCTTAACGAATACTGCTCAGTAGTCATTATTATCTGTTCAGCTATGTTATCAAATATTTCAAACACATGTCAATCAGTTTACAACCTTAAAGAAGTTGTCATGTAAATGAAATATTTTCTTTCAAAAAGAGAGGTTTTCATATGAAAATCTCTCTTTTTATGCTAGAATAGTATGTGGAGGTCTGATATGATTAAAATTTTTGGAAAGATTCGCTATCATTGGCAGCCAGAACTTTCTTTCTTTATTATTTACTGGTCTCTTACATTCACACCTCTATTTTTAGGTCTTTCTCTTCTGTTAGAAAGTTTGCATATTTCAAGCTTGTCAATTGTGCTTATTTCAGTATTTCTAGTTTTTAGTATGCTGGGAATGCATCGGTATTTTGAAATCAAAGAGGATAGTTTGAAAATAACAGCCGCGAATCCTTTTGGAAATCATTCAATTAAAATTGAAACAATTTCTAAAATCGAGGTCACCTATCTATCCATTAGCATCATTTCGACAGAATTTCCTGATGGAATTACTTATTATATGAGAAAATGGCCGAAGAAGTATTTTGTTAATCATTTAGGGATTCATCCTCATTTTTCTGGAGAAGTTGTATTGACAGACCACTTGATTAAACAAGATTATTTTGAAGAGTATTATTCAGAAAAAGCCAAATCACTTAAGTGAAATGGCTTTGGTAGGACAGGACTTGATGGCGAGAATGATTTCCTCTGAGGGGATGTCGGCCTGTTCTGGGGAATATTGGTCTGAAAAGATAACAATGCCCTCGTCATCATAGTCAAAGATAGGTGAGATAGTTTGGCAAAGCCCACAGGCTATGCACCGTTCTGGAATTAATTTTATGTTCATGTTTTTATTGTAATCATTATTTTAAAAAAATACAAGGAGTTGCCACGATAATGTCACAAGATCTATGGAATGAAGAAGTATATCAAACTGAAACAACTAGCCGTAAAGAACGTATGAATAAAGGAGTAGCAAGTACCAGAGTATTTACTATTTTGGCGACGATTTTCTTTTTGATCGTACTTGCTATTGGTATTTTTGCTATCTACCTGTCAATTGGGGGAAGTACCACAAATTCAACCCAGGAGTTTTATAATGTAAATAATGCTGCAGTAGCTGCGACAAGTTCAACTGTAGAAAGTTCTACTGAGGCTCCTGCGGCAGAGACGACAGAAACAACGGAAACTACCGCTAGTGAGTCAACTTCACTTGTAGACACTGGAGATGGCACTACTCTAACGGTCCAAGCAGGCGAAGGACTAGGACAACTGGCATATCGTGCAGGTGTTTCTATGTCTGAATTGGAACGCTTAAATCCAGAGAAGATGGTTGGTCCAAATGGCACATGGTGGGCAAACCCAGGTGATGTTATTCGTATTAGATAAGAGGAATTATGAAATCAATTCAAATTGCAATTGACGGTCCAGCTTCTAGCGGAAAGTCAACAGTAGCAAAAATTATTGCTAAAGACTTGGGTTATACCTATCTTGACACGGGTGCTATGTATCGGTCAGCTACCTATTTGGCTTTAACAAATGGTGTTGAGGTTACTGATCAAGATCGTATCGTGGACTTGCTTGCCCAAAATCCAATTCGATTTGGTCGTGATGAAGACGGGCAACAATTAGTTTTTGTTGGAGATGAAGATGTTACTTTACCAATTCGTGATAACCAAGTAACAAATAATGTATCAGCGGTAGCATCTCTCCCTTTGGTGAGGGAAGAATTAGTTCGCTTGCAACAGGAAATTGCACAGGCTGGTGGCATCGTTATGGATGGGCGAGACATTGGTACAGTCGTATTGCCTCAAGCGGAACTTAAGATTTTCTTGATTGCATCAGTGGAAGAGCGTGCTCTTCGTCGTTTTAAGGAAAATACGGAACGTGGTATTGAGACAGATTTGGAGACCTTGAAAGAGGAGATTGCTGCTCGCGACTATAAAGATTCCAACCGAGCAGTTTCTCCCTTGAAAGCTGCTGACGATGCCATTACATTTGATACAACAGGAGTATCCATCGAAGGTGTAGTGAAATTTATTTCAGAAAAAGCACAAGAAATTCTTGACAAGTAGTTTGTGACATGTTAGAATAGTCGTATTGAGAAAAGCAGAAGTGAGAACTTCTCGCCTTGCGACTAACGTTGTCTGGCTCTACGGATTAAGATTTCTTCGGAAAGAATAATGGTGTAGTGCGGACTTGTGTAGCAAGTCCGTTTCGTTTTTCTCGAAAAATATAAAATGAGGTGAAAAGCCATAGCAAAGCAAGATTTGTTCATCAATGATGAAATTCGAGTGCGTGAAGTTCGTCTTATCGGTCTTGAGGGTGAACAGTTGGGAATCAAACCGCTCAATGAGGCTCAGGCCATTGCTGATAGCGCAAACGTGGATTTAGTCTTGATTCAACCACAAGCCAAACCACCAGTAGCTAAAATTATGGACTACGGTAAGTTCAAATTTGAATATCAGAAGAAACAGAAAGAACAACGCAAAAAACAAAGTGTTGTCACTGTGAAGGAAGTGCGTCTAAGCCCAGTTATTGACAAAGGGGACTTCGAGACAAAACTTCGTCATGCCCGTAAATTCCTAGAAAAAGGAAATAAGGTAAAGGTTTCGATCCGTTTCAAAGGTCGTATGATTACCCACAAAGAAGTTGGAGCGAAAGTATTAGCTGAGTTCGCTGAAGCAACTCAAGATATTGCTATTATCGAACAACGCGCTAAGATGGACGGACGTCAAATGTTTATGCAATTGGCCCCAGCTTCAGATAAAAAATAAGCTTTTTAAGCAAAAGGAGAATTAACATGCCAAAACAAAAAACTCACCGCGCATCAGCTAAACGTTTCAAACGTACAGGTTCTGGTGGATTGAAACGCTTCCGCGCTTACACTTCACACCGTTTCCACGGTAAAACTAAAAAACAACGTCGTCACCTTCGTAAAGCAGGTATGGTACATGCTGGTGACTTCAAGCGTATCAAGTCTATGCTTACTCAAATGCGCTAAGCACTGATATTGCACTACTTATTATTTGAATTATTTGGAGGAAAATTAAATGGCACGTGTTAAAGGTGGCGTTGTTTCTCGTAAACGCCGTAAACGTATTTTAAAATTAGCTAAAGGTTACTATGGAGCTAAACATCTCTTGTTCCGCACTGCGAAAGAACAAGTTATGAACTCTTACTACTATGCATACCGTGACCGCCGTCAGAAAAAACGTGATTTCCGTAAATTGTGGATCACTCGTATCAACGCGGCTGCTCGCATGAACGGTTTGTCATACTCACAATTGATGCACGGTTTGAAATTGGCAGAAATCGAAGTAAACCGTAAAATGCTTGCTGACTTGGCAGTAAACGATGCAGCAGCGTTCACAGCTCTTGCAGATGCTGCTAAAGCACAGCTTGCTAAATAAGGTATAAGAAAATCTTGGGAAATTTTCCAGGATTTTTTTCTTTGACAGGCTAAATTTTAGTAAAAATTTGAATTATGAATAAGTAAGCTTTGAGTGTTCATATTAGGCACTCGCTTCCCAAATAGTTCTTGAGTTATCAACTTTATAAACTTAAACTTGTCTTGTTTCTAATGCAGTTTACATAGGACTAGCTGTAGCTGATATAAAATAATTTGCTGATGCTAGTTCATTGTTGTAATAATAACCTTCGTTGAGTAGCTTTACTTAATTGGTAAGTGCGGTTGAAGTTAACCTATTTATGGTATAATTATACTTATGGAAATTACTATTACAAAACGAGAAAATATATACAAAATGAACCTTTCCTATAATGTTTCCTCATCCTTGGAACAAGTTTGGAATTTATTAGCGACAGACAGTGGTTTTGCCCGCTGGTTTCCGCAGTTGAGGGTTGAGGATGACAAGTTGATATTTGAAATGGAAGACTTCCGTGAAACTATGGACTTATTGACTTATGAACTGCAGGAAAAAATTGCTTACACTTGGGATACGGCTAAGATTTCTTTCAGTCTGAGCCAGCGAGAGAAAGGAACACAGATCCTTTTTGAAGAAGAAATCCCTGTCGATTTTGGCAATGATCATGTGGACGCTCAAAAAGACATGACAGGTTGGCTAGTTCAAAATGAATGTATTCAACTTCTCTTGCAAGGACAGGACTTGCCTGACCACCTGCCTTTGCAGGAAAAATGGGCTGCATTTTTGGAAGAAGAATTGAAACGATAGAAGACTAGGAGATTGAGTAAGATGAAATGGTGGGCCCGATTGAGAGAAGAATATTATGAAACACGGTACAATTCTGGCGAGGATTGGTTGGAATGGTTCATAAAAAGAAAAATGACCTGGGGCTGGCGGTGGTTTTTAGTCGTGGCTATTTGTGTCCTCTATCGATTGTTTTGGCTAGAACCACGAAATATTTTTCGCTTCTTCTATTTTATTTTTGTCCTTGGACTTGTATATGGTTGTTATAATTTGATAAGGTTAATACGCAGGAAGTGAAAGAATGTGTGAGCGTCTTTATTGTTAGCACGCGTGATAAAAGAATGTAAATGAAAGGAATTACCATGCAACAAATTACTTGCCCTCATTGCGATACCGTTTTTACGGTTAATGAAACAGAATACAGTCAGCTGTTAGCACAGGTACGAGGTGCGGAGTTTGAAAAAGAAATCCATGACCGCTTGGAGCGGGAACGGGAATTATTGTCCCAAAGGGCAGAAAATGACTTGCAAGCTAAACTGGGTGATAAGGACAAGGAAATCCTTGAATTGACTGCGCGTTTGGATAAGCTGGCTAGTCAAACGGAGCTTGAAATCAGCTCTGCCATTTCCCAAAAAGACCAAGAAATTCTAGAACTGACTGCAAAGTTGGATAAGCTGACTAGTCAGACGGAGCTGGAAGTCAGCTCTGCTATTTCCAAAAAAGACCAAGAAATCCAAGAGCTTAAGGCTCAGTTGAGGCAAATCGGTTTGGCTAAGGACTTGGAGTTGCAGCAGGCGGTGGCTAAGGTGGAGAAGGAGCGGGATGCAGCTCAGAATGCCTTGGCCATGCAGGAGCAGAAGCAGGAGTTGGCCTTGGCGACCACCCGTCAGGAGTACGAGGTGCGTCTCAAAGCGGCGGATGAGCAGGTGGAGTTTTACAAGAACTTCAAGGCCCAACAGTCCACCAAGGCGATTGGTGAGAGTTTGGAACTGTATGCTGAGGCAGAATTTAACAAGGTGCGGCAGCTGGCCTTTCCAAATGCCTACTTTGAGAAGGACAATCAGGTGTCGGCACGGGGCTCCAAGGGCGACTACATCTATCGGGAGCTGGACGAGAATGGGGTGGAAATCCTCTCCATTATGTTCGAGATGAAGAACGAGGCGGACGACACGGTCAAGAAGCACAAGAACGAGGACTTTTTCAAGGAGTTGGACAAGGACCGTCGGGAGAAGGACTGCGAGTATGCTGTCTTGGTGACCATGTTGGAGGCGGACAACGACTACTACAACACTGGTATCGTGGATGTCAGCCACAAGTACGAGAAGATGTACGTGGTTCGTCCCCAGTTCTTTATTCAGTTGATAGGGCTTTTGCGAAATGCTGCGCTCAATAGCTTGAAGTACAAGCAGGAGTTGGCTTTAGTCAGAGAACAGCATATCGACATAACTCATTTTGAAGAAGATTTGGCTACTTTCAAGACAGCCTTTGCCAAGAACTACCAGTCAGCCAGCAACAATTTCCAGAAGGCTATTGATGAAATTGACAAGGCAATCAAGCGTATGGAGGCTGTCAAGGCAGCCCTGACCACTAGCGAAAACCAGCTTCGCCTAGCCAATAATAAACTAGACGATGTCTCCGTCAAAAAACTAACCCGTAATAACCCTACGATGAAGGCCAAGTTTGAGGCGTTAAAGGAGTAAAAACAATGAACACAATTGACCTAAATCTGCCTGTTGCAGAGATTATCAGCCAGCACCCAGAAGTCAAGGACATACTGGTAGAGCTTGGTTTCAAGCCCTTGGCAAATCCAGCTATGCTCAATACAGTTGGTAAGGTGACCAGTCTTAAGACTGGATCCAAGATGACAAAGATTCCGTTAGACCGTATTCAACATGTCTTGGAATGCAACGGCTATGAGGTAATAGGAGGAGAAGTATGACAGAACAACGGATTGATATTTTGAAGAATATTCTCTTAGAACTGCACAATGGTGCCAGCCCAGAGTCTGTTCAAGACCAGTTTAATCAGTATTTCACAGGAGTTTCTGCCTTGGAAATCTCTATGATGGAGCATGAACTTATGTCCAGCGACACGGGTATCACTTTTGAAGATGTCATGAGCCTTTGCAATATCCATGCCAACCTCTTCAAAGGAGCCATTGCTGATGTGGAAGTGGCGGATATGGATCGGGAAGGTCACCCTGTCTATGTTTTCAAGCAGGAAAACCTGGCACTGCGGGCAGCTCTCTTACGCATCCGCCGTATCCTCGACCAGTATGAGCAGACAGAGGATGTGGAGCTGAAAGACCAGCTCCTGCAAGGTTTGACACGCCAGTTTGACCTCTTGGGGCAGTTTGAAAACCACTACACTCGCAAGGAAAAAGTCTTCTTTCCGATCATGGAGCGGTACGGTCATGATGCACCGCCCAAGGTCATGTGGGGTGTAGACGATGAGATTCGCGATCTCTTCAAAACGGCTCGCAAAACCCTTGCAACAGGTGACATAGCAGCAACAAAAGCCCATTTTGAAACCTTTGCCAAGGAATTTGAAGAGATGATTTTCAAGGAGGAGGCCATTCTCCTCATGATTCTATTGGAGATTTTCACCCAGGACGACTGGCTCCAAGTGGCCGCAGACAGCGACGCCTACGGCTACGCCATTGTCAAGCCGACAACCAAGTGGGTGCCTCATCGGGAGGTTTTTGGAGAAATAGCAGAGCAGGCAGCAGATAGCATTTCTCCGCAGCCAGCTAGCCCAAACCAGCAGATTATCGACACGCCAGAAGGCCAGTTTACCATTACCTTCACACCCAAGGAAAAGTCAGAAACTGTTCAGGACAGGACTAGTCCGCAGACCTTCGGCAATGGTTATTTATCTGTTGAGCAGGCCAATCTTATCCTCAACCATTTACCGTTGGAACTCACCTTTGTCAACAAGGATGATATTTTCCAATATTACAATGACAGCCACCCTGTTGAAGACATGATTTTCAAACGAACGCCAAGCCAGATTGGACGTCATGTGGAGCTCTGCCATCCTCCCAAAATCTTAGACAAGGTCAAGAAAATTTTTGACTTGCTCCGCACAGGGCAAAAAGACCAGGTCACCATGTGGTTCAAGTCCGGGAGCATGGGCAAGTTTGTCTATGTGGTCTATAAGGCGGTGCGTGATGACCAAGGAGAGTTTCAAGGCGTTTTGGAGTATGTCCAAGATATCCAACCATTTTTTGAGATTGATAGCGATTTTCATCGGGATATTTAATCCAACCGGACCGCCCACAAGAGCGGTCCTTTGTGTTATAATGAGAACATGATTTCAGGAATTATTAACGTAAAAAAAGAGGCGGGTATGACCTCGCACGATGTTGTATTTAAGCTTCGCAAGATTTTGCAGGAGAAGAAGATTGGGCACGGGGGAACCTTGGATCCAGATGTGACAGGTGTTCTGCCTATCGCAGTAGGCAAGGCCACGCGCATGATTGAGTACATGCAGGAAGAGGGAAAGATTTACGAGGGGGAGATTACCCTCGGCTATTCGACCACGACCGAAGATGCATCGGGTGACCTTGTTGAACGGACGCCGGTTTTGGACATAGCAGAGCAGGCAGTGGATGAGGCCATAGCTAGTTTTATTGGCACCATTACCCAGATTCCGCCTATGTACTCAGCCGTTAAGGTCAAGGGCCGCAAACTTTACGAATACGCACGGGCGGGCGAAGAAGTCGAGCGTCCACAACGCCAAATTGAGATTTACAGTTTTGAACGGACTAGCCCGATTGAACGAGCAGATGACTGTGCACGGTTTACCTTCCGAGTTCGCTGTGGCAAGGGCACCTATGTCCGTACCCTGTCTGTTGATTTGGGAGCTAAACTAGGTTATGCCAGCCATATGTCCAAGCTAGAGCGGACAGGTTCAGCAGGTATGAGCCTGACAGACGCCCTGACAATCGAAGAGATTGCTGACAAGGTTGCTCAAAATGATTATTCCTTCCTCCGTCCCATTGAGCAGGGAATTGGTGACTTGCCGATAGTTGATTTGACGATTGAGCAAGTCAGTGATGCCAGATTTGGTCGTTTTATTACCTTAGATAGTCAGGAGGAATTGTTGGCAGGTTTTCATAAGGAGAAACTGGTGGCTATCCTAGAAAAACGTGACCAAGTCTATAAGCCTCGGAAGGTTTTTCTTGAAGAAGTTTTAGCCTAGTTGTGATAAAATAAACGATATGAAGATTAGAACGATTAAAAATTATCAAGAATTCCATCAGGAAGAGCCGACTGTTTTGGTTTTAGGCTATTTCGATGGGATTCATTTGGGACATAAAGCCCTTTTAGACCGTGCTAGACAAGTTGCAGATGAAAAAGGATTGTCAGTAACTGTACTTACTTTTCCAGAAACACCTCGTCTGGCTTTTGCGCGTTTTACACCAGAACTTTTACTCCATTTGACCAGTCAAGATCAGCGTTACCACTTGTTGGAGAAATACGGTGTAGACCAGCTGGTTTTGACAGATTTTACCAGTGAGTTTGCCAGCAATACCCCTCAGCAGTTTTTAGAACGCTACATCAAGGGGTTGAACGCACAAGTCTTAGTGGCAGGTTTCGATTATCATTTCGGAAATTGCAGAGCAGATGTGACAGACTTGACAGCCTTGTTTGACGGGCAAGTTGAAATTATTGAAGAAGTCTGCCTAGATGATGAAAAGGTATCTTCTACCCGTATCCGACAAGCTATTCAAGCAGGAGATGTTGAATTAGCCAATCGTCTGTTAGGTTATACTTTTATGACAGAAGGTATTGTGGTGCATGGAGATGCCAGAGGCCGCACAATCGGCTATCCAACAGCAAATTTGGCTCCATTTGACCGTGTTCATTTACCATCTGAGGGTGTATATGTTGCTGATGTTGAAGTAGATGGGAAACGCTATCGAGCCATGACAAGCGTTGGGAAAAATGTGACCTTTGATGGAACCGAAATGCGGATTGAAGCCCATATTTTTGGATTTGATCGCTTTATCTACGGAGAAAAAATAACTATTTTTTGGCTTGAAAAAATTCGAGATATGGTTAAATTTGATGGGATTGAAGGGTTGATGGAGCAGATGAAATCTGATGAAATTTTTGCTTTGAATTGGAGTCGGAATGCTTAAACATGTCATACAAGATCCTCGCTATGATAAAGGTATGACCTACCTAGCCGTTGTTTATGTCTTGTTAATTGTCCTTGAACTGATAGATCCTGGCCTAGCGAACTCTAGTGGTTACAATATTTTAGATTGGCTACTTTGGTTTACTTTTGTTGTTGATTATTTCCTTAATCTTTATTTTTCTGAAGATAGGGTAGAATTCATTCAAGGTCATGTTCTAGAATTAATTGCCATCATTCCTTTTGATTCCGTCTTTAGTTTCCTTCGTTTGGGGCGTTTGGCTCGGCTATTTAGGTTGGTCAAGGTGGCTCGCATTTTTGCCCTGTCCAACCGTTTCTGGGACACTCTTAACAAGCTCATGCATACGAATAGCTTGTCCAAAGTCTTACTCTTGAATGTATCTGCTGTTTTGACAGCTAGTGTCCTGCTTTCAGCAATAGAAGGCAAATCATTTTTTGATGCTGTTTGGTGGTCAATTGTAACCATGACAACTGTTGGTTATGGTGACATTGTCCCGCAGGATACGATATCAAAAATCATTGCCATTCTTTTGATGCTGGTTGGTATCAGTACCTTTGGTATGGTGACTTCGACAATCACTCGATTCTTCTCGGAGACTGAAAGAGAAACAAAACTGGATGCTTTAATTGCAAAAGTAGATGAACAGACAGAACTCCTAAGACAGTTAGAGAAAAAAATAGAATCTTTAGAAAATTTAATAGATAGAGATTAGTTTGCTATTGAAAACTATTCCAAAATACATTATAATAGAAAGAGAATGTAGAAAGGGATGATGGCATGATTACTTTATTTTTATCGCCGAGTTGTACAAGTTGCCGAAAAGCTAGGGCTTGGTTAACAAGTCACGAAGTCCCTTTTACTGAACACAATATAATGACTAGCCCTTTGACTGCTGATGAATTGAAAAAGATATTGGCTTTGACTGAGAACGGGACAGATGACTTGATTTCCACTCGTTCCAAAGTTTTTCAAAAGTTAAATGTTGATGTGGATGAGTTGTCCATCAAGCAGTTGATTGAGCTGATAGAGCTTTATCCTAGTCTTCTGCGTCGTCCGATTATCTTGGATGAGAAACGTATGCAGATTGGGTTTAATGAAGATGAGATTCGTGCATTCTTGCCACGCAAATACCGTAAACAAGAACTAAAAAATGCCACACTTCGGGCAGAAATAGGATAAGAGAGAAAAGAGATATGAACAAAAATTATTCATATCCACTTGATTTTTCGTGGAGCACAGAGGAGATTTCCTCCGTGCTTTCTTTTTTAAATCAGGTGGAGGCTACATACGAAAAAGGTGCTGATGCGAGTGCTATTTTGACTAGCTACAAACAGTTTAAAGAGGTTGTTAAAAGCAAGGGACAGGAGCGTCAAATCGACCGCGAATTTGAAGAAGTATCAGGCTATTCTACTTATCGCGTGATTAAGGCCGCGAGGGAGAAGAGGAAAGGGGTTATTCGACTTGGAAACTAAGTATCGACTAGCTCAATCACTTGTTCTACAAGCAGGTGAATTTCTAAAAACACATTTGCATGATGAACTTGAAATTGAAGAAAAAGAAAATGCCACGGATTTGGTGACTCAGCTTGACAAGCTGACACAACAATTTTTGACAAACCAGATAAAAAAAGAGTACCCATCAGATTTGATTTTTGGCGAAGAAGGTGGGGATGTTAGCTCTATTTCAAATGGAAATGTTTGGGTTATAGATCCGATTGATGGAACCAGCAATTTTATTGCTCAGAAAAATGATTTTGCTCTTATGTTAGCCTATTTTGAAAATGGCATTGGTCAATTTGGATTGATATACGATGTTATGCAAGACAAGCTATTTCATGGTGGTGGAAAGTTTCCAGTTTTTTGCAATAAAGAGCGTCTTGCAAGTCCTAGTCTGTCTTCCATCAGTCAGACTTTATTAGGGTTGAATGCCCAACTCTACGCTGCCAATAAACACGGTCTAGCTGACCTTGCAAATATCAGCCTGGGTACACGCTCTGTTGGCAGTGCAGGAATTGGATTTTCCCATGTCTTAGAAGGAAGATTATTTGCCTATGCGTCCTATCTCTATCCTTGGGACTATGCTGCCGCCAGTATTCTTGGACAAGGCTTAGATCTTAGTTTGTTGAGCTTGGAGGCTGAAAATCCATCATTTGATAAAAGAGAACACGTTATTCTAGTTGCTAATCAGCACTTGGAAGAAGTGAAGAGGTATTTATTCTAATGCAATTACCACAGGATTTTATTGATAAATATAGTGATTTGCTTGGTCAAGAAGCCCAAGCATTTTTTGAGAGTTTTGAACAACCTGCTATTTCAGGTTTTCGGACTAATCCCTTGAAGGAAGGTCAAATTGCTTTTGACAACCCAATTCCAGATATGCCATGGTCCTATTATGGCAAGGTCTCTGGGAAATCGCCAGAACACGTGACGGGTCTTGTCTACTCGCAAGAACCAGCTGCGCAAGTGGTTGGTCAAGTTGCTAGTCCTGAAAAGGGTATGAAGGTCTTGGACCTAGCGGCAGCGCCAGGTGGAAAGTCAACCCACTTGCTTTCCTATTTGGACAATACTGGATTGCTAGTGAGTAATGAAATTTCGAGCAAACGTGCCAAAATTCTAGCAGAAAATATTGAACGATTTGGAGCAAGAAACGTAGTCGTGACCAATGAGTCTGCGGACCGTCTAGCCAAGGTATTTCCAGCTTATTTTGATATGATTGTCTTAGATGCACCTTGCTCCGGTGAGGGAATGTTCAGAAAGGATCCGGATGCGATTCAATACTGGTCAAAGGACTATCCTGCCCAGTGTGCTAGTTTACAACGTGAGATTTTAGAATCAGCCTTGACTATGTTGGCTCCATATGGGCAGTTGATTTATTCGACCTGCACCTGGTCACCTGAAGAAAACGAAGAAATTGTCTCTTGGTTACTGGAAAATTATGACTTGGAATTGATAGATATTCCAAAAATCAATGGTATGGTTGAAGGGACTGGCTATTCTCAAACTGCTCGTATGTATCCTCATCATTTTTCAGGTGAGGGGCAGTTTGTTGCAAAGTTTAAATTTCTAGGGGAATCCAAGCAGAAAAAACTAAAACCAGGAAAATCAAATTTGAACAGAGAGCAGCAGACTCTCTGGAAAGAATTTGAGCAGAAGCAATTAACGGTGCAGTTAACTGGCTTGTTACAGGTTTTTGGCGATAATCTCTATCTCTTGCCAGATGGATTGCCGGATTTGTCTAACGTTAAGATTGCTCGTAATGGACTTCATTTAGGCACTTTCAAGAAGAAACGCTTTGAACCTAGTTTTGCCTTGGGCTTAGCACTTCACAGTAGTGAAGTCAGGAATCGAGTTGACATCAGTTTAGATGTTTTTCCAGCCTATGTTTCTGGACAAACTGTTGCAGTTTCTAAAGAACTGGTGAATGGTTGGTATCAGGTTGCAGTTCAAGGGAACGGTCTAGGATTTGCGAAAATTGTTTCTGGTACCCTAAAAAATGCCTTTCCTAGGGGCTTGAGATTTTAGTAGAAATAAGCAGATTTTTTTTGCAACTTGTCTTTTTATATGATATAGTGGATGAGTGGAAATAACTTGTAAATTCCTTGTAAAATACAAGGAAATCAAAAGGAGATTCCACTGAAAAATGTAAAGGAAAAAACGAAATGAAAAAAAAGCAGAAGCTTGGAATTGCAGCTTTGTTTCTTTTGAGTAGTGTAGCTCTTGCTGGTTGTTCCTCATGGATTGACCGTGGAGAGTCTATTACTGCAGTTGGATCTACAGCTCTTCAGCCTTTGGTTGAAGCCGCAGCAGATGAATTCGGTAGTGTCAATATCGGAAAATCTGTAAACGTTCAAGGTGGTGGATCAGGTACTGGTTTGTCACAGGTTCAGTCTGGAGCAGTTCAGATTGGTAATTCAGACGTATTTGCTGAAGAGAAAGACGGTATTGATGCTAGCAAATTAGTTGACCATCAAGTAGCTGTTGCTGGTCTTGCAGTGATTGTCAACGAGAAAGTAACTGTTGATGATATCACCACAGAAGATCTCCGTAAGATTTTCACAGGAGAGATTACCAACTGGAAAGAGTTAGGTGGAAATGACTTAACTATCTCCATCATTAACCGTGCGGCAAGTTCAGGTTCCCGTGCTACCTTCGATAGTATTATTATGGACGGTCATACAGCGGCACAAAGCCAAGAGCAAGACTCAAACGGGATGGTCAAGTCTATTGTTGCTCAAACACCGGGTGCGATTTCTTACTTGTCATTTGCTTATCTTGATGATTCCGTAAAAACAATTAAGCTTAATGGTGCTGAACCAACCGCTGAAAATGTAGCAACAAATGCTTGGCCAATTTGGTCATACGAGCACATGTATACCAAGGGAGCGCCTACTGAATTGACAGAAGAGTTTCTAACATACATGATGTCTGATGAAGTTCAAAATGGTATCGTTGAAAGTATGGGCTATATTTCTATTCATGATATGCAGGTTGAAAAGAGTGCTGACGGCACTGTGACAGAGAAGGAGTAAGCATGAAAAACGAACAATTAGCTAAAGAGTTGTCATCACCTTCTAAGAATTCTCGTTTGGAGAAGTTTGGTAAGGTTATTACCTTCCTTTGTCTTTCATTGATTGTATTTATAGTTGCCATGATTTTGATTTTCGTTGCGCAACGCGGTCTATCTACCTTCTTTGTGGATGGAGTTAGCATCACCGATTTCTTATTCGGAAGTAAGTGGGAGCCAAGTTCTAAAATCTTTGGCGCTCTGCCAATGATTTCTGGCTCGTTCATCGTCACTATCTTGTCTGCCATCGTAGCAACGCCAATTGCTATCGGTGCGGCTGTCTTTATGACAGAAATTTCACCAAAGCGTGGTGCTAAAATCTTGCAGCCAGTTATCGAGCTTTTGGTCGGTATCCCATCCGTTGTATATGGTTTCATCGGTTTGCAAGTGGTTGTGCCATTCGTTCGTTCTATCTTCGGTGGTACTGGTTTTGGTATCTTGTCAGGAGTATTTGTACTCTTTGTCATGATTTTGCCTACAGTAACATTTATGACAGTGGATAGCTTGCGTGCGGTGCCTCGTCACTATCGCGAAGCGAGTTTGGCCATGGGAGCGACTCGCTGGCAAACCATCTGGCGTGTTATCTTGAATGCTGCCAAGCCAGGTATTTTTACAGCTGTTATCTTCGGTATGGCTCGTGCCTTCGGTGAAGCCTTGGCGATTCAGATGGTGGTTGGTAACTCAGCAGTGATTCCAACTTCTCTGACTACGCCAGCCGCAACCTTGACTTCTGTTTTGACCATGGGTATTGGTAATACGGTTATGGGAACTGTACAAAACAACGTTCTCTGGTCATTGGCTCTTGTCTTGCTCTTGATGAGCCTTATCTTTAACATGATTATGAAATTTATTACGAGAGAGGGTAAGAAAAACTATGCACGCTAAAAAATTCGATAAATTGGCGACTGGTATTCTTTACTCCATCGCTACGGTGATTGTTGTCATCTTGACATCACTCATTCTCTACATCTTGCTCCGTGGTCTACCACATGTTAACTGGCATTTCTTGACCAGCAAATCCTCCTCTTATAAAGCTGGTGGTGGTATCGGAATTCAGCTATACAACTCATTCTTCCTATTGATTGTGACGCTCTTGATTTCTGTGCCCTTGTCAACAGGAGCAGGGATTTACTTGGCAGAATATGCTAAAAAAGGTCCCTTGACAAACTTCATACGTACTTGTATTGAGATTTTGTCATCTCTTCCATCCGTTGTCGTTGGTTTGTTTGGTTACTTGATTTTCGTTGTTCAGTTTGAGTATGGATTCTCAATCTTGTCAGGTGCCTTGGCCCTTACGGTCTTTAACTTGCCACAGATGACACGTAACGTAGAAGATAGTCTTCGCCACGTTCACCATACGCAACGTGAGGCGGGATTGGCTCTTGGTCTATCACGCTGGGAAACTGTTCTTCATGTTGTTATTCCAGAAGCTCTTCCAGGGATTGTCACAGGTATCGTCTTGGCATCTGGTCGTATCTTTGGTGAAGCAGCGGCCCTTATCTATACAGCAGGTCAATCAGCACCAGCACTTGATTGGTCAAACTGGAATCCATTAAGCGTTACAAGTCCGATTTCTATCTTCCGTCAATCAGAAACCCTCGCGGTTCACATTTGGAAGGTAAACAGTGAAGGTACAATTCCAGATGCAACCCAAGTTTCCGCTGGTTCAGCAGCAATCCTCTTGGTCTTCATCTTGATTTTCAACCTTTCTGCCCGTTATATCGGTAAGAAACTTCATGCGAAAATGACTTCAGCAGCCTAGAAGTCTGACTATTAAGGAGAAAAAATGGCAGATTACAACTGGAATGAACGCCATATCATCACTTTCCCAGAGGAAAAAATTGCCCTTTCAACAAAAGATGTTCACGTTTACTATGGTAAAAATGAAGCCATCAAGGGCATTGATATGCAGTTCGAGAAAAATAAAATTACAGCCTTGATTGGTCCTTCAGGCTGTGGTAAATCAACCTATCTTCGCAGTCTCAATCGTATGAATGATACGATCGATATTGCTAAGGTAACAGGCCAAATCCTCTACGAAGGAATTGACATCAACAGACCAGATATGAACGTTTACGAAATTCGTAAGCATATTGGAATGGTTTTCCAACGTCCTAACCCATTTGCAAAATCGATTTATCGCAATATTACTTTTGCTCATGAGCGTGCAGGTGTAAAAGATAAGCAAGTGTTGGATGAGATTGTTGAAACATCCTTGAAACAAGCGGCCCTCTGGGATCAGGTAAAAGACGATTTACACAAGTCAGCCTTTACCTTGTCTGGTGGACAACAGCAACGTTTGTGTATCGCACGTGCTATCTCCGTTAAACCTCAAATCTTGCTCATGGATGAACCAGCCTCAGCCTTGGACCCGATTGCCACTATGCAGTTGGAAGAAACCATGTTTGAGTTGAAGAAAGACTACACGATTATCATCGTTACGCACAATATGCAACAGGCAGCGCGTGCAAGTGACTATACTGCTTTCTTCTATCTTGGTGACTTGATTGAGTACGATAAAACAGCAAATATCTTCCAAAATGCCAAACTCAAGTCTACTAACGATTACGTTTCAGGACACTTTGGATAGAAAGGGAAACAATGACATCACCTATTTTACAAGTAAAAGATTTGTCTGTTTACTACAATAAGAAAAAGGCTTTGAATAGTGTTTCAATTGATTTCTATCCAAATGAAATTACAGCCTTGATTGGTCCGTCAGGTTCTGGAAAGTCAACGCTCTTGCGTGCGATTAACCGCATGGGCGATTTGAACCCAGAAGTAACCTTGACTGGTGCTATTGATTACAATGGTAAAAATATTTACAGTCCCCGTACAGATACGGTAGACCTTCGTAAGGAAATCGGGATGGTCTTCCAACAACCAAACCCATTCCCTATGTCTATCTATGAAAATGTTGTCTACGGCCTTCGTATCAATGGTATTAAGGACAAGCAACTTCTTGATGAGACTGTAGAGCGTGCCTTGATTGGTGCTTCTATTTGGAACGAGGTTAAGGATCGTTTGCACGATTCAGCAGTTGGTTTGTCAGGTGGTCAGCAGCAACGTGTCTGTGTAGCGCGTGTCTTGGCTACTAGTCCTAAAATTATCTTGTTGGATGAGCCAACATCAGCACTTGACCCTATCTCAGCTGGTAAGATTGAAGATACCTTGTATGGTTTGAAGGATAAGTACACCATGGTATTGGTAACACGTTCAATGCAGCAAGCGTCACGTATTTCAGATAGAACTGGTTTCTTCTTAGATGGAGATTTAATCGAATACAATTCTACAAAAGAAATGTTCATGAACCCTGCAAACAAAGAGACAGAAGATTATATTACAGGTAAGTTTGGTTAATCCTGTTAAAAAGAAAAGAGGTTTATATGTTAAGAGCGCAGTTTGAAGAAGAATTAGGAAAACTCCACAACCAATTTTACGCGATGGGAAATGAAGTTTTGGCTCAAATTAATAATGCTGTTCGTGCCTTTACAACTCATGATCGTGAATTGGCGAAAGAAGTGATCGAAGCAGATAAAAAAATCAATGATTTTGAAATTAAACTCGAAAAGAAATCTTTAGAGATTATTGCATTGCAACAGCCAGTTTCTACAGATTTACGTCGTGTAATCACTGTCTTGAAAGCAACAAGTGACTTAGAACGTATGGGAGACCACGCAGTTTCGATCGCAAAAGCTGCTATTCGTATGAAAGGCGAAGTCCGTATTCCAGTAGTTGAAGATGAAGTGAAGAAGATGGGCCGCGAAGTTCGAAAACTTGTTGAAGAAACTTTGGAGCTTTATCTTGGTGATGCGGATATGGAAGTCGCATATGAAGTAGCTGCTCGTGACGAAGTTGTCAATGAATTTTACTCAACAATCCAAGAATTGACAACTGAAGAAATCAAGAAAAATCCAGATGCATTGATTGCTGGTCGTGATTACTTCCAAGTACTAACGTATTTGGAACGTGTAGGAGACTACGCAAAGAATATCTGTGAATGGGTTGTTTACCTACGAACAGGTGATATTACTGAATTGTAAAATGGAAGTCCGAAAGGACTTCTTTTAGTTTACATTAAGGCAAATGCAATGAAACTTTAGATTGGTTTAAGTTTTTCATTTTATACTGTTCTTGTCATCTGGTGAGTAAAGACTCGCTATGATAAAATATTATTGAAAAGAGGAATTTTATGTCAATAATCAATCAATTAAAGTCACAGTCTAAAACAGTTTTGGCAGCAGTAGCCATTTCAGCCGCAACGATTGGATTTGTTGGAGGGATGAGTATTTCAAAATCTTCAACAGCTGTATCGACACAAAGCCAAGCAAGTTTGGCGCAAAATAATTCTGCAACAACGAATGGACAGGTAGCCGCATCTGCGAATACCCAAGGTATGCCACCAGGTCAAGGTGGAGCTCCCCAAGACATGCCACCAGGACAGGGTGGAGCACCTCAAGGCATGCCTCCAGGACAGAATGGGAATAGTCAAGGTATGACTCTACCAGATGCAGCAGGCGAAACATCCCAAGGAATGCCATCGGGTCGAAAAGGTGAGATGCGTGGTATGCCCCCTGGTCAAGGGACAAGCCATCCGGATACGACAAGTGGTGCAACACAGTCAAATTCATCATCAAGCACTTCATCAGACGAAGTAAATGCCTTAAAAGAGAAAATCAAGAAATAAAAGCTCAAATTTCAGGTAGTTCTAGCACTTCAAACCAATAGGAAAAATTTGAGATAAGTGGTATAATAAATTAGACTATGACAGAAAGCAGAGGCAACTTATTAATGTGAAAAAATATATTCAAAGACCAAGTTTTTACTTGTGTCTTTGAATTGTCTTTTAGATATTAGGTTAAGGAGATAGTCATGATTAAGATTTTGTTAGTAGAAGATGATTTAAGTCTTTCGAATTCTGTTTTTGATTTTTTAGATGATTTTGCAGATGTCATGCAAGTTTTTGATGGAGAAGAAGGAATCTATGAAGCGGAAACTGGTGTATACGACTTGATATTATTAGATTTAATGTTACCTGAAAAAGATGGTTTCCAAGTTCTCAGAGAATTACGTGAAAAGGGTGTTACAACTCCAGTATTGATTACAACTGCAAAAGAAAGTCTTGAAGATAAAGGTCATGGATTTGAATTAGGTGCAGATGATTATTTGACCAAGCCGTTCTATTTAGAAGAGTTGAAAATGCGTATTCAGGCACTTCTTAAACGTTCAGGTAAGTTCAATGATAATCAATTGACTTATGGGGATGTAACAGTAGATCTAGCTACCAACACAACAACAGTAGATGGTAAGGCTGTTGAATTACTAGGAAAAGAATTTGATCTTTTAGTATATTTCTTACAAAATCAAAATGTAATCTTGCCTAAAACACAGATTTTTGACAGATTATGGGGATTTGATAGCGATACTACCATTTCTGTAGTGGAGGTTTACGTTTCAAAAATCCGTAAAAAATTGAAGGGGACAACATTTGGAGAAAATTTACAAACTCTCCGTAGTGTTGGATATATTTTGAAAAATGCCTAAACAGTTGAGAAGTATAGTTAGCACAGATAAATTTTCTTATTTTATTCGATATTTTGCTGTTTTTACCTTAATTTTTGGACTGATTACGGTTATTATTTTCCAACTAATGCGCTCGACAATGTATCAAAGGATTGATGATTCTTTAGTGAGAGTAAAAGACTCCCCAGCTATGATAGTAGGTTTTGCTATAGCACGAACCTATGATCAAAATGTAGAGATGGTGATAGATTCTTCCTCAACTGTTGAATCAAGTTTCGATACGAGCTCGTCAAGTAATGTGAGAGAAGAGATGCCTCCGAAAAGCATTGGTGGTATTCAAGAGATGAAATTTGGTGCAAATACTCACGTTTTATTATATAGTAAAAACGAGAGTTTATTGAACCCAGACAATTTTACAGGGCTTTCGGAGTTTAAAGTTGATAAATCAAGTCTTGGTGAGATAAAAGAAGTAACAATTGAAAGTCCATTCGGTAGTGAAGAACATTATCGCTACATTTCTATTGAACTTTCTGAAGAGGATTTGGGATATTATTCAGATTATGATATTGCTTGTGCAACTGTTCTTATAAATGTAACACAGATTAAATCATCTATTTCAACTTATGAGTCAACAGTATTAATTGTCATGATTTCTGCCTGGTTGGTTTCAATATTTGCGAGTATTTATTTATCAAATATCAGCATGAAGCCGATTTTGATTAGCTATCAGAAGCAAAAAGATTTTGTAGAGAATGCCAGTCACGAATTACGTACCCCACTGGCTGTATTGCAAAATCGCTTGGAAAGTCTTTTCCGAAATCCAGAAGCAACAATATTGGAAAGTAGTGAGAGCATTGCTTCCAGTCTCGAAGAGGTTCGCAATATGCGCCTACTGACAACCAATCTTCTTAATCTAGCAAGACGAGATGATGGATTTAAGGTGGAAATAGTAGATGTTGAACCGGCTTATTTTGATGAAATATTTGAAAATTATTGCATGATAGCCGAAGAAAACGGTAAGAATATTGTAGTTGAAAATCACATTCAAAAATTCATTAGAACAGATAAAGTCCTACTCAAGCAATTGTTGACAATATTATTTGATAACGCCATGAAATACACGGATAACAATGGTGAAATCAAAATTATTGCTAGTCTAAAGGATAAAAGTATTCACATATCGATTGCTGATAATGGTTTGGGGATATCGGATGCAGATAAAAAGAAAATTTTTGATCGATTTTATCGTGTCGATAAGGCAAGGACTCGTCAAAAAGGTGGTTTTGGTTTAGGGCTTTCTTTGGCTCAGCAGATCATTAAAACCCTTAATGGTCAAATTGTGGTAAAAGATAATCAACCAAAAGGTACCATTTTTGAAGTTCATCTACCTAAATAATGATAGTTCTACATAGATTTATGCAACTTAGTAGAAGTAGCTGACACTTTTTGATATGTAAGCTAGTCTGAAATTCGGTATTTATAGTTCAGCCCCTCCATTGATTAAAAGAATATAAAAATTGGACCGATTTTTTCTTGGTCCAATTTTCCTTTATGAAGAAAAGTTTGTTCAATAGCAGTGGATGATGATTATTTGATATTGCTCAGCTCTTAGAAGCGAGTCTGGTCTAGGGCCCAGCACCAGTATTATGAAAAATAGTGAGCATAGGGTATTGAAAAATATGATATACTATGTGCAGGTAGGTATGATATATGAAGAAACGATTATTAAATGTTATTTTTCTGCTTTCTGTTACTATGCTGTCTGCATGTACACCCCAAGAAGTGGGTAAGCAGTTAGAAGGAATTCAATCCATTATTTTCCAAAAAGACAGCCAATTAGAGGCAGAATTAGAAAAACTAAAGGAAGAGGTTAGAGTCAACTATTACTATCAGCAATTAGACAGTGACCAAGAGCGTCGAGTCTATCTTCAGTTTGTTAATGGTTTAAAGAAAGGTGAGAAAACAATTACCATTGATACAGAAGAGGAAGAAGTCTATACCCGTGTCTATTTTTCTGTTGCAAATGATTATCCGGAATTTTACTGGCTGACAGATGAAATGTCTGACGGAATTAGTCTATCGGATTTGTCCCTGCCAGGCTATCCCAAAGATTATAAAGAGATCATGAAGAAAGTGGAGGATACAGCTTTTGATATTCTTTCCATGAGTCCACAGGGTTCAGACTATGAAAAAGTTAGGTATTTCTACGAGTACATCATCAATCAAACAGATTATGATGTTGATGCACTGACAAATGATAGTTTGGCTTGGAAGAGGCAGTCTGTCACTAGCGTGTTACTTGATAGAAAATCTGTCTGTGCTGGCTATAGTAGAACCTTTCAGTATTTATGTAAACTTTCTGATATCGAATGTATTTATGTTTCTGGTATGGCTAGGGATGTAGATGGAACAGAGTTTGGACATGCCTGGAACCTTGTTAAAATTGCTGGGAACTTTTATGGTGTAGATACAACCTGGGGAGACCCTGTTTTTGATGCGGCAATTGGTGGGGAAGAGAATCAGGATATTTCTTATGATTATCTTTGTGTTACTGACCAACTGCTTGAAACGAGTCGAGTAGCAGATCGTGACCTCTTGTCCTACTGGGGAAATGAGTATCCATATCAGTCTCGTGTACTTTCTTATCCTGTTTGTGATGATAACTCCTTGAATTACTATGTAGTCAACAATCAATATTTTGAAAGTTTTGACAAGGAACAAGTATTAGAATCTATTTCTAGACAAGTGACAATGGGGAACCAGAAGGTAACTATGCAGTTTTCTGATAGTGCCTTACTCGAACAAATGCTACAATTCATTGAGTCACAGGACTTAAGTATTTTTCAAGCGTTTGGAGAATATGTTTCGACCTATCAATATTCTAGTAATGAGCAAACTAATACACTCCAATTAACAAATTGGGAATAAAAAAAGGAAACCCGAAGGTTTCTTTTTTTTATTAAGCAAGTTTTGATGCAAGACGTGCTTTGTCGCGACTTGCTTTGTTTTTGTGAATCAAACCTTTAGTTTCTGCTTTATCGATTGCTGAGCTAGCAGCGCGGAAAAGCTCTTCAGATGGGTTAGCTTCAAATGCTTTAATTGCAGTACGCATAGCTGATTTTTGTGCTGAGTTTTTCTCGTTTTGTTTAACGTTCAATTCAGCGCGTTTGATAGCTGACTTAATGTTTGCCAATGGTTTCACCTCCACCCTTTCTTGTACTAACTATACCATTATATCTGAAAAGATAGGTTTTGACAAGTGAAATTTATTTTTTTAGATAAATTTTATCGATTTCGTGGTTTTCAGCCTTATGAAGTATGATGTCGGCTCTGTTTCTCGTTGGCTCAATATATTTTTCGAGGTTGGCGAGATTGATATTTTTCCAGGTGTTTTGTGCAATGGCGATGATTTCTGGATAGGTCATTTGCGTAAAACGATGATAGTAGTTGCTAGGGTCGTTTTTGGCCAATGTCAACAATTTTTGAAATCGTTCCAAGTACCAGCTTTCGATGTGATCCACATCAGCATCGACGTAAATGGATAAGTCAAAGTAGTCACTGACATACAGACGTTGGTTCTGTGGATTTTGAAAAACATTAATTCCCTCAACAATTAGAAAGTCAGGTGCTTTGATTTCTTGCATCTGGTCGGGTACGATGTCATAAATCTCATGAGAATAGACAGGGATTTGACAATCGTAACCATTTTTTATTTTATCTAGGAAATCAATCAATTTTTCCATATCATAGGATTCAGGAAACCCTTTTTTATTCAGCAATTGTCGTTCTTCCAAGATTGCATTTGGGTGGAGGAAACCGTCGGTTGTGACTAGTTCAACTTTAGCATGTTTAAAGGTACGGGCGATAAGAATCTGTAGAAGTCTGCTTGTTGTTGACTTGCCAACGGCTACACTTCCAGAAACCCCAATAATAAATGGTTGCGGTTTGATAGATTTTTGCAGGAAGAGGCTCTTGGTGAAATTGAGGTCCTTTCGAGCCTTCCGATAAATATGAATGAGGTTGATTAAGGGAAGATAGATATCAGAAACTTCGTGTAGTTGTACGCGGTCATTAAAACTCTTAATAGAGTTCAATTCATCTTGACTTAAAGGTATTGTTGTCTTTTTATGAAGCTGTTGCCAGGTAGAACGGTCGATTTCTTCAAAATTTAAAAATTCATTCTTCATAGTTTATTCTTTCTAATAGAAGTAAGCGTTTTACATAATACTTACATTTTATCATATTTTCCAATCTTGCAAAACTCTTGAAAACGTTTTTAAGAAATGGTATAATCGGAGTATGTCTAATATGTATTATGAAAAAAATCCAAGTGTAGCACATGATATTCATGAACTCCGTGTCAGCTTACTAGATACTCAGATGTCTTTCTTAACAGATGCTGGTGTATTTAGTAAGAAAATGGTTGATTATGGAAGTCAGGTGCTTTTAAAGTCCCTTGATGTTGCGAAGGGGAAGACTCTCTTGGATGTAGGTTGTGGCTACGGACCTCTGGGATTGACCTTAGCAAAAGTCTATGACCTAAATGTTACCATGATTGATGTCAATAGCAGAGCCTTAGAGCTAGCCGAGAAAAATGCTGAGAAAAATGGTGTTTCTGCGACGATCTTTCAATCTGATGTCTATGAAGCAGTTGAGGGTAGTTTTGATTATGTGATTTCTAACCCTCCCATTCGAGCTGGTAAGTCAGTTGTGCATGAAGTGATTACAGGTGCCAAGGAACATTTGGTTGACGGCGGGAGCTTAACCATTGTCATCCAAAAGAAACAAGGGGCACCGAGCGCTAAAAAACGGATGGAAGAAGTGTTTGGGAATTGCCAGATTATTAAAAAAGATAAGGGATACTATATCCTTGAAAGTGTGAAAGAATGAGAGCAGTTGATTTAATTCAGAAAAAACGTGATGGCTTGGAGTTAACTACTGAGGAAATTCAGTGGTTGATTGATGGCTATGTGGATGGCAGTGTACCAGATTACCAAATGTCAGCTTTGGCGATGGCTATCTATTTTAAGGGAATGTCCACAAGAGAGATTTCAGATTTGACCATGACTATGGTGCATTCGGGTGAGGAAATTGACCTTTCAGCGATTGCAGGTGTTAAGGTTGATAAGCACTCAACTGGCGGTGTAGGTGATAAGGTTACCTTGATCTTGGCACCACTTGTAGCAAGTTTTGGTGTTCCTGTTGCAAAGATGAGTGGTCGAGGTCTGGGCCACACAGGTGGCACACTTGATAAGTTGGAATCCATTAAGGGATACCAAATCGAAGTAAGTCAAGAAGACTTTATCAAGCAGGTGCAGGAAACAGGAGTAGCTGTCATTGGTCAATCGGACAATCTGGTTAAGGCTGATAAATTACTTTATGCCCTGCGTGATGTGACGGCAACTGTGGATATCATTCCTTTGATTGCAAGTTCGGTCATGTCTAAAAAGATTGCGGCTGGTGCCGATGCCATTCTTCTCGATGTAACGGTTGGCGAAGGTGCCTTCATGAAGAACATCGAAGATGCGCGTGTTCTGGCACGAACCATGGTGGACCTTGGAAAAGCAGTTGGGCGCAAGACAGTAGCTGTCTTGACAGATATGTCCCAGCCGGTAGGGACCTCCATTGGTAACCGCTTGGAAATTTTGGAAGCCTTGGAAATTCTTAAGGGAAATGGCAGAGCAGATGTGACAGAATTTATCTGTGAATTGGCTCAAATCATGCTCAGTTTGGCGAACGTTGAAAAGTCAGTCGAAGAAGTTCGTCAGCATATTGATAACGGAGCAGCCCTCAAGAAATTTGAAGAAATGGTTGTAGCTCAGGGCGGAGATTTGGAAGATTTGTACCGTCCGGTTCAAGTTTCTATTCAGGTTGACGTACTCTCTGATGAAGATGGTTACATCGTTGGACTTCCAGCCTTGGAATTCGGACTATTTGCTATGAGAATTGGTGCTGGTCGGGCTGTTAAGACAGATGATTTGGACTATGAAACAGGAATTGTCTTCCATAAGAAAGTCGGAGAAGCGATTGCCAAGGGTGAAAAAATCGCAACAATTTATGCAAATGAAAATATTTCGGAAAATTTGCTTACAAATTTCAAGAAAAATGTTAAAATAGATAAAGTAAGTGTAAAAACGAAAGAAATCATCGAGATTATATCATAATGTACGGAGAAAGTATGAAACTTAATAAATATATCGATCATACCATTTTAAAGCCAGAAACCTCTAAAGAACAGGTTGCTCAGATTTTGGCAGAAGCCAAAGAATATGACTTTGCTAGTGTCTGTGTCAATCCTACTTGGGTAACCTACGCAGCCCAAGAATTGAAGGATAGTGACGTAAAAGTTTGTACCGTCATCGGCTTCCCTTTGGGTGCAAACACACCAGCTGTTAAAGCCTTTGAGACAAAAGATGCTATTGCAAATGGTGCTGATGAAATCGATATGGTCATCAATATTGGCGCCTTGAAAGATAAAAATTATGACCTTGTTTTAGAAGATATTAAAGCAGTTGTCGAAGCGAGTGGTGACAAACTTGTCAAAGTTATTATCGAAACTTGCCTTCTAACAGATGAAGAGAAAGAAAAAGCTTGTGAACTATCAAAAGAAGCAGGTGCAGATTTCGTCAAAACTTCGACTGGTTTCTCAACAGGAGGTGCCACTGTGGCAGATGTAGCCCTAATGAGAAAAACGGTTGGACCGGATATGGGGGTTAAAGCTTCTGGTGGAGCTCGTTCTTACGAAGATGCCATTGCCTTTATCGAAGCTGGGGCTAGCCGTATTGGTGCATCATCTGGCGTTGCAATCATGAAAGGAGAAAAGTCGGATGGCGACTACTGATTTAATTGATTTATCTGTTGAAGTTAGTAAAAATGCCTATGTCCCCTACTCTCGTTTTCCAATTGGAGCAGTACTAGTTGCTAAAGATGGTCAAGTATTTACAGGGGTAAATATTGAAAATGCCAGCTATGGCCTGACCAACTGTGGTGAACGAACAGCTATTTTTAAGGCAGTCTCAGAAGGCGTTACAGACTTTTCAGAACTGGTTGTTTACGGTGAAACAGAAAAACCAGTATCTCCTTGCGGAGCTTGCCGTCAGGTGATGGCAGAATTTTTTGAACAGGATCTAAAAGTGACCTTGGTCGCTAAAGATAAATCGACAGTCGAGATGACAGTCGGGGAATTACTTCCGTATTCTTTTACAGACTTAAAATAGGTTTGTAAAGCAGTCTTTAGGCTGTATCATTTCATCACTGCAACTTTTTGTTGCCAAAGAATTTTTTAGGAGGGTTCAGAAATGAACAAGAAACTTGTTGGCTTGGGTGTTGTATCTTTAGCAGCACTTACTCTAGCTGCCTGCGGTAGCCGTACTTCAAATAACTCATCATCAGATTCAGCTTCATCTTCAGTAAAAGCTGCAATCGTTACTGACATCGGTGGTGTTGATGACCGTTCATTCAACCAATCAGCTTGGGAAGGTCTTACTGCATGGGGTGAAGAGCAAGGATTTGAAAAAGGTAATGGCTATGACTATTTCCAATCTGCAAGTGAATCTGACTATGTCACAAACCTAGATTCAGCTGTTTCAGGTGGTTACAATCTAGTATTCGGTATCGGTTTCGCCTTGGAATCTGCAATTGCTGAAGTTGCTCCAAACAATACTGATACACATTATGTAATCGTAGACTCTGTTGTACCAGATCTTGATAACGTAGTTAGCGTTGGTTTCGCAGACCACCAAGCTTCTTACTTGGCAGGTGTTGCAGCAGCTAAATCTACAAAATCTAACCACGTTGGTTTCATCGGGGGTATGGAAGGTGTCGTAATCGACCGTTTTGAAGCTGGTTTCGTAGCAGGTGCAAAATCTGTAAATCCAGATATCAAAGTAACAGTTGACTACGCTGGTTCTTTCGGTGATGCTGCTAAGGGCCAAACACTTGCTGCTGCACAATATGCTGCTGGTGCAGATATTATTTTCCATGCTTCAGGTGGCACAGGTAATGGTGTATTTGCGGCTGCTAAAGCTGAAAATGAGACTCGTAATGAAGCTGATAAAGTATGGGTAGTCGGTGTTGACCGTGACCAATCTGCAGAAGGTGAATATACATCTAAAGATGGCAAAGCTTCAAACTTCGTATTGGCGTCAACAATCAAAGAGGTTGGTACTGCTGTTAAAGATATCGCAACTAAAGCAGTTGCTGGAGAATTCCCTGGCGGTACTGTAGTTCAATTCTCATTGAAAGACAAGGGTGTAGAATTGGCTGAGACTAACCTTTCAGAAGATGCTTCAAAAGCTGTAGCAGATGCAAAACAAGCTATCATTGATGGTAAGGTAGAAGTTCCAGAAAAACCATAAGAACATTCTTTTGAATAAACTTTTTCCGAATCGGCGGCCGAAATCGGTCGCCCTTTTCGGAGCTGAGAATTTTTCTCAGTAAAGCCTATTACTATCTAGTAGGTTTTACTGACAAAAATGATAGTCAGAAAGGAAGAAGATTATGACTAGGGATAATGTCATTGAAATGCGCAATATCACCAAGATTTTCGGTGAATTTGTCGCGAATGACCACATCAATTTACATGTCAGACGAGGTGAAATCCACGCCCTTCTCGGTGAAAATGGTGCTGGTAAATCAACTCTTATGAATATGTTGGCAGGTCTTTTGGAGCCTACTAGCGGAGAAATTGCAATTAACGGTGAAGTTGTATCAATTGACTCGCCTTCTAAAGCTGCCCATCTAGGTATCGGTATGGTGCACCAGCACTTTATGTTGGTTGATGCTTTCACTGTTGCTGAAAATATCATTCTTGGTTCTGAAACAACAAAGGCAGGTATGATTGACCTCAAAAAGGCCATTGCTGAAATCAAAGAATTGTCTGAGCGTTACGGCCTAGAAGTTGATCCGACAGCTAAGGTGGCAGATATTTCTGTCGGAGCTCAACAGCGCGTAGAGATTTTGAAGACCCTCTATCGTGGTGCAGACCTCTTGATTTTTGACGAGCCAACGGCTGTATTGACCCCTGCGGAAATTGCAGAGCTTCTCAAAATCATGAAGAAATTGATTGAAGAAGGCAAGTCTATCATTCTGATCACTCACAAACTGGATGAAATTCGTGCTGTTGCGGATCGTGTTACTGTTATTCGTCGTGGTAAATCCATTGAAACAGTTGATGTCGCGGGTGCAAGCAATGAAGACTTGGCTGAGTGGATGGTTGGACGTTCTGTATCTTTCAAAACAGAAAAAATCCCTTCAAATCCTAAGGAAGTTATTCTGTCTATCAAGGATTTGGTAGTAAACGAAAACCGTGGCATTCCGGCAGTTAAAGGCCTTAACCTTGAAGTACGAGCTGGAGAAGTAGTTGGTATTGCTGGTATCGATGGAAATGGACAGAGTGAGCTTATCCAAGCCATTACAGGGTTGCGTAAGGTTAAATCAGGTTCCATTACCATCAAGGGTGAGGAAGTAGTTGGTAAAACACCTCGTAAAATCACTGAGATGCAAGTAAGCCACGTTCCTGAAGACCGTCACCGTGATGGCTTGGTATTGCAAATGTCTGTTGCAGAAAATATTGCTTTGCAGACATACTATAAAGAGCCAAACTCTAAGAATGGTATTCTGAATTACAATATTATCAATGAAAAGGCACGTCAGCTAATGGAAGAGTTCGATGTGCGTGGTGCCAGTGAGTTAGTTCCTTCTAAGGCCTTGTCAGGTGGTAACCAGCAGAAAGCCATTATCGCCCGTGAAATTGACCGTAACCCAGATCTTCTCATCGTGAGCCAACCAACTCGTGGTTTGGACGTTGGTGCTATCGAATACATTCGTAAACGTTTGATTGCAGAGCGTGATAAGGGCAAGGCTGTTCTTGTTGTTAGCTTTGAATTGGATGAAATTTTGGATGTTTCAGACCGCATTGCTGTTATCCATGACGGTACTATTCATGGTATCGTCGATCCTGCGACGACAAATAAGCAGGAGTTGGGTGTCTTGATGGCAGGTGGAAAATTAGAGAAGGGAGAAAGTCATGCCTAAGAAATATCACAATGTGGCCCTTCCATTTTTGGCAGTATTTTCTGGTCTGTTGTTAGGTGCCATTATCATGCTTGTCTTCGGTTATGACCCAATTTGGGGCTACGAAGAACTATTCTATTCAGCTTTTGGTAATGTGAAATCAATCGGTGAAATTTTCCGTGCTATGGCACCACTGATTTTTACCGCTTTAGGTTTCGCAGTGGCTAGTCGTGCTGGTTTCTTCAACGTCGGTTTGCCTGGTCAAGCCTATGTGGGCTGGGTATTCGCAGGCTGGTTTGCCTTGTCAAATCCAGATTTGCCCCGTCCAGTTCTTATTTTAGCGACAGTAGTTATTGCTATGATTGCCGGTGGTATAGCTGGTTCTATTCCAGGTATCTTGCGTGCCTATCTTGGTACCAGTGAAGTTATCGTCACAATCATGATGAACTACATCTTGCTTTACTCATGTAACTATATCATACGTGAAGTATTCGCTGATGATTTGATGAAGAATACGGATTCGACGATCAACGTTTCAGCCAATGCTTCCTATCAGACAGAATGGCTCCGTGCTTTGACAGATAATTCGCGTATGAACCTGGGGATCTTCTTTGCAATTATAGCTGTCTTGGTCATCTGGTTCTTGTTAACTAAAACAACTCTCGGTTTTGAAATTCGTTCAGTTGGTTTGAACCCAACGGCATCCGACTACGCAGGTATGTCAGCTAAACGTACCATCATTCTTTCAATGGTTATCTCAGGTGCCCTTGCGGGTCTTGCTGGTGCCATCCAGGGTCTTGGTACCTTCCAAAATGTCTACATTCAAAGTGGTAATTTGGATATTGGTTTCAACGGTATGTCTGTTGCCCTCTTGGCTTCAAACTCACCGCTCGGTATCCCATTGGCAGCCTTCCTATTCGGTGTTCTCTCTGTTGGGGCACCAGGTATGGTTCGTGCCCAAATTCCACCTGAATTGATAAACGTTGTAACAGCGTCTATCATCTTCTTTATCGGTGTGAAATTTATCTTTGAGCAATTGCTTAAAGCAAAAAATAAAGCGAAAGGAGCGAAATAAGATGAATATTTCCATTCTTGCCTTACTCATTTCGCAGATGTTAATCTATTCAGCACCCCTGATTTTTACCAGTCTTGGTGGCGTATTTTCTGAACGTGGCGGTATTGTAAACGTTGGTTTGGAAGGGATCATGGTAATTGGTGCTTTTGCCGGCGTTGTCTTCAACATTGAATTTGCTGAAACCTTTGGTAAAGCAACTCCTTTGTTAGCAATCCTAGTTGGTGGTTTAGCAGGTGTCTTATTTGCAGCAATTCACGCTATGGCTACCATTAACTTCCGTGCAGACCACGTTGTATCTGGTACGGTGTTGAACCTTCTAGCTCCAGCCTTGGGTGTCTTCCTTGTCAAAGTTATCTATAACAAGGGACAAACTGACAGCATCACTCAGTCATTCGGTAAGTTTTCATTCCCAGTATTGGCTGATATTCCGGTTATTGGAGATATTTTCTTTAAGAATACGAGTTTGATGGGCTATGTTGCTATTGCAACTGCATTCCTGGCATGGTTCATTCTCTATAAGACTAAGTTCGGCCTTCGTCTTCGCTCAGTTGGTGAGCACCCACAAGCAGCTGATACACTTGGTATCAATGTTTATGCTATGCGTTATGCAGGTGTATTGATTGCTGGTTTCCTTGGTGGTGTTGGTGGTGCAGTTAGTGCCCAATCCGTAAACATCAACTTCTCAGCAACAACAATCGTTGGCTCAGGTTTTATTGCCTTAGCTGCAGTTATCTTTGGTAAGTGGAACCCAATTGGTGCCATGTTAGCTAGTCTTTTCTTTGGATTATCTCAAAGTTTGGCAGTAGTTGGAAGTCAGCTTCCAGGTTTGAAAGATATTCCGACAGTATATCTACAAATCGCACCTTACCTTATCACAGTCGTAGCTCTCTCTGCCTTCTTTGGAAAAGCTGTTGCACCAAAAGCTGATGGTGTTAACTATATCAAATCAAAATAATATAATAAAAGAACTCCCAGCACTTTGCAGTTCTCCAAAAAGTTTGTAAATAAATAATTTTTGGAAGGTAAATGCATGTTGGGTGTTCATTATTTTATCAAAGGAGGTAAGTCAGTATGCGTCGCCTAGTTTTGAATATTGCAATGAGTTTGGACGGTTATATCGCTCGAACAGACGGGAGTTATGATTGGATTGAAGGCCATGGTACTCGTCAGTATGATACTAGTTTGCAGTTTGATAATGCTGGATTTTTTGCAAGCTGTGATATGGTCATTATGGGGCGTAAATCTTTAGAGGATTGCCCGCTTGAGATGATTGAGGGATATCAGGAAAAACAATTTATAATTGCTAGTCGTAATGCACAAATTGACTATGATAATGTTCGTTTTGTGAATGATATTGTTCCGGAAATTGAACGCTTGCGCTCTTCTGAGGGTAGCGATATTTGGCTTTTTGGAGGTGCAAATTTGGTTCAAACCTGTCTTAAAGCGGGAGTGGTTGACCATCTTATTGTCGGCATCATTCCAACCATACTTGGAGATGGAATAGCACTTTTTGATAGACTGTCCAAAGAACAGAAATTGATTTTAGTAGAATCAACAGTCACTGATGGCATTGCCATGTTACGGTATGATATTAGAAAATAGAGCCGTTTATCTGAGCCTGACATAGATGGCTTTTTCTGTCTAGCTTAATTTTACAAATTGGGGTTCTAAAAGTTCCTACAGCCGAACGCGTGCCACTTGATGTCTTTGTTTATTGGTCGCTTCCAGTTTGACGTTGGAATAAGGCAATTCCATGGCGTTCGTGATGTAAGTTTTATATTTTAGAAATGTTTTAAAAACAGTTTTAAAGACAGGATTGACAAGGTCCAGGTTGTCTTCTAGAAGCTCTAAGAAATATTTCGAGTTCATCTCTTGGAAATGGAAGAGAAGGATCTGATAGAGTTCGTAATAGAATTTCAGTTCCACAGAGAAATTCACTGTCTTCTGGACAACCTCTCTCGGTGTTACTGTTTGCCCAAAAGTGCGGGAATAGAAGCGATTCAGCGACAGTTTACGGCTATCTTTTTGGAGTAAATCAGTCCAGTGGACTGATTTAGCCTGAGCCTAGAAATAGGAGAGCGAAGTTCCAGTAGCGATTCTGGGAACTGTATTCTTGAGATTTTCTAACGAAATGATTCATAATTTGAATACGGACACGGTTCATAGCACGGCTCAGGTGTTGGATAATGTGAAATCTATCAATGACAATTTTAGCTTTTGGGAGTGAAACAGTCTGGGAATAGACTGTTTCAGCCTGAGTCTAGAGATAGTATAGCGAAGGGACTAGCTATTTTGTAGCCAAAGCATGGTCACGACCTCGACAGTTTCTCTGACCTCCCTAGAATACTTGTAGAAATAGTTCTTGATGGTGCTTTGGCAGTTGCTGTCAAGAATGGTCACAATCGATCTCGTCTCAAAATTCTGAGCAATAAAGGCGAGTTTTCCCTTGTTCCGACTAAATTCATCCCAGCTCAAGACTTTTGGCAATTTCGTAAAATCATGCTCAAATTGAAACTGAGCCAGTTTCCTCTGGACGACCGATACGGAGATATGTAATCTTCTAGCGATGGCTATATTGGTCATATTTTCTGTATGGAGTTGTGTGACTTTCTCCCAAATAGGTTGGGAAATCTGACAGTTTTTCTTGACTAGAGCTGCCTCAGCTACGGTCACTTTTTTGCAAGATTTGCGCTGAAACCGGCGTTTTTTAAGCAGGAGGAATGTTGGAAACCCCAGACAATCTAAAATAGGGATTTTTGACGACTTTTGAAAATCGTACTTGATACATTTTCCTTGACAATAAGGACAACGAGAACTGTAATCTCTACAGTGGATTCACCCACTACAGTCTTATAGAGCCAGATAAAAAGGAAAGGTTCGCCTTTCCTTTTGTGTTGGCTTTTATTACTAAGTGAAATATGATAAAATGGACTATCTGATAAAGTAGATATAGAAATATGGGAAAATTCTGTCAATCCTGTGCGATGTCCTTGAATTTGCATCTTAAAGATGTTAGAGAAACAGAAGTAGGTGGCAGTTTATCAGGTATTTATTGTTTTAATTGTTATGGCAATGGTACATTTTGGAACCCAATATAAAATTTGAACAAATGCTTGAGAAAGGCAAGAGTGCCAATTCAAATGGGAAGGGAATGCAGTTGTCAAATTTTTGATGAAAGCAAGTTACCCAATGATGCTGAAGATAGCAGAAAGATGGAAAAATAGAATATTTTCCAGTAACTAATAAGAATAAGATAGTTCAGAAAGGATACTTATTGTGCATTACAAACACTTATTATTCGACCTAGACCACACACTCCTTGACTTTAATCATGGAGAAGAAGTTGCTTTGACGCAATTTCTAGAATCCATGCAAGTGGAGGATATTGTGGCTTTTAAAGAAGTATACCGCCCCCTCAATCAAGGCATGTGGAAGGACTTAGAGAAAGGTCTCATCACTAAAAAAGAGCTGATTAATACACGATTTTCAAAAACATTTGCGCATTTTGGTCGTCTAGTGGATGGTCAAGAAATGGCCCTCTGCTATCAGGAATTTATCGGTCAACAAGGGCAGATTTTTGAAGGTGCAGACCGACTGCTTCAAGAGTTGGTCGAACTTGGCTATCAGCTCTATGCTGCTACAAATGGAGTGACCTATATCCAGGAAAATCGTCTCCTAAACTCACCTATTCTACCCTACTTTGAACAAGTTTTTATTTCGGAGAAGATGGGGACCCAAAAACCTTCGGCTGATTTTTATGAAAAAATAGCAGAGCAGATTGGCTGTTCGGATATGGCTAAATTTCTCATGATTGGCGACAGCTTGACGGCTGATATCCAAGGAGCCAATAATGCTGGTATAGACTCGGTTTGGTATAATCCAAATAAACTTGAAAATAATAGCCATGCCCAACCAACCTATATCATTTCAAACTATAAAGAATTACTTGATTTACTAAAGTAATAATTATTGTGTTCAATAAGGCATGTTTAAGTAATGAATTGTAAACTATATTTTAGGTTAATCAAGTGGGTTATTAACTGAATGTAACGAATGGAGGGTAAGGTGAAGAACTTACTGAAGAAAATTCATCTGGAACAATCTTTAAAAGAATTACGATGGTTTGACATTCTGATTTTAACAGCGATTATTTGGGGTAATTCAATTATCACATCGACTCAAATGTGGAGTGCATCCTTCTCAGCAACAGAAGCAGTTGATGCAAGTGTCAGCTCCTTTAGTTCATCCGATGACTGGTGGGCTATTGGGAATGAAGCAAAACTGTTGGTCATTGCCTTGATTTATCTATTTATTCGTCATTTTGATGTCAAACAACTGAAAATCCAACTTCATTGGAATGTACTTTTGTGGGCTCCTGCCATCTTCTTAGGTGCTGGATTGTTCAGTGATTTGGCATTTGATTTTTATGATTTGTTTCCAAGTTTGACGGATAATTTTACTTATTTAGGGTATTTGCCACACTATGATTGGAGCATTTCGACAGTTATTGACAAATTCGCTTCACTAAGTCTCAGTCGTGTTTTGTTTTCATTGATGAATGGATTCTATGAAGAATTCTACTTCCTCGGTTTACTGCTTAGTACCAATAAAACGTATCGACCATGGATACTCATATTTTCGACGATTGTACGAGTTTCTTTTCATACTTACCAAGGACTACCGTCTGCACTTGTTATTGGAATAGTTTTCGGTTTATTCTATTACTTCTTGTACACACGTAAGAATGATAATCTCTTACCGTTTTTCTTAGGTCATGCATTTGCAGATATGGTAGGTACGAGTTTTTTCTATCTATTTGTGGCGGGTTAAAAAGAAGCTAGACTTTTCTTAAATTTATTAAGAAAGTCTAAGCTTTTTCTTTTTGTGATATTACTTTCT
The DNA here is from genome assembly GCF_024509555.1 of Streptococcus suis. Lineage (GTDB taxonomy): Bacteria > Bacillota > Bacilli > Lactobacillales > Streptococcaceae > Streptococcus > Streptococcus suis_AD. The sequence goes on from NZ_JAMWEL010000001.1 coordinate 116,856, forward strand.
TTAAAATTAAAAATATGCTATAATTGTAGCGTGTATATCACAATAAAATAAAGGAGTTTTTTTATGAAAAAGATTGATTGGATTGAATATTTCGAAGCTGTCAATGGTCGTTCACCTGAGGAGGCAGAAATTGCGGCAGCCTTAGCAGCAGGTGAGTTTGAAGAGGAAGTGGTAGAAACTACTGAGGAAGTAGCTCAAGAACAAGTGTCGGTAGTACAAGAACCTACCCAATCCACCCCTCCTGTGCAAGAATCTACGGTTCAACAGCCTGTGAATGGTGCGGTTCAACAACCAGTAGCCAATCAACAAGTGTACCAACAACCTGCTCAGCCATCTGCATTTGGTATTTTCTTTAAGCAGTTCCGTGATTGGATTTGGTCTGCGGTAAAAGCACCTACATCAGTAGCAGCACAGTCGCATAAGTATAATGGTTGGGTCTCTTTGTTCTTGATTGCTCTTTTTGCAGGTTTGACAATTTATATTCCCTTAAATGGAATTGCTTCAGGAATGAATGGTTTCACGAGCGGTTTGGCAGGCTTATTCAATGGTGAATTTGGCTACGGTTCTTATGGTTATCAAGCACCACAGTTCAGCCTCGGTTTGGATATTTTGTTTAAGAGCTTTATCGGTATTTTCTTAATTATTTTCTCAATTGTACTTGCAGGCTTTGTTGTAAAACGCTACATCTATAAAGAAGAACAATATACGTTTGCTTATACGCTTGAGTATTATGGACGATTATTTGCGGTAAATGCTTTCCTATATGCTATTGCAGCGGTTGCTTCGCTTCTTGGCTTGTTTACTATTTCAGGAATTGCTAGCTGGTTGGCCCTAACTGCTATGAGTGCAGCTAGTGTTTATGCCTTGGCAAACTTTAAAAATACTAGCAATATGGATTCTTTCTATCGCTATATCCTTGCTATATTTGTCAACGGTTTGATTATTTTTATTTCAACATTAATTGCATTTTCTATTATTGGAAGAATGTTCTTGGCTGGTCTCTTTTAATGAGTAGGAGGATATATGGCAACGAAAGAAAAATGGGTTGAATTATTTGAGAAGGTAGTTGGTCGTAAGCCAACTGCTGAGGAATTCATCAAAGCTAAAGAAGTTGATTTTGATAGTAAACAAATCAAGACGATTGCAGGTTTGCCAATCGAGGAGAGCCAAGAGCTTGTCCAAGAAACAGTGGAGCAAGTAAAAGAGGCAGTAATTCCTGCCCCTGTCGTTGTCGAAACTGTTGTTGAGCCAGCTCCCATACCTGTTAGTCAAGTGCAGACGCAACCAACTCCCCCTCAGTTTGCTCCTGCTAAACCTGTTAGTCGTAAGAAGAAAATTGCTTTTGGTTTAGGAACAGTAGTAGTTCTAGGACTAGCAGCTGGCTACTACTATATGAACAAGACAACAGGTATGGATGTTGCGATTGAAGAGTTCTCAACGGCAGCCAAGAGCAATGACTATGATAGGATTGCTAGTTTGTTGTCTACCAAAGATGCTAAGTGGTCAAAAACAGAAGCAAAAGACTTTATAACCTATCTCAACGATGAGGGCGTCAACATCGAAACAGAGTTGAAAGCTATTGAAGCATCTGGTGGTAAAAATACCTACAATGATCAAAATGGAAACAAATTACTCGGTCTACAAGAAACCAGCCGTAAACTTGCCATTTTCCCAGAATACCAAGTAGTGAGCTATCCACTTGAAATCACTGTGAATAGTAATCTGACAGATTTGGTGATTAATGAAACAAAAATCGAGGCAAACAAAGAAACCTCTTTAGGTGAGTTTCGTTTTGCCAACCAAACTCTGAAGGCCAAGGGGACAACTAAGTTAGGTGCATTTGAAACAGAATTGCAACCGAGCTTGCAGCAAGCCTCAGAAAATAAGTTAGCATTGAATTTATCAACGGTTAAGAAACAGTTGAATTTGGCTTTACCGTCTGAAGTGGCGAGTGCAACAGACATCAAAGTATCAGCTAATGGTAAGGAGATTGCAACAGGCTTGCAGTCTTCAGTAGAGGTGTTGGAAAACCAAAAACTTGAAGTGGTTGTAGACTTTAAGTACGAGGGTGGGACTTATAAGACTGAAGCGACAACTGTCTTAGTTGATCCAGCTTCTGATGAGCTGGCGACAGACTTGACTATTTCTTCGGATACTAGCAAGAAAATAGCTGAGGCTAAAAAGGCTAAAGAGGATAAGGAAGCTCAGGCCAAAGCTGAACAAGAACTCAAGTCAGATATTCAAGCTTTCATGACGGAATACATTGAGTCTATGCGTTATTCAATCACTAACAGAACAGTTCGATTTGAAAAGTATTTTGATACTTCGAGTCAAGTCTATCATACTTATGTTGACTATATTGAGAAGGGTGGTGTTGCGAGCGCAAATATTGATTATCAAACTACAATTGATTACACTGTTACTGACGTTACAAAGGATGGTGAGAACTATCTTGTGACGGTTCACAATCAATTTAGAGAAGTATACCTGAACGGAAAATCATCTACTCGAACCAAGAATCAAGTCTTCAATTTAAAACCGAATGGTGATTCCTTCTTAATTTATGGAGTGAGTGAAACATGATGAATTTACCTAAACATTTAAAATCAGTTGGAATTTTCTTGATAGCTAGTTTATTATTGGTGGCGTGTGGTAAGTCTGAGAGCCAAACAGCTACTTCTAAGACCAGCCAATCTAGTCAATCTAGTCAATCTAGTCAATCTAGTCAAGTCGATACCACCAGTGTTAGTACTACAACATCTGCTAGTACCGAGTTGGCTAGCAGTAGTGAAAGTTTGGTCTCTAGCAGTCTAGAAAATTCTTCAACTGAGCAGAGTACGGAAGTAAAGACTGCTACAAGTGCTAGCTATAATGGTTATTACTATAGTGTTCAAGGGAAATATGGCGAGATTATTATTGCTAATAAGAAACATCCCCTATCTGCCTCATATGCCCCAGGTGAAGATCCACAAGCTTTGGCTGCTTTTCAACAATTATTAGCTAATATGCAGGCACAGGGATTTGCCCTGTCCAGCAATTATAGTGGTTTTCGATCCTATGAAACCCAGGCAGGTTTGTACCAAAATTATGTAAACCGAGATGGTCAAGCTGCGGCAGACCGATACTCTGCTCGACCTGGCTATAGTGAGCATCAAACAGGATTAGCTTTTGATATTATGGATGCGAGTGGAAATCTCCTTCAAGAACCGGCAGCATCCCAGTGGTTGGCTTCAAACGCTCATCACTATGGCTTTATCGTACGCTATTTACCAGGTAAAGAGTATAGTACCGGATATATGGCAGAATCCTGGCATGTCCGCTATATTGGCCAAGAAGCGACAGATATCTATAATTCTGGTTTAACACTAGAGGAATACTTCGGTGTACCTGGTGGTGGATATGAATAAACTAAAAGTTGGGTTGGTGACAACTCAACTTTTTAAATCAAAAAAATTGTCCGTATAACTAACTCGTGATATAATGGACTATCAAATTTTTGGAGGTATCCCATGCTTAAAGCAATGGAAATTTATTTGGTTACCAACGGTAACGGTCAAGAAGCGATTGAATTCTACAAAAATGCACTTGGTGCAGAGGTAGAGCAAGTAAACTTGTATAAGGATTTTGTGCCAGACTGCCCTGCAGAATTGGAAAACCATGTCATGAATGCTCAGTTCCGTTTGCCGAATGGTCAGCGTTTCATGCTTTCTGATAATAACCCAGAAATGTCTTATTCAGTAGGTGACAACATTACAGTTGCCTTGATTACAGATGATACTGAAACAGCACAAGATTTGTTTGCTAAATTATCTGAAGGTGCGATGCAGATTACGATTGACTTGCAGGCTGTTCCATGGTCTCCTGCTTATGGTTCACTGCAGGACAAATTTGGAATCCACTGGCAAGTCAATGCTGAAGTAGCTGATTTTGGTCAGGAATACTACGCTGAACAAAATAATTAATCATTTTTGAGCCTATATATACATTAGATTTACAGTTATTAAGTTTATATAATCGTATTTATCATTTATTTTCAAACCAGACCTGTTTTAAAAATATTTTAGATGTCGGCCAAAGATGGTTTGGATAAGGTAAAGATATTTGTGAATTGAGGTTTTAAACTTTTATAAAAACTTGTGAGGAGAAGAAATGCGATTAACAACAGGAATAATGTTTAATGGTCAGACAGAAGCGGCATTTTCTTTGTATAAAGAGGTGTTCCAGACGGAATTTGTCAGCCCAATCGTACGTATGAAAGCCATGATGCCTGAATTAGATGGAACTCCAGAAGGAGAGAGAGTTCTCTATGTTGCAATCAATATCGGTGACCATCAATTAAAAGGAAATGACTCTCCAGATGTTCCAAAGGACTTACGTCAACACCCACAAGCATATTCTTTGTTTGTAGAGGTTGATTCAGAAGCTGAAGGTCAACGCATTTTTAATGCCTTATCTGAAAAAGGTCAAGTTGTTTATCCATTAGAAGTACAGCCTTGGGGAGATTACTATGGACATTTGGTAGACCAATTTGGCATCAAATGGGATATAAAAATTAACTAGAATACTTTGGATTGCGTTTGAGCTTTCAATGATTCTAAGAAAAATTTAATGCTTTCGCTTAAAAATAAACCAGATTTCACATTCGAAATCTGGTTTATTTTTATAGTTTTTTCCAGTAGGCCTTATAAATAAAGAGCTGAAGGCAGGCTGAAAAGACGATGAGCAAGCCTGTTAGTCCAAAACTGACTGTAAGTCCACCAAACATAGAGGCGGTTATTGAACTGATTATGATTAAAATAGTTCCAAGAAACATGGTTAATAGGATGGACCCGGCAATCAGCCATTGACCCGCTCCGCGACCGAAAAGCTGGTTGGAATTCTGCCAGTTGAGCATGAGTAGGCGTTGGTCCCGCCAGTAGTATATTTGTCCAGTTAGTAGGGCAGAAACAAGTATACCTAGACCAAAGAAGAGGGCTAAAATCATGTTTACTTTCATGACAAATAGGGCTAACATGAGATAGAGCAAAGTCGGAACCAGGAATTGAACCGCAGCAATCACCCAAAACTTCTGAATCGTAAACTGTTTGAAGTTAATGGGCAAAGTTCGGATAAAGTGGTAATTTTCCTTTTCCAAGGACATGGCTGTTCCGATAAAGGTCGTTGACCCTGCAAACAGACTGCCTAGCAAGAAGCCAGCCAATAAAGCAATTCCAAAAAATTCCCAGGAAAGAGAACTTAGTCCGTCACCTTCAGTAAATTTAGAAATTGAAGGGAGCATGGCAACTCCTAGCACCAAGGACTGTAAGAAGGTCTGTACCATCAGGTTGCTATCGTTGAGGGTAGATAAATGGTGTTTGATAAGGGCTTGATTTAAATTCTGAGGTAATTTCCTTGGTTTGCCGACCTTGCGTTTTGATGAAGCAGTATCAATCGCCAAAACCTGTTGGAAATAATTCGGAATAACAGTTTTAAAGGCAAAGTGGACCAATCCCAACATGAAGAAAATAGGTAGGATGAGATGGATAACTGTTTCAATCGAGAATGGTTGGCTGATGATGTAGTGGAAACCGACAAAAAGTGGTACTTCTGGAAATTGTACAAATCCATCTGTCTGGAATGAAGCGGTTTGCTGGGATTGGAGAAACAACATCGCTCCCATTGAAACCAGAGATGAGCCTGTCAGAAGAATGGTCGAAATGGTTGTCTTATGTGGGCTCTTGGTCAAGATTTCTCCGATAAAATGCATAAAAATCATATTGAGAAGATTGACTAGGAACCATAGGAGAGTAAAACTTGGCAAGGCAAAAAGTGCAAAGGCTGGTCCACCTATCTGCCAATAGGTGATGATAAGAAGAGAAAGGCAGGGGATGAGGAAGGGCAAGACCGTAGCTTGAGCCGATAAGAATTTGGCGATGAAGACCTCACTCGCTTTTAAGGGAAGAGGTAGATAGAGTTTGGTGTCCTTGCTATCGTAGAAGACAGAAAAGAATCCAGTAAATCCATAGACAGTTGCCAAGATGGTAAAAAGAGCTAGTTGTAGGGAGAAGAAACCTGTGGACCGTTTGTAATCAAACCCCAGAAAGAAAGCAGAATAGAGGATGGCCGTCAACAGAATGATGAAGACCTGCTGGATAAGGATGCTCCGATAGGCTGAAAATCGCCCATCTTTATTCTTATTTTGTTTTTTCTTGACGGAAGCTAGCAGTTGCGGGTTGGAGTAGAGGATATTGATTTTGACCAATTCCCAAATCAGAGATTTGTTCATTCGACCTCACCTGCCTCTCTTTGTTGGCGACCTGCTAATTCTAGGTAGATGGTTTCCAAGTCCTTGTCAGGATATTGGGATTTTAATTCTTCCAGACTACCTACGAAGATAAGTCGTCCCTTTCTCAGAATGCCAATACGGTCGCAGAGTTGTTCTGCAACAGACAAAACGTGGGTCGAAAAGAGAACGGTGTTACCACCTTTGGCATGGTCCTTCATCATCTGCTTAAGGTCAAATGAGGCCTGGGGATCCAGTCCAGTCAAGGGTTCATCCAAAATCCAAATATCTGGGTTGGGAATGAGGGCGCCGATGATAATGGTTTTCTGTCGCATACCGTGGGAGAAGCTATCAATGGGCTCATGCTGACGGGCGGTCATATCAAAGAGAGTTGCTAGTTTGTTAATAGCTTGGTTAACTGTGTCTTTGTCAACCCCGTAAACCTTGCCCATAAAGTGCCAATATTCAAAAGCAGTCAAGTGAAGGAAAATATCAGGCGAGTCTGGTACGTAGGCAATCCGTTTTTTGACCTCATCTCGATTTTCTTCCAGATTAAGTCCGTCGACGGAGATGGTTCCATGACTGGCTTGAATAATAGAAGTGAGCAAGCTGATTGTCGTTGTCTTACCAGCACCGTTATGGCCAATCAAGCCGAAAATTTCACCACTTTTGATGGTCAAATCCAAATTATCAAGGGCCAAGGTATCGCCATAGGCTTTACTAACGTGGTTAAATTGAATCATAAGAACCTCCTAGATAAATATAATAAGTTACAATTATTATACTACTACCTTAGTACAAAAGCAATAGTTTTTTAGAAAAAATGTTTAGTATTTCACAAAGGTTTTTCCTATTTTGGTGCTTGTAATTAGCACTGGTGAGATGGTTTCAATCTACATAATAATCAGAGAAAGTCGCTTGTACTCATATACCCACCAATTATACCTATCAAATCAACAAAGTGAATGGTAAATGGTTGTAGTGTACAAGTTGCAAATCCAGTTTATTATGTTATAATGAATGAATTCAAAAGGAGATATTTATGGAAAAATTTTGTCAATCTTGTGCTATGCCCCTCAATCTACATGGCCAGGATGTGAGAGGTACCGAGGCAGATGGAAGTCTTTCAACTAGTTATTGTTCTTATTGTTATGTCAATGGAGCATTTTTGGAGCCTGACATCAGTTTTGAACAGATGATCGCTAAAGGAAAAAATGCGATTTCAAACGGTCAAGGAAATCGTTTTGTAAAATTCTTGATGAAAGCCTCTTACCCATTTATGCTGAAAAAAGCCAAACGTTGGCAAGTTCAAAAATAAAGGGATGTAGATGAGTTGGGACAGTCTTTCCAGCTCATTTTTTTGTTATAATTATACTTATGAACGATTTAATCAAGCACAAGTTGGAGTTGCTGCCGGACAGTCCGGGTTGTTACCTCCACAAAAATAAGTACGGAAAGATTATCTATGTGGGCAAGGCCAAAAACCTGCGAAATCGGGTGCGGTCTTATTTTCGTGGTGCCCATGATACCAAGACAGAGGCTCTAGTAGCTGAAATTGCCGATTTTGAATTTATTGTAACGGATTCCAATATCGAGGCTCTCTTGTTAGAAATCAATCTGATTCAGGAAAACAAGCCTCGCTATAATATCATGCTCAAGGACGACAAGTCCTATCCCTTCATCAAGATTACTAAGGAACGCCATCCGCGTCTAATCATTACACGGCAGATTAAGAAGGATGGTGGTCAGTATTTTGGTCCCTATCCCGATGTGGGTGCGGCCAACCAGACCCTCAAACTATTGGAGCGCCTCTATCCTTTCCGCAAGTGTAAATTGCCTGAGAACAAGTACTGTCTTTATTATCATTTGGGGCAATGTCTGGCACATGGGGAAAACCTGCCCAGCCTGTCTGACTATGACAAGATGGCCAAGGAAGTCGCCCAGTTCTTGACAGGTCATGATGATAAGATTGTCAAGGAAGTGCAGGACAAGATGAAGGCGGCTGCTGGCAATTTGGAATTTGAAAAGGCTGCGGAATATCGTGATGTCCTGCAATCCATTTCTACCCTGCGAACCAAGCAACGAGTGATGGCTCATGACTTGCAAAACCGAGATGTCTTTGGCTACTATGTGGACAAGGGCTGGATGTGTGTGCAGGTTTTCTTTGTTCGGCAGGGGAAACTGATTGAGCGGAATGTCAATCTTTTTCCATACTATAATGATGCGGACGAAGACTTTTTGACCTACATCGGTCAGTTTTACAGGGACCAGCAACATTTGATTCCCTCAGAGGTCTTGATACCGCAGGATATTGACCAAGAAGCTGTAGAAGCTCTGGTTGATACCAAGGTCCTTAAGCCCCAGCGTGGCGAGAAGAAGCAGCTTATCAATCTGGCGACCAAGAATGCGCGTGTCAGTCTGGAGCAGAAGTTTAATCTTTTGGAGAAAAATCTGGAGAAGACCTACGGTGCAGTGGAGAATATCGGTCAGCTTTTGGGGATTCCGACGCCTGTGCGGATTGAGGCTTTCGATAACTCCAACATCATGGGGACCAGTCCTGTGTCGGCTATGGTTGTCTTTGAAAATGGGGTGCCTAATAAAAAAGAATACCGCAAGTATAAGATTAAGACGGTGGAGGGACCGGATGACTATGCTTCCATGCGAGAAGTTTTGCAGCGGCGGTACAGTCGGGTACTGCGGGACGGTTTGACACCGCCTGATTTGATTATTATTGACGGTGGTCAGGGGCAGGTCAATGTCGCCAAGCAGGTTATCGAGCAGGAGTTGGGTATGTCCATTCCCATTGCAGGTTTGCAGAAGAATGACAAGCACCAGACTCACGAATTGCTCTTTGGCAATCCGCTGGAAGTGGTGGAATTGCCCCGTAATTCTCAGGAATTTTTCCTTCTGCATCGGATTCAAGATGAAGTGCACCGCTTTGCCATTGAGTTTCATCGTCAGGTACGCTCAAAAAATTCCTTCTCATCAAAATTGGACGGCATAGAAGGCTTGGGACCAAAACGCAAGCAGGCTTTGATGAAGCATTTCAAGTCTATTGGCAATATCCAGTCAGCCAGTTTGCAGGAAATCGCAGAAGCAGGAGTGCCTTACAAGGTGGCGGAGAAGGTCAAGGAATGTTTGGCTCCAAAAGGTGACAATTGAAAAAGAGGCTAAATTGTGGTAAAATAAACTGATTTTAACTGAAATAAGGAGAAAGCTATGGCTTTTGGTGAAGTAAAACATAAAAAAACACTTTTTGAGAAAGTAACGATTATCATCGTTATTGTAATGGTTCTAGTAACCTTGGCTGGTTTGATTTTGCCAGCAATCAATGCATTGATGAATTAAGCGCTTCTAAGCGTTTTTTTCTAGGAAAGAATAGGTAAATTATGAGTATGTTTTTAGATACAGCCAAGATTACAGTCAAGGCTGGAAAGGGTGGCGATGGTATGGTAGCCTTTCGCCGTGAAAAATATGTCCCAAACGGCGGTCCGTGGGGCGGTGACGGTGGAAGAGGCGGCAATGTGGTCTTTGTCGTGGATGAAGGTTTGCGCACCTTGATGGACTTCCGTTACAACCGTCGTTTTAAGGCTGACGATGGTGAAAAAGGGATGACCAAGGGCATGCATGGCCGTGGAGCTGAAGATATGTTGGTTCGTGTTCCACAAGGAACAACTGTCCGTGATGCAGAAACAGGAAAAGTCATTACTGACTTGGTGGAGCATGGCCAAGAATTTATTATCGCCCATGGCGGACGTGGTGGTCGTGGAAATATTCGTTTTGCGACACCTAAAAATCCAGCACCTGAGATTTCTGAAAATGGAGAACCAGGTGAAGAGCGCCAACTGGAATTGGAATTGAAAGTCTTGGCTGATGTAGGACTTGTTGGTTTTCCTTCTGTAGGTAAATCAACCCTCCTCAGCGTGATTACGGCAGCCAAACCAAAAATCGGTGCCTACCACTTTACAACTATTGTTCCAAACTTGGGAATGGTTCGGACTAAATCTGGAGAATCTTTTGCAGTTGCAGACTTGCCAGGTTTGATTGAAGGAGCTAGCCAAGGTGTTGGACTTGGAACTCAATTCCTTCGTCACATCGAGCGGACACGAGTTATCTTGCATGTTTTGGACATGTCAGCAAGTGAGGGGCGTGATCCTTATGAAGATTATGTAGCTATTAACAATGAATTGGAAACCTACAATCTTCGACTCATGGAACGTCCACAGATTGTTGTCGCCAATAAGATGGACATGCCAGAATCAGAGGAAAATCTGAAAGAGTTTAAGAAAAAATTGGCCGCAAATTATGATGAATTTGACGAGCTACCACAGATTTTCCCAATTTCAGGGATTGCCCACCAAGGTTTGGAAAATCTGTTGGAAGCGACTGCAGACTTGCTAGAGAATACGTCAGAATTCTTGCTCTATGATGAATCTGAATTCCAAGAAGAAGAGGCCTACTACGGCTTTAACCCAGATGAGCCAGAATTTGACATCAGTCGTGCAGATGATGCTAGCTGGATCCTGTCTGGCGATAAGTTAGAAAAACTCTTCACCATGACCAACTTTGACCGTGATGAATCTGTCATGAAATTCGCCCGACAATTGCGTGGCATGGGTGTCGATGAAGCTCTTCGTGCGCGTGGTGCCAAAGATGGAGACACCGTTCGCATCGGCAAGTTTGAATTCGAGTTTGTGGACTAACGTTGGAACTACCTCTAAGTCCTAAAGGACTTGATGTAGTACGGTAGCCGCTATGGCGGTCTACCTACCAACCTTACTAATTTCGTTCAGGCAGTAATATCGACTGCCTGAACTCCATGTCGTAACTTGTCCAATGGACAGAATTTTCAGCTCGAGCCTAAAAATTCGAGAGTGAGGAAGTCTGTGGGAGTGAAAAAGTCCAGTGGACTTTTTCAGCTGGTCACTTAGAAATAAGAAAGTGACCATTGAAGCCCGAGCTAAGAAATTCGAGAGCGAGGTAAGCAGTTTGACTGCAAGTTAACTTGCTAGTCAAACTACGCCAAGTCCTAGGGGATCTTGGCTAGCTACCTTACTAACTTCACCCAAATGGTAGTATCGACCATTTGGGTTCCGTTTCGTAACTTCGGAATCACATCTAAGTTCTAAAGGACTTGATGTAGTACGGTAGCCACTACACTATGGCGGACTACCTACCAACCTTACTAATTCCGTTAAGGAAGTAGTATCGCCTAGATGAATGAAGTGAAGTAGTTTGTGTACGGACTAGAACGGTAGCTCTTTTATAACTAGGATTAGTAATTCATATAATTTGGAGGTTTGTATGGGCGATAAACCGATATCCTTCAAGGATAAGGATGGAAATTTTGTTTCAGCAGCGGATGTATGGAATGCTGAGAAATTAGAAGAACTTTTTAATACGCTCAATCCCAATCGAAAATTACGGTTGGAGAGAGAACGTTTGGCGAAAGAGAAAGTAAAAGACTAAAGATAGAATCTGCTGGTGCATGTGTGTGGCCTGCAGATTTTATTTTTTGATCAGATATTGACTAAATTTTGTTATACTAGACATAGAATATTTTAGAAAGTAGGGTGGCCAGATGAAATTAGTCTATACAGATATACGTAATCCACTAACACAGTATTTGACAGAACAGGCAGCAACATTTGCCAAGCAGGGCAAACGTGTTTTTTATATCGCTCCGAACTCCCTGTCCTTTGAAATGGAACGTAAAGTCTTGGAATACCTACCTGAACAGGCAACTTTTGATATTATCGTGACTCGATTTGGGCAATTAGCCCGCTATCTGATGATTGATAAGATTGATAATGGACAACCGCTGGATGATGTTGGTCTTGCCATGATTTTCTTTCGTGTTCTATCGCAATTTGAAGACGGCGACTTGAAAGTCTATGGTCGTTTGCAGACAGATTTTGGTTTCATTAACCAGCTGGTTGCTTTATACAAAGAATTGCAACGGGCAAATATGTCTATTTTGGACTTGGAAGCCATGGAGTCACCAGATAAACAGGCTGATTTGGTAAAGATTTTTCTGGCTGTAACAGACATTTTGTCCAAAGAAGGCTTTGAGCATCAGTCTAAGTTAGCACAGCTGACTAGCTTGGTGGATACTGGTCAGTTGGATGAGCAGTTGAAGAACATTGTACTGGTGGTAGACGGATTTTCTCGTTTTTCGGCAGAAGAAGAAGCTTTAGTAAGTGCTTTAAATGAACGGGTGTCGGAAATCCTGATTGGTGTATATGCCAGCAAGAAAGCTGTGCAAGCCACCTATGCGGAAGGCAATGTCTATCAAGCCAACGTTGACTTTTTACGTCAGTTATCAGCGCAGTTCCAGACTAAGTCTACTTATATTGGTCAAGAGCCAGTCTTGGACAGTCTTGGTAAATTTTCAAAGAATGTGGAAGCCTATTATGACTACAGCGGGACCATGATAGACTTGACTCCAGCAGACCAAGAAAAAATCCAACTCTGGGAGGTTGTTAACCAAAAAGAAGAGGTGGAGCAGGTCGCGACTGCAATTCGTCAGCATGTGCATCAAGGGTCTCGCTATAAAGACATCTTGTTGCTCTTGGGGGATGTGGATAGCTACAAGTTGCAGATTGGCAAGATTTTTGACAAGTATGACATTCCTTACTATTTTGGCAAGGCAGAGGAGATGAGTCATCATCCCTTGGTCCATTTTGTGGAGTCCTTGGAACGCTTGCGTCGCTATCGTTTTCGTGCGGAAGACCTGCTCAATCTCCTCAAATCTGGTTTGTACGCCAGCATTTCCCAAAAGGAGCTGGACCTATTTGAGTCTTACATCCTATTTGCGGATATGAAGGGGCAGGCTACTTTTTCGAGGGCTTTTGTGGCCAATAGCAGAGCTGACTATGACGCTGAAGCCATCAAGGAGAAAAGGCTTGTCTATGATTTAAATGTCTTGGAAACTCTACGTGCTAAGATTATGGAGCCTTTGAACCAGCTGTTTAAGGCTGGACCACAATCTGGGGCTGCCTTGCTTGAGAAATTTGTGGCATTTTTGGAGGCAATTGAACTTCCTAAAAATATGGAAAAAATGTCTCGAAATTTGAGCGAAGTAGAGCAAGAAAAAGAAGAGCAGGTCTGGAAAAGTTTTACCCATATTCTTGAGAATTTTCATCAGATTTTCGGAAAAGAAAAATTGAAACTGGATGATTTTCTGGCTATTTTACAGGCTGGAATGCAGGCCAGCCACTATCGTACCGTTCCTGCAACGGTTGATGTGGTCAATGTCAAATCCTATGATTTGATCGAGCCGCACACTACAAAGTATGTTTATGCTATCGGAATGGGCCAGTCCAATTTTCCAAAAGTTGCTAAGAATACCAGTCTATTGACAGAAGAAGAGATGGAAAAAGTCAATCTTGTTTCGGCTAGTTCTTCACGTTTTGATTTGGTCAGCCGAGAGAATATTAAGAAGAACCATGCTGCCATGATGTCTCTGCTTAATGCTGCGACGGAACAGTTAGTTATTTCCACACCTCAGATTTATAACGAAGGTGAAGATAGTCTCTCACCTTATATCAAGATTCTCCAAAAAATGGGGTTGAAATCCGAAGAACGTGGACGGATTAAAACACTTAGTCCGCAAGATATCGGTCACTACAAGAGTCTCTTATCCCGTTTGATTGAGTCGGAAAGACCAAGCCTTGAAACAGAGGAGTGGGAAGGGCAGAGGGCCTTCTGGATAGTCTTGGTTCGCCATTTGAAGAAGAAATTGGAGTCGCAAGGCATTGAAATTCCGACCATTACTGGCGAAATTACTTCTAAACAGCTTTCAGATGAAACTTTGGCTGCTTTATATCCAGAGGATAAGCCGCTCAATCTTTCTGCATCCAGCTTGACCAATTTCTACAATAACCAATATCTTTACTTTGTCCGCAATGTTCTTCGCTTGCGGGAACAGGAATCCATCCATCCGACTGCCTTTCAGCATGGTTTATTCTTGCATCGGATTTTTGAACGAGTGGTCATGGACCAATCTGAGCTAGATTTTGATCAAAAAGTGGACAAGGCCATCCTGCGTACGCGTGACGAGGCAGAATTTGCTATGTTTTATAACCAGGATGCGGATGCTCGTTATACGGAGGAGGTGCTGGATAAGATTGCTCGTTCCAGTGCGACTATTTTGCGGGATAATGATTTGGTTGAAATTGATGGTCAGGAAAAGAGTTTCCGTCAGGATAAGGCGCTGGTTTTTGACCTTCAAAATGGCAAGAGTGTGCATGTCAATGGTACTATTGACCGCTTGGATACCTTGCAAATCAATCAGGCTGTCGGTGTTGTGGATTACAAGTCCAGTGACCAATCTTTTTCAGTTGGGGATTTTTACAATGGTCTCAAACCTCAGTTGGTGACCTACCTGGCAGCCTTACAAGAGCTGGATGAAACCAAGGATAAACCTGTTTTTGGAGCTATGTATTTGCATTTGCAGGATCCGATTATCAAATTAAAAGACACGAAGAATTTAGAACAGCTAGAAGGAGCTGCCAATACTAGCTTGGTTTACAAGGGGCTTTTCTTGAAGGAGGAAAGTCTGGGGCTCAATCATTTTTATCAGACTCGTAACCAACTTTACACGGAAGATGAGTTTGCAGTTTTATTGAACCACAACCAAGAACTCTACAAACAAGCTGCTAAGGACATCCTGGCTGGTCGCTTTGCTATTAATCCTTATACCAAAGATGGGCGTTCGGTGGCAGGTGAGCAGCTGAAGGCAATCACTGGTTTTGAGGCGGATCGGCACATGGGCATGGCGCGGCGGTTGGTCAAAGAGGCCAAGCGTCAAGATTGGATGGAACGAATGAAAGGAGGTCGGGACTAATGGCTTTTGAACAATTTTTAAGCGCGGAAGAAATCAAGGCTGTGCAGCTGGCGGAAGCTAATTCTGATAAGCAACAAAAACGCACACCTGAGCAGATTGAAGCCATCTACACGCACGGTCAGAATGTTCTGGTCTCTGCATCGGCTGGGTCAGGAAAGACCTTTGTTATGGTTCAACGGATTTTGGATAAGTTGAAGCGTGGTGTCGGGATTGACCAGCTCTTTATCTCGACCTTTACAGTCAAGGCGGCTGGTGAGTTGAAGGAGCGGATTGAGAAAAATCTCAACGAAACCATTGCGGAGACGACCGATATGGACTTGCGTCGGCATTTGTCAGCCCAGTTGGCGGATTTGACCAAGGCGGATATTGGAACCATGGACTCCTTTACGCAGAAATTGGTCACAACCTACGGTTATAGCCTTGGCATTTCTCCACAGTTTCGGATTTTACAGGATGAGACAGAAAAAGCGAGTCTGAAAAAAGAGGTCTTCGATCAGCTCTTTGCAGATTATCTTGAAAAGGATGAAAATGGGGAATTTCGTAGATTGGTTCGCAATTTTTCGGGCAACCGCAAGGATAATAGTAGTTTCCGTCAGGTTGTTTATCAGGTGCATGATTTTAGTCAATCGACAAGCAGTCCAACTAAATGGCTGAAAGAGCAGGCCGTTCAAGCTGATTTGTACAGTCAAGAGCGTTTAGAGCAGATCTTAGAGCATGGCTTTAAGGAAAAAGTGTTAGACAAGCTCTATCAAGCTGCAGATTTCTTCCGCTACCATGTGGAATGGGGCAGAAATGACTTTGGATCTGCCAAGTATTTTGCAAATGTAGAAGAAGTTTTGGATTTGTTGACAGGTTTAGATAGTCTGGACCAGAAGGACTTGATGGAGCGGGTTGAAAGAATCCTTCTCATCAATGACCAGTCCAGAGGCAAGGGCCTGACCAATGCCAATCGACCAAAAGATGAGCATTTGATAACCTTTAAAGAAGAATACAATGCTGGCAAGAGCCAGCTTATCTCAGGACTACGCGATTTGGGTCAGGAAGTTTATGAATTGACCCTGCTGAAAGATTATCAGGATCAAGCTTTGCCAACGCTGATATTATTACGTGATTTTGTCTTGGATTTTTCGCAGGCTTATCTGGATGTAAAAATCAAGGAAGCGGCTTTTGAATTTGGCGATATTGGGCATTTTGCTATTCGTATTTTAGAAGAAAATGCGGACATCCGCCAGTTTTTCCAAGATAAATACCACGAAGTCATGGTGGACGAGTACCAGGATAACAACCATAGCCAAGAGCGAATGCTGGACTTGCTGTCTAACGGTCACAACCGCTTTATGGTGGGTGATATTAAGCAGTCCATCTATCGATTCCGTCAGGCGGATCCAATGATTTTCCAAGAGAAATTTGAACTGTATCAGGCAAATCCTCAGGCTGGGAAATTGATTTTGCTCAAGGAAAACTTCCGTAGTCAGATTGAGGTCTTGGAGGCAACAAATGCTATTTTCACGCGCTTGATGGACCGCCAAGTAGGAGAAATTAAGTATGATGACACCCACAGTCTAGTGGCTGGTAGTCCTGGTCAAAAAATTGCCCAGTCTAAGCATGAGATGGAATACTTGATTTACGATCAGCAGGAGAGCGCACATTCTTCAACGGATGCTGAGGAGGAAACACCTCTGACTGCTGGTGAAATTGAGGTCGTTGCAAAAGAGATTATTCGTCTTCACAATAAAGATGGAGCAGACTTCAAGGACATCACTCTCTTGGTGCAAAAACGGACGCACAATGATCTCATTATGTCCATTTTTGAAAAACATGGGATTCCAATTGTGGCAGATGGCGGAGCAGCCTCCTATCTGCAATCTTTAGAAGTTATGATTATGCTGGATACCTTGCGGGTTATCAATAATCCACTCAATGACTATGCCTTGGTTGCCCTGCTTAAATCACCTATGTTCCGATTCGATGAAGATGAACTGACACGGATTTCCTTGCAGACTGGGACAGGTTTCTTTTACCAAAAAATGGAATTATCTATTGCAAATGTTGGACAGCATTCAGAATTGATTCATGGCGACTTGAAGAAGAAAATCAAAGATTTCTTGTCTATCTTAGAAAACTGGCGTGCTTTTGCCAAACTGCATTCTATTTATGACCTAATTTGGAAGATCTTCAATGAAAAATTCTACTATGACTATGTAGGAGCTCTTCCAAATGGCAGCAAGCGTCAGGCCAATCTATACGCACTAGGTCTGCGTGCTAACCAGTTTGAAAAAACAGGTTACAAGGGCTTGTCTCGCTTCATCGCCATGCTTGACCGTGCCATAGCAAATGACAAGGACTTGGCAGATGTACAAGAGTTTCTACCCCAAAATGCTGTACAGCTTATGACGATTCACAAGTCAAAAGGTTTGGAGTTCAAGTATGTCTTCCTCATGAACATCGATAAGCGATTCAACTTGGAAGACCATTACCAGTCAGTCATTATCAGCCGGAAAAATGGTCTAGGTATCCAATATTTAGCGGATATGAAAGATAAGGTAAACAGCCCATTGCCTCAGGTGCGAGTCTTAATGAACACCCTCCCTTATCAAAATAATCTCCAAGAGCTAAAAATTGCCAATCTTTCGGAACAAATGCGGTTGCTTTATGTTGCACTAACGCGTGCTGAGAAGAAGCTGTATCTGGTTGGAAAGGGTAATGCTGACAAGTTAGCTGAAAAATACGATGGTAAGAAGGAAGATGGTGTACTTGCTCAATCAACTCGTGAAAGCATGGCGACCTTCCAAGACTGGATTCTAGCCATTGCCGAGGCCTTCTCAGGAGAAGACTTGCACTTCAAGAAAGTCTTTGTGACGGACGAGGATTTGACGGAGGAGAAGATTGGTAAACTGACATTGAAGAGTAAGCTAGAAAACGCCAGCCTTAAAGATATTCGTCAATCAGAAGACATCGCCCAAGTCTTGGACCAGTTGTCCTCTGTCCAAGAGTTGAACGAACGCTATAAGGCTGCTATAGAATTACCAAGTTTACGGACTCCAAGTCAGATCAAGAAACTCTATGAGCCTATTTTGGAACAAGAAGGCATGGAAGTTATGGAAAAATACCAGCCAAAACGGACCTTCAACTTGCCAGATTTCTCCAAGAAACCAAAAATCACTGGAGCCCAAGTCGGTTCAGCAGTCCATGAACTTATGCAACGCTTGGATCTGTCTTGGTTGGTGACAGAAGATACGGTAAGAGCAGCCCTAGAAGCTGTTCATGCTGAGCAAGCGATTAAAGATAAAATCAATGTTCAGATGATTTTGGATTTCTTTGATACAGATTTAGGAAGAGAAATTCTAGCCAAAACGGATAAACTTCATCGAGAAGCTCCATTTGCAAGTTTGCAGACAGATCCTGTATCACAGGAACAATTTGTCCTTCGTGGGATTATCGATGGCTACCTGCTATATGATGATCATATTGTCCTCTTTGATTACAAGACAGACAAATATGACCAACCAAGCCAACTCAGCCAACGTTACCAAGCTCAAATGCAACTCTATGCCGAGGCATTGAAAAAAGCCTACAAGATAGATCGTGTAGACTGCCATTTGATTTTGCTTGGTGGGGAAAGAATTGAAGTGGTCGAAGTCAACATATAGTCATTTAGTTTTTCTTTTATTACTTCGACGCAAGAGGAAACTCCGTTTCCTTATTTCCAACTTCAAACATTCCGCTGGATTGTTTGAACTCGCTTTGCCGTACTTTGCAGGGGTGACGTGCTCCGCAAGTGCAATCTCCAACATTGCACAGGCACTCGACTGTACAAGCTGTCTGCAGCTATTGAGGCGAACTTTGTTCGCTATGTCTCCAACCTCCAAAGGTTCCCCGAACCTTTGGAGCGAGTACTAAAAATAAACTAAAAGACTATAAATTAAAAGCGAGTGATTTAAGCTCCCTTTTTCTGTTTGGTTAGATTAAGTCCGAATGGGACAAGATTTTCTTCTTTTTTCAAAATCCGCTGGATATTTTCCTTGTGACGAATGATGACAAAACTGCCAAGAAAAACGATAATCACTGTAAAGAGCCAGTCGTAGCGTAGCAGGATGATTCCTGTTGCTGGAAATAGCAGAGCTCCTAAGATTGCTAAAGCAGCAGCCAATACGCTGGAGAAGGAAACCATCGAAGTGAGGTAAAGAGAAGTCACAAAAATGATGACTAGATAGAGGCAAAAAGCAGGTGCGATGCCCAGAAGCATACCAGCAGATGTTGCAACCGCTTTACCGCCTTTGAACTGGGCAAAGATAGGGAAGGTATGCCCTAAGACAGCCACCAATCCAAATACAACAGGGGAAATACCCTGAGCATGAAAAATAATTGGAAGCAGAGCAGCCAAGGTTCCTTTAAGGAAATCAATGACAAATACAATGGTCCCGGCCTTCGGACCTAAAATACGGAATGTGTTGGTTGTTCCAGTATTTCCCGAACCATGTTCACGAATGTTGATATTGAAAAAAGTTTGACCTATCCAAAGTCCTGACGGGATAGATCCCAATAAATATGCAATAAATAGTAAAATAAGATTGACTAACATGTTTTCATTATAGCATATTTTCATCTCATTTAGTCCAAAATCTTATTTTGTGAGTTGTCTCAGCCGATAGGCAACAGAAAAATTTTGCAAAAATGGCTAAAAACCTGTAAGATAGAAAGGATGATAAGTATGGAGGTCAGTTTTGGCTAAGAAAGAGATTAACATAAATAACTATAATGATGATGCCATTCAGGTACTGGAAGGGCTGGACGCCGTCCGCAAACGCCCAGGTATGTACATCGGCTCAACAGACGGGAATGGGCTTCACCACATGGTCTGGGAGATTGTTGATAACGCTGTCGATGAGGCTCTCTCCGGTTTCGGTGATCGGATTGATGTGACCATTAACAAGGACGGCAGTCTGTCCGTTTCCGACCGTGGACGTGGTATGCCCGTTGGTATGCACGCTACCGGCAAGCCAACCGTAGAAGTCATTTTTACCGTTCTCCACGCAGGTGGGAAGTTCGGTCAAGGTGGCTACAAAACTTCAGGTGGTCTCCACGGGGTTGGTTCTTCGGTGGTCAATGCCCTGTCCAGCTGGTTGGAAGTGGAGATTACCCGTGACGGTGCTGTTTACAAGCAACGCTTTGAGCAGGGCGGAAAACCAGTCACGACCCTAGAGAAGATTGGCACCGCACCAAAATCAAAAACAGGTACAAAGGTTACCTTTATGCCTGACGATACCATTTTCTCAACGACTGACTTCAGGTTCAACACCATTGCCGAACGCCTGAAAGAATCAGCTTTCTTACTCAAACAAGTCACCATGACTCTGACAGATGAGCGGACAGGCGAGCAGGAGGAGTACCACTACGAAAATGGCGTTCAGGACTTTGTTTCCTACCTCAACGAAGACAAGGAAACCCTGACACCTGTCCTCTATTTTGAAGGAGAAGATGCTGGTTTCCAAGTTCAAGTTGCCATGCAGTACAACGACGGCTATTCAGACAACATCCTCTCCTTCGTTAACAACGTTCGGACCAAGGACGGTGGTACCCACGAAACAGGTCTCAAACTAGCCATTACCAAGGCCATGAACGACTATGCTCGTAAGACCAACTTGCTCAAGGAAAAGGACAAGAACTTAGAAGGCTCTGACTACCGTGAAGGTTTGTCTGCGGTCCTTTCTATCCTTGTCCCAGAAGAGCATTTGCAGTTTGAAGGACAGACCAAGGACAAGCTGGGCAGTCCGCTTGCTCGTCCTGTGGTGGACGGCATTGTGTCGGACAAGCTGACCTTCTTCCTTTTGGAAAATGGGGAATTAGCTTCAAATCTAGTTCGTAAAGCCATTAAGGCGCGTGACGCCCGCGAGGCTGCGCGTAAGGCGCGTGACGAATCCCGAAATGGTAAGAAAAACAAGAAGGACAAAGGGCTTCTGTCAGGTAAGCTAACCCCCGCCCAGTCTAAAAATCCAGCCAAAAATGAACTCTATCTGGTCGAGGGAGATTCAGCCGGAGGCTCTGCCAAACAAGGCCGTGACCGCAAGTTCCAAGCCATTCTACCTTTGCGTGGTAAGGTTATTAACACTGCTAAGGCAAAAATGGCGGACATACTCAAAAACGAAGAAATCAACACCATGATTTACACCATTGGTGCTGGTGTTGGGTCAGATTTCACTATCGAAGATGTCAACTATGACAAGATTATTATCATGACCGATGCGGATACGGACGGAGCCCACATTCAGACTCTCTTGTTGACCTTCTTCTATCGTTATATGCGACCGCTAGTGGAAGCAGGACGGGTTTACATCGCCCTTCCGCCTCTCTACAAGATGTCCAAAGGTAAGGGCAAGACAGAAAAGATTGCTTACGCTTGGTCTGACGGGGAATTAGAAGATCTCCGCAAGGATTTTGGCAAGGGCTTTATCCTCCAACGCTACAAGGGTCTAGGTGAGATGAATGCCGATCAGCTCTGGGAAACAACCATGAACCCTGAAACCCGTACCCTTATCCGTGTCACCATTGAAGACCTAGCCCGTGCTGAACGCCGTGTGTCCGTCCTTATGGGGGACAAGGTCGAGCCACGCCGTAAGTGGATTGAAGACAATGTGAAGTTTACATTGGAGGAAGCGACAGCTTTTACCAAATAATCTCAGGGAAGTTGAGGTGCCATATGGTTTTAGAAAATAAATTGGGGATTGAAAATTCCGCTGAATTAGCTCGACTTGAAGAACAAATCAGTAAGAAAAAAGCAGCCCAACTGTTCGAAACTGGTCAGTTATTCCAGATAGAAGTTGGGACTTTTGCAGGTTTGGCACACATTCATCAGACTTTATTTGAGGATATTTATGATTTTGCAGGTAAAATTCGTGATGTCAACATTGCCAAGGATAATTTTCAATTTGCACCACGAATTTTTCTAGAGCAGTCTTTAGCCTATATCGACAAGCTACCTCACGAAACCTTTGATGAGATTGTTGACAAGTACGCAGATATGAACATCGCACATCCATTTCGAGAAGGAAATGGTCGCAGTATGCGTATCTGGTTGGATTGTATGCTACGGGATAGTTTGGGCAAGGTAGTTGATTGGAATAGCATTGATAAAGATGAATATTTCAATGCAATGGTTAGAAGCCATGTGTCAACAGGAGAGCTTAAATATCTGTTATTGCAAGCCTTAACGGAAGATCTTGGTCAGGCTACTTATTTCAAAGGTATTGACCATTCTTATTATTACGAAGGATACAACCTTTATCGCACTGAGGATTTGTAATTCTAGCACAAGCAAACTATGTGAGGTGTTTTATGCCACTAAGAGTAAAATTAACTGACCGTTTTCAAAAACAGCTGACTGAATGGGCTCAAAAGCGTAAGCCATTTAAAAACAAACAGGAGTTGGAAGAGAAATTTGACCAGGCGCTTGAAACCTGGAAATCGTCCAAGACTAGAGAACGGGCAGAGGCCTTGTTGTCTGATCAAGGGAAATTGGAACATTTTCTGCAAAATATCGAGAAGAAGTTGGCTCGACTACCGTTTGGTGGGGACAAGTTTTCAGCCATTCCGGGTATGATTTCCATGGTTCGAAGCTATGTCAAGCGAGATTACACGGTTTTACCGAAGGGAGCCATTTTGGCTACAATTGGAGCCTTGATTTACTTTTTCAGCCCTTTGGATGCTCTGCCTGATTTCCTATTCGGACCAGGCTTGCTGGATGATGCTTTTGTACTTAATGCCTGCCTCAAATTAGTTAAGTCAGATGTGGATGATTTCAGAAACTGGCAAGCAAGTCAGTGGAAGGTGGAAGAGTAGCTCTGCTATTTACAAAAGGAGTAGAAGTTGTTAGAAAAAGTCGAGCGATTTATTGCTGAAATCAATAGAATTGACAGAAAGTTTTCCAAAGATTATTTTGAAACCGGAAAGGTTGAAAAAGTCAATCTCAAACATACATTTACTAAGGTGCCAACTCAACCTATTCTGGCTTATCGACTCAACTTACACGAATCTATCAATGACTACTTGATGCGTGCAGATGTCAAGGATATTCCCTATTTTTATCGTGTCAAAACATCGGAATCCATTTTGGATAAGATTGAGCGTTTTAAGGAGAGAAATGAGGGATATCCTGTCAACTCCATTCTCAATGATATTTTTGGTGCTCGTATGATTTTGACTGCTGAGGAAATCGCGGAGGTTATGGAGCGTCTGGATGACTGGCAGGGAAAACATGGTCTGAAAAACTGGTATCTGCGAGATAAGGACGGCTATATTGGCATTCATATCTATTTCAAGAATAAGAGCAATTTTTACTATCCGTGGGAACTGCAACTGTGGGATGAGAAGGATGTAGAAGGTAATATTGCCAGTCATATCAAGTATAAGAGGAAGTTTGTTTGATATAAGTACGTTGTGCTTCTCTATCACAAATCAAATTTTTTATTAGAATTAGTTTAGGAGTTAATTTTAATGATATCTGAGAAAGTTGTATTGGATAAAATGGGATTCGCATGTCTAGAACTATTTTGTAAGAAGATAGGTGTCAGTTCATCGAATGTAATCTATTTAGAAAAACTGGGCTGGTTTATAGTAAATAATTTACAGCCGGACATACCTTATGTATCTATATATAGTGCTATGGATAAATGTATTCCTATTGTATATCAGAAACAGGAACAGAAGAAAGCAACAGAAATTGTAGCTATTTTAAAGGGTGGAAATACGCGAACAAAACGCAAAAGGAAAAAATTAAAACCTATAACTCCGTTAGCACTTGATTCAGATAGTTTTCGAATTGGTCACCTGTTAGCCCACTCTATTTTAGAGTATGTACAATTCGAGGACGGACAAGGTTTAAATTGTTTTCATCGATATAATTTATTTTATGAAACCAGAGAAGCGAATGAATTTACGAATAAGGGGTTTGAGCAAGATGTGATGCCCCAAAGACTTCTTGAAATAATAATTGAGAATGCGATTGGAATGGTAGATTATTCTAAAAATGACAGCAAAGGCTCACCTGAGAAAAAAAGACTTAGAGAATTTTATAACCTTCTTCGTGAGAAATCTCTAATACCTAAAGATGGGAGCTATGAATACTATCATCTACCAAAGAATAAAAAATTGATTTTTTATTCCAAGTTAATATACAATGATTCGTCTGATCCAATTCCGTCAGCAATTCATCTCCAATCAAAATCAGATGATATTAAATTATATTTCAACGTTATCATACCTAATATAAAAGATAGTAAATACAATTTTCAAGACGGCACGGATATTTTGTAAAAACGAGAATAGAGAGATAAACATTAAATGTCTAACATTCAAAACATGTCCCTTGAGGACATCATGGGAGAGCGTTTTGGTCGCTACTCCAAATACATTATTCAGGAGCGGGCATTGCCGGACATTCGTGACGGTCTCAAGCCCGTGCAACGTCGGATTCTTTATTCTATGAATAAGGATGGCAACACCTTTGACAAGGGCTACCGTAAGTCTGCCAAGTCAGTCGGGAATATCATGGGGAATTTCCACCCGCACGGTGATTCCTCTATTTATGATGCCATGGTCCGCATGAGTCAGGACTGGAAGAACCGCGAAATTTTGGTGGAGATGCACGGAAACAACGGTTCCATGGACGGCGATCCGCCAGCGGCCATGCGTTACACCGAGGCTCGCCTGTCGGAAATGGCTGGCTATCTCCTGGCCGACATCGAGAAAAAAACCGTGCCTTTTGCCTGGAACTTTGACGATACGGAAAAAGAACCCACGGTGTTACCAGCTGCCTTCCCTAATCTCTTGGTCAATGGAGCGACAGGAATTTCAGCAGGGTACGCGACTGACATCCCGCCACATAATCTGGCGGAGGTCATCGATGCCGTTGTTTACATGATTGATCATCCGACAGCTAAATTAGAAAAGTTGATGGAGTTCTTGCCTGGACCAGACTTCCCAACAGGTGCCATTATCCAAGGGGCTGACGAAATCAAGAAAGCCTATGAAACTGGTAAGGGCCGTGTAGTAGTTCGTAGCCGTTGTGACATCGAGCAGCTCAAGGCTGGTAAGAAACAGATTGTCATCACTGAAATTCCTTATGAGGTCAACAAGGCTGTTTTGGTCAAGAAGATTGATGATGTCCGTGTCAACAACAAGGTGCCTGGTATTGCCGAGGTGCGTGATGAGTCAGATCGGACAGGTCTGCGGATTGCCATTGAGCTGAAAAAAGATAGCGATGAGCAAACCATTCTCAACTACCTCTACAAATATACCGACCTACAAATCAATTACAACTTCAACATGGTGGCCATTGATAACTTCACACCGCGTCAGGTCGGCTTGCAGAAGATTCTGTCCAGCTACATCGCCCACCGCCGTGAGATTATCATTGCCCGGTCTAAGTTTGACAAGGAAAAGGCAGAAAAACGCCTCCATATCGTAGAAGGTTTGATTCGTGTCATTTCCATTTTGGACGAAGTCATTGCCCTTATCCGTGCTTCTGAGAACAAGGCTGACGCCAAGGAAAACTTGAAAATCAGCTATGATTTTAGTGAGGAACAGGCTGAGGCTATCGTGACCTTGCAACTTTACCGTTTGACAAACACCGATATTGTGACCTTGGAGAATGAAGAAGCAGCTCTACGCGAGCAGATTCAGACCTTGGCAGCCATTATTGGCGATGAGCGGACTATGTTCAATCTTATGAAGAAGGAACTGCGTGAGGTCAAAAAGCAGTTTGGAAATCCTCGTTTGAGTGAGTTACAAGATCAGGCAGAAACGATTGAGATTGACACCGCCAGCTTGATTGTCGAGGAAGAAACCTTTGTCAGCGTAACCAAGGCAGGTTACATCAAACGGACTAGTCCGCGTTCTTTCAATGCCTCAACGCTGGAAGAAATGGGCAAACGAGAGGATGACCAGTTGATTTTCTTGCAGAATGCCAAGACAACCCAGCACCTATTGCTCTTTACCAATCTTGGAAATGTCATCTACCGACCTGTCCATGAGTTGACAGATATTCGTTGGAAGGACATTGGTGAACACTTGAGCCAGACACTCATGAATTTTGAGACCAATGAAGAGATTATCTTCGCGGAACTGGTTGAGAATTTTGATGAGGGAACTTATTTCGCGGTGACCAAATACGGTCAAATCAAGCGTGTGGAGCGGAAGGAGTTTACTCCATGGCGGACTTACAAGTCCAAGTCAACCAAGTATGCCAAACTAAAAGATGCAGAGGATGTGGTAATTACCGTATCACCTGTGGTCTTGGACGACATTATGCTTATCACAGAAAAGGGCTACGCTCTGCGATTTAACATCGAAGAAGTGCCAATCATCGGTGCCAAGGCGGCCGGTGTCAAGGCGGTCAACCTCAAGGATGGGGATGTGGTGGCTGCGGCCTTTATCAGCAACACCAGTTCCGTCTATCTCCTGACCCAGCGTGGTAGCCTTAAGCGGATGGCGACGGAGGAAATCTCTGTGACCAGCCGTGCCAAGCGTGGTCTGCAGGTCCTTCGTGAACTCAAGGCTAAGCCTCATCGTGTCTTTGCGGCGGGTCCAGTCTTGACGGATCAGGGTGATTTTGACCTCTTTAGCACGGCAAATGAAGATGAAACGACAAGTCAAATCCTTCACGTTCAGTCCAAAACAGGCAAACTCTATGAGATTGATGTGACCCAACTCAGCCTGTCCGAACGCACCAGCAACGGTAGCTTTATCTCAGAAACCATTTCTGATGAGGAAGTGTTGACTGCCTGGGTGAAATAGGAGAAAAAAGTGAAGAAGAAACACCTTGTACTCCTGATTCTGATAGTCATCATGTTTTTGACATTGCTTGCCATGAATCTCTTTCCTGCTTTTGAGGAATGGCTTCACCAGTTGACTGGTTGGTACTAACAAATGAAGAAATCAACCCGCTCTGGCGGGTTTTTCTATTTTGAACTAGAAATGAACATTGAAGTTCTAATAGTAAGATGGTATAATAACAGATATAAATATAGTGTTTTTAGGCAGGTGACAAATATGATGAAACTAATTATTGGAATTATTTTAGTAATAATAACTGTTGGTCTTGCTTTTTTAAATCCTTTCTTGGCTGCTGGTCTTGCGGTTATTGGAATCTATGGGGTCTCAAAATTATAGGAGGTAGTATATGTCTGTTTTGAAAAAAATTCTACTGTTTTCTGTTCCACTATATGTCATCCTTTTATCTTTAATTTTACTCGGTCTAGCTTGGTTTAAAGGCTACGGAGCCGCTAGTACCATCAATGATCAGCCAGCTTCCGTTAGCAGTAGTGTTATGTACTTAGAGAAAGCTGAGGAAGTCGTCTTCTTAAATACTGGCATACAGAAGGTAATATCAAAATCAGAATTCACGGACCTGTTTGGTTTCAAGGTCCCAGAGTCGAAGAAAACAGCTTTGATTATACTACGCTATAAAGCGAAGTTTGGAATTAAGGAGTCTGTTGATATTGAGGAAGTAAAAGAGAATTCATATGTAGTTACTGTTCCAAAATTTGAAGTAATTGGAGTAGAGCCAGATGAAAAGGACCCCTATGAATTATATGACAAATCGGGTGAACTACTTAGTTATTCGACAAAGGATGTAGATACAGGAAAAATGGTTGTAGAAGGACTATCATCTAAAAATCAACGTGAATATTTGGAATACTACGAAGAATACATCAAAGAATCTGCGGAATCCTATTACAACAATATCATTAAGGCAATTAATCCTGAAGCCAAAGTGACAGTTGAATTTGAGTAATTTTGAAAGTCTGAATTCTCAGGCTTTTTCTAATGTTTCAAAATATTCTGAATTTTTCTTGAAATTCACTTTCAAAAGTAGTAAAATAGTAAAAAATACGTTTGGAGAAAACTTATGACAGTAAACATTGACTGGGAAAACCTTGGTTTTGCCTACATGAAATTGCCTTACCGCTTCATCGCTCATTTCAAAAATGGCCAGTGGTCTGAGGGGCAGCTGACTGAGGATGCAGAACTTCACATTTCAGAAAGCTCACCTGCCCTCCATTATGGGCAGCAAGCCTTTGAAGGTCTCAAGGCCTATCGCACCAAGGAGGGAAAACTCCAACTCTTCCGTCCTGACCAGAACGCCGAGCGCCTGCAACGAACAGCTAACCGCTTGCTCATGGAGCCTGTTCCGACGGAGCTCTTCATCAAGGCATGTAAAGAGGTGGTCAAAGCTAATGCGGACTACGTTCCTCCCTATGGAACTGGTGGTACGCTCTATCTCCGCCCGCTCCTCATCGGTGTCGGCGACATCATCGGCGTAAAACCAGCAGAAGAGTACATTTTCACAGTTTTTGCCATGCCGGTTGGTAACTATTTCAAGGGCGGCCTGGCTCCGACCAACTTCCTCATTCAAGACAAGTACGACCGTGCTGCACCAAACGGTACAGGTGCAGCTAAGGTTGGTGGTAACTACGCGGCGTCGCTCTTACCGGGCCAATATGCCAAAAAGCAGGGCTTCTCAGATGTCATCTACCTGGACCCAGCTACCCACACCAAGATTGAAGAAGTGGGCTCTGCAAACTTCTTTGGTATTACAGCTGATAATGAGTTTGTTACACCGATTTCACCATCAATCTTGCCGTCTATTACCAAGTATTCTCTCTTGTATCTAGCAGAGCATCGTCTGGGGATGAAGGCAGTGGAGCGTGAAGTCCTCGTCGAAGAATTAGACCAGTTTGTCGAAGCAGGAGCCTGCGGAACAGCAGCCGTTATTTCTCCAATTGGTGGTGTTCAAATCGCAGACAAACTCCATATTTTCCATAGCGAAACAGAGGTAGGACCAGTAACCCGCAAACTCTATGAAGAATTAACAGGCATCCAGTTCGGCGATATCGAAGCACCAGAAGGTTGGATTGTCGAAGTGGAATAAAATTTTCTCCTATTCAGTGAGAACTGGGTAGGAGTTTTTATGAACTTTTTTACTCACTTTCATTTTAATTATAAAAGATTATTTTATATGAGAGAGCTCTTGAATACTAAATGACAATAAATTTGTTATAATGGTATGGATTAAGATATATTTTCTGAATTTAGAAAGATAGAGATTTCATGGACAAAAAGACTGATGATATTATGAACATTTTTGAACTGATTAAGTTATTAAAAAAGAATTTTATTATGATTATAACTTGTGCTCTATTTGGTGGGTTTGTTATGGGCATGTATGCAAATTTTGCAGTGAAACCGCAGTATGATTCAAGTGCTCAACTCTTAGTTGCCCAGGATCCGATTGATATTGGTAGTGGTAATACTTATGTACAGGCAGCAAACTCTATCCGAACAAATTTGGAAATGATTCCCACCTATCGTGATATTCTCTATGGAGTGCCAGTACTTGGAAAGGTATCAGAAACGTTTGATGGTAAATATTCGGCAACAGATTTGAAAGCGCGTTTAAGCTTTGTTCAAACAGAGGATTCACAGGCCTTTGTTGTCAAACTTCGTATGGATGATGCTAAAGAAGCACAAGTTGTTCTTGAAGAAATCACAACTATTTTTAGTCAAACCTTGCAAGAAATATATAGCCAAGGTTTTGGTAAAGTGGTTGTTCTATCTCCTGCTTCTTTCAATAGCAATAAGGTGTCACCCAGTATTGTTAAGAATATTGTTTCAGGTATATTAGCAGGTGTATTCATTTCTTTTGGTTTCATACTATCTCGAAATATTCTGGACAATACTGTAAAAAATGATTCCTTGCTACAAAGCTATGATTTAACTCTATTGACTGAATTATACAACATGAGTACAAAAGATATTAGCGATGCCCATTATAAGTAAGCGAAATAGAAAGTGAGCTTTAAAATGTTTTTTGGCAGAAGAAAAAAACAAAAAGATTTAGACAGTCAACAAATACAAGGGTCTCCACTTTACTCAGTGACTCAGCCAACTAGTTTGAATGCAGAGCAGATTCGTGTTCTTCGTACCAATTTAGAGTATGTACAGTTGAATGGAAAGATTAAAACTATCGGAGTGACTTCCTCTATACCTGGCGAAGGAAAATCAACTGTATCAGCCAACTTAGCTCACAGTCTTGCATTGACCGGCAAGGAAGTACTGATTGTTGACGCTGATTTACGAAAACCTACCGTTCACCGTACTTTTAATATTTCAAATATGCACGGATTAACCGATCTTGTTATTGGAAAAGGGGGAGGATACACACCAGGTTTACATCATCTTACTGATTTAAATTTATATGTTCTTCCATCGGGTCCTATTCCACCAAATCCCTCTGAACTCTTACAATCAGAAAATATGGGCAAATTGATGACAACATTAGCAAATGATTTTGATTTTGTTATTTATGATTTACCACCTGTTAATAGCGTGACGGATGCACAGATTATGTCTAGAAAAGTAGACGGTATGATTCTAGTAGTTCGCCAAGAATATGTCTTAAAAACGGAACTTGAAAAAAGTTTAAGAAATTTGAAAAATGTTGATGCGAAGCTGCTTGGGTACGTGATGAATGATGTTGCAAAGGAACAAAAGGATTCTTACTATTATTATTAACAAAAATGGTAATGGAGCAAGTAGCAAACTTATAAAAAAGAGTTGAGTGTCGAACTCAGCTCTTTTGACTAGTTATCTAGTTAAAATGGTAGTTAGAAAGCGTCCAATTGAATAGCTTGTTGGCAATACATAGACTTTAATAATATAGCGGTGAAGAGGCAGTTCTGATTTGTAAAAAGTTGATAAATAAGGATTTTTAGTGTAGTCGAGTTTAGCTAGTTCGTATCTAGCCTCTTGATAGGCATTCTTATCTTCAGCTTTCACCGCATTAGCAACCATTTGGAGTAAATCTTCAATCATTTTGAAGGTAAAATAGTCCTTATAGTCTGGATTTCTTTCCCCCATAATGCGATTGTTTTCCATAGATTTCCAATTGTTTTGAGGATTTGGAGTAGTGCTAAGCGAACCCTCTCTAGATCGATAGATATATAGTTTTTCCGGAACAGTAGTGATGTGGCGAGCGTGAATCATCAGTTCAAAATAAATACCTTCTCCCATGCCTTTTAAAAATCGGAACTGAATTCTATCAATCAATTCTCTTGAAACAATCCGTGCAGTTGGTTGGGTATTATGAAAGATGTCCTTGAGTTCTGCTTTGCCATAAATGGCCTTATGCCAAACAGACTTTGTCTTACCATCAGAGGAAAAGGTGCCAGTATCACAAAGAACTAGGTCTGCCTGGTCCTTGATTGCCTGAAGATAGAGTTTTTCAAACATATCCTCTTTGACAAAGTCGTCCGAGTCAACAAATGCAATAAATTCTCCTGTGGCTAGATCGATTCCTTTATTCCTTGCTTCACCAACTCCAGTATTTACAGCTGACTCAACTAGAGTAATTCGTTGGTCTTTATTGGCATAATTTTTTAATATCGCCAAAGATAGATCGGTAGAGCAGTCATCAATCAAAATCAATTCGATATCGCTTAAGGATTGTTTTAGAATGGATTCAATACATTCACCAATGTAATCTTCAGTATTATACACTGGAACGATGATAGAAACTTTTGGCAAAACTTTCCTCCTCTCTTTGTTTTTCATTATACCATATCGCGAGGAATAGTTTTCTTTTTTATGGCTGTTTCCGATATTTTCATTTTTTTAAACGAGATGGTATAATACTGTGTTAGAAATTTTTTAGCCATACATAGTAGGGGGGTAGTGCTGTTTTTTTTAAGTAGGATTGGAGTGAAATGAAAGAGATTTTTAGATATTTTTTAAGAAAATCAGGGGAGGTAGGTTTTTATGGACAACACACTATTTAATAAATGGGGAATATATTTTTTCTATTTTTCGATGGCTATTTATCCTATCAGTATGGTTTTAAAC
Source organism: Streptococcus suis (assembly GCF_024509555.1). Classification (GTDB taxonomy): domain Bacteria; phylum Bacillota; class Bacilli; order Lactobacillales; family Streptococcaceae; genus Streptococcus; species Streptococcus suis_AD. Next base: position 148,862 of record NZ_JAMWEL010000001.1, read on the forward strand.
CTTTTTTTTCAAAGCATAAACTTTGACTTGTTAGCAGGTAGAAGTATCTACTTGGGTTACGGTTTAGTCTATCTCTTTGCAATTATTGTATTTGTTAAATTTGGTTTTTCACTGAAAAGATTAGTGGCACTATATTTCATATATATTTTATACTTCATTATGTATTTGACCAGTCCTCAATCCGTTAAGTCGGTTTATACTAGCACAGTCATGATGATGATTTACGTCTATTACCTACCCTATTCAGTGCTTATATTAACTAGAATAAGTGATTTTCGTCAGCTATTCTCTAGTAAATTGATTGAATACACGAATTACGTTATCATAGTCAGCTCATTTATTGCCAAGTATTTCTTTCAGAATCAGACCAATTATATGACCTTTTCTTATCAGCTGTTACCAATTTGGATGCTATTTACCTTTAGTTTCATTCGCCGACCTACGCTGCTTAAGGCGGGAGTTGCCCTAGTTATGTTGCTAGAGGGAGTTATATATGGTGCTCGCGGTCCATTGATCTGGTTGGTTATCGGAGCAGTGGTCTATTTCATCTTTCTGGCGTTTGAAAACAACTTCATCAGCAACCTATCCTTGAAGAAATTATCACAAATCGTTCTATGGCTGGGGCTTTTCATAGGAATTTTCTCAGTTGCTAGAAAATCATTACCTGCACTCAATATTGAAAATTCTTATATTTTAAATCGCTTGGAGCAAGGGAGTATCGGAGTGAGTACAGGTAGAAATGAGATGATTGACATAGCCATCAACTATTTAAAACAGATGGGCGGTGAAATCAATGGTTTGTTTTTCGACCGTACCCTCATGCCCAATAATATTTACGTTCATAATTTTATATTAGAAACCTATCTATCATTTGGTTGGTTTATAGGTACACTAATTCTGAGTTCATTAGTTTATTTCATTGGAAAAACCTTCCTTTGCGCTAACAAAACAAATAAAATAGTTCTGATTTTTGCCGTTCCAGCCTTCTTTTTAAAATATTTTTTAACTGGAAGTATGTATGAAGGAGATAGTTTTATCATTATGATGGCACTTATTTGTACGATCTATAGTCAAGCAAAACAAGAAAGAAAAATGTGTGCTGCTGACTAATCAAAAAACTCTATTGTCCTAAGCTATTGGTAGCTACGGAGCAATAGAGTTTTTTGATTACTTGATCATTGAGAGAATATTTTTTTGAAGTATGAAGCGATTGAGGAGATAGGAAATTCCGCTAGTAAGGATGACACTACATAGACCAAATAGTCCCCAGCTCATAAAATTAGTAATCCATCTTGTCAACGGAAGGAAAAACAGACAGGAAGTAGATACAGTTAGCATATCAACCAATAGTTGCCATTTCAGATGGTGTAACTGTGCCTGTAGAATATGACGATAGCAGTACCAAATATAGTAAAATAGGCTAAATACTAGTGATATACTTGTTCCGATAGCTACCCCGATGAGCTGCCAATGGAAGACTAGGCCAATAGAGATGGCTAGATTAAGGAAGGCTTCCGAATAGGTTCCAACTTGTGTTTCCTTAAAACTTCCTGCTGAAAAAACCAGTGTACGATAAGGCAAGCGCAGGGCGTAGATAAAAATGGCAAAGGTCATTAGATATCCAAAAATGGGCTGGTTATAATTGGTATCTGTTATGTGTTGGGTATATATGATGACAAATGGAGTAATTAATTGGAAGGTAGTGCTTAACAAAATTGTGGCAGCGGTATGGATGGTCCATTCAATTTTCTTAAATTGTTCACGTAAAACAGTTCTATCTTCTAAATGGAGTGCTCGTCCAAGAAATGGTCGCAGACCGCTGGTTGCTGCGTTTAAGAAAGTCTTTATCCCCTGAAAAACGGTATTATAAACAGTGTAAACAGAGACCTGAGAAAGACTGGCGAAGAGTGAGAGGATGACCACATCTGTACTTTCTTGGATGGTATAGGCAATATGTTGACCAATACCATACCACTGTTGTTGGATTTTGTAGTTGTCATCAATATTCTTCTTAGAAATGTGGTAGTGCTTGTGGACATAGAAACTAATGCAGAAGGGTGGAAGTATGAACACGAGGGACGAAACAAATTTCACTAGGTAGATACTGTGACCACTGTTAATTAAGAAAATAGAAAGGGCTAAGTTAATGATATTTGCCGTTCCTTGCAGTAGTTCCTTGATATAAGCTCGTTGGTCGGAACCTAAAATAATTTGACTGGTAATACCTACAAAGAATTGCAGCAAGTGGGAGAGGGATAGAATGAGAGTTAGCCCGATAATTTGAATACTGGAAACATCGCCAGTTAATGTTTTAGGTAGGATTAGGCATAAGCAGCCAATATAGACCAACAAGGCCAGCCCAATCCGATTAAAAAAAACTCTGGATTTATAGTAAATAGATGATATTTGGTTGAAGTCACTATTTAATATTGGTCTATATAAACTCGCTTGAATAACGGTAGCCATTCCGAGATCGAGGAGGCTGATTAAATTGAGGTATTGGGAAATACTTGACATCAATCCGTTAATTTCTGAACCATAAGCAGTGATAAATAATCTTGGTAATATTAGACTGCAAATGATGGAGATACATTTATTGAGTATGGAAATTAGTCCATTGAGTTTTAGTGATTTTGTATTCATAGAGCTTGCAACTTTCTAATAAAAGACAAAAATTGTAAAGTCATTTTTTTTGATAAATGAAATGGATACTGATAAAATAATTTCGATAAATATCTTTTATTAGTATTATTTTGAAATAAAACTTTGTTTCACTTGTAATAGTTTTTTGAGTGTAGAATATCCAAAGAGGGAGCAGGTCCAATATAGAAAGGGAACAAATCTTGGTTTGATTTGAAGCGATTTCCATAATTGTTGACGAGTTTCTTTTATCTGTCCTAGTTTGAAGTAGCGCATAGCAAGATAATACTCCTGATAGGCCTGCAAGTCCTTTTCTGGAAGCACCTGTAATGTTTGGTTGATGGCGCGTGCTCTTTGGGATACAATTTGATATCCTTGAATGACCTTGGTAGCATTTTTGGAAATACTGTCTTCTTGCACCTCATAGGCAACCAAATCTTCTGCCAGTTTGTAGCCCTGACTGACTTGGAGGAGTTTTAGGAACAAGTCCCAGTCTTGACAGCTGAGTAGATTACTATCTAATCCACCGACCTGTTGAAATAGCTCCTTCCTCACCATTAGGGTAGAGAATCCACCTAGGTTATTTTGCTTAATTGTTTCTTTTAGTGGAATAATTCCTTCTGAAAGGGGGTGCACCGCTTTTGCGCCGAAACCAGTCACAACAAAACCAACTTCTGGTCGGTCTTGTAAAATACGAACTTGTTTTTCAAGTTTTGTTGGTAGAAAATAATCATCCGAATCAAGGAAGGCAATGTACTCTCCTCTTGCCTTTTCTACCCCGATACTTCGACAAGCATTGGCACCACTATTTTCCTCAACGACAAAGAGTGAAAGATTGTCCTGTTGCTTTTGTAAGTCTCGAATAATCGAAACGGATTGGTCAGTTGATTTATCGTCAACAATGATAATTTCCAAATTTGGATAATGTTGTTGATTGACGCTTTCGATGGCTCTTTGGATTAGAAGTTGGCGATTAAAGTTTGGTATTATGACTGAGATAAATGGTTTCATGAAAATATCTTTCTAAATTTCTACATTCAATATTACAACAGGATAGACTTTTTTTCAAATCTCGTCAATTGGTATGATTTGATTAACGAATTGAACTTGAACCTTTTCAAAGGTAGATAAAAATAGATAATGAACAATATGAATTGATACAGGAAACAAGATAAATGATGAACCAAGTATATGATACTCCACTAGTTAGTGTCATTATTCCAGTATATAATGCCTCACAGTTTATTGAAGAAACCATTCAGTCTGTCCTTGAACAGACTTATCAGCATTTTGAAATCATCCTTGTCGATGATGTTTCAACAGACGCATCGGTATCTATCATTAGAAAAATGATGGTGACAGACAAGCGTATTTCCTTGTTTGAGAACGATGTCAATTCAGGGGTAGCCATTGCAAGAAATAGGGGAGTTGCAGCTTCGACAGGTCGCTATATTTGTTTCTTAGATGCCGATGATCTTTGGTTACCGACAAAACTGGAAAAGCAAGTGGCCTTTGCCTTGAACAATGGCTATGCATTCACTTTTACATCTTACCAATTTGCAGATGAGAGCGGGACCGCTCTAAAGGCACCTCTCCATGTACCAGGGAAGATTTCTTATCAACAAGCACTTGGTAATCACACGATTTTTACATCGACGGTCATGCTAGATCTTAATCAGCTTACTAAGAAAGATATTGAAATGCCCGATGTTCGTAGGGGACAGGATACTGCTACCTGGTGGAAGATCCTGAAAATGACAGACTACGCTTATAGTATGGATGAGGCCCTTTCTATCTACAGAAGAACATCTGTATCCTTGTCAGCTAATAAGTTTGCCGCTGTAAGACGTACCTGGAATTTATTTAGAAATGTTGAAGGTCTATCATTGTGGCAAACCATTCCTCCATTTTGTAGCTATGCCATAAATGCAATAAAAAGAAGATTATAAGGAGAAATGATGGTTGTACTCGTCGCAACATTAAATACAGAAAATGTCCCTAAACTGATTGAAGAAATGAATTTGAAAGCAGTAGATACCATCGTGATCAACCAATCAAGTACAGGTAAAGTAGGGACAATCATCGAGCAGAACGGTCAAGCAACCATTGTCCATAGTGAACGACTTGGTTTGAGTGCTAGTCGTAATGAAGCGATTTCTTATGCTAAGAATGAAGATATCTGTCAGATTGCTGATGATGATATGATTTTTGTTGACAATTATAAGGAAATTGTTGAGAATGCCTACAAGGAATTTCCAGAAGCAGACGTAATTGTTTTTTATGTTGATCTTGAAAATCATGCTATCGCAAGAAGTAGCATTCCCAAGGGTAGAATGCAGTATCTTCATGCCATGCGTACCTCATCCGTTCAAATCAGTTTTAAAAAGTCCAGCTTAGAGAGAGTAGGACTTAATTTTGATGAACGATTTGGCATCGGGGCAACATATGGTTCGGGCGAAGAGAATATTCTCTTGTTTGACGCACTTAGAAATGGCTTAAAACTTTATAGCTATCCCGTAAAAATTGCTTCCTTACGGAAAAGAGAATCTCACTGGGACAGGTCACACACTCCTGAAAACTGTCGCAAACGTGGTGCTATATATAAGCGGATGACAAACTATTGGTATTGGATATTGATTATCCAATTTGCTATTCGTAAGCGAAAGCAAATGTTACCTGAAATTTCCTTATTTGATAATATCAGCTATATGTTTCAAGGAGCTAGAGAATTTTCTAGGTTAAAATAATATAATGATACAAACATCGAAAAATATGTTATAATTAAGGAAAAATGGTGGATACAATTTAAATTTACAAATTAGTTGGTAAATAATTGCCGAAATAAATAAGGATTGGTAGAGGTTGTGTATATAAAAAATAGATTATGGATAAAGTTTGCCGCGTTTATCGAGGCAATCATAGTTGTTACAACTATATTTTTAATACTTAGTCTGTTTCAGATTGTTGATATTAATGTATTAGATTTAAAATTTACGTTGCCGGTGCTACCATGGATAATCATTTTTTATATTTTCTTGAGTAGAGCTTTCGATACCCATATATATTATAATCGAACAATTAAGGGTGATATTCTTAACTCCTTTTTTGTCCAACTATTCTTTTTGAGTGGGTTATCAATAGTTGGACATCCATTTATAGCTTCATTTCCCTTTTCTTTAGTATCATTTGTTACTATTCTTATTCTAGGAACGGGTTTATCAAGCATGGTACATCTCATTCTTTTTAAAATAAATGAGGGAAGAGTAAAAAGAAGACGCCTTTTGATAGTAGGTGGCGAATCTTCTGTACTCGAAGCGGTGAGGAATTTTCAAACATCTAGTGAGTCCTTGCATAAAGTAACCCATTTGGTTGTTAATCACTTTTTAGAATCTATCAGGAAAGTTGTAGATGAGATTGACGCTGTTTATATCGCAGGGGACATTGACAGTAGAACTAGATTAGCAATTTATGACTACTTGATTTCTCAAGGTAAAATCCTCTATCTGACAACAAACGTTGAAAATTCAATCGCTCTTAACGCACAATTGATCAATATATCTGATGAGAGTATGATTCAAATTTCACCATATTATCTATCTGTTGGTCAAGCATTTGTAAAACGGATATTTGATATTCTGATGGCTGGTCTATTGTTGCTATTATCAAGTCCCATTTTCATCTTAACGGTGATTCTAATTAAGCTAGAAAGTCCAGGACCAATCTTATATCGTCAAGATAGGATAACAAAGGGAAATCATGTGTTTTCAATCTTAAAATTTCGGTCAATGAGACAAGATGCAGAGCGAACTTCAGGTCCAGTTTTAGCTCGTGCAAATGATAACCGAGTTACACGAATTGGTAAGTTTATTCGCAGAACTCGAATTGATGAGTTACCGCAGTTGATAAATGTCTTAAAAGGGGATATGTCCATGGTCGGACCACGACCAGAACGACCATTCTTTGTTGAGCAGTTCAATCAGGAAAATGTTTATTATTCGCTCCGTCATAATGTACCAGCAGGTATTACAGGTTATGCACAGGTTTATGGAAAATATACTTCCGATTTTCAGAGTAAATTGAAATTTGATTTGCTGTATATCAAGCAATATTCTATCCTGCTAGATGTTAAGTTAATACTAAAAACTTTTGTCATACTCCTTGATAAGACAAGTTCTCGCGGGAAATCAGAGGAGAATGATAAAGAAATAAATCTGGAGAAACTTGCTGAAACTATTAAAATACTGAGCTAGTTTTTAGAATCTGTAACTGCAGGTAATAGAGAGTGCTCTTGTGATAGAGCAATGAGGAAATGTTTATGAATAAAACATTAGAACAAGATAAAGACAGTAGAAATCAGATAACTGATATAGCAGGGCTTGAAAATACCATCGCAGTTGTTGGTTTAGGCTATGTAGGAATGTCCATTGCAGTTCTGTTAGCGCAAAATAATAAGGTTTACGCTGTTGATATCAAAGAAGAACGAGTTGAGAAGGTGCGGTCTAAAAAATCTCCAATCCAGGATGATTATATCGAACGATTTTTAAAAGAGGAAAGCATATTCTTAGAAGCTACAACAGATGCTGAATCAGCCTATAAAGCAGCTGATTTTGTGGTGATTGCTACTCCGACCAATTATGACGATAAGACTAATTATTTCGATACAAGCTATGTTGAAAGTGTTATAAATGAGGTCTTGGCAGTAAATCCTAATGCCCTCATGATTGTGAAGTCAACAGTTCCAGTAGGTTTTACATTGAGAATGCGTCAAAAATACCAAACTGAGAACATTGTCTTTAGCCCAGAATTTCTTAGAGAATCTAAGGCACTCTATGATAATCTCTTTCCATCACGTATCATCGTTTCCACAGAAACGACAGACTCTCCTAGGACGAAAATGGCTGCTCAATTATTTGGTGATTTACTGGCACAGGCTGCCCAGAAGACTGATATCCCAATATTGATAATGGGTGCCACGGAAGCAGAGGCTGTTAAGCTTTTTTCCAATACCTATTTAGCCTTACGAGTTTCTTACTTCAATGAATTGGATACTTATGCGGAACTGAATAATTTACGGGCAGAAGACATTATTAAGGGTGTTGGTTTAGATACGCGAATTGGTCAGCACTATAACAACCCTTCGTTTGGTTATGGAGGCTATTGTTTGCCTAAGGATACCAAACAATTACTTGCCAATTATCAGCAAGTCCCACAAAACATGATTTCAGCTATTGTTGAAGCCAATCGAACTCGAAAAGATTTTATTGCGGAACAAGTTATCAAATTTGCTGAGAAAATACATGCCACTGCCAGTAATAAACCAGTAACTGTGGGTGTTTACCGTCTGACTATGAAAACTAACTCGGATAATTTTAGGCAAAGTTCTATTCAGGGCGTGATGAAACGTCTTCAGAAAAAGGGAGTAGATCTAATCATCTATGAACCAACTCTTCCCGATAACTCATTTTTTGAAGGGTGGAAAGTGGTGAATGACATCAATCTTTTTAAGCAAAAAACAACGGTCATTATTGCCAATCGCTTTGAAGAATGTTTGCAGGATGTTGAAAATAAAGTCTATTCTAGGGATATTTTCAGAAGAGATTGATGTGTATCATTTCAATCTAAATGAAGGGCTTGCACTTGCAAGCTCTTCTATTTTTTTGTAGAATAGTAAAAGTGAGGTTTGAAAATGAGTAAAAAAGATAAAAAAATTGAAATTCAAATTGAAGATAGTAAAGTCTTGGTTAATAAGGAAGAGTTTGCTGGTTACCGCTTAGTAATTGGTAAAAAAGTTATCGGTGAAATTGCAGAATTGGCAGAAAATAATTTTGCCGTTGTAAAAAATGGCAATACCGAAAGCTTTTATAAAAAACTAGAAAAAGCAGTCGGAAATATCATAGAAAATTATAATTTAAGTCACTAAAAGGCTTGTAATAGTCACTATTTTATGTTAGAATAGTGACTGTTAGTGTATGGAAAGATAGCGAAGAGGCTAAACGCGGCGGACTGTAAATCCGCTCCTTCGGGTTCGGGGGTTCGAATCCCTCTCTTTCCATGTCTAAGATACTAAGGCATCAAACGCACAGTAAAAATAGGAAGTTGACAGCAAATCTTGATTTACTGGTAACTTATCTTTTATACATAACGTTTAGCCTGAATTCATTTCAGAATACTATCTTAGAAAAATGTTTTGGGGTATCGCCAAGCGGTAAGGCAAGGGACTTTGACTCCCTCATGCGTTGGTTCGAATCCAGCTACCCCAGTAAAGGTACTAGATATAGTCTAGTTCGTCAAAGATGTCTAATTGTTGTTGTCCTTGCGTGTGCCTTAAATAAAATATATTTTATGTTGGGTCGAAAGACCTGATTGTCGGAGGTTTTTTTATAATGAACGAATTTGAAGATTTGTTGAACAGTGTAAGCGAAGTTACACCTGGTGATGTGGTAACTGCAGAAGTTTTGACAGTTGATGCTGGTCAAGCAAACGTAGCTATCTCAGGTACTGGTGTTGAAGGCGTATTGACTCTTCGTGAGTTGACTAACGACCGTGATGCTGATATCAACGACCTTGTTAAAGTTGGTGAAACGCTTGAGTTGCTTGTACTTCGCCAAGTTGTTGGTAAAGATACAGACACTGTTACATATCTTGTATCTAAAAAACGTTTGGAAGCACGTAAAGCATGGGACAAACTTATTGGTCGTGAAGAAGAAGTTGTTACTGTTAAAGTAACTCGTGCCGTAAAAGGTGGTCTTGCAGTTGAATTTGAAGGTCTTCGTGGCTTCATTCCAGCTTCTATGATCGATAGCCGTTTCACTCGTAACACTGAGCGTTTCGTAGGTCAAGAATTTGATGCTAAAATCAAAGAAGTTGATCCTGCTGAGAACCGTTTCATCTTGTCACGTCGTGACGTTGTTGAAGCAGAATCTGCAGCTGCACGTGCTGAAGTATTTGGTAAATTGGCAGTTGGTGAAGTTGTAACTGGTAAAGTTGCACGTATCACAAGCTTCGGCGCATTCATCGACCTTGGTGGTGTAGATGGTTTGGTACACTTGACTGAATTGTCACACGAGCGTAACGTATCTCCTAAATCAGCTGTAACAGTTGGTGAAGAAGTGGAAGTTAAAGTTCTTGCAATTGATGAAGTTGAAGGTCGCGTATCATTGTCATTGAAAGCTACACAGCCTGGCCCATGGGATGGCGTTGAGCAAAAATTGGCAGCTGGCGATGTGATCGAAGGTAAAGTAAAACGCTTGACTGACTTCGGTGCTTTTGTTGAAGTATTGCCAGGTATCGATGGTTTGGTACACATTTCACAAATTTCACACAAACGTGTTGAAAATCCAAAAGATGCTTTGTCAGTAGGTCAAGAAGTTACTGTTAAAGTTCTTGAAGTGAACGCTGCTGATGAGCGTGTATCACTTTCTATCAAAGCTTTGGAAGAGCGTCCAGCAGCTGCTGAAGGCGAAGAAAAAGCTGAAAAACGTGCTCCACGTCCACGTCGTCAAAAACGTGAAGAAAAACGTGATTACGAATTGCCAGAAACACAATCTGGTTTCTCAATGGCTGATCTTTTCGGTGACATTGAATTGTAATTCAAATAAAAACTTGCCTAGTGCAAGTTTTTCCTTTCCGTCCTTAGTGTAATGGATATCACGTAAGATTCCGGTTCTTGAGATGGGGGTTCGATTCCCTCAGGACGGACTAAAAAGCCTGGTGTACAGGCTTTTTTATTTTATATTCTACGGAGGTTGTGAGATGTTACATTTTGAAAATGACTATAACAAAGGTGTCCATCCCGCCTTGCTAGAAGCCTTAGTTGCAAGCAACCAAGAAGGTTTATCTGGATATGGCACTGATAAATATACTGAATCTGCTATCGAAAAAATCAGACTTGCTACGGACTGTCCTAATGCACAAGTTACGTTTTTAGCAGGTGGTACGCAGACCAATCAGATTGCCATCAATTCCATGCTGGCTTCTTATGAGGGTGTGATTGCTGCGGATACTGGGCATATTTCTACACATGAGGCTGGTGCTATTGAATTTTCTGGACACAAGGTTTTGACACTGCCGCATCATGAAGGGAAAATAACTGCAAGTGAGGTTGATAACTTCATCAAAGATTTCTATGCTGATGCTAACCATGCTCATATGGTTCATCCAGGAATGGTTTATATTTCCCACCCGACTGAATATGGTACGCTTTATAGCAAAACAGAGCTAGAAGACTTGTCCAAAGTTTGCCAACAGCACAATATACCTCTCTTTTTAGACGGTGCTCGCTTGGGTTATGGGCTTGCTGCACGCGATACGGATCTTGATTTGCAGACCATAGCAGAGCTGACAGATGTTTTCTACATTGGCGGGACAAAACTTGGTGCCTTGTTGGGAGAAGCACTTGTCTTTACAAAGAATAATCAGCCGAAGAATTTTGTATCTATTGTCAAACACCACGGTGCTCTGTTGGCTAAGGGACGTTTGATTGGGGTCCAGTTTGATCGATTGTTCACTGATGACTTGTATCTTGAATTGGGGCGTCATGCTATCGCAATGGCAGAGCAGCTTATAGAGATTTTGGAAGAAAAAGGATTTCAATTCTACCTCAAATCACCGACCAATCAGCAGTTTGTCATCGTCAAAAATGAAGAGTTGCCGAAATTGTCTGAATCAGGTATTGCTTACAGTTTCTGGGAAAAATATGACGATAGTCACAGTATCATCCGCTTTGCAACTAGCTGGTCAACTAGCCAAGAAGATATGGAAGCCTTGAGAAATAGATTATAGAAACTAAAAAAGAAAGGGTTAACCTTTCTTTTTTGTCTGTAAATAGTGATAGCGATAGACAGCATACCGTTCAATAAGGCGGTAGCCTATTCCTCCTAAAATTGCTTTGATGATAAAGATAAGGTGTTTTGATAGGGGGGCCTGGACAGTCAATCCAAAAAGTATTCCTAAGATTACCCAAACTAGTACCGCCCACCAAAGCTCTTTAAACGGAGTATATTGTCCATCTCTTTCTTTGACTTCATTCGATACTCTAACTGCACAGCTAGATAAGATAACTATGGGAAGAAGAGAATTGGTGTTAAACGGTTCTGGTAAAAATGATGCTAGCAGGAAGATTTCAATGAATGAAAATAACAATAACCAAACTAAAATAGGTATTCTAAAAATAAAATATTTCATACAGCACCTCCTAGATTTAGTATATCAAACCAAGAGCAGTTGTGCAAATATTTATCTGGTTATTCTTGGGAAGAACTTGTGGATGCTTCAGTAGAGTTTTCTGTACTACTCGTTGTTACTGTTGTACTAGTTTGGATTTCTTGACTAGACGAAGTTTCTGTGACGCTAGAAGAACTGCTCTTCTCAGTAGTAGAACTACTGTATTCTCCATTTGGAGATATTATTTCAGCGCTTGGGATTGTCACACTATTGTTTTTCCCTATTTGATTGATTGAAGACGACCGGCCTTGGTCGGTTGAAGATTCTGTGGTCACTGAGCTGCTGGGAGTAGTAGTGGTTGCATTTGAAGGTACTGAGAAAGTATAAATGGTAATACATGCAGTAATAATACCTAAAATAGAACCGATGAAGGTTAAAAATTTTTGTAGTTTTGTTAAGGCAGAACCATGTTCTTTTCTATTTGTTGATTTCATGTGCTATCCTCCAAATCCATCATAAAAAAACAAGTTTAAAACCATCTTAAAGATTGGCGAAAGGCATGAAAACGTGATAAAATAGGACTATTGCAAAAAAAGGAATGAAAACATGATTTATTTTGACAACGCAGCGACCACCCAGGTCTATCCAGAAGTTCTCAAGACCTATACGGAAGTGGCGACAAAAATCTGGGGAAACCCCTCTAGCCTCCACAATCTCGGCAGTCAGGCCACCCGTATTTTGGAAGCATCTCGCAAGCAAATCGCAGAATTGCTTGGCCAGGATAGCAAAGAAATCTTTTTCACCTCAGGTGGTACGGAAGGTGACAACTGGGTCATCAAGGGAGTGGCATTTGAAAAGGCACATCTGGGCAAGCACATCATCGTGTCAGCTATTGAGCATCCAGCGGTAAAAGAATCAGCACTTTGGCTCAAAACGCAAGGTTTTGAGGTGGATTTGGCTCCGGTCAATGCCCAAGGTTTTGTTGATGTTTCAGCCTTAGAAAGCTTGATTCGTCCAGATACCACACTGGTTTCCATCATGGCCGTCAACAATGAAATTGGTGCTATTCAGCCCATTCAGGAAATCTCCCAGCTTTTAGCTGATAAACCGACCATCTCCTTCCATGTGGATGCGGTGCAGGCAATCGGCAAGGTACCGACGGAACGGTATTTGACAGACCGAGTTGATTTTGCCAGTTTTTCAGGTCACAAATTCCACTCTGTCAGAGGAGTAGGTTTCGTCTATATTAAAGCTGGCAAGAAAATCGCTCCGCTATTGACAGGAGGAGGACAGGAAAGCGACAAACGCTCAACAACTGAAAATGTGGCTGGTATCGCAGCAACGGCTAAGGCGCTCCGCTTGACCTTGGATAAGGCAGCAGATAGCCAGAGGCGACTGGCAGCTATGAAGCAGATACTGGTGGATGAATTGGGCAAATACGACGATGTGACAGTTTTTTCTGGGCTAGAGGACTTTGTGCCAAGCATTGTGACTTTCGGGATTAAAAATATCCGTGGTGAAGTCATCGTCCATGCCTTTGAAGACCACCAGATTTACATTTCGACAACCTCAGCCTGCTCGTCCAAGGCTGGAAAACCTGCGGGTACTCTGATCGCCATGGGTGTTCCGCAGAAGTTGGCTCAAACTGCCGTCCGTATCAGCTTGGATGATGACAACGATATGGGGCAAATTGAACAATTCCTCACGATTTTCAAACAAATTTATCAAAATACACAGAAAGTAAGGTAGAATGAACTATTCAGAAATTATGATTCGCTATGGCGAATTGTCAACTAAAGGGAAAAACAAGATGCGGTTTGTTAACAAACTCCGCAATAATATCAAGCATGTCCTTTCTGTTTACCCAGAAGTGACGGTTTATTTTGACCGTGACCGTGGTCATGTCTATTTGAACGGGGCAGATTATCAGGAAGTCTCAGCTTCTTTGAAGAAGATTTTTGGTATCCAAAATTTTGCACCGTCTTATAAGATTGAAAAGTCTGTTCCAGCCTTGAAAGAGGCGGTTGTGGAGATTATGCAGTCTATTTACAAGGAAGGGATGACTTTCAAGATTGCGGCACGTCGTAGCGACCACAGTTTTGAATTGGATAGTCGTGACCTCAACCAAGTCCTTGGAGATGCGGTTTTCACAGCCATTCCAAATGTGCAAGTGCAAATGAAGTCACCAGATATTACCTTGCGAGTGGAGATTCGTCCTGACGCTGCTTATATTTCCCATGAAGAAATCAAGGGGGCAGGCGGTCTTCCAGTTGGTACATCTGGCAAGGGTACGCTGATGCTATCAGGTGGTATTGATTCGCCTGTTGCGGGCTATTTAGCACTTAAACGTGGGGTTGAAATCGAAGCCCTGCACTTTGCAAGTCCGCCTTATACTAGCCCAGGTGCACTTAAAAAGGCCCATGATTTGACTCGTAAATTGACTGCCTTTGGTGGTAATATCACCTTTATCGAAGTGCCGTTTACAGAAATTCAGGAAGAAATCAAGGAAAAGGCACCTGAAGCTTATTTGATGACCTTGACACGTCGCTTCATGATGCGGATTACAGACCGAGTACGGGAAAAGCGTGGTGCTATGGTTATTATCAATGGTGAAAGTCTGGGACAAGTGGCAAGTCAGACCTTGGAATCCATGCAGGCTATCAATGCGGTGACAAATACACCTGTTATCCGTCCAGTCGTTACCATGGACAAGTTGGAAATCATTGATATTGCTCAAGAAATTGATACCTTTGATATTTCCATCCAGCCATTTGAGGATTGCTGTACCATCTTTGCCCCTGATCGTCCAAAAACTAACCCTAAAATCAAAAATGTCGAGCAATACGAGGCTCGAATGGATGTAGAAGCCTTAGTGGAACGAGCTGTGGCTGGGATTATCGTAACTGAAATCACACCGAAAGAAGAAGTGAAAGACGAAGTGGATAGTTTGATTGAAGACTTACTGTAGAATTCAATTGTTTATCATACATTTAAATCCAGCTATTGCTGGATTTTTTAGTTCGAATCGTTCGGAAAAATTGAATTTGTATGATATAATAATACCTTGAAAATTGTATTCTTTTTATGGAGGAGTTATGAAAAAAGGAGCTCTAACAGGTTTACTCCTGTTTGGTATGTTTTTTGGTGCAGGAAACTTGATTTTCCCACCTGCACTTGGTGTCTTATCTGGTGAGAATTTCTGGCCAGCTATTTTAGGATTTGTTGTATCGGGTGTCGGTATTGCGGTCATTGCCCTGATTGTCGGAACATTGAACCCCAAAGGTTATGTGCATGAGATTTCTCGCAAGATTTCACCGGTCTTTGCAACTGTCTATCTTGTTGCCTTGTATTTGGCGATTGGTCCTTTCTTTGCCATTCCGCGTACGGCTACAACGTCCTTCGAAATTGGTATTGCACCATTATTGGGCGATGCGAATCTTGGTCTCTGGTTGTTTGGCTTTACAGCTCTTTACTTTGTGGCAGCTTATCTGATTGCCCTCAATCCATCTCAAATCTTAAATAGTATCGGACGTATTTTAACCCCTGTTTTTGCGATTTTGATTGTAATTTTGGTTGTGCTTGGTATTGTTAAGTACGGAACAACAAGTCCGTTACCAGCTTCGGAAGCTTACTCAGCAGGACAAGCATTTGGAACAGGATTTATCGAGGGATACAATACACTCGACGCACTTGCTTCTATTGCCTTTAGTGTTGTAGCGGTGAATACTTTAAGACAACTTGGTTTCTCAAGCAAAAAGGAATATGTCTCAACCATCTGGTCAGTTGGTCTTGTTGTAGCCTTAGCTTTCTCAGCACTATATGTCGGTTTGGCATTTCTAGGAAATCATTTCCCGGTACCTGCTGATGTCTTGGCTTCTGATACCAATAAGGGTGTTTATATTCTTTCGCAAGCTACACAGGCAATTTTTGGTCCAAGTGCACAAATTTTCTTGGCAGCTATGGTTATCGTTACTTGCTTTACGACAACGGCTGGCTTGATTGTTTCTTCAGGTGAATTTTTCGCTGAGCGTTTCCCACGTTTTAGCTACAAAGTATATGCGACTATCTTTACTTTGATTGGATTTGGGATTGCCAACCTTGGTTTGAATAATATCATCACCTTCTCAGTTCCAGTTCTTTTGGTTCTCTATCCAATTACTATCTGTATTGTCTTGATTACCATTGTTAACAAATTTGTACCGCTTTCCACTTATGGTATGCAATTAACTGTGGGAGTAGTGACAGCTTTGTCATTGGTAGAAGTGTTAGCAGGACAATTCAACTGGACTGCTGTTTCAACAATCATCTCAGCTCTGCCATTGGCCGGACAATCACTAGCATGGTTATTACCAGCCCTCATCGGAATCGTCCTCTCTCTATTCTTACCAAACAAGCAGGAGAGCGAAGTTTTCGAAATGTAAGAAAAATGATACAAAACACTTGCATTTGCAGGTGTTTTTGTTATAATAGGAGTGTTGACTATGCACACCCTGTGCAACCGCACGAATACCGTTGCTCTGCAAAAATTAAGCTCAAACGTCGTTGACTTAACTTGGTGAACCTAAGTTCTACCTGCGTCTGCGTCGCCTAGTCTGAACTTAATTTTTATTGAGCAATATAAAGTGGTTCGTCCCACGGTACTAGGCGAGTCTTCACATTAAATTCGGGCAAGGCCCAAAAATCATAGGAGGTGCATGATGAGCACATACGCAATCATTAAAACTGGCGGCAAACAAGTTAAAGTTGAAGTCGGTCAAGCTATCTACGTTGAAAAATTGAACGTTGAAGCAGGTCAAGAAGTTACTTTCGAAGAAGTAGTTCTTGTTGGTGGTGAGAAAACTGTTGTGGGTACTCCACTCGTAGCAGGCGCTACTGTTGTTGGTACTGTTGAAAAACAAGGTAAACAGAAAAAAGTTGTTACCTTCAAGTACAAACCTAAAAAAGGTAGCCACCGCAAACAAGGTCACCGTCAACCTTACACAAAAGTTGTTATCAACGCTATCAACGCTTAATCGCGTAGCTTGAAGCAATCATTACAGAAATTCGGAGGAATAACATATGTTAAACTTGAATCTTGCTAACTTGCAATTTATGGCCCACAAAAAAGGTGGAGGTTCAACGTCAAACGGTCGTGATTCACAAGCGAAACGCCTTGGTGCGAAAGCTGCTGACGGCCAAACTGTATCAGGTGGTTCAATCCTTTACCGCCAACGTGGTACAAAAATCTATCCAGGAGCTAACGTAGGTCGTGGTGGAGATGACACTCTTTACGCTAAAGTAGAAGGCGTTGTACGCTTCGAACGTAAAGGTCGCGATAAGAAACAAGTATCTGTTTACCCAATCGCAAAATAAGTCTAAAAATGGCTTAACAATAGGCTTTCCGAGATTTCGGAAGGTCTGTTTTTTTGTTTTGGTACCCATATTCTAAAAACCAATGTAGGAAGCGAACTTGTCGGCAACTTCATTCTTTGCTTTTTGAGTGACATGGGCATAGATGTCCATGGTGGTTTGGATGTTCTCATGCCCCAATCTTTCTTGGACTTCTTTGATGGTAGCACCGGCTCCAAAGAGTAGGGAGCAGTGGGTGTGCTGGAAACCGTGAGATGTAATGCGTTTGAAGTCTGGGTGTTTCCTCCAAACACGATTAATGTCTTAGTGCCTTCTCGTATAGTTCCATCCAAAGATAAAGCTTGTTGAACCGAATATTTGGAAACAAATGCATCGAAAAGTTTGGGAAGAACACTATGGACCTATCCCAAGCAGTCATTCAGTGCGTAATCGTTTGAAAAACATAGTTCAAGATGGTACAATTAAATTACAAGATATCAATTGCCACAATCATTGAGTGCGATGGCTAGACCAATTTTTGTAAAACGTGAGTATCCAGTAAAAGGTAGCGTTCCTATTAAGCAAGGAACAAAGATTACAAATGTTGAGGTGATTGCTGGGAAGGGTGGTTGAAGACAGATTGATGATATTCGTCGCTTAGTCCGAGAATATGGTGGAGATGCTAATGATTGGCCAAAAGTAAAAGGTCATGCGATATTGACCGATGGGACAAAGGCCGAAGTTCATTGGTATCAAGCTAAAAATATCGGGAAAATAGAATTCAAAATCAAGAGGGAATTGTGATGAAGGCGAAATTTATCGGAGAAACAACCAATTATACTTTGGACAATGGAAAAATTTATGATATTTTAACTGTTGAAGGAAAGTTTTTTAGAGTAATCGATAAGTCTGGCGAGGATTATCTTTATTTGGCTGAAAATTTTGAGATAGTAGAACATTAAGCACCTAGAGAAGTCTAAGTGTTTTTTGTTGCAGAAAAACAGAAAGGAGGTCGTTATGAAGAAGTGTATCAAGAAGAAATGGTTGCGGATCGAGAGGTTAAAAAATAAAGTTGCTCAATTGACAGCGGAAAATATTTTACTAACTGATGCATTACAAAATCATGCAAATAATATCAGAGATTTGGATGACATGGTTGAACACAATGCTCAGGCTACGAATTCAAGGTTTGACAAAATCGAGAAACAAGTACTTAACTTAAAAATTGCAAGCAGTTAGGGGGATTTACCTGAAAAAAATCTCAGAATTAGTTTCATCAAAAACAGTCTATATTGACAATAGCAGTCTTGCTTATTCGCTAGATAGACATGGGCCACAGTATAATGGAGGAATCTAATCTTTTTGAGTGAATTGTCAAAAATCCTTGCTTAGTATTAGACAACTCTGATGCTGTATACTAAAATTCCTGATAAAAATAATGTCACGATGGAAGATGTTGCTGTTCCAACTGATGATATGTTGTTGATTCGCTTTAATAAAGTAGGTATAAGACCAGAGAAGAAAAAAATAAGAAAGTTCTTTAAGAAAATAGAAATCGTGTTATACTTATAGTAAAGATAGAGGTTGAGAATCTGTCACCAACGCGCCACATTTTGTGGGTCAAGAAATGCAGGAGCCCCGACAGTCCTGCCTATCTTTTTTTACAAAGAAATCAATCAAGGAATAGAAGTAGAGAAATCACAAATAGATTCGGATCTTTTTATTAAAATAGAGCTATAGAGGTGATAAATAATGCTAAGCATACCTAAAGGATACAAGTTTTGGATAGATGGAGAAAATGGGACTGAATTAAGTTCGGATGCTCCCGATTGGGCGGTAAGAGAATTTCAAGACTATATGAATATGATGTTGGAAGAAAGCGAAGATGATGTAGTTATTCACATATAAGCACCTAGAGAAATCGGGTGTTTTTTGTTGCAGAAAAACGAAAGAAGGTCGCTATGAAAGTTTCTGAATTAGCAAATATTACAAAAGAAGGAACGTATTTCAAAGTGTATAATGGGGAATGATTGATATTTTTGGAAGATAAAAAAGAAGTGTGACTTCCCCACAGCTTAGAGCTTTTTGGGCGGGAAAACCACACTTCTTCATTTACTTAAATTATATCCTAAATATTGCTTTTATGCAAGAGAAAGAAGTAAAAACATGAATAAACGTATCAAGAAGAAATGGTCGCGGATCGAGATTAGAACGACTTTGTCTTCATTCTGAAAATGGTCCAGTGGACCATTTTTTCTTGCCTTTTTGAATTAAATGAGAGGCAAGGTTCGGGGAACCTTTTTAGCAACTCTCCTTGAAATAACAGAGAGAGTTGAGCCAGAAATAGCAAACAATAGGCTTTCCGAGATTTCGGAAGGCCTGTTTTTTGTTTTGATACCCATATTTCATTTACCAAGGGATTGGTGTGAAATGGTCAGGCATTGGTAGTTATATAAAAGGTTATCAGTTGAAAATGAACATGTAAATATACGTTGACTAACAAGGGCAATAGATGCTAGAATTACCATATAATAGAATGAAGGGAGGCGATTCAAATGAAAGCAATAGTAAGATATTTCGAAAAACTAGGAATCAAGAGTAAGGAGGTTAGGTCAAATTAACCTCCGATAGGAGAAAATAATGAAGATTGTAGCAATAAGTGATTCAGTTGAAAAAGCTGAGATTATTAAAACGGTATTAGCAGATTTACCTGAGTGGTTTGGCTTACCTGAAAGCACTAAAGAATATATTCAGGATGGGAGTTTGCTGCCGTTGTGGGCCGCATTTGACGAAGATGATCCAATAGGATTTGTAACCCTAACGAGCACCTCTGACGCTTGTGGGGAAGTTCACTGTATGGGTATTAAAAAATCTCATCATCGAAAAGGACTGGGACGAGCGTTGATGCAAGCATTAGAAGGAGAGGCGAGAAAATCGTTTACCTATCTACAGGTCAAGACGGTTGATCAAGGGCATTATAAAGAATATGATCAGACGATTGGCTTTTATCACTCTTGTGGCTTTGCTAAGTTAGAAGTTTTTCCAACCTTGTGGGACGAATGGAACCCCTGTCTTATCATGATTAAGAAGTTATAGTTATTAGCCATCAGCAATTTTGCTGGTGGTTTTAATCTGTGTTATAATAGAAAGATAAGAATTGAGAAAGGACTTGACGATGAATATTCAACAATTACGGTACGTTGTTGCCATTGCCAACAGTGGTACATTTCGAGAGGCGGCTGAGAAGATGTATGTGTCCCAGCCTAGTCTGTCCATTGCAATTCGTGATTTGGAAAAAGAGGTTGGTTTTCAAATTTTTAACCGAACAAGTTCAGGAACCTTTCTAACCAAAGAGGGAATGGATTTTTATGAAAAAGCTCAAGCTTTGGTTAAGGGCTTTGACCAATTTGAAAATCGCTATTTGCAACCTGAAGAAGGTGAGAAAATCTTTTCTATTTCTAGCCAGCATTATGATTTCTTGCCACCTTTAATTACAACATTCTCTAAGGAACATCCTAAGTATAAAAACCTTCGAATTTTTGAGTCAACAACAGTTCAAATTTTGGATGAAATTGCGCAGGGGTATAGCGAATTAGGTATTATTTATCTAAATAACAGCAATACCAAAGGAATTATGCAGAAATTAGAGAAACTCAAGTTAGAGGTTGAGGACTTAATTGCCTTTCAAACCCACATCTATGTCCGTAAAGACCATCCATTGACCAGTAAAACGGAAGTGGATTTGAGCGATTTAGTTGGGCTTCCAACGGTTCGATTTACTCAAGAAAAAGAAGCTTATCTCTATTATTCTGAAAATTTGATTGATACGTCAGATTCATCTGTAACTTTTGATGTAACTGACCGAGCAACATTGAATGGTATTTTGGAGCGGACCGATTCCTATGCGACAGGCTCTGGCTTCCTAGATAGTGAAAGTGTGAACGGGATTACGGTCATTCCAATTAAAGATCAAATTGATAATCGCATGGTCTATGTTAAACGAGCTGATGGGGACTTGAGCCAATGTGCTTTAGATTTTATTGAAATGATGCATCAATATTTTGATGCGAAGAAAGGTTAGTATGAGAAAGTCTGGATTTCCAATTCTGGCAGTTGTTTTGATAGGTCTTGATCAGATTGTCAAGGCTTGGACAGTTGCCAATATTGAATTAGATACGGTTGAGCCATTTCTTCCAGGATTTATGAGTTTGGCCTATTTACGTAATTATGGAGCGGCTTGGTCCATCTTGCAAAATCAGCAGTGGTTTTTCACGATTGTAACAATCGCAGCTGTGACCAGTTTGATTTGGTATTATGTGAAGCAAATTAAGGGTAGCCTGTGGACCTTGTTTAGCCTAGCTTTGATGATTGCTGGAGCCCTGGGGAATTTTATTGATCGAATTCGTCTTGGTTATGTAGTGGATATGTTCCATTTGGATTTTATCAGTTTCCCAGTTTTTAATGTGGCGGATATGTGTTTGTCTGTCGGTGTAGGAATTTTGTTTATTTGTATCATGAAAGAAGAGAGTAATGGAAGTAAGAGTTGAGATTGGTGGCATTCGTTTAGACAAGGCCTTGGCGGATTTGACAGATTTGTCCCGTTCAGTTGCCAATGAACAGATTAAAAATGGTCAGGTTTTGGTTAATGGGCAGCCTAAAAAAGCCAAATACAGTGTGCAAGTTGGTGACATCCTAACCTATCAGGTACCAGAAGTCGAAGAAATTGACTATGTAGCAGAAGACATTCCTTTAGAAATTGTCTATCAGGATGCGGATGTGGCAGTGGTCAATAAACCTCAAGGAATGGTTGTTCACCCATCTGCGGGCCACACATCTGGTACACTGGTCAATGCGCTTTTGTATCATGTCAAGGATTTGTCAGGTATCAATGGTGTGCTTCGACCAGGAATTGTCCATCGGATTGACAAGGATACATCTGGCTTGCTCATGATTGCCAAAAATGATGATGCCCATACAAAGCTGGCTGCTGAATTAAAAGACAAAAAGTCGCTTCGTAAATATTGGGCAATTGTTCATGGCAATCTGCCAAATGACCGTGGCATGATTGAGGCGCCGATTGGTCGTTCTGAGAAAGACCGCAAGAAACAGGCTGTGACTGCTAAAGGGAAAGAAGCTGTGACACGTTTTCAGGTTCTGGAGCGTTTTGGTGACTACACTTTGGTGGAATTGACCTTGGAAACAGGACGAACTCACCAAATTCGTGTTCACATGGCTTATATAGGTCATCCAGTGGCCGGTGATGAAGCCTACGGCCCAAGGAAAACACTTAAAGGGCATGGCCAATTTCTTCATGCCAGAACGCTTGGATTTACCCATCCGAGAACTGGGGAAGTAGTGGAGTTTACGGCAGAAGCGCCAGCCATTTTCCAAGAAACACTTGAAGAACTACGCAAGTCAAATGGCTAATGAAAACCTGTTCATCTTGCCCATTTTCCCAACAAATGCTATACTAGTAGACGATAAAAATGTAAGGAGTATGAAAAAATATGGAAAATTTACCAAATTGTCCAAAATGTAATTCTGAATATGTTTATGAAGACGGTGCCCTTTTGGTTTGCCCTGAGTGTGCTTATGAGTGGAACCCTGCGGATCTAGCTGAGGAAGAGAGTGGTCCAGTTGCTATCGATGCAAACGGGAATCGTTTGGCAGATGGAGATACGGTAACTCTAATCAAGGACTTGAAAGTCAAGGGTGCGCCTAAGGATTTGAAACAAGGTACACGTGTTAAAGGAATCCGTATCGTTGAAGGCGATCACAATATCGACTGTAAGATCGATGGTTTTGGTGCCATGAAGTTGAAATCAGAATTTGTTAAAAAAATCTAAGAGAAAGGGCTGGTCCATCCAGTCTTTTGTCGTTTTTGAAAGGATAGTATGAAGAATCAAAGTTTATTATTTTATAGCAGGTGTTTGCTAGCGGCTTTAGCGATTACGGGAACTGCTCTAGAAATCATCAAGTATGGCATTGGCATGCTCATGTATTACACGGTACAATCTAATTTATTAGTATCTCTGTTTGCTATCTATATGGTCTATGCCATGAGTAAAAGTGTGGATTTACAGACGTCACGTTTTCTTCGGATAAAGGCTGCTGTAACCATGTCTATCATGATTACCTGTGTAGTCTATCACTTTATGTTGGCACCTTTGGCAGACGATTTCTGGCGACTTGAAAATCTACTCTGCCATTATATTGTTCCCTTATATTTTTTGTTAGATACCCTAATAGTAGATCGTCAGCAACAGTACAAGTGGTTTGATCCGATTTGGTGGACGCTTTTGCCAATTCTTTACATGATTTTCGGGCTTGTTAATGGTCTTTTTATCAAAATTCCTATCCCTGATGCTAAGGATAGCCCCTTTGCCTATTTCTTCCTCAATGTGCCCAAATATGGTTGGCCTTATGTATTGACCTATGCGGCAACGATTTTTGTGGCCTATCTGATCTTTGGATATATTTTGACTGGTGTAAAATTCCTAAATGTCCGACGTAGTCTGTTAAACAAGAAAAATTCTCAGTAAAATCCGAAGATTTTCAAATTTTTTACTGTAAGAATTTGTCTAGGTAGAAAAATTGTGCTATACTTTGCTTAATCGATCCTTTAAATCCTGTCCAGTGAGGCAGACAAGGAGCAACGTGTTAAGCAGGTTAGTCGAATTACTAGCCTATATTTTCATAGTCTCCTTGTGCAAAGGGGACTTTTTCTATATATTTTGGAGGTCTTTATGAAGACAAAAGAAATCGTTGACGATATGACCATGAAACGGGCTATCACCCGTATCACTTATGAAATTATCGAGCGGAACAAAAATTTGGATAACATTGTTCTAGCAGGTATTAAAACCCGTGGGGTGTTCATTGCTAAACGTATTCAGGAAAGGTTGAAACAGTTAGAGGGGATTGATGTTCCACTGGGTGAACTGGATACCAAGCCTTTCCGTGATGATGTAAAAGTCGAAGAAGATACGACAAGCATGGCTGCTGATGTCAATGACCGTGATATTATTTTGGTAGATGATGTGCTCTATACAGGTCGAACTATTCGTGCGGCTATTGACAATGTGGTTTCCTTGGGAAGACCAGCTCGTGTTAGTTTGGCTGTTCTAGTTGACCGTGGGCACAGAGAACTACCTATTCGAGCGGACTATGTTGGGAAGAACATTCCGACTAGCCGTTCGGAAGAAATCATTGTTCAAATGGCTGAAATTGATGGTCAGGATTCTATCCTCCTAGTCGAGGGAGCTTAGTCGTTTATTTTTCAACTCAATATTCTACATCTATATCATAAAGGCAGGTATCGTCATGACAATTTCAAATGGTAAAGTCTCACTCAAACACTTGGTTACTATGGAAACTCTTTCAAATGAGGAAGTGCTTGGACTCATTCAACGTGGACTTGCATTCAAAGGTGGGGAAGAGGTAGAGTTGGATCGGAAGTACTATGCTTCGAATCTTTTCTTCGAAGATTCAACCCGAACCCACAAGTCTTTTGAAATGGCAGAGCTTCGTTTGGATATGGGAATGATTGATTTTGATGCACGTACCAGCTCAGTCAATAAGGGTGAAACCCTGTATGATACCATTTTGACCATGTCGGCACTTGGGGTAGACATCTGCGTGATTCGTCACTCGGAAGTGGATTATTACAAGCAATTGATCGATAGTCCAACTATTCAGACATCAATTGTCAATGGTGGTGACGGTTCTGGGCAACATCCAAGCCAGTCCTTGCTTGACTTGATGACTATATATGAAGAATTTGGAACCTTTGAGGGCTTGAAGATTGCCATTGCTGGTGATATTACACACTCACGGGTTGCCAAGTCCAATATGCAAATTTTGAAGCGTTTGGGCGCTGAAATTTACTTTGCTGGGCCTGAGGAGTGGTACGCAGAGGAATTTGATGTTTATGGTCAACATGTGAATATTGATGATATTGTTGAGAAAGTAGATGTCTTGATGTTACTTCGTGTGCAACACGAACGTCATGATGGAGATGGTGTTTTTTCGAAAGAAACCTATAATCGCTTGCATGGCTTGACAGAGGAGCGTTACAAATGCTTGAAAGATACTGCAATTGTTATGCATCCGGCCCCTGTTAACCGTGATGTAGAAATTGATGACCATTTAGTAGAGGCACCAAAATCACGCATCGTCCGTCAAATGCAGAATGGTGTATTTGTCAGGATGGCTATTTTGGAAGCTATTGTTAATGGTAAGGCTTAAGAATTTATTAGACTTATCTTACTTAATGTCGCCCAGGGAAGCGACGAATAGAAAGGCAAGGGACAGGTCAATGGTTGCGAGCAACTCATTTCCCTAGACCTGGGAGTGGGAAAGAACTCGAAAAGTAAAAAGAGTTCGTCTTCCCACCCCCGCACAGTTGATTAGGTTAAATTTGGAGTATAGAATACGAACAAATTTACCAATCAACCACTGCGCTGAGATGTTGACACCTGCTCGTGGAAATGGTGATATACTTTAAGGCTATCCCTTGCACTAGCTCGAAAATGGATTAATATCGAATCCATTTTCTCACGTCGGTCAGAGCAAGTCGGACTACATGCAAGGCATGTGTCCTTCTACGCAAAGTCCTATGGGACCTTTGCTAGCTCTGACACTAGCCGTAAGGTTTACCTAATATCGAGCTAAACCTTACGGCCTCGGACTATTATTTAATTCTATCCGGAGAGATAGAAAATAGAAAGGCAAGGAACAGGCAATGGTTGCGAGCAACTCATTTCCCTACGCCTGCCTCTATGGAGGTCAGGCTATTCCTTGCACTAGCTCGAAAATGGATTATTATCGAATCCATTTTCTCACGTCGGAGAATTATTTAATGTCGCCCAGAGAGGCGACGAATAGAAAGGAGTAGATACAGGTTCGAGTATGATCTTGTTTTCCTATTCGAACACGCCCTAAGGACTGTGTGAAAAAGATAAATATCGTCTTGACGCTCATAGCGTCGGCGTCGAATTTCCTATTTTCACTTTGTCCTTTTAACGGGTTTTGTATCATAGTTTATGTCAAAAAGACGTTTAATTTTGGAAGATGGTACTATTTTTGAAGGTGAGGCCTTTGGTGCTGATATTGATGTAACTGGTGAGTTGGTTTTCTCGACTGGAATGACTGGTTATCAGGAATCAATTACAGACCAGTCCTATAATGGTCAAATTTTAACCTTTACCTATCCTTTGGTGGGGAATTATGGCATCAACCGTGATGATTATGAATCCATCAATCCAACTTGTAAAGGTGTTGTGGTTAGTGAGTGGGCTCGTCGGGCAAGCAACTGGCGTAATCAGATGAACTTAGATGAATTTTTAAAGGCTAAGAAAATTCCAGCTATTTCTGGAATTGACACACGCGCCTTGACAAAAATTATTCGTCAGCACGGGACCATGAAGGCGACTCTTGCAAATGTTGGTGATTCCGTAGAGCATTTGACGGACCAGCTTAGAGCGACTGTTTTGCCAACCAACAACATCCAGCAAGTATCTACCAAAACAGCCTATCCTGCACCTGGAGTTGGACGTAGTGTTGTTTTGGTTGATTTTGGATTGAAACATTCTATTCTTAGAGAGTTAGCCAAACGCGACTGCAATGTGACGGTTGTTCCTTACGATACGACAGCAGAAGAAATATTGGCCCTCAATCCAGACGGAGTCATGCTGTCAAACGGTCCTGGTAACCCAGATGATGTTCCAGAAGTCTTGGACATGATTCGGGGCATTATTGGAAAAATTCCGATTTTTGGGATTTGTATGGGCCACCAACTCTTCGCCAAGGCTAATGGGGCTACAACTTACAAGATGAAGTTTGGACATCGTGGTTTTAATCATGCGGTTCGTGAAATTGCGACTGGTCGAGTGGACTTTACGAGTCAGAACCACGGTTATGCAGTGGCTCGTGAAGATTTGCCAGAGTGTTTGATGATTACGCATGAGGAAATCAACGACAAATCAGTGGAAGGGGTACGCCATAAGTACCATCCAGGTTTCTCTGTTCAATTCCATCCGGATGCAGCACCTGGACCACATGATGCTAGCTATCTATTTGATGAATTTATGGATTTGATGGATTCGTTTAAAATAGGGCAGTAAGGTTTAACTACTATCGAGCTAAACCTTTCTGCGTCGGACTTATCTTATTTAATGTCAACCTGTGAGTTGACGAATGGAAAGGAGAAGATACAGGTTCGAATAAGATTTGATTTTCATATTCGAACACGCCCTAAGGACTGTGCGAAAAAGATAAACGTCGTCTTGATGCTTGAAGCATCAGCGTCGCGTTTCCTATTTTCGCTTTGTCCTCTTAACGGGCTTTGTATCATACATTATGCCAAAACGTACGGATATTAAGAAAATTATGGTGATTGGGTCTGGTCCGATTATTATCGGTCAGGCTGCGGAGTTTGATTATGCTGGGACTCAGGCTTGTTTGGCTTTGAAGGAAGAAGGTTATAGCGTTGTCCTGGTCAATTCAAACCCTGCGACCATCATGACAGACAAGGAAATTGCAGACAAGGTTTATATTGAGCCAATTACGCTTGAGTTTGTTACACGGATTTTACGGAAGGAGCGTCCAGATGCTCTCTTGCCAACCCTTGGTGGTCAGACAGGTCTCAACATGGCTATGGAATTGTCTAAGGCTGGTATTTTAGATGAACTTGGGGTTGAACTCTTAGGCACAAAACTATCTGCAATTGATCAGGCAGAGGACCGTGACCTCTTCAAACAACTCATGAAAGACCTTAATCAGCCTATTCCTGAGTCAACGATTGTAACGACAGTTGAAGAAGCCTTGGAATTTGCTGCTGAAATTGGCTATCCTGTCATTGTTCGCCCTGCCTTCACGTTGGGTGGTACTGGCGGTGGTATGTGTGCCAATGAAGAAGAACTGCGTGAAATTGCAGAAAATGGTCTAAAATTATCACCAGTGACCCAGTGTTTGATTGAGCGTTCGATTGCGGGCTTCAAGGAAATCGAATATGAAGTCATGCGTGATGCGGCTGACAATGCCTTGGTCGTATGTAACATGGAGAACTTTGATCCTGTGGGAATTCATACAGGAGATTCTATCGTATTTGCCCCAACGCAGACGCTTTCGGATATTGAAAACCAGATGTTGCGTGATGCCAGTCTCAGCATTATTCGTGCTCTGAAAATCGAGGGTGGCTGTAATGTGCAGTTGGCACTAGATCCACATAGTTTCAAATACTATGTCATCGAAGTCAATCCTCGTGTATCGCGTTCCTCTGCCTTGGCATCCAAAGCGACAGGTTATCCTATTGCCAAATTGGCAGCAAAAATTGCGGTTGGTTTGACCTTGGATGAAATGGTGAACCCTGTTACAGGAACAACCTATGCCATGTTTGAACCAGCTCTTGACTACGTTGTGGCAAAAATTCCACGTTTCCCATTTGATAAGTTTGAAAAAGGGGAGCGTCGCCTTGGAACGCAGATGAAGGCAACTGGTGAGGTCATGGCTATTGGTCGCAATATCGAAGAAAGTCTGCTCAAGGCCTGCCGTTCTTTGGAAATCGGTGTCTACCACAATGAAATGCCAGAACTCAGCCAAGTGACAGATGACCAATTGGTTGAAAAGATTGTCAAGGCACAGGATGATCGTTTATTCTATCTTTCAGAAGCCCTTCGACGTGGCTATACAGTAGAAGAACTGGCTCAGTTGACCAAGATTGATCTTTTCTTCCTAGATAAGCTGCTTCATATCTTAGAAATCGAGCAGGAATTGGCAACGAATTTTGATAATATTGATTTATTGAAAAAAGCCAAGAAATACGGTTTTGCAGACCGCAAGATTGCGGAACTCTGGGGACGGACAGAATCCTACATCCGTCAACTGAGAACAGACCACAAGATTGTCCCTGTTTATAAAATGGTGGACACTTGTGCGGCTGAGTTCGAAAGTTCAACGCCATATTTCTATTCAACTTATGAGTGGGAAAATGAGTCTATCCGTTCGGAGAAAGAATCTGTTTTGGTGCTGGGTTCTGGTCCAATTCGTATCGGACAGGGTGTTGAGTTTGATTATGCGACGGTGCATTCTGTTAAAGCTATTCAGGCAGCTGGCTACGAAGCCATCATTATGAACTCAAACCCTGAAACTGTGTCAACTGACTTTTCGGTTTCAGACAAGCTTTATTTTGAGCCATTGACCTTGGAAGATGTCTTGAATGTCATTGATTTGGAACAGCCAAAAGGGGTTATCGTTCAGTTCGGTGGCCAGACGGCTATCAATTTGGCGGAGCCATTGGCCAAAGCAGGTATTCCAATCTTGGGGACACAGGTGGCGGATTTGGATAGAGCTGAAGACAGGGATTTATTTGAAAAAGCCCTGAAAGACCTTGGGATTCCACAGCCACCAGGCCAAACCGCAACCAACGAAGAGGAAGCTCTAGAAGCGGCCCGCAAAATTGGTTTCCCGGTACTTGTTCGTCCCTCTTATGTCTTGGGCGGTCGTGCAATGGAGATTGTCGAAAATGAAGAGGACTTACGTTCTTATATGAGAACTGCGGTCAAGGCTTCGCCAGAGCACCCAGTTTTGGTGGATTCTTACATCGTCGGTCGTGAGTGTGAAGTGGATGCTATTTCAGATGGTAAGGATGTCTTGATTCCGGGTATTATGGAGCATATCGAGCGCGCTGGGGTTCACTCAGGGGACTCTATGGCCGTTTATCCGCCACAAACCTTGTCCAAAGAAGTGCAGGCGACCATTGCAGACTACACCAAACGTTTGGCAATCGGTCTCAACTGTATCGGTATGATGAATATCCAGTTTGTCATCAAGGATGAAACGGTCTATGTCATTGAGGTCAATCCTCGTGCCAGTCGTACGGTGCCATTCTTGTCGAAAGTCACTGACATTCCAATGGCTCAGGTTGCAACCAAATTGATTTTGGGACAAAGCCTTGCGGAACTTGGCTACCAAGACGGTCTTTATCCTGAGAGCAACCAAGTACACGTCAAGGCACCGGTCTTCTCGTTCACGAAACTAGCTAAAGTTGACAGTTTGTTAGGACCAGAGATGAAGTCAACCGGTGAGATTATGGGGTCAGACTTGACACTGGAAAAAGCGCTTTATAAGGCTTTCGAGGCAAGTTATCAGCACCTGGCTGAGTTTGGCAACGTTGTCTTTACCATTGCGGATGAAGACAAGGAAGAAGTGCTTGGTCTGGCTCAACGTTTCTATGAACTTGGTTATGGCCTACTGGCTACGGCAGGAACAGCCGCCTTTCTAACAGAAAATGGACTTGCTGTAACAACTGTTGGTAAATTAGGCGATGATTCCTGTCCAGATATTCCTAGTCTTGTTCGGGCAGGTAAGGTTCAGGCGATTATCAATACGGTTGGTAAAAAACGTGTAGCCGATGGTGACGGGCAAGTCATTCGAAGCTCTGCTATTGAAGGAGGAATTCCGCTCTTTACAGCCCTTGATACAGCAGAAGCTATGATTAAGGTGTTGGAAAGTCGTAGCTTTATGACACAGGCAATTTAATAGTATAAGCAAATTAGCAATATTGACGACTTCGCAAGAGGTCGTCTTTTCTTGAATGAATATATCCCATGCATTCATTTCTGGAAGCTTGCACGATCCATCTACTGTGAAAATTATAACCGTATGAATTAACATTCAGACAAAGAAATGAGGTGGATGTATCAAAGCTGATTCAAATGACCATAATCGTGAATAATAGAAGTAGGAGAGTCTATAGTAATGCATTTATGAAAAACTTTTAGAATCGCTCTTTCTGTGCAGATAATTTCTTGACTCATAGAAGTTATAACAATATAATAAAATAAGCGAGGTACAAAAAAATGATTGATGAAGCTTTTTTAAAAAAATTGAAACGTATATCAAGAATATATAATTTTTTATGTTTGATGTGGATTCCATATATCGGTTTCTTGTTATATTGGATGACTCAAGATGAAACCCTTCTTGCTCAGTTGATTTTAATGATTTTTATTATCCCAGCAGTATTTCAACCTCTGTTCTGGTATATTATGCTAGGGGGGCTTCTCTGGGTTTTTACAGGGATATATTCTGATGAATATTCTATTTTACTAGGGAATGAGACGACATTTCTCAAAAAAGATAAAGAAAGTGATTCTCCAAAAAAGTCAGAGAGTTCAATTCCTTTATTGTTATTTTACTGGACACTTTTCAAATGATTTTTATATAGAAAAATATACAGTCCTTGCTACGATGGCATTCGAGTGTACTATCAATTCTTGACTTTCAAAAGAAGGATAAGATAATAAAACAAAAGTGAGGTGAGAGTGATGAATAGACCTAAAAGACCACCAACAATTCAGATTATTCTTAGGATAATTTATGTTATTGCATTGATTTATTATTTATGTAACGGTAATGTTTTTTTGATTATGTCATTATTATCACCGGAATCGGTCTGTTTTTTTCTCCAATACCCTACTTTATTCTGATTGGATATCTTTTATTCCAAAATTATAATGATATTTTTTATCCATAATCCATGGATAACATATAATTAACACAACACCTTTTTAGGTGTTTTTTGTATCCAAAATCAAAGAAAGGAGCACGAATGGCTACACCTCTTGGCGCAATGCGAATTGAACTAGAATTAGATAGTTCAAAGTTTTCGAGTGGACTAAATGCCAGTAAGAAGGCTGTTAATTACTTTAAAGCTGAACTAGATGGTGATGGGGTTTATTCAATTTCAGCAGAATTGAGTTTTTTTGATATAATGTTCAATATGAATGTAATCATCACAACCAGTCTTCGAATGAACCATGACCTGATTTTACAGGCTAGGGAAATAGCAGAGCAGCTCAATCTAAACTATCAAGACCGTCGAAAGAGGTCAGTCCAGTCTATCCTAGCAGAAACAGAAGCTGACGCGGTGCTTGTGGTCTATCAGGGTCAGCTAGTTTTGGAAGAAAAAAATGGACAACGCTTCTTTTTCCACCCTGACACAGCTATCCTGCGTATCAAATCTGGAAGAGATCCACTCTTGGAATTGCTAGGACCTGATAAACAAACCGTCCTGGACTGTACCATGGGACTGGCGTCTGATAGTATTGTCTTAGCTAGTGCGGGTCATCAGGTGACAGCCTTGGAAAGTTCACAGCTTATTCATTTTATGGTGAGCCGAGGTCTGAAAGAGTTTGATAGTGGCAATGAAGCGGTTAATCAAGCCATGCGGTATATTCAGCCGATTTGGACGGACAGTCTGACTTACTTACTGACACAAGCCGACCAGTCAGTCGATGTGATTTATGTTGATCCCATGTTTTCGCAAGAGATTAAGGAATCTGATAATCTTAATGGTCTGAAACCTTTTGCCAATTATTCGGCCCTGTCTGAAGATTTTTTGAAAGAATGCAGGCGTGTGGCCGGAAGAAAAATCATTATCAAGGCTCATTTTAGAGATGAAGTTTTTGAAAAATTCGGCTTTGAACGCCACATCAGACACAATCAAAAATTTCATTATGGAGAAATCATTTTGGAGGAAAACGATGAAAATTTTAGTAACAGGTTTTGATCCTTTTGGTGGAGAGGCTATCAATCCAGCTTTAGAAACCATCAAGGCCTTACCTCGTACCGTAGCAGGCGCAGAGATTATGATTGTCGAAGTTCCGACTGTTTTTGATAAGGCTGCTCGTGTTTTGGAAGAAAAAATGGCAGAATTTCAACCTAATGTAGTGCTTTGCATTGGTCAAGCAGGGGGGCGAGTAGATTTGACACCTGAGCGCGTGGCCATCAACCAGGATGACGCTCGCATTCCTGACAATGAGGGACAGCAGCCCATTGACAGAACTATCCGTCCAGATGGGCCAGCAGCATATTTTTCAACCCTGCCTATAAAGGCCATGGTAGAAGCTATTCGTTCTGCTGGCATTCCAGCTTCAGTTTCTAATACTGCTGGTACCTTTGTCTGCAACCATCTCATGTATCAGGCCCTATATCTGGCTGAAAAATCCTTCCCTAAAACGAGGGCCGGTTTTCTCCATATCCCCTATCTTCCTGAGCAGGTATTGGACAAGCCAGGTGTTCCGTCCATGTCCCTTGAGGTGATTGTCAAAGGCATAGAGGCGGCCATTTCAGCTATTATAGCCTATGCGGACAAGGAAGATATCAAAACTGTTGGAGGGGCGACGCATTGATGGATGGAAAATGGCAGAGCAGACAGCGTGTTGAACAGATGGAAAGCATATTTAATTCCCAAATCCAGCTCGTTTCAGCATTACAAACAATTCTAGAACAGGTTGAAACAAGCCAGCCAGCTTATTTGGAATTACTGGACTATTACCAAAGTTCGACCTTCCTAGAAGATATGGACTTGGCTGATAGAGGGGAATTCAAACATCTTCCCTGCGGTGTCCTGAGTGAAGATGGTGTCTATAATTTGCTAGTTGATAGAAAAGAATTGACCAAAATGATGATAAAATGTATTCATTTACTTGAAAATTAAATTTTATAAAAGTGTCAAGTTTTTTTCTTGACACCAGATCGAAGTATGTTATAATAGAACATGTGATAAATAGCTCTGCTATTTCACTGAATAAAAAAATATAAAGAAAAGAGAACATTTTAAAATGGCAGTAAAAATCCGTTTGACTCGTATGGGTTCTAAAAAGAAACCTTTCTACCGTATTAACGTTGCAGACTCACGCGCTCCACGCGATGGTCGTTTCATCGAAACAGTTGGTACTTACAACCCACTTTTGGCTGAAAACTCAGTAACTCTTAAAGAAGAGCGTGTACTTGAATGGTTGGCAAAAGGTGCACAACCATCTGATACAGTTCGTAGCCTTCTTTCAAACGCTGGCGTATTGAAGAAATTCCACGAGCAAAAATTCTCTAAATAAGAACAGTAAGCGAGAACACTTATGGACATGATTGAAAATCTCATTATTGCGATTGTGAAACCTTTGATTTCACAGCCTGATAGCTTGACAATTAAAATTGTTGATACACCTGAATTTTTAGAATATCATTTGGATTTGGATAAATCTGATATTGGACGTATCATAGGGAAAAAAGGGCGCACAATTTCTGCAATCAGAACGATTGTCTACTCTGTTCCAACAAGTGATAAAAAAGTTCGTTTAGTGATCGACGAGAAAGAATAAGAAAGTCACCGTATGGTGGCTTTTAACTTAGAAAAAGGGGCTAGGCCCCTTTTTATCATCATTTAGTTTCCTCTTGATATTTAGAAATTTGATAGAGTAGGAAAACTTCAGGCCTACTAGATTTATACATGTTTAAGTAAGGTTTGATATATTTTATGTCGTCTAGTGATGCGACTAATAGAAAGGTGGATTTATGCGATTAATTTGGACTTATTTGAAAAAATACCCCAAGTGGCTTGCCTTGGACTTGTTCGGAGCATTCCTATTCATAGTAGTTAACTTGGGCTTGCCGACATTTTTGGCAAGAATGATTGACCAAGGGATTACAAAAAACAATGTTGGACAGCTTTACTACTGGGCAGGAATGATGGGATTGATTGTTTTGCTTGGTATTCTTGGACGCATTACTCTAGCCTATGCGGCTGGACAGCTAACAACCAATATCGTCAAGGATATTCGGAATGATTTGTATGAGAAAATTCAGGACTATTCTCATCATGAATATGAGCAGATTGGTGTTTCTTCTCTAGTTGCTCGCATGACCAACGATGCTTTTGTTTTGATGCAGTTTTCAGAAATGGTATTGAAGCTGGGAATTATCACACCTTTGATGATGGTTGCCTCGGTCATCATGACCTTGGTAACCAGTCCAAGCTTGGCCTGGACAGTAGCAGTAGCTATGCCGTTTCTAGTTTTTGTTATTTTCTATGTAGCTACTAAAACTCGTCCTCTCTCTGAAAAACAACAGAAACGATTGGATACGATTAACCAGTATGTTCGTGAAAATCTCATGGGCTTGCGGGTCATTCGTGCCTTTACGCGTGAAGAGTTCCAAGAAACTCGTTTTGCAGAGGTCAATGAAGAATATACTGAAACATCCAAAAAACTCTTTAACCTGACTGCGCTGACTGAGCCACTATTTGTGCAGATTATTATTGCCATGATTGTGGCTATTGTCTGGTTTGCCCTCCCTCCTTTGAAAGAGGGCAGTTTGCAGATTGGTGATTTGGTAGCCTTTATCGAATACAGTTTCCACGCCCTTTTCTCCTTCTTGCTCTTTGCCAACTTGTTTAATATGTATCCACGTATGTCGGTATCGAGCCAACGGATTCAGGAAGTCTTAGACATGCCGATTTCTATTTCTAAGAATGAGGACGGTATTACTGAAACAGATACTCGTGGCTATTTGGAATTTGAAAATGTAACTTTTGCTTATCCTGGTGAAACGGAGTCCCCTGTTCTCCACAATATTTCCTTCAAAGCTAAGCCTGGTGAAACCATTGCCTTTATTGGTTCAACAGGTTCTGGTAAGTCTTCCTTGGTCAACTTGATTCCGCGTTTCTATGATGTAACACTA
This sequence comes from Streptococcus suis, assembly GCF_024509555.1. Lineage (GTDB taxonomy): Bacteria > Bacillota > Bacilli > Lactobacillales > Streptococcaceae > Streptococcus > Streptococcus suis_AD. The sequence goes on from NZ_JAMWEL010000001.1 coordinate 184,511, forward strand.
GGACGAATCTTGGTGGACGGTGTGGATGTTAGACGCTACAATCTAAAGGCACTTCGTAGTAAGATTGGCTTTATTCCGCAGAAAGCTCTGCTATTTACCGGAACTATCGCGGAAAACTTAAAGTACGGTAAGATGGATGCTAGTCTTGCTGAACTTCATGATGCGACGGATGTGGCTCAGGCTAAGGAGTTTATCGAGAGTAAGGAAGAGAAATTCGACACCCATTTAGCAGAAGGTGGAAGCAACCTGTCAGGCGGGCAAAAGCAACGTTTGTCCATTGCGCGTGCTATTGTCAAACAGCCCGATATTTATATCTTTGATGACTCTTTCTCAGCCTTGGATTATAAGACGGATGCCATTTTGCGAGCTCGTTTGAAGGAAGTGACGGAGAATGCGACGGTGCTAATTGTGGCCCAACGGGTCGGGACCATTATGGATGCCGACCAGATTATCGTGCTGAATGAAGGTGAAATCGTTGGTCGCGGTACCCACAATGAATTGATGGAAAGTAATGAGATTTATCGTGAAATTGCCAATTCTCAGCTTAACCGTCAATCGCTGACAGAAGAATAGGAGGACTTATGAAGAATAAATCAGTATTTACTCGAGTTTGGGACTATTTGCGTCGTTACCAATCTTCTGTATTTTTAGCCGTTTTTCTAAAGACCATTAGCGCAGTCATGAATGCCTTGGAACCCTTTGTACTGGGACTAATCATTACTGAATTGACCAAGAATTTGTTGGATATTGCTAATGGTGTAGAGGGGGCGCAGATAAATGTTTCCTATATCGCCGTCATGCTTGGTCTGTACGCATTCCGTGCCCTCATGTATGAAATCGGCGCCTATGGTTCCAACTATTTTATGACCAAGGCTGTCCAAGGTGCGACCAAGGAATTGCGTCAGGATTTGAGTCACAAGATTAACAAAATTCCTGTTTCTTACTTTGATAAGCACCAATATGGTGACCTGCTGGGGCGATTTACCAGTGATGTGGAAACGGTTTCGAATGCCTTACAGCAAAGTTTTCTTCAGTTGGTTAATGCTGTCTTGACCCTCTCTCTAGCCATTTTCATGTGTTTCTGGTTGGATGTGTCATTAGCTCTCGTAGTCGTGACCTTGGTTCCTGTTACTTATTTTGGTTCCAAGTTTGTCATGGGCAAATCTCAGCCATATTTCAAGCAGCAGGCTGATGCTCTCGGTCGATTGAATGGCTTTGTCCAAGAAAATCTCACAGGCTTCAATGTCCTCAAGCTCTACGGCCGTGAAGAAATTTCTACAGAAGAATTTCGCCAGATAACTGCCGACTTGCAGGAAGTTGGTTTCAAGGCTAGTTTCATGTCTGGCTTGCTCATGCCCCTGGTTCATGGCTTGTCCAATATCGCCTATGTCGTCGTCGCCCTGCTTTCTGGTCTGAAAGTACTTGCAGGTACATTGACAGTAGGTAATATGCAGGCCTTCGTCCAATACGTCTGGCAGATTTCTCAGCCCGTCCAGACCTTGACCCAGTTGGCACCCCAGTTGCAGTCTGCCAAATCCTCCCTTGAACGCATCTTTTCAGTCCTAGACGAGCTTGATGAAGAAGACGCCAATGCGCTTGAGTTGACAGCTAATCTGACTGGACAAGTCAGCTTTGAACAGGTCGAATTTGGCTATTCAGAAGATAAGCCGCTTATCCGTAACTTTAATCTTGATGTTGAACCAGGTGAAATGGTGGCTATCGTTGGACCAACAGGGGCTGGTAAGACAACCCTCATCAACCTTCTCATGCGTTTCTATGATGTCACATCCGGTGCTATCAAGGTGGATGGCCAGGACATTCGAAATATTTCCCGTCAATCCTACCGTAGTCAATTTGGTATGGTCTTGCAGGATGCTTGGCTCTACGAAGGGACAATCAAGGAAAACTTACGTTTTGGTCGTCTGGATGCGACGGATGAGGAAGTTGTGGAAGCTGCTAAAGCTGCCAACGTTGACCACTTTATCCGTACCCTGCCTGGTGGTTACAACATGGAAATGAACCAGGAATCCAGCAATATTTCCCAAGGTCAGAAACAGCTTTTGACCATTGCGCGTGCCTTGTTGGCAGACCCTGCTATCCTGATTCTTGACGAAGCGACTTCATCAGTCGATACGCGTTTGGAACTTTTGATTCAAAAAGCCATGAAACGTTTGATGAAGGGGCGGACAAGTTTTGTCATCGCCCACCGTCTATCAACCATTCAGGAAGCTGATAAGATTTTGGTCTTGAAAGATGGACAGATTATCGAACAAGGTAACCATGAAAGTCTTTTGGCAGATAAAGGTTTTTATTACAATCTTTATCAAAGTCAGTTTAGTCAATCCAAATAAAATGACTCCCTTGTCAGTGAAGACAGGGAGTTTAGTGTTTAATAGGCAATTTCAGCTAGTAGATTTTCTGCTGTAGTAGTTGGGAGGATGCGAACACGATTGAGGGTCAGTAGCCCATCACTTGCTGAAGCAAGGCCATTATTGGTTGTGACACCTAATTTGTAGCCAGCCTGTTCCGTCAAGGCAACGGTATCTGCTGAGTATCGTCCACCAGGGTAGGCGATAGCGATGGTTTCTTGATTTAATTGGCTATCTAGATAGGCCTTGGACGAGGTTAGTTCAGTTATTTGCGTTTCAAAGCTGCTATATTCCAGGTCAGGATGGTTGACTGTGTGGCCTTGGAAGGACAGACCAGCAGCCTGCATTTCCTTAATTTGTTCAATGGTCAGGTGTCCAGCCTGTCCATACTCAGTAAATCCTGTTATGACATTGTTGGTTGCTTTCATTTGATATTTCTTGAGTAGGGGATAAGCGTGGCTGTAGAAATCCCAGAGGCTATCATCAAAGGTTAGCCAGACCACTTTTTTGCCAACAGGTAGAACATTTTCAGTTAGTACCTTATAGGCTTCTTCAGGAGATAAAGTATAGTAGCCCGCATCATTTAATGCTTTAAGGTGACTTTCAAAGGTTGCAGGATCTACAATTAAATTTGCATTTGGAGCTTCCTCGGGTGCCATGACGTGTATGGCGTGGTACATGAGAATTGGAAGTTTGACAGGTTCAGACTGGACTTCCCACGTGATGTCTGTTTGACTAGAAGAGTTGACATCAGTTGTTTCAGTGGATGTTGATGAAGTAATTACTTGTTGGGTCTGAATGACATTCGACTGACTTGTTGATATGTTTTTATGCAGGAGGGAAAACAGTATAGCTACTAGGCCTAAGAGTGGCAATAAGCCACATATCATGAGGATTGTCAGCAATTTGGTCTGTTTCTTCTTTTTTGTATATTTTGTTTTTCTTGATTGGTTCATCTAGCCTAATTCTCCTATCTTTTGTAAGCTAATTATACCAAATTTTTTGCCAAATTGTTGGACTATCTGATATAATAGGAGAAATACTTTTTAAAGGAGATCACATGGTCGTTAAGATTGGATTATTAGGTTTCGGTACAGTAGCAAGTGGCGTGCCATTTTTATTGACTGAGAATACGGAAAAAATTGAAAAGGCAGCGCAGGACAGTATCGAGGTTGCAAAAGTTCTTGTCAAAGATGATGCAGAGAAAGAACGCTTGTTGGCTACGGGACATAACTATAATTTTGTGACAAATATTGACGAGATTTTAGCTGATGAAGAAATTGCTATCGTCGTTGAATTGATGGGACGTATCGAACCGGCTAAAACCTTCATCACTCGCGCCTTGGAATCAGGTAAGCATATTGTTACAGCGAACAAGGATTTGTTGGCGGTTCATGGTAGCGAATTACGTGCCTTGGCTGAAGAAAAGGGGCTGGCACTTTATTATGAGGCTGCTGTAGCAGGTGGTATTCCAATCTTGCGTACTTTGGTTAACTCATTGGCTGCTGACAAGGTCACTCGTATCCTTGGTGTCTTGAATGGTACATCAAACTTCATGTTGACAAAGATGGTGGATGAAGGTTGGACCTACGAAAAAGCTCTTCAAACAGCTCAGGAACTTGGTTATGCAGAATCAGACCCAACCAATGACGTTGAGGGAATTGATGCAGCCTACAAGGCAGTTATCCTCAGTCAATTTGCCTTTGGTATGACAGTTGATTTTGAACATGTGGCTCACAAGGGTATCTCAAATATCACGCCAGAGGATGTGGCAGTGGCGCAAGAATTGGGCTATGTCATCAAACTAGTGGGAGATATTCAAGAAACCACCACAGGTATTTCTGCCGAGGTATCCCCAACATTCCTACCGAAAAATCATCCACTGGCTAGCGTAAATGGTGTGATGAACGCTGTCTTTGTGGAGTCAATCGGTATCGGCCAATCTATGTACTATGGACCAGGGGCGGGTCAAAAGCCGACTGCAACAAGTGTTACAGCAGATATTATTCGTATCGTTCGTCGTTTGAAAGACAAAACTATCGGCAAAGCCTTTAACGAATACAGCCGTCCGCTTCAATTAGCTGCTCCAAGCGATGTTAAAAGTGAGTACTATTTCTCAATTGTTGCACCAGATAAGAATGGAAAAATGCTTCGTTTGGCAGAGATTTTCAATTCTGAGGAGATTTCCTTTAAGCAAATTCTGCAACAAGCTGCCAATGGTGAAACTGCTCGCTTGGTCATTGTAACTCATGAAATGAGCAAGACACAATTAGAAAATGTAACAGCTAAATTGGCTCAAGAAGCAGACTTTACGGTCTTGAATACCTTCAAGGTGTTGGGAGAATAAGGCATGAAAATTATTATTCCAGCAACTTCAGCTAATATTGGTCCGGGTTTTGACTCAGTTGGTGTTGCCCTTTCGAAATATCTAACGATTGAAGTGTTTGAAAAGACTGATGAATGGATTATTGAACATAATTTAGACCATGTTCCATCTGACAAAAATAATCTGTTGATAAAAACTGCACTGAAAGTATCTAAGAACTTGCAACCACATCGGATCAAGATGACCAGTGATATTCCGTTGGCGCGTGGTTTGGGCTCTTCAAGTTCTGTCATTGTAGCAGGAATTGAGTTGGCTAATCAATTAGCTGGATTGAATATGACTGCAGATGACAAATTACTTAAAGCAACGGAAATTGAAGGGCATCCTGATAATGTGGCTCCTGCAATTTACGGTAATCTGGTTATTGCTAGCTATGTCAACAAAAAGGTTCAGGCAGTCGTAACAGAATTCCCAGATGCTAGTTTTGTTGCCTTCATTCCAAACTACCCACTGCGCACAGTTGAAAGTCGTGGAGTGTTGCCTTCACAAATTGGCTACAAGAAAGCAGTGGCTGCTAGTGCCATTTCCAATGTGGCTATCGCAAGCTTGATGGTTGGTGATTTGGAAAAGGCTGGTAAAGCCATTCAGTCAGATATGTTCCACGAACCCTTCCGTCAATTGTTGGTCAAAGAATTTTGTCCAATCAAGCAAACAGCACAAGAACTAGGAGCCTACGCAACCTATCTTTCAGGTGCTGGACCAACAGTTATGGTATTGGCTCCAAAGGATAAGGAAGATGCAATTGTCTCTGCACTTGAACAATTGGACTTAGACGGCACAGTTCACCGTCTTCATGTAGATAAAAAGGGAATACAGGTCTTATAGCCTCCAAATTTTGTATGGATTGACATAGAAATCGTTTGTGATTATTCAACTTGCAAACGATTTTTATATAGGTTATAATATCAGTATACTTGTGAATAGTAGGGAGATTGTCATGAAAATATACAAGAACTATATCTTTGATTTTTATGGTACATTGGTTGATATTGTAACAGACGAGAATAAGTTGGATCTGTGGGAAAAATTGGCAGCTGTTTACAATTCTTTTGGTTGTTCCTACGGAGCAAGACAGTTGAGGAATGCATTTTATTCTTTAACAAGCGAAGAAGAAGTAGATTTGATTCGGACCAGTCCACATCAGTATGTAGAAATTGATTTAGAAAAAGTCTTTCTACGTCTATACACAGAGGCTGAGTCTTTACGCCAAAAGGAGACTGCTCCAATTGATTTGAAAACCTTTAGCCAATCGGTTGCAGCCATTTTTAGGGTCTTGTCGCGAGAGAAACTTGAGATTTTTGCCAACACTCTGACAGTTTTACAAAAATTGAAAGATGAGGGCGCTAGGCTTATCATAATGTCCAATGCGCAACGGATATTTACACAGTCAGAACTTGAATTGACAGGTTGTGCAGACTTAGTTGACAAAATCTATCTGTCATCTGATTACCAAATGAAAAAACCAGATGCCGATTTTCTTCAGCTAGTTTTGGAAGAAAATCAACTTAATCCGGAAGAAACTGTAATTATAGGAAATGATCTTTCAGCTGATATTGCCATCGCTCAGACAGCTGGAATTGATGGGATATTGTTGAATACTTTCCCCTACAGTTGGGACGAGATTGAGGCCTATCGGTCAAAAGGCTGGAACTTTGCAATTATCAATGATATTCTCGAATTGCTTGACTAGTTTTGGGATTTACCAAGTGATAGAATACTCAACAAGAGTGAAATTGAATCTTCACTCTTTCCTTATTTATGAAACTGGCTAATAAGAATAGATCGAATTGACAGCATGGGTGAAATAATGATTATCAAGGAAGATAAATCCGATTTTAGAAAAATATGTATTTTCATGTTATAATGTAACCATGGTATTATCAAAAAAACGTGCTAGAAAAGTTATCGAAGAAATTATCGCCCTTTATCCAGATGCTAAGCCTAGTCTGGATTTCCGCAACCATTTTGAATTGGTCTGTGCAGTACTTTTATCTGCTCAGACAACAGATGCTGCCGTAAACAAGGCAACTCCAGGTTTGTTCGAGGCTTTCCCAACACCTCAAGCCATGGCAGCAGCAGAGGTGAAGGACATCGAGCCTTACATTTCGCGCTTGGGCTTGTATCGTAATAAGGCTAAGTTTTTGAAAGAATGTGCCCAGCAGTTACTAGACCGACATAATGGCATCGTCCCGCAGACGAGAGAAGAATTAGAGGCCTTAGCGGGTGTGGGGAGAAAAACGGCCAATGTTGTTTTAAGTGTCGGTTTCGGAATTCCCGCCTTCGCAGTTGATACCCACGTGGGTCGGATTTGCAAGCACCACGACATTGTCAAAAAATCGGCTACTCCTCTAGAAACGGAAAAGCGGGTTATGGAGGTCTTACCACCAGAACTCTGGCTGCCAGCTCACCAGGCTATGATTTATTTTGGACGAGAAGTCTGCCATCCCAAAAATCCTGACTGTGAAAAATTCCCACAATTATATGAATTTGATTAAAAATCTTCAGTTTTTGAAGATTTTTTTCGTTTTCTTGTCAGAAATATCTAGCTAAATCAGAACGTTTTTAAAATTATTCAACATAAAAACTGTTAAAATGAAACTATGCGAATATTCGATTGGATTCTATTTGAATAATTTATATAAAAACGAACATTGGATCGTGAACACTCTTTGATATTGACAAAAAACAAACAATAAGCTATAATTATAGATGTCGGTTAAGGAAAAGCGAACAAAATCCTGTTTCCTAATACAAAAATCATTTAAAAACGAACAGAGGAGAAGCCCATGTTTAATGAAACACCTGTTTTTGACTACGAAGATATTCAGCTCATTCCAAATAAATGTATCATCAATAGCCGTTCCGAGGCAGATACAACAGTGACTCTTGGGAAATATAGCTTTAAATTACCAGTTGTTCCAGCTAATATGCAGACTATTATTGATGAAGATGTGGCAGAAATGCTTGCCAAAGAAGGGTATTTCTACATCATGCACCGTTTTGATGAGGAGGGGCGTATTCCTTTCGTGAAGCGCATGCATGACCAAGGCTTGATTGCTTCCATTTCGGTTGGTGTGAAAGACTATGAATATGACTTTGTTTCTAGTTTAAAAGCTGACGCGCCTGAGTTTATTACCATTGATATTGCGCATGGTCATGCTGATAGCGTGATTAAAATGATCAAGCATATCAAGAAAGAATTGCCTGATACCTTTGTCATTGCTGGGAATGTTGGCACACCTGAAGCTGTTCGTGAGTTGGAAAATGCTGGTGCAGATGCAACAAAAGTTGGCATTGGTCCAGGTAAGGTCTGCATCACCAAGGTCAAAACTGGTTTTGGTACAGGTGGTTGGCAGCTGGCTGCCCTTCGTTGGTGTTCAAAAGCAGCCCGTAAACCAATTATTGCGGACGGTGGTATCCGTACCCACGGAGACATTGCCAAATCCATCCGCTTTGGTGCAAGCATGGTCATGATTGGTTCCCTCTTTGCTGGTCACATCGAAAGCCCAGGAAAGACGGTAGAAGTAGACGGCAAACAGTTTAAAGAATACTACGGCTCTGCGTCTGAATACCAAAAAGGTGCTTATAAGAACGTGGAAGGCAAAAAAATTCTTCTGCCAGCCAAAGGACATTTGAAAGATACCCTGGTTGAAATGGAACAGGATTTGCAATCATCCATTTCTTATGCTGGCGGTCGTGACATTACCAGCTTGAAGCATGTGGATTATGTCATCGTGAAAAATTCAATCTGGAATGGGGATTCTATCTAATTAAAGAGGACTTGCAAAGCAGGTCCTTTTCTTGTTACAATATGTATATAAAATTGAAAGAGAATAAGCATGTACCAAACAAGAAATAACAAAGAGAAGCTCTGGCTCTTTATCAAAATTTTTTTGCCCATTTTAATTTATCAATTTGCTAATTATTCGGCCTCCTTCATTGATACCATGATGACTGGCCAGTACAGTACAATGGATTTAGCCGGTGTTTCCATGGCAACTAGCCTTTGGAATCCCTTGTTCTCATTTTTGACAGGTATTGTGTCAGCTCTTGTCCCGATTATTGCCCACTATTTGGGAAAAGGTGAAAGAGATAAGATCCGTGAGGAGTTTCATCAGTTTGTCTATTTGGCCCTTGGACTGACGGCAATCCTCTTACTCTTGGTCTATCTTTTTGCCGTTCCGGCTCTGGCTCGTTTCAACTTGGATGAAGCTGTTTTTCAGGTTGGTCGGCAGTACCTCTACTATATCTCCATCGGCATCTTGCCCCTCTTACTGTTCAGCGTCTGCCGATCCTTTTTCGACGCCCTAGGTTTGACCCGCCTATCTATGTACCTCATGTTGCTTCTGGTTCCCTTTAACAGCCTCTTTAACTATCTCTTGATTTATGGGAAAATGGGCCTACCGGCCCTGGGCGGAGCAGGTGCTGGATTGGGTACTGCTTTAGCATACTGGGCCGTGTTACTCGTAATTGTCCTTGTCATGTGCAAAAATAAGACCATTTCTTCGTATCAGATTTGGCGTTGGAGTCCGCTTGACCTTTCTTTATTGAAGGAAGGCTTGAAAATTGGTTTGCCAATTGGTTTGCAAGTCTTTGCAGAAGTGGCTATTTTTGCAGTAGTTGGTCTCTACATGGCAAAATTTTCTGCACAGATTATCGCAGCCCACCAGTCAGCTATGAACTTTGCGACATTATTATATGCCTTTCCTGCCTCAGTTTCTTCAGCCCTAGCTATTGTCATTGCTTATGAAGTAGGGGCTAAACGACTACAGGATGTGAAAGCCTACAGTCGTTTGGGACGATTAGTAGCGCTAGGATTTGCAGGTCTGACCCTAACCTTCCTTTATTTTTTCCGATCCAAAGTTGCCTATCTCTACGGAACGGATGCAGACTTTGTCCGACTGACCTCACATTTTCTAAGCTTTGCCCTCATGTTCCAATTGGCAGATGCCTATACAGCTCCAATTCAAGGAATTTTGCGGGGCTACAAGGATACGACTGTCCCGTTTGTACTTGGCTTGGTTGCTTATTGGTCCATGACCTTTCCGGTTGCCTTTTTCCTGGAAAGATTTTTCCATCTGGGACCAGAAGCCTATTGGATCGGTCTGATTTCAGGTATTTTTGTTTGCGGGATTGCCCTAAGATTGCGTTTGAGGAAAGTTGCTAGTGTTCAATAGATTTCTTATGTTTGTGATTGATAGATTTTTGAGCTTGATATAATTTACTAAAAAAGGTTGGGTTCTTATATGAAAAAGAGATGGTTGATTTTTGTTGTTTTATCTAGTATTTCCTTGTTGCTTGCTTATCAAGTTGTGAAGAAAACTGAAATTCGTTTACCTCAAGCTGACCAGATTGTAATCAGTAACCAAGATAGATTAGAGATAAAAACTTTGGAAGGTAGTGAAATGAGCGATTTTCTATCGGAGCTTTCCCAAATCCATCCCTATCTTTTCAAAAATGCTAGCAACCATGACCAGCCCGTCGGGGTAGAAGAGTATTATCAACTAACCTTTCAACCCAATAACAAAATAGCCTATCTCTATGAGAAAAATGGCAAGACCTATTTGGAATTTCCCTATGAACTGACGGTCAGAACTAAAAAGCCTCTGTCTGAGTTGATAGACTAGATGAAGTCGGAGCAATCTGGCTTTTTTCTTTGCTTGAGAAAATAACCTCGTCATGATAAAATAAAGGGATAGAAAATCAGATGGAGAAGTTATGAATTATTTTAACGTAGGTAAGATTGTTAACACCCAAGGCTTGCAAGGAGAAATGCGTGTTTTGTCTGTAACGGATTTTGCAGAAGAACGTTTTAAAAAAGGTGCAAAATTGGCTTTGTTTAATGACAAGGACCAGTTTGTCATGGAAGTTGAAATTGCCAGTCACCGCAAGGCTAAGAACTTTGATATTATCAAGTTCAAGGGTATGTACCACATCAATGATATTGAGAAGTACAAGGGATTTAGTTTGAAAATTGCGGAAGAAAATTTGTCTGACCTTGAAGACGGTGAGTTTTATTATCATGAAATTATTGGTTTGGATGTTTATGAAAATGACCAATTGATTGGACAAATCAAGGAAATCTTGCAACCTGGTGCTAATGATGTTTGGGTGGTCAAACGCAAAGGGAAGAAAGACCTGCTCTTGCCTTACATTCCGCCTGTTGTCTTGAACATTGATATTCCAAACAATCGCGTAGATGTGGAATTGCTTGAGGGCTTGGACGATGAGAATTGATATTTTGACCCTCTTCCCAGAAATGTTTGCTCCGCTAGAACATTCTATTGTGGGCAAGGCACGTGACAAGGGCTTGCTAGAAATCAACTACCATAATTTTCGTGAGAAAGCTGAAAAGGCTCGCCATGTGGATGATGAGCCCTATGGTGGTGGTCAAGGGATGTTGCTTCGAGCTCAACCGATTTTTGACACCATGGATAGCATTGAACAAACCAAGCCCCGTGTAATCTTGTTGGATCCTGCTGGTAAAACGTTTAATCAGGCCTATGCAGAAGAATTGGCGAAGGAAGAGCAGTTAATTTTTATCTGTGGTCATTACGAGGGCTATGATGAGCGGATTAAGACCCTGGTGACAGACGAGATTTCTCTCGGAGATTATGTTCTGACCGGAGGGGAATTGGCGGCCATGACGATGATTGATGCCACCGTTCGCCTAATTCCAGAGGTCATCGGCAAGGAAGTCAGCCATACGGACGATAGTTTTTCTTCTGGTTTATTGGAATATCCTCAGTACACTCGTCCCTACGAATATCGAGGGATGGTAGTGCCAGATGTTCTCATGAGTGGCCACCATGAAAATATTCGAAAATGGCGTCTGGAAGAAAGCCTACGAAAAACCTATCAACGTCGTCCAGATTTGCTAGAAAATTACCAATTTACAGATGAAGAGTTAGCTATTTTTGAAAAAATCAAAGCAGAAGACACAGTTGATTAGACTGTGTTTTCATGTTCAAAGGAGAAAATTATGAAACGTCAGGTATTTGAAGACTACCAACCTTATAAAATAAAACATAAGGCTAGATTTGACTTGGGAAATAATGAAAATCGCATTATTGATTGGTCCTTTTTACCGCAAAAGACCTTAGAGAGCTTAGAAGTTGGTCAATTGAGCTTTTACGGTGACAATACATACTCAGAGTTGATTGAGAAATATGCGACCTATCTTGGAGTAAGTCCCAGACAGGTGACGGTGGGAGTTGGCTCCGACCACCTCATTCATATGATTGTTTCCACCTTTATGGAAAAGGATGATACATTCTTGACGGTCAATCCTGATTTCTTCATGTATGAAACCTATAACCAGATGCATGGTAGTCGGTTTGAAGCTATTGACTTGGAGGAGAAAGATGGGACCTTGGTTTTGCCAGTTGAGAATTTGTTGGCGTGTGCTCAGGAAACCAATGCAAAAATTCTCATGCTTTCCAACCCCAACAATCCTTCATCGGTCGCCTATTCTATGGAAGAATTGGAAAGGTTAGCGACTTCTTTCAAGGGATTACTAGTTATTGACGAGGCCTATATTGAATTTGCGGAAGTTAAAAGTTTCATCAGTCGACTTGAATACTATGAGAATGTCTTAGTTTTACGCACACTTTCCAAAGCTTTTGGTCTAGCAGGCTTAAGAATTGGTTTTGCGGTTGGAAGTGAAGAACTAATTTATGAGCTAGACAAGGTTATCCCACCTTTTAGCCTATCAAACTTAACGGCTCATATGGCTACAGTTGCCTTGGATTACAAAGAAAAAGTAATAGAAACGGTTGAAACAATTGTCAAACTGCGTCAAGAAATGGTTGCTTTTTTAGAACAATTAGAAGATTGTCATGTCCTGCCAAGTCAGACCAGTTTTGTGACCTTCAAGGCCCCATGGGCAGAAGAGTTACACCGACAAGCCTTGGCACAGGATTGGAATTTCAAATACTATCCAACAGGGAAATTAGCAGATTACATTCGCCTGTCCGTTGGCCGACCAGAAGAGATGGCTATGCTTAAAGAGATGGTCAAATCAATGATAGAGAGGGGAACAATTTCGTAAGAGATTGTTCTTTTTTGAAGAAAATTGACATTTTTTGAAAGATTTTGCTAGAAAATGATTGACATTGATGGTTTTTAGTGTATAATGGTTTTTGTAAACGATTGCAGGAGGTGTTGGACATTCTCAAATCAGAACGCAAGCAAGTCATATTAGAACGCATTCAAGCACAACAATTTGTCCGACTGGAAGAGTTGGTTGACATTCTAGCAACATCTGAATCCACTGTTCGTAGGGATTTGGACGAGTTAGAAAATGAAGGAAAGCTTCGAAGAGTACATGGCGGTGCAGAAGCACCAGCTAAATTGCAACTGGAAGAATCCATTCTTGAAAAATCTGTCAAAAACGTTCAAGAAAAACGAATGATTGCCGAAAGAGCAGCTCAGTTGATCATGGACGGCGATGTGATTTTCCTTGATGCAGGAACAACGACTAGTTTACTGATTGATTATCTTCAACAGGAAAATCTGACAGTCGTAACCAATTCCATTAACCACGCTGTCAAGTTGGTTGAACGCAAGATAAAGACCATTATAATTGGTGGTTATGTCAAGCAATCGACAGATGCTTCAGTAGGTGCAGTGGCTTTGGAACACATTCGACAGCTCAATTTTGATAAGGCCTTTTTGGGAATGAATGGTATTGATAAAAACTATTTTACAACGCCAGATATTGAGGAAGCGACCATCAAACGTACCATCATAGACAATGCAAAAGAAAGCTATGTTTTAGCTGATGCGTCAAAAATTGGTCAATTCTCCTTTGTTAAAGTTGCTGTAATCGAAAAATCCAACATTATCTGCCAATCTTCAGAAAGCAGTTTGTTGGACATCATAAAAGAGAAAACGAGGGTAATCGAGGTATGATTTATACAGTTACGCTCAATCCAGCGATTGATTATATTGTTCGACTAGACCATGTCGAGACGGGCAGTGTCAATCGTATGGAGAGCGACGATAAGTATGCCGGTGGTAAGGGAATCAACGTTAGCCGTGTTTTGAAGCGTTTAGGCTATCCAAACACAGCGACAGGATTTCTAGGCGGTTTTACCGGTCAGTTCATCAAGGATGGATTGGTTGCTGAAGGCATTGATACCGATTTTGTTCAGGTAGACCAAGATACGCGGATTAACGTGAAAATCAAGGCTGACCAAGAAACGGAAATCAACGGTTTAGGTCCAATTGTGACCGATATTCAATTGGCAGAACTAGAAATGGTTTTGGCTGGATTGACTAAAGATGACACAGTTGTCTTTGCTGGTTCAGCACCAGCTAGCCTTGGTAATGAAGTCTACAATAGACTGATTCCTGTGGCGAAAAAAGCAGGAGCACAAGTTGTCTGTGACTTTGAAGGTCAAACACTTCTAGACTCACTAGCACACCAGCCACTCTTGGTCAAGCCGAACAATCATGAATTGGAAGCTATTTTCAATGTTGAATTGCAGGGGATAGCAGACATCGAGACCTATGCTAAGAAAATCTTAGAAATGGGTGCTCAGAATGTGATCATTTCTATGGCAGGGGACGGAGCCTTGTTGGTCACTCCAACGGCAACTTACTTTGCCAAACCAATCAAGGGAACGGTGAAAAATTCTGTCGGTGCTGGAGATTCCATGGTGGCAGGGTTTACTGGCGAATACGTTCGCTCACAAGACCCAATTGAGGCCCTAAAATGGGGAGTTGCTTGCGGTACGGCAACAGCCTTTTCAGACGATTTGGCAAGTATCGAATTTATTAAGGAAACTTATGAAAAAGTTGAGGTAGAAACACTATGAAAATTCAAGACGTTTTGAGAAAAGATGTCATGTTGCTTGATTTGCAAGCGACAAGCAAGGAAGCAGTCATCGATGAAATGATTGCTAGCTTGGTAGAAAAAGGATACGTAACTGATTTTGATGTTTTCAAAACAGGTATCATGAACCGTGAAGCACAGACAACAACAGGTCTTGGTGATGGAATTGCAATGCCACATGCTAAGAATGCGGCTGTAAAAGAAGCGACTGTTCTCTTTGCAAAATCAAACAAGGGTGTTGACTATGCAAGTCTTGATGGTCAACCAACTGACTTGTTCTTCATGATTGCGGCTCCAGAAGGTGCTAACGATACACACTTGGCTGCCCTTGCGGAATTGTCTAAATACTTGATGAAGCCTGGATTTGCTGATAAACTTCGTGGTGTTTCTAGCCCAGAAGAAGTCATTTCAGTCTTTGACGCAGCTGAAGCAGCAGATAAGTCTGCTGAAGAAGTAGTAGTAGCTCCAAGCGGTGATCGTCCATTTATCGTTGCAGTTACAGCATGTACAACAGGTATTGCTCATACTTACATGGCAGAAGAAGCACTTAAGAAACAAGCTGCTGAAATGGGTGTTGATATCAAGGTTGAAACAAACGGTGCATCAGGTGTCGGAAACAAACTAACTGCTGAAGACATCAAGAATGCAGCAGGTGTTATCATTGCAGCAGATAAGGCTGTTGATATGCCACGTTTCAATGGTAAACCATTGGTATCTCGTCCAGTTGCTGCTGGTATCAAACAAGCAGAAGAATTGATTAACATCATCTTGGATGGTAAAGCATCAGCCTATACAGCAACAGAAGGAGCAGCTACTGTGGAATCTTCAGAAAAACTTAGCCTTGGTAAAGCATTCTATAAACACTTGATGAGCGGTGTTTCTCAAATGTTACCATTCGTTATCGGTGGCGGTATCTTGATTGCCCTTGCCTTCTTATTTGATAACCTGTTGGGAGTTCCAAACGAAAACCTCAGCAGCCTAGGTTCGTACAATGAACTTGCATCTATGTTTATGAGTATCGGTGGTGCAGCCTTTGGCTTCATGTTGCCGCTACTTGCAGGATATATTGCTTTCTCAATCGCTGAAAAACCTGGTTTGGTCGCAGGTTTCGTAGCGGGTGCTATTGCAAACAATGGCCTTGCTTATGGTAAGATTACTTACGGAGCTGCAACTTCTGAAATCCCTGCTGCAGTGTCATCAGGTTTCTTGGGCGCCCTTGTTGGTGGTTTCCTTGCTGGTGGTGTAGTTCTTGTTCTTCGTAACGCATTGCGTAACATGCCAAAATCACTCCAAGGTTTGAATGCAATCTTGCTCTTGCCACTTTTGGGTACAGCTATCACTGGTTTCTTGATGTTCTTCGTTAACATCCCAATGGCAGCAATTAACACTGGTATGAACAACTTCCTTGCTGGTCTTGAAGGTAGCTCTGCTATTCTCCTTGGCCTTGTCCTCGGAGGTATGATGGCAGTCGATATGGGTGGTCCAGTCAACAAGGCAGCTTATGTCTTCGGTACAGGTACACTTGCAGCGACTGTTGCAGATGGTGGTTCTGTTGCCATGGCAGCGGTAATGGCAGGTGGTATGGTTCCTCCGTTGGCAGTATTCGTTGCAACCCTTCTTTACAAAAATAAATTCACGCAAGAAGAGCGTAACTCAGGTTTGACAAACATCGTTATGGGTCTTTCATTCATCACTGAAGGTGCCATTCCATTTGGTGCTGCTGATCCAGCTCGTGCAATCCCAAGCTTTATCGCAGGTTCTGCTCTTGCAGGTGCCTTGGTAGGTTTGTCAGGTATCCAATTAATGGCTCCACACGGTGGTATCTTCGTTATCGCTTTGACTTCTAACCCTCTACTTTACCTTGCTTATGTAGCAATCGGTGCGGTTGTATCAGGTGTTCTTTATGGAGCTCTTCGTCAAGCTAAATAAGTTTTTATACCTTGTCTTTTGGCAAGGTTTTTTAGCTATTTCATGCGGAATGTGGTATAATATGAGTATTACTGTTATTAGAGGAGTCTAGAGATGGAAATTATTCGCGATAAAGAATTTGTCAATCAGTATCATTTTGATGCACGTAACCATGAGTGGGAAAAAGAAAATGGCATTCCTGAAACCAAGCTGAAAGTAGATTTCCAGTTGATTGAGCAAAATAAAGAAGAAAATAAGACAGCTATGATTACCATTCTTCGGTTTATGATTGTTTTGAATCATTTTGTGATTTCAGGAGCAATGAGTCAAGCAGTTCAATTACCAAATCGCTATATCCAAGAACCGACTGAATTTACTGATGAGGAAAAACGCGAATTAGTAGATCCCTTGTTAAATATTTTGAAACGCATGACTTATGAGGTGACTGAAATTGCATTCGACGCACCTGGGGTAAATTTGGAGTTTTAATATGAAATTAGCAGTTATAACTGACTCATCAGCTGTTTTAGGGATCGAGCGTGAGGACTTATTTGTCTTAGATATCCCAGTCAATATTGAAGGGGTAAACTATGTCGAAGGTCAAAACTTGACAGTTGAGGAATTTTATCAAAAAATGGCCTCGTCAAAAGAATTGCCTAAAACAAGTCAACCAAGTTTGATGGAATTAGAAGATATCTTGGGAAGCTTAAAAGAAAAAGGTTATACTCACGCGCTGGGCTTATTCTTATCATCAGGTATTTCAGGTTTTTATCAAAATATTCAATATTTGGCTGATGAATTTGAGGGTTTGACAGTTGCCTTTCCAGATACCAAAATCACTTCAGCACCTTTAGGTATGATGGTTGAAAATGTTTTCAAATGGGCTGACTCTGGACTTAGTTTTGACGAAATTTTAGGCAAGCTGGACCAAGAAATTGGAAAGACCACAGCCTTTATTATGGTCGATGACCTTAATCACCTAGTGAAAGGCGGTCGCTTGTCCAATGGGGCAGCCTTGTTAGGCAATCTCTTGAGTATCAAACCGATTCTGTATTTTACAGGCGAGGGAAAGATAGAAGTCTATGAAAAAGTGCGGACGGAGAAGAAGGCCATTAAACGCTTAATCGAAATTCTCCAAGAGCAAACGACTGACGGACAGTATCAGATTGCTATTATTCACGCCAACGCACCTGAAAAGGCTGAAAACTTTAAGCAGCAGTTGGAAGAAGCAGGTGTTGGTAGCGATTTGCCAATCGTGTCATTTGGTTCAGTCATCGGTACACACTTGGGAGAAGGGGCAGTGGCCTTCGGTATTTCTCCCATTATTGAATAGGAGTTTTCATGACAATTAAGGTAATTATCGCAGGATTCAAAGGGAAAATGGGCTCTACAGCTGTTGAAATGGTCAAAGGTGACGCAGAACTGAGTCTGGCTGCCTTGGTGGATCCATTTGCGACAGAAACAGAAGTGGACGGAGTTCCTGTTTTCAAGTCAAAAGAAGAAGTGGCTGGCCTAGAAGCTCATGTCTGGGTGGATTTTACAACGCCAAAATTTGCCTATGAAAACACCCGTTTCGCCTTGGAAAATGGTTTCGCACCTGTGGTTGGAACGACAGGATTTACCCCTGAAGAAATCGAGGAATTGAGCGTCTTATCTGCTGAGAAGGGCTTGGGTGGCTTGATTGCTCCTAACTTTGCAATCGGAGCGATTTTGCTCATGCAATTCGCAGCTCAGGCAGCCAAATATTTCCCAAATCTTGAAATCATCGAATTGCACCATGACAAGAAGAAGGATGCACCGAGTGGAACGGCTGTTAAGACAGCTGAACTCATTTCACAAGTACGTCAGTCACAAGTTCAAGGTGCAGCGGATGAAGAAGAATTGATTGCCGGAGCACGTGGTGCAGAATTTGATGGATTCCGTATTCACTCGGTTCGTTTGCCAGGCCTTGTTGCCCATCAGGAAGTGATTTTTGGTGCGCAAGGTGAAGGCTTGACCATTCGTCATGACTCTTACGATCGTATTTCCTTTATGGGCGGTGTCAACCTCGGCATTAAAGAGGTAGTCAAACGCTCACAACTTGTATATGGTTTGGAACACTTATTATGAAATTAAACAATCTGCCTTCTGAGTTTCAGGAGGCTTTGCCGATTTTAGAGAAAATTAAAGCAGCTGGCTTTGAGGCTTACTTTGTTGGTGGCTCCGTGCGGGATGCCATTTTGGGCCGACCTATTCATGATGTCGACATTGCCACTTCCAGCTATCCGCAAGAAACCAAGCAGATTTTTCCTCGGACTATCGATGTGGGGATTGAGCATGGAACTGTCCTAGTCTTGGAAGGTGGCAAAGAGTATGAAATCACGACTTTTCGGACAGAGGAAGAGTATGTTGACTTCCGTAGGCCGAGCCAGGTTTCCTTTGTACGTTCCTTGGAAGAGGACCTCAAACGCCGTGACTTCACGGTTAATGCCTTTGCCCTTGACGAAGAGGCCCAAATCATTGACCTTTTTAATGGGCTGACTGACTTGGAAAACCGTACCCTACGGGCTGTTGGTATTCCGTCAGAACGATTCAACGAAGATGCCCTCCGTATCATGCGTGGATTTCGCTTTGCAGCGACCTTGGACTTTGAAATTGAGCCGACTACCTTTGAAGCCATGGTTCAAACTGCACCGCTTTTGGAAAAAATCTCTGTAGAACGTAGTTTTATCGAGTTTGATAAGCTCTTGGTAGCTCATTTTTGGCGAAAAGGCTTGCGAGCTATGATTGATTCCAAGGCTTACAATTTCTTGCCTGATTTAGCTGGAAAAAGTGATGAATTAGAGGCCATGCTAACAAGTTTGACAGAGGAATTTCGCTTTTCGACATCTGAACAAGCTTGGGCCATGCTCTTTGTCTGCCTAGGTATTGATAACATCAAATCCTTCCTGAAAAAATGGAAAACCAGCAATGATTTTCAACGC
Organism: Streptococcus suis; assembly: GCF_024509555.1. GTDB lineage: Bacteria > Bacillota > Bacilli > Lactobacillales > Streptococcaceae > Streptococcus > Streptococcus suis_AD. Next base: position 203,975 of record NZ_JAMWEL010000001.1, read on the forward strand.
AGCGTGGTCAAGTTGGTAGAGATTTATCAGCTCCGCCAAGCAGGGCCTGTCACCAAGCAAATCTGTTTCAAGTATGGCAAAGAATTCTTGTACTTGGTAGAGGAACTCCGTCAAGCACAGGGGTTGACTACAGATTTTGAAGCAATTGACCAGATCGATCAAGCATTGACCATTCATGACAAGCATGAAATTGTTGTCAACGGCGGTCATCTGATGAAGGCATTTGACCTCAAACCAGGTCCAGTATTGGGCAATTTGCTCAAAGAGGTGGAATTCCAGATTGTGGAAGGACAGCTGGAAAACGAAGAGCAAGCGATTATGACATTTGTGAAAGGAATCTTAGAGAATGAGTGATTTTATCGTTGAACACCTGACTAAATCTGTCGGAGATAAAACGGTCTTTGCTGATCTGTCTTTCATCATCCATCAAGGTGACCGTATCGGGATTATTGGGGTCAATGGTACAGGGAAGACGACTTTGTTGGATGTCCTGTCAGGTCGCATCGGTTTTGACGGAGATGTATCACCTTTTCGTACAAAAAATGCCTATAAAATTGCCTATCTGACCCAGGAACCTGATTTTGATGAAAGTAAGACAGTTTTAGATACCGTTCTTTCTTCTGACCTCCGTGAAACCCAGTTGATCCGTGAATACGAGCTGCTCTTATCTCATTACGATGAAGCTAGTCAAGCAAGACTGGAAAAGGTGATGGCTGAGATGGATTCTCTCAATGCTTGGGAGATTGAAAGTCAGGTCAAGACTGTCTTGTCGAAACTCGGTCTAACAGACCTCAACAAAACCGTTGCTGAGTTATCAGGTGGTCTACGTAGACGAGTGCAATTGGCCCAAGTCCTCCTTGGCAATGCTGACTTGCTCTTGCTGGATGAACCGACTAACCACCTGGACATTGATACCATTGAGTGGTTGACGACTTTCTTGAAAAATACTAAAAAGTCTGTTCTCTTTATTACCCACGATCGCTATTTCTTGGACAATGTGGCGACACGGATTTTTGAATTGGACCGCGCCAGCTTAACCGAATATCAGGGAAATTACCAGGACTATGTTCGCTTAAAGGCAGAACAGGACGAGCGAGATGCCGCCCTTCGCCATAAGAAAGAGCAGCTCTACAAACAAGAGTTGGCTTGGATGCGCAGACAACCTCAAGCTCGTGCTACCAAGCAACAGGCCCGTATCAATCGTTTCCATGACCTTAAAGGCGATTTAGCCAACAAGATAGACGATAGCGAATTGGAAATCAATTTTGAAACCTCTCGTATCGGTAAAAAAGTCATTAACTTTGAAAATGTCAGCTTTTCCTATCCTGATAAGCCCATTTTAGCAGACTTTAACCTGCTCATTCAAAACAAGGACCGCATAGGAATTGTCGGTGATAATGGTAAAGGAAAATCTACCTTACTCAATCTAATCGCAGGCGACTTACAGGCAGACAGCGGTAAGGTAGATATTGGCGAAACCATCCGTATCGGCTACTTCTCGCAAACAATCAAAGGACTAGACGAAAGCAAGCGGGTCATCAATTTCTTGCAGGAGGTGGCCGAAGAGGCTAAAACGACATCTGGTATGGTTTCTATCGCAGAACTCTTGGAGCAATTCCTCTTCCCACGTAATACTCATGGTACACTGATTGAAAAGTTATCAGGTGGGGAGAAAAAGCGACTTTATTTGCTGAAAATTCTCTTGCAACGGCCCAATGTTCTCTTACTGGACGAGCCAACCAACGACTTGGACATAGCGACTCTGACAGTCTTGGAACATTTCTTGCAGGGCTTTGCTGGTCCAGTTATCACTGTTAGTCACGACCGTTATTTCCTAGACAAGGTAGCCAATAAAATCTTGGCTTTCGAAGATAGCGGTATAGAGACCTTCTTTGGCAACTACACAGACTATCTGGATGAGAAGGCCTTTCTGGCTTCCAGCTCTGCCATTTCCTTGGAAAAACCAAAGGAGAAAACCGAGAAAATCAAAGAGAACAAGAAGCGGATGTCCTACTTTGAGAAGCAGGAATGGGCGACCATCGAAGAGGATATTGCTGGCTTGGAGGAGCGGATTGCGGAAATCGAGGCGGAAATGCTAACTTGTGGCAGTGATTTTACAAAATTGTCCGATTTGCAGCAGGAATTGGATGATAAAAACGACCTGCTCTTGGAAAAATATGAGCGGTATGAGTATCTGAGCGAGTTGGAGGGCTAGATGAAAGTTCTTGTCATGTCTTATATGGTCATCTATCTCTTGGTGACCTTGGGTGCAGCCCTCTATAGCTATTTTATGACCAAAAAAATGAATGCTTTGCGCTTGATGATGACGGTCTTATCCATGATCCTGCTAGCTGTTTCACTCTATTTTTACAGTCAGGCCTATCACGACTTGCAGATGGTGGGATTTGCCATGGGATTTACCTTCATTTCCACTCTTTTTCTCTATAATGGAACCAAGGAAGGTAGCAATTTTACGACAGTTATGCTCTTTTCCATTGGAAGGTTTATCTTACATATTCAATTTTTAATTTTGCTCTATCTCTTTCGATAGAGCAATTTTTTATCCGTACAAATTTTTGAAAAGGCTTTACGCAAACCTTTGCATTATGTTATAATAAAGAAAATACATTTGAGGTGATGATTATGTCTAAAAAAATTATCGGTATTGACCTTGGGGGAACTTCTGTTAAATTGGCCATTTTGACTACTGAGGGAGAAATTCAAGAAAAATGGTCTATCAAGACCAATATTTTGGATGAGGGAAGTCACATTGTACCTGATATTATTGACAGTATCAAACACCGATTTGAAAGCCATGGTTTAACCAAGGACGATTTCTTAGGCGTCGGTATGGGTTCTCCGGGCGTTGTTGATAGTGAAGCTGGTACTGTTATCGGTGCTTATAACCTCAACTGGAAGACTTTGCAGTTGGTCAAAGATCAGTTTGAATCTGCTCTCGGTTTACCATTCTTTATCGACAATGATGCCAATGTAGCTGCCCTTGGTGAACAATGGGTTGGTGCTGGAAACAACAATCCAAACGTTGTCTTTATGACGCTTGGTACAGGTGTTGGTGGTGGTGTCATCGCTGCTGGAAACTTGATTCGTGGGGTCAAAGGTGCTGGTGGTGAATTGGGCCATATCACAGTTGACTTTGATGAGCCATTTGCATGTACTTGTGGTAAGAAAGGTTGTCTTGAAACTGTTGCTTCAGCAACAGGTATTGTCAACCTCAGCCGTCGTTATGCAGATCAGTACGCAGGCGATGCAAAACTGAAACAAATGATTGATGATGGGCAAGATGTAACGGCTAAAGATGTCTTTGATTTGGCAAAAGAAGGCGATGATTTGGCTTTGATTGTCTACAGTCACTTCTCAGAATACCTAGGTGTGGCTTGTGCAAATATTGCAGCAGTCCTCAATCCTGCCTACATCGTTCTGGGTGGTGGTGTATCAGCTGCAGGAGAGTTCTTATTGGATGGTGTTCGCAAGGTCTTTGCTGAAAACAGCTTCCCACAAATTAAGGAAAGTACACAAATTGTCTTGGCAACACGCGGTAATGATGCAGGTGTATTGGGCGCAGCATCACTTGTTTTGAAATAATAACTAAAGCAGGGGTACCCTGCTTTTTTGAATCCGCTGTCACATTTTCTTTATATACATATATTGAAAAAGGTAGCAAAAAATCATACAATAATAGTGAAGAAAGGAGTGTTGGTATATGAAACAAGTGAGTATGCCTAAACTAATTGACTATCTAACTATAGTCGGGCTTTTGATTTTACTGTCTGCCTTTTTCCTTGATAACTGGATTCGTGACTGGTTTTTCCCGTCTAGCTGGGGAAACGTAGCAACCATGTTGATTCTCCCTCTACTGGGGGCTCTAATTCTTATACTATCTATCTACTATAAAAAATTGTGGACTGGTTTAATCAGTATCTTTTTAATTATCTCATTTCCTTTGATATTCGGTATTGGCTACTTTATATTTGGCCCCTAGAAGGAGCGGTTATGAATTTGACTTTACTAAAAAGATTAAATCTAGTTTTGTATGGGATCGCAATTTTTCTCATCGTCATGCTATTTTTACCAATAGGCCAATGGTTTGATATTGTAAATGTGAATTTTAAACTGACATTTTTCATTATTCCATTTTTCGGACTAGCCAGCTTACCAACGGCAATTTATACGAAAAATGTTCGTCAGATATTGTTGAGTCTCATCTTGCTTGCCTTATATTTTATACTGTTTAGCCTAATAACTGCCCTATCTGGTTTGTTCCACCTTGATTTTTATTCATTCTTTTTCAAATGAGAACTCCTGTGCAAAACTGGAGTTTTTTGCTAGAATTTGCTATACTAAGACCATGACTAAAGCAGATATTATTTTTAAAGAAAATATTCGTAAGATTATGGAAGATGGCGTTTTTTCAGAAAATGCTCGTCCACGTTACAAGGATGGAAATGTCGCTAATTCCAAGTATATTACTGGTTCCTTTGCTGAGTATGATTTGGCTAAGGGGGAGTTTCCTATTACCACACTAAGACCTATTCCGATTAAATCAGCCATTAAAGAAATTCTCTGGATTTACCAAGACCAGACTAATGACTTGTCTGTTTTACAAGAAAAGTATGGCGTCCAGTATTGGAATGATTGGGAAGTAGATGGAACAGGGACCATCGGTGTGCGTTACGGTGCCATTGTGAAAAAACATGATATCATTTCAAAAATCCTCAAGCAATTAGAGGAAAATCCATGGAATCGCCGCAATGTGATTTCCTTATGGGATTATGAAGCCTTTGACCAATCTGCAGGTCTCTTGCCATGTGCCTTTCAGACCATGTTTGACGTTCGACGAGTGGAAGGGGAGATTTATCTGGATGCAACTCTAACTCAGCGGTCAAATGATATGTTGGTAGCTCATCATATCAACGCTATGCAGTATGTAGCTCTTCAGATGATGATTGCTAAACATTTTGGCTGGAAAGTTGGTAAGTTTTTCTATTTCATCAACAATCTTCATATCTATGACAATCAGTTTGAACAGGCTGAAGAATTACTCCGTCGCACACCTTCAGAAATTGAGCCACGTTTGGTCCTCAATGTTCCAGATGGTACCAATTTCTTTGATATTAAAGCAGAAGATTTTGAGTTGGTGGACTATAATCCAGTTAAACCGCAACTTAAGTTTGATTTAGCGATTTAAGATGCAGTCTGTTTTCCATTACAAGATAGTTTATGTTTTGGAAGTGAGGGGAAATCATTTTGAAAGGGGATATTCTTTCCGTCTAACTTATACAACAGAGTATAAACATTTGTCGATTTGTCCTATATTACTAGTTAACATGTCAATAAATTTAGACTATTAATTTTTCTTATAGTTCAGCTTATAGAAGGAATACAGGCTATCTCAATGATAGCTTGTTTTTTTTGATTTGTACGGAATTTTGTGAAATAGGAGTTGAAGATTCAAAAACCAATTTTCAATCTGCATATTTAAAAACTGTTATAGGATATGTATAACTTAATGATAATTATAAGGTTTTTAGCATTATTCTTTAGATAGATATCCAATTTTTAACAAAAGTATTATAGCTCTAGTTAATTATATATTAGAAACATGATATCAAAATATATATGTGTTTTATACACAAACTCAATCAATATCTCAATGGAAGAAGGTTTTTCAATTTTTCTGAAACATCGCATTCCGTTCCTTTTCAAAAACATAAATGAAAATGCAGTTGATATATTGAATATATAGATAACTATGTTATAATATTGTTGCAAAACCCACTAACTTTGGTTATCCAAAGAAGTTATATTATATAGAAAAGGAGAAGACTATGAAGGCTCTCAGGAAAATTTTCATGGTTGTGATGAGTTTGCTTTTGGCATTTGGTCCATTGTTAACAAGTGCCAATGATGTAGTGCCAGAAAGTACAACTATTACAATCCACAAATTGAGTGCTGGCTCGACAAAGCCAGCAGAAGATGCATTAAAAACCAATGCTGATGGTTCTGAAATTCAACTAGATAGCTTAGGTTTTCCAGTAACACCTATGGCTGGAATTAAATTCCAGTGGTTTAAAGTTGGTGACACTGAAACAGTAGAAGAACTCTCAGCAAAAACTTTGGAACAATTGCGTACTACCTATACAACTAATGGCATTACTGATGCTACAGGTACAGACGGTACAACAAATGTGGTTGTTTCAAAATCAAACTATGGTCGTTATTGGATAGTCGAACTTTCCAAAGGTGATGCGAGTGAAGCCAACAAAGCAATGCAGGTCACTAAAACTGTTCCAATGTTAGTTACTTTGCCATTCGGTACAGAAACAGGTTATCAATCAACAATCCACCTTTATCCGAAGAATGTGACAGAAACTCCAACACCAGGTAAGGACGTTGCAGAAGTTGGTAATAATTCTACAGGTCAAAATGTTGGGGACACTGTTAAGTGGTTCTTGAAAGGTACCATTCCAGTTGATATCCGAAATTATACCAAGTACGGCTTCAAGGATGTTCTTTCAGAAGCACTTGATTACTCAGCTGTTCAAAATGTTAAAGTTGGTGATCAAGTTCTAACTGTAAACACAGACTACACTGTAACATATACAGAAGATACTCGTACCCTTTTAGTTTATTTAACACCTGCAGGTATTGCTAAATTGGCTGATTATCGTGATGCGCATCCAGATGCTGATTATGCTACATCAGCCGAAGTACAAGATGCAGTTGCACCTAAAGTATTTGTTTCTGTTGAATTGGATACTGTTTTGAATGAAAAAGCTGTTCCTGGCAAACCTATAACCAACAAAACAACTATTGTCTATGACAATCCTTATGATCCTGATGGAGATGAAGAGGAAACTCCTCCTTCAGATGAACCTAAAGTTTACTCTGGTGGTAAAAAATTCAAGAAGGTTGAAGGATCTGAGCAAACACCAGGTAAATCATTGGCAGGCGCTGAATTCGGTTTATTTACTAACCAAGAAGCAACAACTGCTGTTTTGTGGACGCAAGAGATGATTGAAGCAAACAAGGCTACAACTGATAATGCTGGTAAATTCAAAAATCCTCAAGTTGGTCAACCTGTAGTACTTGTTTCAGATGCAGATGGAACATTTGAAATTCAAGGCTTGGCATATGGTGATAATGGTTCAGATGAAGCAACAGCTGAAAGAACTTATTATTTGAAAGAAACAAAAGCTCCAGAAGGCTTTATATTGCCAGCTAATCCAATTGTTTCATTTGTTGTGAACAAGACTAGCTACTATCAAGACCCAACTGCGACAGATTTGGTTCCAGCTGAGCCAACAAATGTATTCAACAACAAGAAACCGGAACTTCCACTTACAGGTGGTATCGGTGCAACCTTGTTCATCGTTTCAGGTCTTGCAATGATGGCATTTGCCGCTTATAAACTTAAAAATCGTAAAGCATAAATTTTTTAAGATAATATAACTCAATGTGGGTTGAAAAGAAAGAAATATTTCTTTCTTTTCCATAAGGCTATTATCTTGGTAGCTTTGTGGAAAGGAGAGAAGACTATGGCAACAATAGACAAAAGAAGATTCTTGTTACTCTGCTTTGGCTTAGTTTTGTTGCTATTGACGTTAACAAGAAATGCTATTGGTGCAGATGAAGGTTATACCATTCGTCTGCAAGGGCAAGTATCAGCTATTCGTTTTCAGTATTGGAGGATGCCGACAACGGATTGGTCAAGTTCGTCTGATGATTTAGAGAGATTGAACAGTCTGACGAAGGAAGAACTCCATAGTTTGAGTGAGTTTGAAGGATTCACTGGTCCTGCAAGCGAAAGTGGTGAAGTTTATATTACAGGAATTCCTGCGGGTGTCTACTATATTCGAGAAATTTCAGATAGAACAGAGCAGTATGTTCCCGTGATTGTGGACTTGACGACTCTAACAAAATCGGTAACGGTTCGTTTAAAAAACATAGGACCTTTAGGAAGTATTGAACTCACTAAGTTAGGATTTGAAAATCATTCTGATACTTCACCAGAGTATTTATCCTCTGTTTCATTTCAATTATTTAGAAAGGGTGATAGTCGTCCATTAAGATTTGATTCTTCTAAACATCTTACGACAGACATGTCATTTAGTCCTCAGTTAACGACGAATGCTGAAGGTCGTATCCTTGTTTCAGGGCTTACACCAGGAAGTTATTACTTCAAAGAAATTCAAGCCTTGCCTGGTTATATGATTGCTTCAGAGAGTATAGAAGTTACAATAAACGGATCTGAATTAGTACAAGTTGTCGTAAAAAACTACCGTGTTCCGCCTCCAAATCAGCCTGAAAAACCACGTGGTTTTTTGCCAAAAACTGGTGAAACTCCTATGGCAATAGCAGGAATTTTGATGATTGGTTTTAGCCTATATTTTTATTTATTAAAAAAGAAAAAGCAAAAATTTGATTGAATGGGGGAGTGTAGGTGCGTAAAGATAGAAAAAATTCCAGTAAATCTCATTCTAATCTTGCGTTTCTCTTCATTTTCTTCATTGGATTCTTACTCTTATCCTACCCTATTTTAGGTCAAGTAATGACTTTTTTTCAAGCACAGGAGCAAATTGCAACCTATGAGAAAGAAGTTAAAAAATTGGAACCTGAGGAAATAAGTAAGAGATTAGAGCTGGCTCAAGCCTATAATGCTTCCCTAATTTCTTTATCAGATGAAAAAGGATTGCAAGATCCATTCACAAAAGAAGAAAAAGAAGCGGGTCGTGCAGAATACGCTAGGATGTTAGAAATACATGAACAAATCGGATATATAGAAATTCCTCGGATACATCAAGAGTTGCCGATTTATGCAGGCACAGCAGAAGTCGTATTACAAAAGGGAATTGGTCACTTGGAAGGTACTTCCTTGCCGGTTGGTGGTGAAAATCGCCATACGGTCCTTACTGGACACAGGGGGCTTCCTAATGCCCGCTTGTTCACTGATTTAGATAAGGTCAAGGTGGATGATATTGTTTTACTACAAGTTCTAGATAAGACATTTGCCTACCAAGTCGATCAAATCCTGACTGTTGAACCGACGGATATATCTCATATCTCCATCATACCTGAAGGAGATTATCTAACTTTAATAACCTGTACTCCCTATATGGTTAATACACACCGCCTTCTTGTGCGGGGTGTTCGAGTTCCATTTGAAGAAAAAGAAATTCAAGAAAAAATTTCAAAACAGCAGGAGTCTAGACTACATCCGCTTATCTATCTTAGTTTAGTTCTTATTCCAGTCATGCTTATCCTTTTTTGGATATTTGGTTCAAGAAGAAAGAAGAGGGATAAAGATGAGGAGGATTGATAGAAAAATACAAGGCAAGAAAGAAATGGTTTTCATTATTGCTTTGTTTATTACAGGGTTGTTGATTGCTGTTTATCCCTTAACTGCTCAAGTTTATCATTTTTATTTAGCTCAGCAAAATATAGAAACCTTTGAAAAGGAGAGAGAACATGTTGAGTATGAGGATGTTCAAAGGCGAATATACTTGGCTGAAATATATAATGAAACCTTGATCAGTTTGGGTCAAACAGATCTGGTCGATCCGTTTTCAGAACTTGAGAAAGAGGCGCGTGCAGAATATGCACGTATGTTAAAACTAGAGGAAATGATTGGGCATGTCAGTATTCCAAAAATTGATACTAAAATTCCCATCTATGCTGGTACAAGTGAATCTATTCTTCAAAGAGGAGCAGGTCATTTGGAGGGGACTTCTTTGCCTGTTGGTGGGCAATCAACTCATGCAGTTATTACTGCCCACAGAGGCTTGCCTCAGGCAAGATTATTTACTGACTTAGATAAACTCAAAGAAGGAGATTTGTTTTATGTAACCAATATTCGCGATACTCTTGCTTATCAAGTTGATCAAATTCAAGTGATTGAGCCTCATCAAGTTGAGGTACTTCATATCCAAGAGAATCGGGATATTGTTACCCTATTGACTTGTACTCCCTATATGATTAATAGCCATCGGTTACTAGTGACTGGCCACCGAGTTGAGTATATACAAGAAGTAGCTGAAGAACAGGCTGTTCAAGGGCGAAATGATACGATTTTTGTACTCATTCTATCGGTGTGTGGAATAGTAATTGTCATTGGAATCGCTTGTTGGCATTTTTCATATTTTTTCAAACATCATCGAAGGAGGAGTTAGTGTAGAATTTTTTATTCGAAAGGAGGGAGAAAACTGTGTTTAAAAATAAAAAATGGATGAACAGGCATCTTATCATGCTCTTTATCTTAGTTTTTACTCAGCTCTTTTCATCACTGCTTGGTGTTTTAAACGCCAGGGCAAATAGTCCAAACACTGAAATCCAACATGTAAAGATTTTTAGTAGAAATCAAGAACTAACAGCAGATGATGCCCATCCTATCGAAATGTTTCAGGATGAAGTTGAAGTATTCACATTAGAACGTTCTGGCATAAATGAAATGATTATGGAAGTACCTTTGCAAGAAGGTTTGCATTTCGATGTAGAAAAAACACTAGAACATAACCAAAATCGCTTGATACAAGAAGGTCTTTCTGCTAGTACTCAAGTTCCAGCTGATCGACTTGTTCAAGAGCGTTTGGAAACAGATGGTGTCCATAGAAAACTTCTATTTCATTTTCAAGAGAATCAACAACGAATTGATTTCGTTCTGAAACCTATTCAAGTAGGAATTTACGAAATTTATGCTAAATGGTCAGATTTAAAACCAATGCAACTTGATCAGGCTACAATGGAAGAGGTGATAATTAGCAAATCAGGATACTTATCAGTCTCTGAAAAAGTAGTTGAATCACTTCCAATGACCGACGGACAGTCGGAAGCTTCACAAGAGTCAAGTGGAATAGAAGAATCAATGACAAATGATTCTGGTTCAGATGAAAATACAAATGCTTTACAATCAGAAGTGGGAACGACAACAAGTCCTGAAGCAACAATGGCTGAAACAGATTCAACGGAATCTACAAGTCAACAAACAACAAACGAGTCATCAACAATGACTCAGGCTGACCATGATGAAAATCAAGGTCTGTCAACCGAAACAAGTCCTGATGAATCGAAAGTTGAAAAGAGTGAACTTGAAACTAGTGAACTTCAACAAGTACCTGGTACAGAAGATTCTAAACCAGAGGATTCATCTAATAATTTGACAGAAAATAATGCTGAAAATTCTTCGGATTCAGTAAGTCAAATTGAAAAGTCAGAAAAAAAATTAGATTCTAGTCAGGTTACAGGTACAGAAAATCAATCAGCAGATGGAAGTTCTCGTTTCCGCTCAGCAGCAACCGTTCGGAATGCAGATATCGGGGATGGACCGATTGTAGCATATTTTGAAAAATCTTCTGAATCCATCTTATCAGGTGAATCTGGTCGATATAAAATATACTTCAAAGTGTCAGGTGCTTTAGTTGATAAGGTAAAAAATGTTCAAGCTAAAGTTCAATTGCCAACGGAAGTTGATTATTATTCTTTACCTAGTGATCTAACTCGAATGGCGATAAAGGGTGTTGTTCCTGTCTATGACAATCAGACCAATACCTTGACCTGGGACTTTCCAGAACTACTTACTGGGCAAATTTATGAAACGATGTTACAAGTGGATTCAAAGAATGGTATCATCCCAAATAATCATAACATGACATCGGCTTTAACCATTTCGACAGAAGGGAATCAAGTTTATAGTAGCGGTCCTGTATCTATACAGGTTAAATCGAACAAGCCTGCGATATCAGTAACTAAGACCTTGCTTGGAAAGAATGGGGTGCCTGGAACAGTTCTTAACCGTGGTGATGAAATCTGGTGGAATGTGAAGGTTGCGGTAACCTTGAAAGACACGGGTGGTCAATACCTAAAACCAAATAGCAGTTTGACCATCCGAGATGATAATCCTAGTGGACTGACCTTTATTGGTCAACAATCCTTTACAGTGACAATACCTTCTCTTGAGGTCCAAAAACAGAACGCTGAACGATTTAACGGTGTCATTTATCAACATGAAGTCATTTTTCGTACTAATGCGCCAAATAGAGATGGTGATTTTCATAACACGGCTACAGCCACAGCCACATCACTTTTTGATGAATCAATCAGTCAGCAATCAAATCGAGCGAGTGGAAGTATCAGTACTGGAAATAATCCCTTGGCTGCTCCAAGAGGTGAATGGGCATATACGGTCAATCTAGGTCCACAAGATGCAAGCGGAAATATGCCGTTCGGCACGGGATCTATTCAACAGGCTAACCCAAATCCTACAGTCCCAAATAGTCCAGATACCCGACTGGGGTTTTCAATGAACTATAATCCAACCCCCTTACTTGCTAGGAATTACTACGATTCTTTGTCTACAGGATATTCAGGGCCAGTTCGTAATAATAATAATCGAATAATATTTAATCTTTCACTCGATATCGGCTGGGACCAAGGGACGCATCCTCGTCGTGTCAGACAAATTATTTTAAAAGACACAAGTAGGGGAACCAGTAAAACCTATTATTTTGATAATAATGGCAACAGTACAGATGGTTCAGGCTTGCGAATTAGCTATGGTGCCAGTCAGCATTTTGGAACAGCGAAATTAATTGTTCCAGCCAACTTCTTTAACTCTTCCCGTTGGAATGGTACCAAGACAGGACATCTAGCCTGGGAGGCTCCATTAACTCGTGAAGAAAATGTTAATTTTAACTATTACCGCGAAGGGATTGGTTCTGATTGGAATATCGGTTGGACTCAAAATCCTGGATGGGGTGATTATAATCCGACCAAGAATGATTACCATTTCGTAGGATTAAAACGCGAAATAGATCAAAATTTGGAATTGGATGAATTAAGAATTTCTGTTGGATCATTCTTCGCCTTTGGGCGGGCAAATTATCAATTGCCTGGCGGGAAGATTGCAAATGGTACATCAGCAAATTACCCAACAATTACAGTGGAGTTGCAAACAAATAAAGGGACAAAAACGAAAGTAATCTATCCAGGTGAATACCCTGTAACCCAAGGTGGTCCATTTAATCCATATGGAAGTAGCTATACCATTTATCATCCATACATTACACTTTTTCGTAAGGATTTGGGTTTAGCACCAGACGAGCATGTCAATTCCTATAATGTCATATATGGTAGTCGCAATCGTTCTGAAATTCTAAACTCAGGATTTACTAGTCATATCGAAGATTTCTATAGGATAAGTCCAAATTTAAAAAATACTTCTGCAGTTCGTGTAATGAATAAGTCGGAGAGTTTTGGTGAACTTGCTCTGATAAATTTAAATGGAACTGGTGCGCGTGTTCAACCATTTGTCAGACGTGCAATTGGAGCTGCAGACGATAATGGTCTTATCAATACAGAACTTGGACCACGTACAGCAGTCATTGCACCAAGAGATAATACGCCAGCACTAGCCAAAATTTCTGTCGAGTTTTTACAGAGACAAGGGAATATTATACAACGGGGCACAACGAATAGAATGAAAGTTCAATTGCAAAATTTGAACTCATCGACTAAGCCATTAACATCACCATTACTTGCCACTGTATTATTACCAAAAGGTGTAACAATTGATACTGCAAGTCCAAATTGGAGTTATCAAGAATCAAGAGGGGCTGTACAATCTATTGTAGATAATTACAATAATACAGGTCGTCAATTAGTTATTTACAGGTGGGAAGGTGATGGAAACAAGCGTCTAAACCCAGGTAAACACATGGTTTATGAAGTTAATGTGAGGGTTTCTGAACAAACAGAAGAAAATATTGTGGTAGACGCTTATGGTTCTTCAAGTACAGAATTGACCGCAGAAAGTAATGACCAACTCGTAACGGATCTTCAGGATATAAACCGAAATGGTAATACTATCGAAAAATTAGTATTCGCAAGTGCCTCATATACCTATTTAGCTTTGGATAATTTGATTGTTACTAAGTTAGTTAAGGGAAATCGGGATCAAGATTTTTCTAAAATGGGACATTCAGACCTAGGGAGCGAGATAGATTATAAGTTACATATTCGTAATGAAAGTGGTTCAACCATACGGAAATTTGTACTTATAGATATTCTGCCTTCAGTCGGTGATAGGACTGTTTTAAGTGGACGAATGAGAGATTCCAAATTTACGCCAACGCTTGCAGGTCCTATTACATTACCGCAGGATTGGATTGGGAAAGTTGATGTGTATTATAGTACATCAAAAAATCCAAGGAGAGATGATGTCATTGATGGTGCCATTTATCCAAATGAATCATTGAAACCAACAAATCCACTTGGAGCTGAAGAACCTAATTGGCATACGGAAGATGCGGTTGTTAATTGGGCTAATATCCATAGTTTTAAACTTGTTTTGAAAGATGGGATGACCATACCAGCTGAGCAAGATATTTACTTTAAAATGATTGCTCCCCAGGCCGTTGATGATTCAAATCTATTAAATCCAACACCTGAACAGGAGCGTGACAAGGCTGCTTGGAACTCCGTTGCAGCGACAGCTAACAACTTGTTACCTGTTGAACCGGAGCGTGTGGGTGTTGTATTATACACATGGTCTACATCCATTCAAATTACCAAGCTGGATCTAGCTGATCAAGCATTGGCTGGAGTTGAATTTACTCTGTTCAAGAAATCTGAAGACGGCAGTCTAGCTGAAGTTTCTCGTTTGGAAACGGATAGTGTAGGATGGCTAAGATTTACAGGCTTGGTTATTCCAACAACAGATAAAGACTATTATGTCTTAAAAGAAACTCGCTCTGCAGCTGGATATACAAGCCTAGAAAAGGATATTGAATTTAGCCTCAATGTTAATGGTCAATTTGAACTCATTACGTCCTATCAAGTTAACGGACTACCAGTAGCAGAGTTACTGGCAGATGGGCTTTGGGAGTATGCACACTTAAAAATCCGTAATAAAAATTGGACCAATCTTCGAATTATTAAAACAAATGAAGATGGTAGTAAACGACTCAATCAAGCAATTTTTGAATTGACATCTATTGCGGATAACCAGGTCTATAGGCTTGAAACAAATAGTCAAAATGGAGAAGATGGTGTAGCTTACTTAGACAATATTGCTCTTCCAACTGCTGGACAGGTCAGAGAATTTGAGTTGAGAGAGCTGACTGCACCAAGAGGTTATCTACCAATCTCGCAAATGATTCGTTTGACTCTGGATGACAGGGGGCAATGGACTATTCAGAATCAAGGTAATTCTGATATAAGTCTCGATTTGTTTACAACGAACTTTGAACGGACAGATTCACAATCTCAGGTTCATCCAATTGGTGAACAAATCGCTCAGTTAACAATAAAAAACCATCCGTCTTTTGAAATACGTATTGTCAAAGTAGACGGTGCAGACCATAATATCTTGTTATCAGATGTACAGTTTAAGATTGCGGCTTCTAAAGAAGATGCCCAAGCTGGACGATTTATCCGGAAGACTGCTCAATCTCAACTCCTGTTACCAGGACAAAGTGGTTATGAAGATGCCGAAGATCTTCTAGTAACTACTGATGAAACCGGTCGAGCAAGTTTCCAAGGATTAAATAGAAATAGTAGTTATTGGATAGTTGAAACAAAAGCTAAGATAGGTTATCGTTTATTTGAAGCACCTATTGAAGTACAAGTTCCAACTAATTCAGAAGAACAAACAGAGATTACAGTTGAAAATCATAAGATACCAGAATTGCCACATGTTGGTGGTATTGGTATTTTACCTAATCTTTTCATTGGAGTATGTATGATTGTAGCATCATTTGTACTGGCCGAAAGAAGAAAGAGAATTGGTTACAAGGTACAGAAATGAAAAGAATGAACAAGACATTGAAGATAGGATATGAACAGTACCATAATTTCATCGGATATGCTTGTAATTGGTATTTTCGAAGAACTCTATACGAATCAATAAAACCTCAAATCACAGTTAGAATGTCTGATTTGAGGTTTCTTGATTTTAGGGGTGGTATCGATTTCAGTTGTATGAGCTCTTTGATTACTTCGTTAATTCGTTTTTCCATACTTCAGTATAGCCTACACCTATTTACCTTTGAAAAAACTAAACGACTATAGTAGTCATATTTTGAAAAACTGTATTATTATTTTCTGAATATGTTAAAACAAGGAGGTTTATGAATACTGGAAATATGGTATAATAACTACATATTCGATGAGGAGGTATCTATATGCTCATCAAACCTATGGAAACCAATAAAGAAATTCAAGGCAAGGCATTTGTTCACTGGAAGGCTTGGCAGGAAGCCTATACTGGGTTATTACCGAAGGATTTTCTCCAAAAGACCTACACCTTGGAACGGTGTCAAGACTGGGCTGTCCGTTATCCTCAAAATATCCTGGTGGCTCTGGTGGACGAGCAAGTGGTTGGCTTTGCTTGTTACGGTGCCAGCAGTCAGGAAGATTTACAGGAGGCTGGCGAGCTTTATGCCCTTTATATACTGGCGGATTACTACGATCAAGGAATTGGCTACAAGCTTATGCAGGCGGCCTTGGAAAAATTGCAGAGCTACCATAGGGTTTCTCTCTGGGTATTGGAGGGGAATGCGCGTGCGATTGCCTTTTATGAAAAAGTTGGCTTTCGCTTTGACGGAGTAAGCAAGACAGTCAAGCTAGGAGCAGACCGCACCGAGTACCGTATGGTTTTGGAATTAGTAGATGTAATGCAATAATAATATATTGAATATTGAATAACACGCTTTGATGTGCTATAATAAGGCTGAATCAAGGAGGGTTTTTATGATTTTACTGACCAATAATCGTTTACGTGTTGAAATTTCTGAGCCCGGCGAACGACCAAATGATACTTTTCGTTTTGATCGAGCAGGCTTTATTTCAGATGTAACACTGGATGGTGATACACATTTTGGTGCCAATGAGCCTATGAACTTACGACATTTATCGTCTGGTGGTAGAGGGTTGTGTTGCGAATTTTCAGGAGATTTTTCTGCTGGAGCCCAAGTCGGTGACTATTTTCCGAAATTAGGTGTGGGCTTGATTAAGCAGGATAGTGAACTAGGTTACCAATTTGCCCATAAATACGATGAAGTCATTCCCTATCCTGTCACCTACAGCCATACGGAAACTTCTGCTACATTTTTTACAGAAGCGGTTGCTTGTATGGGAATTGCTGCTGAGATTGAAAAGACTATTCGGATTGATGAGAATGCTATTATTTTAGAAGCCAAAATTACCAATGTTGGCGACAAGCCATTTGAAACAGAAGAATACTGCCATAACTTCCTCAGTATTGATGGAATGGCTATTTCACCGGATTACCGACTGGACTTGCCAGATATGAATGACTTGGGCCATGATCGTTTAGAAGGTTTTGGCGGCTATGACCATAACAATTTTATTGCGGACGGGAAGGCTATTACCTTCGAAAAATGTGAAACCGATGTCTCTCTCAGTGTTCTTAGCACCGATAAGGCAAACCTAGGTGATACATTTACCTGGAAACTCAGCCACAAAGGGGCTCAAGCAAGCGTCACTGGGATAGATAATGTCAAACCGACTAGCTTACTTCTTTGGGCTACTGACCACATTGTCAGTCCAGAAATTATTCAGACCATTAGGCTTTCGCCGGGGCAAAGTCATAGTTGGACCCGTCGCTGGATCTTTGAAGCCAACCCTCGTTGGTAAGGAAAATTAAGAGGAAGTGGGAAGAAACCAATCAACCACTGCACTGAGATGTTGACACGAACACTATGAAGTCAGGGTAGAGTTTTTGCCTAGCCTAAAAGTGACAATCGGAGTAATAAAACAGTAATCACTGATGAGATATTCAAATAGATTAAGGGTCTGTTTGCTACCAAGGAAATTATGTTGTCAAGTTGAAATTCCTAATATATTTGATTGAGAATGGAGGTATTTAAAATGAATTCTGAATTTAGAAAAAAGGTTTTCGAAGCGGTATCAAATTTTGATGCAAGTTTTCGCGAAATGGGACTATCACAGGTCACCTATTCACGTGCATATAATTTACTGGATAAGATAAAGTTGGAAGTTAATGATGAGAGTATTAATGGTGTTGCCTTTAATTTGAAGATTCGTTACTTTTATGATTACTTTTGTCGAGAGTTGATGCCTGGTGGAATTGTTCTTTCTGAACAGGCACAGAAAGATTTTTCGGATATTTCTGACTTAGCAAATGCACCGGAGTTATTGGGAGAAATTCATAGTCCTATTGGCTTTTAAGTTCAATTAGCTACTAATGTTGTTAGGTTTGTGTTAATATCTCAAATCCTTGTCTGAAAGGTAATTCATAGGACTGTATCATGTCTTTACTGGCAGAATTTTATGTACATTTGGTTGCAATTTTGTAAAAATGTTTTGAAGAATGAGGCTGTGCTCAAGTCCAGCACCGCTTCTCAACATTAGTGTCAACATCTCATCGCAGTGGTTGATTTCTCAAACAATCTGGGAGATTGTTTGAGGTAGGAAATATAACAAACGAAGTTTGTATCAAAACAGTCCGGGGGAGTGAAACAGTTCAGTGAACTGTTTCAGCCCGAGCCTAGAAAGGAAAAAGCGAGGTTAAAGGTTGGAGATAGGATTTGCAAAGCAAATCACATCAGTTCGCGTTTTACACTCCAAATCTGATCTTACGATTGTTGCGAACAAAGTTCGCTTTATCTCCAACCTCAAACTGTTTCCCAGACAGTTTTGTAGCGAACTCTGTTCGCTCTATCTCCGACCTCCAAAGGTTCCCCAAACCTTTTTGTAACGAACCTTGTTCGCTCTATTTCCAACCTCAAACTGTCCCCCAGACAGTTTGAGCTATACGGGGGTGGGAGTTTAAAAGGTCTGGGAGACCTTTTAAAGTGGGAGATATAAGCTGACGGCAGTCAGCTCACATAAATTGATGTCTGGGGATAGACTGTTTCAGCTCAACAACTGGAAAAAAGGACTTGTTGACGAACTCTTCTATGAATGGTCGAGTTCTTATACGAAAACTCAAAAGAATGCAAAAACTCCCTCCCTATGATATAATCAAAGCGAAAAAAATTTGGCTCTATAATTTCTGTAGTGGGTAAATCCACCATGGAAATTATGGAGCTTTTTTGAGTATAGAAAAAAAGTCCCATATGACCTATAATGAAAAGTGCTCAAACTATCATTTTAGAAAGACTCAT
>NZ_JAMWEL010000010.1 GCF_024509555.1 Streptococcus suis
AAGTTCTTGATAGACTGACCACTTTGGCGTAGTTCATAGATTTCGATTTTGTCTTCATAGCTCAATTTCATAAAAATAGCACCCCAAATGTTAGATTTTTTCTGTCTAACTTTTGGGGTGCGGTTCACTTAGATAGTTTTTTTACTTATTATATAGCTGTTTATAGTTACAACTCCCCGACTATTCCCCGACCTCTGGACAAGGTCTTTTTTTGTCTGCAAAAACGGCAATTTTGCAAAAATGACCGTGGATAAGGTAAGTGCTATTTTGTCATTTTGCCCGTTTTGTCAAAATAGAAATCAAATCTCGCAACCATTATTGACAAAATGGCTATTTTGAACGAAAAGATTACTGTGTTTTACTGTATCTTGAGACTATCTTGAGATTATCTCGAGCACAAAAAAAGCCCCCAGCGTTTGCTGAGGGGTTTTTGAAATACAATGATAGCGGTTGGGCGGCGTATCCAACATCTCAGGTACTCTCTCGAGTGCGTCAGGAGCCTTTCTGACCTCGTTATCATTCATTGTATTTAGTTTACTACTTATCTTCTATTTTGTCAAATGTTTTGATGCGACCGTTTCTCTTCATGTGATTTAATTTGGAATCTGTGATGTCATAAACCGAAGCCACAAAGAAATAGTCGTTTTTCTTATCTAGTTTGACAGCGACCAGAACATTATCTGCAAGGACTTTGATAACTTCAAAACTCTCTGTCTTCACATTCTTATTTTGACCAACAAAATCCGGCGAATCCAAAATAGTAGCAACATCTGGGATATATTTGATCATCTTTCGATGTCTGCTTTTTAACATATGTTTTTCAAGATTTTCTTCGTGGATCAGGATATCGGTTGCAGAAGTTTCTAACCCTACTATTTCCTTGATTTTTTGACTAATTTTTACATTGTATTTCATGATTTTTATTATACCACATTCCTTTTCACAAATCATAATCCCCAACAAACGCTGGGCTGAAACTTTATTCGATGTTTCCCCACAAGCTAATGCGGTTTCCTGCTTCATCTGTCTGACCGATTGCCATGTAATTACGCAAACCGCTTCCGCCGATGTAGGATATCCAACGGTAGCCATTTGCAGAACCTTTGCTGTCGTATTTGACAGATTGACCAGGCTCATAAACAGCCACAATTTCACCGCTGAGGTTAGGTGCACGGCGGACATTGATAGGGCTTTCGCCGACAGTGAACGTCCCGGTCTCCGGAATTAGCTCAATCTCATCGCTTGTAGGCTCTGAGTAGATTGGTGTATCTGCATTTTGAGCATACGGCGGATAAAACCACCCGGTAACTCCCGTAAAATCACGAGTATTATACCGTGCTGGACCACCAACTTGTAGGCTATCCCAATTACCATCGATATTCTGCTCGATGGTCTGCATGGTATAGCCGTCACTGTCCGAAATGACAAGGCCTGTATGTCCAAAATGATGACCAGGTACAGACATCACGAATATTGCCCCTGCCCGTGGATTGGCATCGGTAGGCATATGATGTACTTCCCAACCAACGCCAGCTGCTGAATTTAGCAGGTCAATAGCATTTCCCCAAAGATCAACACCAAACCAATTTTTGGCAATGTAGCATGGCAGGTCTGCACACTGTGTCCCAAACATGCCATCCTTATCAACACCCATGCCAGCGTTGGCAAGGTTAATAGCATACTGTACTACTTCATTTGCTGTCGTCATTCGTTTCTCCTTTCCAGCTATCATTCATCTGCTTAACCGCAGCTTCGATAAATGTTTCCAATTGAGTTTCGGTCATGTAAATATCGTATTTAGCAAGCTGACTAGTGATTCGTCGCTTAGCCATATCGTACTTATCAATGTTTTTGTCCTGGTCCAGGGCAGCAATCTGCTCTACTGCATTGACGGCATTTCTTGCCAAAATCTCTGTGATTTCAATGGCGCGTTTTCCGCCCTTGGCAAGCAGATACTTCTTGATTTCGTGGATTATCACACCAGCTAGGATTCCGAAAATCCCTGTCGCTGTACCTAAAATAAGCTCTGATAAATGATTCATATTATTCCTCCTTCATAGGTAATTGAATATAAATTTGGTACATGGTCTCAATCTCGCCATTACCGCCAAGTATCTTGTAGCTGTCAAAAAGTTTGGCAATCTCCCTGCGTTCCTCCAATGTTGTCCAGCCTCGTTCGATAGCCGTTTCCAAGTCTTTGTACAGCAGATATCTACGGCTACTGCGACTGCTATTTTTAAGCGTGCCTACCTCTTCCTTGACATCGCTAAGGCTGTTTCGGTTATCGCTAACGACCTTTTTTACATTGGACACATCGTCTTTGATGTCTTCCATACTCTGTTTAAGTTCGCCGAATTGAGCCTTATTGAGATTGTTAGACCGTGCAGCTAGATATCCAAAACCACCAGTAGCGATGACACCAATGGTAGGTGCCACCGCTCCAATGATATGTAAGATTTGATCTGGCATAGGCTACTTCCCATCTTCTGCAACGGTTTCGTCAAGCATTTCTTTGACGACATCGCGCAAGTTCCAAAGGTTAGGCACCTCTTCAAAAGTCGCAATGCCATTGGCAACACGACGGTACCAAGTTTTCGCTACAACATGTTTCTTTGTAAATTTCATAGTAAATTGTCCTTTCTTAATTAAGCTAATTCCTGTCAAAATTGTATTGATAAATCCCATGATCTATTCCTCAATTTCTACCTCAACATCATGAGGGGTATTGTCCTGTGGAATTTCTTCAGTCACTTCCTCTTCTCCAAATTGACCTGCAAAGCCTGTGAACATAATGGTCAATTCAGCGACTGCGTCATCAATCTTAGCCTGCATATCTGCTTCTAGATTGCTAAAACGCTCATTACGTTCAGTTTCAGCTGCATCTTGCCGATTCTTGATAGCTTCGAATTCCTGCTTTGATTCGGCCATGAATGATTTGGCTTCTTTCGTCACTTGTTCCAGTTCATCAATCTTCTGCACGCTTTCGGCCATGGCACGGTCTGCGTACTCTGATTTAAAGTGAGCCTCACGGGCCAATTCGACAAGTTCGCTCTCAGGCTTATCCATGTGATTGCCCGCTACCTTTTCTGTGTAGGTCGCATAACCACCAGTCGTTGATGCGATGGCGATTTCGGTATGACTGACCACTCCGTCTGTATAGATAGGGTATTTCCCTACCACATTCCACGCTCTCATTCGACTACCTCCACAGTCATATCATCAAGTTGCTTTAATAGCGACTCATTGTGTTCTTTTAAATTTGCGTTCTCTGCTTCCAGCTCCTGGATACGATTAGTAAGAGTTTGCTCTGTATTCGCTTGTTGGTTAACAGTTGCTTGCAAACTCTCGTTTTGGGCTTCCAGCGTTGCGATAGTAATAGCTTTGCTTGCAATTTCAATTGCTAACTTTGATTGGATTTGTTCGTTCATTTTTTTAACCTCTACTTAATAATTGAGATAGTGATGCTCTCCTAGCACCAGCCTGAAATATGATATCATCACTCGTAAATCTTATGGATACAAACGCCCCGCCCAGGCCTATAGACACCCCGTCAGAATCTCCACCGATTCTCAAATATTCGTCCCCATAAAAATTCGGATACAACTTTCCACTTGTTAACCGCAAAGATGTCGGGATGATAACATTTCCAGTACCTCCATTTACCTGAATGGCAGTCGAGTATACACCGCCGGTTGATAATTCATACCCAAGGGTGATTGTAGAATTCTTTGATGTGTAGATATCAATCCCTTTGCCTAAACCGGTACCTAATTGTGTGATATTCCCATACCCGATTCGTCCGACTACAGAATTGCCATCTTTGAATACGAAACCGCTTTGGTTATTATTGACTGTTATTACACCAGTTGCTAAATCAAAGGTAGTTGCATCGTTAACTGCGGTAATCGTTTTACCTTTCATCCACTCAATGAATGCATTTTCGATTTTCGCTTTGATAAATTCTGCATCGAGACCCTTGATATTCGACACGTCCAGATTGATGATTTTAGCTATCCCTGCATCAATCTCACCGATATGTGCCGTACCGATTTGACCTTTGCCAATCTTAGCGGATGTAATCACACCGTCTTGAATGTATGTGGTTCCAGTAATCTGCACCAACTTACCGTCAATCTTGACCGAACCGTCTTTGTTTAAATTTAGCTGATTGAGTACCGTGCCAGAGTTGGTCAAGTTTTTTACTGCCCAGGACCCAGCAAGCGTGCTGACTTGTGTCTTGAGTCCGTTAGTACCAGATACTTCTGTGACTAGTCCTGCTGCAGTCTGCACTAACGTACTGACAGTCCCATTAATCGTCGAAATAGTCCGTGTGTGACTGTCGACTGTGTCGCGGACTGAGTGCAGTGCTGTGACGGTGGCGAGGTCTTCAAGAGCTGGTGACCAATCTGTAGACAACACTCCAAATTCGATTTTAGGATTGCTTACTTTAACATTACCATCTGCCTGTATCCATAATGTTGGAGAATAAAATTTTGTAATAGTTTTACCTTCAGGGACTGTGAATGTCTGGCTAATTCGCTTCTTGCTTGTATCTTCAGCTTGCCAAACTTCCCAATAATTCACTACACCGTTTATCTCAACTGAACAAGCTAAACCATACCGTTTTCGTGAATTTATAGTGGAAACATTGGTACCCTCGACATCACATGATATTGTAACTGATTTTATTTTATTCAAATTGTCAAGCAGTTCTGGAGAAAGTGAGATTACTTTACTGCCCCATCCCCCACTTATTTCTGTTTTGGAATTAAGTAGGTAGTTTCTCCCACCAACTTCAGTCGGAATAAGTGATTTAGTCTCACTAATTGTCCGACTAAAACTATCTGCCGTCTCTTGCACGAGATTTTGGACTGTCGTAGCCAACGCATAAGGCTGCAAAGCGCTATTTGTGATGTACCCACGACCTGTGATATTATTATCCACCTGCGCCTTCGTCTGGTAGCCTTTACTAGTGATAGCAGATTCAATCTGTGTACTGGTCAAGCGCTTGCTAATCTCTTGTGCATTTTGCGTAATAGCCGTTTCAGCGCTATCAACTCGACCGGTCAGCGTATTGTAATCGGTCTGAGATACTTTGCTAGATACGTCACTAATCAACTGACTAATTTTAGTCTCAGCAGTCGTGACCTTGCTATCAGTCGTAGTCAGGCTAGTCGATAATTGCTCGACACCCGAAGCAGTCTGAGTGATCGTGGTTTTGACTAATGATATTTCATCAGCTAAATCTTCAGGGGCCAATGTGTAATCTGTAGGTATCCTTCCAAATTCGATTTTAGGATTGCTTACTTTAACATTACCATCTGCCTGTATCCATAATGTTGGAGAATAAAATTTTGTAATAGTTTTACCTTCAGGGACTGTGAATGTCTGGCTAATTCGCTTCTTGCTTGTATCTTCAGCTTGCCAAACTTCCCAATAATTCACTACACCGTTTATCTCAACTGAGCAAGCTAAACCATACCGTTTTCGATTATTAAATTCAGTGACATTCCTTCCTTCGACATCACAGGAAATTGTGACAGTCTTAATTTTCGACAAATTAGATAGTAAGTCACTCGACAATTTAAACGTTTTGTTTGACCACCTACCTGCGCTACTGATTTCGGCTTGAGATTTCAAAATGTAATTTCTTCCACCTATCTCGGTCGGTATCTTTCCTTCAACCTCACTAATCTCAGTTGTTATCCTGCTGCCAAGCTGTGTGATAGAACTTTCAGCTGTTGAGATGCGCTGTTTCGCTTGGTCAAAGTCGCTTGATTTGACACGACTGGCAATTTCACCAGCTTGGACTTGCAAGGTGGATTCAGCAGATGAGATACGCCCTGTCAGAGCTTCAACAGTTGCCCTTGTAGCTAGAAGTTTGATAGTTTCCTTGGTTTGGCTCAAATCTGTAGATACATTAGATATCTGTCCAGATAATAAGGTTTTGGCAGTTTCAACCAGCCGAGTCGCTTCTGATATTGCTTGACTCTTAGCTGTTGCCAACTTTGTTTCCGTAGCCTGTCTTTCGACTGTGTCGAGCCGTGTCGCTTCAGCGATAGCTTCGGTCTTGACCTGGTTGGCTCTAGCCAATGCACTAGCAGCATCCGACTTTGCCTGGTTGGCAAGCGATTCGACAGACTGGGTTTTGGATAAGATGTCTGCGACCTGTCTGTCGTGTTCCTGTGCCTGTGCTTGCATGGATTGGTTGACTTGGGCGATTTCTTCCGCGATTCTATCTCTTAAAGCTTCACTGTCATAAGTCCGGAGGATTTCTTCCCAGACTTCTCCTGTCCAGCGCAACATGATTTTATGTCCCTCATGCTCTGAATCTGGCTTAAACCAAATATCATTGATTAAGACCTTGCCTGGATACTGGACAGTAGGGTCTTCAGTGCCGTACCAGTTATTATTAAAACCATCAGCGCTTGGCAGATAGTCCGGCAAATTCTGGACAAAGTTGGAAAATTCATTATTAACAAACTGCTCTACAGCCTTGTCTGCAATAGTCTGAACTTTGGCTTCGTTACTTTCGCCGATTCGGTCACCCAACTTAATGTCGCTGGATTGATTATTCAATCGGTTGAAGGTAATTTCAAAAATCCGAGTATCATAGTCCAGTTTTTTATCATGCCGAACCACTCGAATCGTATCTCCAACCTTGACACCTCTCAGATAGACACTTGAGGTCTTCAAGGTCAACTGCGGACGTGCAGCATCAATCAAAGCCCTGTAAGTCCGCTCAATCAAAATTTCTGGATTCTCTTCTTCCGAAAAGTCCACAAAGCCGATTTTAGGCCGCATGGAGCCATCAGCGTTCTTGATACCGTATTGTCGCGTCATCAAGGGCAATTCTAGGTATTTCTGTCCTTTAGGCTTGTTGACTGGCTTGCCTTGTGTCCTTGACCAAACTACATCTTCAAAGGTGATTTTTCGACCGTATCCGTCACCAGTTTCTTCACCCTTGCCACGTCCGACCAGGGCAGTAAAGATGTTGGTACGCTCCACCTCTTGCAGGATTTGCAAGGCATTGTGACCATAGACCACACGCTTACCGACTGCTTCACCAATTCTTTGTTTAAAGTCAATGTAACGGGCACCGATTTGATTTCCGTTCATCTCGACAAAGAATTGCATTTCCAAGTCCCAGACTTCACAGACCTTTTTCAAGGCATCGAATATCGACGTGTAGTAGAAATTGGTACTGTGTGCCGTTGTTTCACCAACAAAACGAGCTTGCCAGTTGGTACCAGCAAGCAAGTCTGCAATCACATCACGAGCCAAAGCATTCTTTGGACGCTTATCAAAGACTGGCGACTTCCGAAGCTCCTCGATCCCTGACTGGACACCAATCAGCGTTGTCAGACTATCCGAAAACTTCTGGGCCACATAGAAATAATGAAAAGTGTGGGCATCTTCTATGGTCTGAATGGCCATGTACTCAACCTGTTCCAATTCATCCGCATTCAGCCCTTTGAGTTCAACCGTCAAACGGTCAGATACATACCGCTCTGTCGTCAATGCGTACTTTTGCAGGGCAGTCTTGACAGCCGATTTTCTGACAATCTTTATCAGCTTCTCGTCTTTATCGAATAAATAAATCACGCTCTCTCATCCCTCCAAACTACATTTTTTACTGTGGCATTCCGTGCCGTAATCCTGTCGCCGTTCTTCACCGTGAATTGCTCCAAGGGACTGAACCGCTCCAACTCACTGAGAATACTTCTGCCATTGTAAGTGGCAGTTACTTCTTCATCTCCAAATGTGACCACAATGTCTTTTCCAGCCACATAAGAGCCAGAGAAGGATAAAATCTTAGTTCCGTTGATAATCTGTACTTGGTTAACCGTTCCAGTCGGTGTGACCGTAATAGACTCAGGCAAAACTTCCAATGCATCCGATAAAGAAATAAGCCCAGTAGAATTCTGGGCATTTTTCTTTTTATAGCCGTCTGGCACTACCAGAGTGAACTTGCTGACGATAGAAAGAGAAGTTTCCTCAATATCATCCGCCCCACTGAAGTAGCCATAGTAGGTGTAAGTCGGTTCGTCCTTGAAAGTAATTTCCAGATACCCACTGCTTGCAAGTGTCCGCAAGATCCTGTTGAGTTTCGCAAACTTGTCTCGCATATCCGCGCTGGTTCTAGCTTCCAGTTGGTACTTAATTTCAAGCACCCGTTCATCATCAGACACATCTTCTACCCAAACACCTCTACGACCAGGGACAGAGGTTGTCTTGATCGATTGACCAAGCAAGCCCCTACCTGTTACCGTCAAATGGCGGTAGCCCTCAACCAGTTGATTGAGGGGTACTCCGTTGATGGACATGTTGTCGGAAGGGATTGATTGAACTAGCTGATTGCCTGTTGTTGTGTCTGTATAATCGTACATATCCCCTCCTAATAATTATCTAAAATCAATTCAAGATTTTGAGTGTTAGTAATATCTTCCGTAAAAGCACGGAAATTATTTGCCCCAAGTCTAAAATGGAACTCCATCGGCTGTTTCGGTCTCGTTGATTGTTCGCTATTCAAACTCAATTGACTAGCAATAGTATGCTTCATCGCACTGAACTTCTCCCCGATATTCAAAGGTTGGATGTCTGGAATAGCAGAAACTGCCAATTTATCAGCTACCTTGCTAACAGCTGGAATCATCCCTTCCATACCGACTGCCAAGCCCTCACCAGTGTATCCTCCAAGTTTCGCCATTACCCTTGACGGCGAGTGGATACTCAAGGCCCGACGGATTGTAGCAGCAACATTGCTCGCAATCGAATTGGCAACACTGTAGATATAGCCAGCTTGACCGGCTAAGCCATTCGCAAAACCTGCGCCTGCAAAACTACCTGCCGATGACATTTGACCTGCTAACCCTCTAAATATCGACACAATCTGATTACCAGATGATTGCGAAACACTCACAGATCTACTCATTCCATTTGAAATAGCGCTAACCAAAGCACTCATGGAACTTGTTGTTTGCGATCTAATTCCATTGAATGTGGTATTGAAAGCATTTTTTAGATTATTCAAGCCATTTTGCGATGTAGACACAATCTTACTAAAGCCACTCTGCACATTCGTAGCCAAGCCTTGCATGGCAGTTGAAGCCGCTGTCTTAGCTTGGTCAAAACCTGTTCGGATAGCATTGGTAATCGCCGTCGACTGAGATTGTGCAGTTGAAGCCGCTTGTGATAATTGGCTAGAAATGTCACTGCTCAAACCTGCAACCGCATTTGAACCGGCTCCCTGCATAGTTTGCAAGTTACTGGAAACATTGCTATTGATAGCCTGTGCCTGACTAGTCGCATTAGCTGAAGCTGTGGCGATATTAGCCCCGATACCGTTCGCTAGTTGCAAAGTATGATTCACACCATCCAGGTTCATACCGCTGACTGCCCCGGTCACACCCGAAGCCATAGCCTGCGCTTGACCCGTTGCGCTTATGTTTGCAGTCGCCAGATTAGCACCGATAGACGTGGCCAGAGACTGTACATCTGCAGTGGCTTGCATATTGGTCTGGCCTGTTGCGGTTGTTACACCAAGCTGGAAGTTTTGCATATTCAAGCTCGCACTTGTTGCCATCTCAGCCGTCTTAGCAGAAACAGTAGCAGCCGTCGTACTGGTATCAGCAGTAACTTGACTATTACTTTCTTTAGACTTACCAGTGATCCAATCAAATGCAGAAGTAAATCCGTTTTTAATACCTTCCCAGACACCTGTAAGAGCCTGAGGAATAGCTTCTAACATTGCTTGACCAAGACCAATAATCAACTGAATACCTGCTACGATAATTTGTGGCAAACCTTGAATTAGGGCGCCAGCGAGCTGAACAATCATTTGTATCCCTGTCGAGATAATCGTCGGTAAGGCGCCGACTAAACCTTGTATCAATGACTGAACAATAGAAATAGCTGTTTGCACAATCTGCGGTAGATTTGTGATAATCCCCTGTGCCAAGGTTACGATAATCTGCAAACCACTCTGTAAAATAGTTGGCAGATTTATGGCTACCGAGCTGATAAAACCTGCCACAATACTCTGAGCAGTTGTTAGCAAGGTCGGGATATTCTGCACAACTCCCTGTGCCAACTGAACCAAGAACTGCATACCGACGGACAACAATTGAGGCAGGCTGGTCAAAAGACCATTAACCAATACCCCTACAATCTGAACGGCAGAGTTAATCAACTGACCAGCATTGGCACCCACACCCTGCACCAAGGAAGAAATCAAAGCGACTGCCCCTTGAAATACCGCAGGAGCATTGGCAACAATGACCTGTGTGAATTGTTGGATTAACTGCGTCCCTTGGTTGATTAACTGAGGGATTTGACTCACCATTCCATTTACCAGATTGGTGATGATGGTCGGACCTTTTGTGACCGCTACATTGACCAATTCATTGATTTTATCTCCGAACTGCCCCTGCAACAAACCAAGACCGGCTAGAAAGACACCGAAAATCGCCGCTGGCATCAGGGCGTTCATGGCTATCCCAGCAAAGGTTGTCATAATCGAACTCATGCCTGAAAATGCAGTTCCGAAAGTCCCTAAAACACCACTCAAAGCACCAGAAAAACGAGGGAACAAAGCAGTTACCCCAGATAGTTTGGCAGTTAAAGCTGCAAATGGAGCTGTTAGTTTGGCACCAAGAGGAGCAAATTTTGCACTAAGAGCATCCCCCAAGTACATTCCTTTAATCGCAACAGTTTCCAGGCCCCCTTTTACTGTTGCCACTGCAGGTCCAAACGGAGCAAAAACCTTACTCAAATGTCCACCAAATGTTGACAAACCAGTTTTGACCTTCGAAAAACCACCCTGCAGAGTATCTAAACCGATTCCCAATTCACCAAACTTAGCATGTAAGCCAGCGATTCCTGCCAAAACACTTGCCCCACCAATAAATGATAAAGCTTGTTTCAAGACAGGGAATTTTTGAGCGATAAAGTCCACCTTTTCACCCAAAGAATCAAATTGATTTAACTCTGTACCAAATGCACGAATTTTTTCGGCTGCATTGTTCGTCCAGGTTGTGATTTGTTTCATCCCTGAAATAGCATCGTCGAAGAAAATACTACCTATAGCAGAAGCAAGGTCTGTCCCGCTTTGTTTCAAATTCCCAAGGGCATTCTCAAAACCGTCTGCCTCACGACTAGCTTGCCCAAGAGCTCCAGATAGCTTATTCCCATCCTCGACCATTTGTAGTAGGGTCAGTTGTTTCTGGGCTTCATCCAACTCTTTGAAGGATTTACCATAAAGTTTGTTAGCAGCTGCATTCCGAGTAGTTTCTGTAGCAGAAATACCCAAAGCCGCATCATTCTCATAATTTCCTTTCAAGAAAGACTGCAAACTCTCCGTCACATCCTCAATAGAACGGTCGTAGAAAGCCGCACTATCTGCTGCAACCTTAGTCGCCCGACTGGTCAAATCTAGCGACTGAGCAGTATCCATACCCGCCGTCTTACCAAACGCCGCAATCTTCGTGAACGAATCCTTTAGTCGATTGGAGCTAATATTGGTTTCAGACGAGATAGCCTTCAAAGCACTCGTCGCATCGCTCTCCATTGTGTCAAAGACCTGGCTAAACTGAGCCTGCATAGCTCGGTAAGACCCTTCCGACTTGGTCGCAAAACCAACCAAGGCAGTAGCCGAAGCCCCTGCTGCCGCAATCGCAATCTTAGCCGCATTAGCAAATCCACTGGCGTAAGCACTGGAAGCCTTGGTCGACACCGAACCAAAGTTAGCAATCTGATTCTCTGCATATTTCAGTGTGCTTGTAAATCCCTTATCCACAGCCCTGAGGACTGCTTCAACAGTATATGATTTTGACACTAATCCCCTCCTTCTCTAAATTCACGAAGCCTGTTGACCCGTTGGATAAGCCGTTTGTCTACCGTCTTGGTTCGCTTACCAAACAATTCTTCGTACCGTTTTTGGCGATCATAGAAATCTGACATCTCTTTATACACGTACTCACCTTTTTTATTTGTCGCCTTGGCATTTCGGTTAGCCATTGCCTGCAAGTGAATAAAGTACTCCTTGTCTAAATATGACAAAAAATACCCCCTCATCCTGAGAGAGTATTCTTTCAATGTCATTCTTCTAGCCACATCGTAGTCCGTCACGCCCAACAATCCGAAAATATCCGCCAACAAACTCTCATACTGTTCTTCAGAACTAGGGGAAGAGATTACTGTTCGACTTCGGCTCTCAACTTGTCGACTTGGAGCTTGGTAGCTGGTGCAGTTTCTAAGCTCTTTAAAAAATCTGTAAACACCGCATCCAAATCAGGCTGTTCAAAAATCCACTCTTCGATGTCCTTCTTGCTAGGAATAGACTTCAAGGTGTGGGTAGCAGATAGGATAATATCCTGCAAAATCACAGGGTTATAGGTCCCAAGATAGTACAAAGCAGACTGGATACCTGCACCAAAATGAATTCCATTGCCTGAAATACCGTATCTCTTGTCCATCTCACGAATAAAATCAAGACCATAATGCAATTCATAGGTCTTCTTGCCAATCGTAATCTCTTTCATTTCCTACTCCTTAACCTGTAATTGCTGTCACATCTTGGAAAGCATAAGCAATTTCTTCAGCCTGTTCAGCCGTCAAAGTTGCATGGCCTTCCTGAGGTTTTCCGTCCACCTTGAACTCTGTTGACAAAGTTTCTAAGTCGTTAACGTTCGACGGCACTTCCCAAGATGCCAAACTTCCCTGCATATAGAGAGCTGGGTATTTGCCACCTTGCTTCTCGCCAGCAAGGTCAATCTCCCACACTTCCAATTTAAAGCCTTCAACTACCGAATCCTTCAACATCTTGTTCAATGGGTCGCGAGTTGTCACCGCTTCAATTTCCAACGTAACTTCCAAACCGCCGACAGCGTTTACTACACCATCTTTGGTCTTCTTAGCGTCTGATTCACGCTCGTACTTGATTTTATGTTCGATTTGTAGGGCTAATTTTGCAGCTGCAGTCTTATCTCCTAATTTACGAAACATCAGAATCTTGTCTTTACCATAGGCTGCCGCCAATTCTTTCAAATCTGTTGTCTGCTTAGCTACTGCTGTAGTTCCTGACATATTTTCTTTCCTTTCTTACAAAAAACGAAATGTGACATCTGCCACACCGTGATAAAGCACCTCAGGGGTACTATTGTCTTTCAAAAGCTGAGTATCACTGGTCAAGTCCATAGACCATTGCCTGCTATCTAGTCGCTTGATACGACTGCATACTTCCATCACCCTTGCCAAGGTATCAGATACAAGTCGACGGTCCTTGAAAGACCCCCAGACATGAATATCTACAGCTACCGAACCAATCATTCGCGACTTGGTCGGTCTGGGCAACAAATGCGTATCCCCCATGACAATAAAGGGGTAAGCCGTCCCCAAATCAGGCAAGGTTGGGTAGACTTTCAAATCCAGCTTACTCACTTCTTCCATAATAGCATCATGGATTTGTTGATCTGGTTGCTTCATTTCAATACCTCTCCAAGAGCTTCGATAAACTCTGGCTCTACTTTTTCAAGAGCTGGCTTCATAAACGGCTGAGCTTCCATGAAACGCGTTCCCTTCTCCAGATAACCTGAATAGTCTGTCTTAGCTTCGACTGCCCCTTCAAGCCCCATTGCTCGAATTTCAGGCGTGATACTTCGCTTGGTCGCTCCTGTGGAATAACCCTTGCTAAAGAATGCTTTTCGCTTGGCAACTGTGTCTAATCGAGCCGTATAGTCCTTCACGACTCCTTTAACAGCCGTTAAATTTGCCAAAGCCTTCAAATCCTGAGCCATTTTCTTATTGCCCTTGATTTCAATCAATGCCCTAGCCACCTGGATACACCTCACTAACATACAAGACAAAGCCTTGTAGACCATGGTTGACTTTCTTCAACACCTTAAAACGTCGCCCATTCACGAAGACCTCCTGCCCAACAGGGAGTTCTCTCTGTACATGGACAGTATGCGTTGCCTCTGCCAGCTTATCCGACATCCGATTAAGCGAATGAACACTAATCGGGCCCAAATGACAAGGGATAACGACCTCCTCGCTATCCCCTACCATACGCCCTAATTCAGTGTCGTATCGTTCCCCAGACACCGTCACAACGGTCAATCTATCCGCGTATCTCATAGCATTTTAAACCCCGCTTGGAAGTCGCTGGCAAACTGACGGTGAATAACCTTGTCGTAGCTAGCGAAATCATCAAGGTCAAAAGACATAGACAGCCCTTCGACCCCGTGACTTGACATTCCTTCCGAACCTAGCTTATTGAACCGCTTCACCATCACTTCAACGATGATGAATTCCAGAGAACTAGGCACAAATGCTTGATTGGTATAAGCCATGAAATGAGCTTCTGTGAGTTCTCGAATCACTTCCAAGAGATCATCTTGTAAGTTATCAGAAATCCCCAACAGAGCCTTTACTTGCTCAATAATCTGCATAAGCTTACCCTTTCAATACTTTGATGATATCTTCTTTTTTCAAGTCATCCGAAAATTCCAGACCTTTCTGTCTTCCCAGCTCGATAAGTTCGCTTTTCTTCATTTTTGAAAAATCTAGCCCACTCGCCTGGTCATTATCTTCGTGATGACGACGTAGCAACATACCCATTAGTTACCTCCGAAGCGAACTACTTTCGTATCGTCATAAAGGTACACGCCATAATGCTCATCACCAGTGATGACTGTGGTTTTTTTCAAGATGTCACGGTCAGTCTCGACAGAAACATCACGTTTCATGTTGATAACAAAAGCACCGTAACGAGCATCATCCTCTGTATCTGTCGAACGTGCGGAAACGGCAACAATAAAGCCTTGACCAGCCGTCACTTTCTTAGAACGAACGATTTCAACACCCAAGACTTCACCAAACACACCAGAGACAAGTGCTTGAGCCCCAAGCTCTGACCCACGCAAGAAGTCTTTGCCTGCTGCAGTACGTAGCTTCATGGCATCAACAGGGTTAAAGATACCAACGTAACGCACATCTTCCTCATCCGCAAAAATATCCAGAGCTTTTTGAATCGCTTCAAGTGTATTCGGCGCATCTGTTACGTGTTGGGTAGCTGTCTTAGCCAATTCGATAATGTCGTTATCAATCTTATCAGCAATAGCCAAACCGAGTTGACGAACAGCTTCACCGACAGGGTCACCCATACCAGATAGGATAGCTTCATCAGTGATTTCATAACCTGTAGCGATTTTTTTAATGGTCATTTCAGTAGTAGTTGTTCCAAGCTTGTTCAATGGAATTGCTTGACCTTCTGCTACTTCGGATGCAGCACCTGTGTAAGTAAACTTAGGTACAGTCAATTTTGTACCAGGCTGACCAACAAGCGTACGTTCAACAGTTGCTAGCGGTGTAAATTTCAATAACTTAGGTAATTTAGCAGAGATGTGGTTTGCCATTACCTGCGGATTGATTAAATCCGCGATTTTAGTTTGTGTCATACTTTAATATCCTTTCGATAATTTCTCATATAGTTCTGGATCAGATTTTTGCAAATCCAGTTGAGCACGATAGCTCATGCGATTAAATTGCTCTTGGGTAATACTTGCTGAAGTGGTTTGTTCAACCTTCTTCGGTGTCTTACCTTTAAGCATTTCGCTGACTTTCTTGTCAGCAAGGTCATTCACTAGAGCAGAGAAGCTATTCACAGCCTCTTGCGTGGCTTCTGCGGTGTCTCTGACGACAAAGCCTAGGATTTCATCATCGGCAACCAAACCGCTCTCAGAAAGCATTTTAGACGCTTCTTTTTCAAGACCGCTACGGTTGATTTTAGCTTCAAGTTCAGCGATGTAGTCGGCCTGTTTCTTAGCTTCATACTCAGCTTTTTGCTCAGCGTTCATTTTACGCAACTTCTCAGCTTCATCTAGCTTAGCTTGGTACTCCCTTTCAGCAGCACGTTTGGCTTTGCCTTTTTCCTTCTGAATGATAGCGTCAAGCTCTTCCTGTGTGAATGTTTTTTCAATAGCTTCAGCCGTTTCTGAGGTGTCAACTGCCTCTTCTTCGGTTTCAACTACTGTGTTTTTAATATCTTCTGCCATACGGCACCTCCTTTTTAAGTCCAGAGTGGACTGATAAACCCTGCACCTTTTAAAGCCGTGAGCAAGTTTTGGGCATAAATAAAACCGTATGGATTTCCAAACGGTTAGGTTATGAAATTATCGCAGTCTTTCCTGCTGTCAAGATGAGCGGCCACCTCCTATCAAAAGACCAGCCGATGCAGACCACCCTGCAATATTGTCAAAGTAGAAAGCACCACTTTTTTCTTGATTTGTACTCTTTCCAAAATAATCAAAAGCAACATATTCATCTGTCACATCCACATTACTTACATCTTGAAACAATAATGTTTCGCCATTTTTCAAAAAAATAATAATTTGTTTTTCCATTTTTCTCCTACTTTCTACTAAACCAAGACTTCTTGGTGTTGCTATTAGCCACTTGCTTCTCGATTTTGTCAAATCTTGAATTGGTAGCTTGCGCGTTGCGTTCGATTATCGAACGTAATTCAGTGTTTTCTTTTACCTGCTTAACAATCTTGTCATTCTGCTCAATCACAGCTGACATAAGCAAGTGCTCACGAGCCAAACATTCGGCTAACTTGATTTCAAGCCAACGCTTTTTCTTAATACGCTTGTTCATAGCGACCTCCTTTCTATTTTTTTGCAACAAAAAAGCACTTAGATTTCTCTAGGTGCTTGAGTTATTAAATTTTCTTCCAAATAAAGCCGCCATATTTCCAACCCTTACGAATACCGTGGCCAATCGCTGTTGCATTTATACCCGTTTGTCGTTCTGCTTCTCGCATGCTTGGGAACGTTGCAATTAAGTTCATATCTAGATCATATTGAGCTACTTTAATTGACCCCTTGC
Organism: Streptococcus suis; assembly: GCF_024509555.1. Lineage (GTDB taxonomy): Bacteria > Bacillota > Bacilli > Lactobacillales > Streptococcaceae > Streptococcus > Streptococcus suis_AD. The sequence continues at coordinate 16,888 of NZ_JAMWEL010000010.1, forward strand.
AGTTTCTTCGGTGTCTTTTGTCGTTCAGACCTGTTGAATATGCGTGGTTATTATTTTCTTTATATGTTGCCCATTCTAAGTTTGAAATATGGTTGTTCAGCTTGTTTCCGTCAATGTGGTTGACGGTTTCTTGCTCTTCTTCAGATGAAAAAGCTGTAATAACAAGCCTATGGATATATCTATTGTGGTTCTTATTGTCCTTGTAAAGACTTACTTTGAGATAGCCACTTGTTGACAATGATGGTTTTTTTGGTTTCCCTTTTAGAGATTGAAGACCTTTATTATGATTGACCATTCTATCAACACTTCTGACATTTCCATAATTGCTGACTTCATACAATCCTTCAAAGTCTGTCACTTCTTTCCAAATTTCAAGCATGAACTACACTCCTAATACAAATTTTTCGGCTTCATCATCTGTTAAAGGACGGCCAAGCCGTTCAGCTTCTGAAGCTATCTCTCTAATGTTGTATTTTGGCATATCATCAGAGGGCAGAGTATAACAACCTTCTGCTATTCTATCAACAGCGTCGTCAAGTCTAATCAAAGACTCCATTGCTTCTTTTGTCATTTTTTGTCCCCCTCAATGAGTTCATATTTACTTAGCAGATTATAAGCAGCCTGTTCATCAATTGCCATCACACGACCTGAAACAAGTTTTGCTCCAAGCTCTTTTTGATAGTGCGCAATAAGGTCTGTTTTCGCTGTGAAGTAAACAAAACCACCGTATCCGTTTGAGTCACTCTTTTCAGCAGCTATGGCAAACAAATGTCCACCAACACCGTTATATTCCTTGTTAGTTCCTCTATTTTCAGGAGAACTCTCAACAATATCAACATGAACAGCGCTATTGGCATTATCAAGTTTCAAGGCAATCATTCCTTCAACCCTATCAGAGTTATTACGATATAGCTTGTAAATATCATATCCGTTTGATTGAGGTTTAGACCAATCGAAATTCCAACCACTGCTTTTCAACTTCCTTGCTTCTGATGGAGAAATCCTGTCACTAACAAAATAATTTGTCTTCACTATCTCGCCAGTTTTTGCGTCTTCTAAGCATGGTGTGAACTTATCAAGTTCAATATAATTACCTTCACCTAAATTATACCTTGTTTTTCTTCCTTCGTCAACTCCTATTCCTGTATTGTAGATGTTGTTTTCCCGCTCTACTACCGCATTTCTGGAATTAGCACTTTCTCTGATAAGTTTTTCATACTCTTTATCAGACATTGAAAAGTGTGCAGCAGTAGAGCAATGACAAAAGGGTGCATGGGTGCAGCATTCTCTCCAGGCTCCATGTCCTTGACTTTGAATATCTTTCCATCTAACTTAGCACAATTCCTACATGCTGACGGTTCTGCGATGAATTCATATTCATCATACCCATTAGCTATATAGGCCTGTTTCTGTCCCTCAGTAGCTACTCGAGCACCTTCTGTTACTGCCAAACGCTTAGCTTCACTGACCAAAACATTGAACTCCTTACGTAGCTGAGCAACCATGGTAGTCGGGTTCTTACCCTGCAAAAGCAAGCGTTCAGTCATTTTGGCTACAACTTCACGCAAAGCCGTTTGCCTTTTCCAGATATTGTCCGACCAATTAGCCCCATGAAAAGGAGTATTTAAAATAGCCTGTGCCGTAGTACCGATTTGACTAGCTGACAAAACAGACCGACCAAGCAAGCCAGATTGCGTTTCAATAGCTTTGACGAATTCATCATTCAAAAAACGCTCCGTCAATTGACGCTCATCTTCTGCTAACGCAATCAATTCCAGATCTAGTTGATACTGTAACAAAGCAAGCCGATTTGTCTTCATTTTCAAGTTGTACAATGCCAACTCTGAATTCGCTCGTGCAGAAAAATTCTTCTCAGCTACATACCGCTTGGCTTTCTCCTCAAAAGACTTTACATCGAAATCATCAACTCGAGCCTTCACTTCGGACAATGACAAACCATGCTTATCAGCGTAACGTTGCTCAAAGGCTCTAATTTCCTTTTCTAGCTCGTTAAAGTGATAAGAGTATAATCTATCCATCTCCTCGCCTAACGTCGCACCACGCTCCATTTTGGCTAGCTGTTCAGCTTGTATCCGTTTTTTCCAATCATCACTCGCCATCCGCTATCACCATCTGACTATCTGGCTGAAGGTCCTTGTCAGTCATCCGCTCATTTATTGCGATTTGTTTGGATAACAAGCTAGAACTCTCTTCCTCTTCAGCCATTTTCTCTAATTCATCTTGTGGGCTATCCACGATGGACAAAACAGATAGCTTAGTAGCATTAGAAACTTGACCTGAAAGCTGCGCTACAATCTGGGCTTCTTCAAGGACGTTGCGTGGCACGTTCCGAGTGAATTGGTACTTGATACCAGTCCAACCATTGCTCGGTACTTTTGCCATTGGCACGTTAAAGACAATCTCATACAATCTGTTGAAAGCAGACTGCATTTTGCGGTCTTTCATCTTGGCTAGGTTGTCCATTGCTTGCAATTTGAAGGCTAGTGCAGTTCCCGAAGCATTACCAAAATCCTCTTCGGACAGATTTGCGACCATAGAAATTGCAAAGATGGACTCTTTGAGCAACGCGATCAAATTTTCTTGAGTTGTGTCTGAGTTTGGTTTTTCCAGGAAGCCGACATCGGGCAATGGACCATCCGAACCATTCCTCCACAAGTTGAAGATACGATTTTCTCGGATTTGTCCTGCCATATCACTGTCCAACTCAACACCCACAACCTTCAAATAAGCATCTGCGAAATAGTCAACGTCATTAGCTTTCTCGCTTGCAGCTTTGTTCAGAGCATTGATGAGCGTTTTGACACTATCAAAAATTCCTTGACGCTCTTCATTCTCGATTAGCTCAACTACTGGCAATCTGCCATAGATGTGAGGTGTGCGTTCGTGGAATGTGACGCCCCCTCCCTGTTGAAAAGTTGCATCAATGACTTCCGACGCAGTGATAACCTGTCCATACCCAGTTGCCGCACCTTCATCAAATGCGTACCGAACAGCAAATAACGGCTTTTCTTGGATACTATCATCATGAACAATAAGCATATTTGCTGGGCTATTATAGGTTGCCCTCGTATTCCCTTCCTCGTTCTGATAGACATACAGGAAAGCATGTCCAAAAATATCTGCAATCTTGGCCATCTCAAACTCATTGTCTTCCATGTCATTCAATTTGCGGAAATTGTCAATGAAATCTACAACAGCAGTATCATCGTGAGTAATTTTCACTGGAACTCCGATTTGATACCCACTGAACGTATCAACGATATATTTAGCATAATTGATGACTAGTCTATTATCTGGTTTCCATGGGTCTTTAGGGCTACCCTTTAAAATACTATGATTTGACATGTACATGTCTTCGTTTTCAAGATAGCCTTTAAGCAATTTTGAACGATGCAAGTCAACAGCATCTGCCACCAACTCTGGCGTAATTTCTTCCGCTGATGTTGTCAATAGCTTTCGTTTGTTTATGCTAACTAGCGACATTAAAAACCTCCCTTAAATAATTTGATTTTGCTACCAACCCCCTGAAATTTTGAATAGATAGCATAACGAAGTGCATCCAGTACATCATCATTCTTCTTTTCTGGCTCGCCTGTTTTCTCATTCCAGACATACTGATAGATTTCATCCTTGAATTTTTCAACCTTTTCCGAACAAACAAAAAAGCGACCTTGTTTCATCAACTTAGCCACTTGTTCAATTCCGCTCAAAACAGATTTATCAGCATTCACGCATTTTAGATGTTCTCGTTCAAACCGTGCGACATGTTCAGGACGAGCAGAGTCTGCATAGAAATAGATATTCCCGTACCGTAATTTGATGTCTTTGGCAATCTCCACCCAGTAATCAATTTCTTGGTACTGCGCAGCGTGTTCTTCCAGGAGATAGACACGTCCATCTGCCGTCTGTCCGCAGACAACGATGGCCCCATGGTGTTCATATCCCCAGTCAACCCCAGCATAATAGATAGTGATATCGTCTATTGGAATAGCATCACCAGAGATTAACATGTCTTCTTTGAAATCACGATAAACAGCTCCTTCACCACTGACCCAACGGCCGTAGATGCCACGTTCTGTAAACATACCACTCGGCGTTGTTGCGATAAGGTTCTCGATATACCGCTGGTTTAAGAATGTATTATCAAATATCGTAAAATGATTGGCGATAATGCTCTTGTCATCTGCTTTGTCAATGTAATCTTTTTTCAGCCAGTGATTTGGATGGTCTGGGTTAGTATCGCATATAATACGAGCGCCAAAACCTGAACAACGCTTGCGGATTTCGTCAAAGACTTCCTTGTTTGCTAGCGTCGCTTCGTTGATATAAGCTCCGTATGCCGTCATACCACGGATGGCACGCAAACCAGCGACTGAACCTGTGAAAGTCGTAACCACATACACACCAAAGAGCGTAAAGTTCCCATGCTTATCAAACTTGAAATCTAACCCATACTTCTCTGACAGTTCTTGCAAGATGTTAGTCCGCAAAGTACCAGCACTAGTTGCGCCTAGAATATACATAGGATTGTCAACACCGCAAGTCTTAGCATTTCTTTTCGCTCTACGCAATTCCATGAGAAATAAATCATTATCCAGCTGAGTCTTCCCTGCACGGACAGCCCCGTGATTGATCATCATGTACCAATCTTCACGCAAAGCCCGCTTTAAGATACTGAGTTGCTTATTGTGGTATAACCTATCAATTCCCATTTATTTCCTCTTCCAATTTATCAAATAGCTTGTCTAGGGCTTGTTCTGTCCGGTTGGTGTTCTCGCTGTCAGACAGCATTTTAACTAAGCTATCTGCTGATTTTTGTCTTTCCTTGATTCTCGGAGGAACTTCTTCAATACTCGTAGTACCGCTAACCGAAGTCACAACTTCGAAATCAGTTTCTTCTCCTCGAAGCACCCTTGTGTGAAATTGTTTGATTTCAACCAAGGACGCAATGGATAGTTCTGTACTTCGTTTATCAAAGTTTTCCTTTAATATCTTGATAACTTCTTGGACGTGAAAAAAGTCAACAAAAGTCAACAATCGATTAGATATTTGCTTAGCGGTCTTCTCCGAATATCCAGCCTGTCGTGCCGCTTCCGTAGCATTTTTAAACCCACTTGAAATATAAGCGAGTACGAACTGCTTCTGTTTTTCTCTCGCCGATGGCCAATCTGACATCAGCTTGATTGCATCGCTAGTTAGCTCGTCAATAATTTGTTGATGTCTATCAATGACCACCACCTCCAATCAAAATTAAAAAGCCACACGATTGTGTGACCAATTTTCCAACTTGAACTACCAATTCAAATGAACGGGAACAGCAGGAATCGAACCTGCACATAGCGTTATGCCGTGGACGTCACACGGTCTTGCTCAGGGCGCTACCCTTGCCAATTTCCAATCTTGGCTCATGTTCCCACAGATAGCGTCCATAGATGTCGCACGCAACATCCGATAGCCACAGCTTTATGCCTCTTTTTACGGGACCGTCTCCCGAAGGGATTCTATCATAACCTTGTAATCTGATGATACAACTTTAACATTAAAATCGTGACACTTATACACTTTTTTGTGTCAACTTTACAAATCTCCTCGAAAATCTGCAAAAATTGTCAAAATCCGCTCTCTTTTGCGATAGATACTCTTGCGAGATACATTAAGCATAACAGCTATTTCCTCCCAAGTATTTACCGACCGAATTGACCAGCGTAAATAGAAAATCCTTTTTAGCTCGTCATCCAAAGACTCAATTGTTGCTTCCACAGCTTTTCGGAATTGCTCTAGTCCGTTTATCCTCACATCACTCGACCAACGTGCCACAAGCGACTCTGTTGGTTTAGAAACGATATTCGGCTTACCCCCACCAACATTGCAATCGTTGGACACCTCTGTTTGGATTTCAAGCTTGCGGATAGCGATTTTCTTGTCAATCTGTTGGTAGTCAAATAACTTCGAATCTAATGCTCTCAATTCTACATCTGATAACTTGTTCACACTCGCACTCCTTTGTGATATAATATTATTAGAGTTTTATTCACATAGTCAGTACAAGTGTGCTGGCTTTTTTGTTACTCTTGATTCGTAATCACATCCCCTTGTGTGATAACTTCAATCCAGCCATGCTCCAAACGAGCCTCAGCTTCTTTCATTCGAATCAAATTATCCGAAATAGAGTTATTCAATTCAGCGTTGGCTTTTGCTTGACCTTGAGCCTTGATAACCTCAGCATCGGCATCAGCTTGAGCTTGGATTTTTTTAGTTTCTGCTTCAATCTTAGCTTTCTCTTGGTCCTGTTTAGCTGAATCTACTTGTTTCTGCTTAACAGATTCATCTTTGATAGCTTTTTCGATTTCATCGCCTGCATCTTGGTCAGTGATAGTAAATGATACAAATTCCAAGTTATCTGCTGCAAACCGTTCTTTTAGCTTCTGGTCAATTTTGCCATAAACTTCTGTACGCTTAGAGCCTAGAACTTCATAAATATCATACTCACCAGTTACGGATTCAATGGCCCGTTGCACAGCTGGAGCGACAACGCTATTACTCACGTTTTCTAGGTCTGTGTAATTAGTAAACACAGTCATAGCTTCTGCCTTGTTGACCTTGTACTTGACGTCAATATTGGTATTTAACCACTGACCATCTTTCGTCTGTGTCGTGATAGCTTCCATGGTCTTGGTCTGAACTGATGTCGGCAATTTATACACCTTATCAGCAAATGGTACTTTAAGATGGTAGCCCGTCTGTAAAGTTTTTTCTTGTACTCCATTGAAAGCAGAGACTTTCACACCTACGGTATTTGCTGGAATTTTGACAACCGCGGTCAATCTAAAAAATACTGCAAAAATAATAAGTCCAATAATTGTAGCGCCTGCCGCTACCTGACGTTTTGTTACTTGAAATTCATTTTCATACATTGTTTTATTCCTCCAATTTTATAATATTCGTCCCCCACCCGTACCACAATAGGGAGTTGGACTATGATACCATTTGCAATTACTTTCTATTTATTTTATTTGTGGCTGACCGTACTGCCATTGGCCCATAATGTGACTTTGATCTACAAAGGAGTCCTCCTTTTTAATTTATTTTTGGCAGAATGACCAACCGACCTGTGACAGTCGGATAGCCTTAAGTCATCAACTACCCCTTCCTTGTAGGTAATCCGGAATATCGTCACCGATATTAATACTCTCGTACTGATCCTTGGTAACGAGAAATTTGCCATAGGCACCGATTTCTACATAGTACCTACCGTCAATAATGTCCTTCCCTGTGACTTTTCCAACCATAGTCACGCCCGCATTATCAACCTTGTGAATAATAACCGTTTCACGTTCTTTCAGTTTCATAATTTCTTGTTTGGATTGTTCGAGTTTAACGATAAGTACAATTATCACTCCAAGCAAGATGACTAACGGATTCAATACTTTTTTAAACCTTTCCATTTGCTTTCTCCTCTAGCCAATCAAAAATCATTTCAAACTGATTCATGACCAGTCTGTCATTGTTGTACTTCTTGCTGATTTCCGCCATAGATACCACAACCCAGTTCCAGTATGCCTGTGTATTAAATCCAACTTCTTGCATCTTCTGGTTACTGGCTCGCATCCAATTTGGGACTTCTGTTTCAAAAAATTCAATGTAATTCATCCAGCACCTCTACTTTGATATAGATACCGACTTGATCAGACCAAAACTTCTCGACAATCTCGCTAGCCACTTGGGCATCATCTTCCCAAAATCCAACTGCAGTCATGCAGTCCTTTAACAACTTCTGCAGATTATCTGTATCTGGTTTAGTCGTCTTGTACTGGCCATGCTTCGTTTTCTTTGTCCGAGGAAACAACCATTTGACTGTCAGACGAATCGGACCATGCAGCTTATCTGGAGGTAAATGCCTTGCCAATAATGCCTCATATTTTGCTCTGGCATCTGCCAACTTGTCAGGTTCGTAAAATTGTGGCTTCCCGTTTACCACTCGGACCTGTTTTTGCTGATGTGTCACAGTCGGTATTTTTTTCATCGGCAGGAAAAATTCAACCACCATATTTATTTTACCTTTCCATATTTTTTTTATCTTCGCGACTAAGTCCATGTCAGGGGACATGGTTACAGGGTTACATGGGGGAGTCTTAGGACCCCCATGTTCCTGTTCATGTACCCATGGACCATTAGGGACATTTCCTAAATTCTTCTTCTCGAAGAGAGAAGAATTCTGTCCCTCGGTTTGTCCCTGAATTTCTCCAGTTTGTCCCTAACCCTCTAAACCTGCATGGTTGAGCGATTTCTTAGGGACATTTTCCAGTTTGTCCGTTGTCCAAAACTATCATTTGGGACACAGGGACATTTTCCAGTTTGTCCGTAATTTCGGACAGACAAATTGGATTTTTGTCCCCAGTTTGTCCCTCCAATTTGTCCCCAATTTGTCCCTGTCCCTAACCATTATTTTTAGGTAATATTTGACCTTTTTCAACTTCAAATTGACCTGTATTTTTTAGCCATCTTCGGATTGTTTTTTCACTTATTGGTTTTTCTTCCGTCGAAAAATATTCTACAACTGCATCAATCGTCACAGGTTCAAGACCGTCATCTAGGATTTGGATTGCGTTCATAAGTTTTTCTTGCTTATCCTTCGCAGATTCTTTCTTAGCTTTCGGACCTTTATCAAGGTTTTTCTGCCAATTCGGCTTGTTATCATCCAACTGAATATCAGCCAGCACGCCCGATGTGTCTACACTATGCACTGGATAGCTAAACCACATATTGACTGGCTTAAACTTGGCAAACTCACGCAGCGTACCTTCCACACGCCACGCAGTAGAAATCTCCACCGCATGCACAACCTGGGAAATCTCGTCTGTATAGACCTTTCGGACTAATACATCCTTGATGGCTTTTTCGAAGTGATCCCGCATCTGCACCCTGCTTTCCAGGTCATCCAAGCTGACATACTGCTGATAGTAGTCCAAGGCACGCTCCTGCAAGGCTTTTTGATAGATAGCACAGGTAGCTTTGTCAGATCGCATCTTAATCAAGTCATCGTTTAACTCTAGCTCTACCAAGTCAATCAAAGCATCTGGATCGCGGGCAAAGACTCCCGAGCCACTTGCGCGGTCCATGGACTTCTTACCACCTTGACTACCTTTTGAGTGGTGGTGGCAGTAGATAACGCTACAACCAAGCTCGGTCGCTACCTTGTCAAATTGATTGGTAAAGTGTGCCATTTGGTCTGCACTGTTTTCGTCGCCCGTCAAGACCTTGTAAATTGGGTCAATGATGACTGCGATGTAGTCTTTTTTTAAGGCCCTACGGATGAGCTTTGGTGCTAGTTTGTCCATTGGCACAGTCTTACCACGTAAGTTCCAGAGGTCAATATTTTGGATATTGTTAGCTGGCACACCCATAGCCGTATAGACATCCTTAAAGCGATGCAAGGCTGACGGTCTGTCTAGTTCCAGATTGACATAGAGGACATTGCCTTTGGTACATTCCCAACCCAGCCACTTGATACCCTCTGCAATAGCAATTGAGAGCTCAATCAATGCAAATGACTTTCCAGCTTTTGATGGCCCTGCCATAAGTAGCTTGTGCCCCTGTCTGAGTACACCTTTGATAAGTTCTGGTGCCAAAGCTGGCATATCATCCCAAGATGCTGCAAGCCCTTCTGGATCTGGCAAATCGTCATTCAAATCCTCAATCCATTGGTACCATTCTTCATAATTGGTCTTACCAATATTGGTATCAATCAAAAACTGCTTCTTGCCGTTTCGCATGATACCAGGCATCCGAGATAATCGGCTAGGGTTACGGTTTTGGGTATCAATGTCCAGTCCGTTCTTCTTGCATATTTGGTAAATGTAGTCCACACGTTTCCGGTATTCTTGGTAATCTCTAGCATCTACCTTGACGATAGCATGTAAGGACTTCTTCCCACTATGAACCAATGCTGCAATAGGCAATTCAAGCTCTTTAAACAAAGCGTACTGCTTACCTAATTCCATGCTGTCGGATTCAACCAAGGCATAGCGGAAGTCAGTCACATTGTCATTCTTGACACCTTTCCCATCCAGCGGGTTGAAACGAATCCAGGCCCCGGCTTCTTCCTTGTAGTCACCAAAGACCGCTCCAATATCACCGTTACACCCCTGCAAGAGCTGAATCAACTCGCCAGCCGTCCTATCGAACGCACCTTGTGTAGGTTTGTATATCGGTCCATTATCAGTATCTATCTGATAGGTCTGTGTGACATAGCCAACGTTATCCGTGCTATTGAAGATTGTTTCCAAGTAAGTAATCAATTCCTGAACTGGCGCCCAGTTGAGAGGCTCACGAATCTCTTTTGATTCTATCCAGTTCTTATCGACAATCTTATAATCACGGTCAATTGTGTCATTCCACCCCAATTCATGGGCATCATCGGTCATTTTAAATTCAGATACCCAGCCATTATCTTTGGCCATTTGGGTGATAGTTGCCCCGGTTACTGCACCAAGACTACCACCCTGGAAAGTATCCCATTTTTTGAAACACTCCCCTCGCCTATATCTAACTGGGTCTTTTTGCGACCACACATCCCAATCCATTGCTGTGTAGCCCTCTTGCTTGAGAGCCATCCCTACATTAACCCAGTCTTGATATGACAGAGTGGCTGGGTTAATGTAATCAAGCAATGGGATGAGGTCAAATTCTCTTTCTGTCATTTACTCTCCTATCCTGGTTGATATTCTCTCGGACTGACACCAGCCGGACATCTCCATCCAGCTGCTGCTATCCGGTCAATCATGGACCTAGCTTGGTCAAATTGCCACATACCGACATTGCGGAAACCATAGCGTTCCAGCAGTCTGATCTGCTTCGGTGTAGTCAATCCTTCATCGCGACGTTTAGATAATCGGTCAAGTAATTTAGCAGCTTTACCAGCATTCCCAATCTCATCTGTAAAAATGCCAAATTTTTCCAAAGCCTGCTTCTGCTTGGCGGATACTGGTGACTGCTCCCAACCAAATTCTGGTACATAGTCCACCAAATCTTCCGCATGGATTGACATTTCAAATTGCAACGGATCCACTAGCTTCCGCTTGCGTTTCCGCATTTCTTCCAGTTGCTTAGCCAACGCTTCTTCACGCTGAGCTACTACATCTTCTGCCGATTTGACTTCTAGCTCCTCGATGTCAAAGAGAGCTCCAGCTTCTTCTTCCATGTTCTCAACCATCTTCTTGGCTACTTCTTCTGTGCCTGCGATAAGATGTGCAGGTCGGCAGAGCTCGTGCCTCTCTGTGTGCCACAGGAAGTCAAGTAGTAATAGATTTTCTTTCCCTGGGAATAAGCGAGTGCCACGTCCCACCATTTGGCTATATAGAGCCCGTACTTTGGTCGGCCTAAGAACCACTACACAATCAACTGACGGGCAGTCCCAACCTTCTGTTAGGAGCATAGAATTACACAGTACATTGTACTTATCCTTGTCAAAGTCTTCCAAGACTTCTGCACGGTCCTTAGATTCTCCGTTGACTTCGGAAGCTCGAAAACCTTTGGCATTTAAGATGTCACGAAACTTTTGCGATGTCTTAACCAAGGGCAGAAACACTACAGTCTTACGGTCCGCACATTGCTTGACCATCTCGTCAGCTATCTGTTCAAGATATGGGTCTAGCGCAGTCCCAAGGTCACTAGCCTTAAAATCTCCCGACTGCATAGACACGCTCGATAGGTCCAAAGTCAAGGGAATTGTCACAGCAGTAATCTTGGATAAGTAACCAGACTTGATAGCCTGCACCAAGGAATACTCATAGGCCAGACTGTCGAAATATTGCCCTAGATTTCGCTTATCGCCTCGGTCGGGAGTGGCGGTGACTCCTAAGACATTGCTGTCGTCAAAGTGTTGTAAGACACGCTGGTATCCGTCTGAGATAGCATGGTGGGCTTCATCGATGATAATTGTGTCAAAATAATTTGGTGGAAATTGACTCAATCGCTTCTCGCGTTGCAAGGTCTGTACCGACCCGACTACAACCCGAAACCATGAGCCTATAGAGGTACTTTCTGCCTTTTCTAAGGCTGTGCCCAGCCCAGTAGCAGTCATTAATTTATCAGAGGCTTGTTCCAGCAATTCCGACCTATGAGCAAGGACGAGCACACGCTCGCCCATTCGCACACGGTCTTCAATGATTTTGGAAAAGACAATCGTTTTACCGCATCCTGTTGGCAGAACCAATAGTGTCCGCTTGCGACCTGACTGCCATTCCTGCTGGACTGCACCACGAGCCTCCTCTTGATAATCTCGTAGTTGCATCTATCCCCCCTAGAATCCTGCAAAGCCACCTTGAGTTGGTTGTGTCGGCTGGGTTGGCTGTTGATATTGTGCCTGCGGTTGTTGATAACTAGGCTGTTGTGGCTGACTAGCATTTAGCACTTTAGACCAATCAACATCATCTGCATAGATCATAGACTTGATATTGTCAAATTCCTGGTCGGCATATTTACCAGTACCTTTGCGTTTGTTAACGCTACAAACACCTTTAGCACCAATAATGTTCCAGTTCATACGTAGTGGTTCCCCGTGTTTCTTCTGGCCAATCGCACCGAAGAATGCTGATAACATTCCTTCTGTTGAAGTGTGCAGGAACAGATTATGCTTCAATTGAGCCGTACCTTCAGCAGTTTCAATCTCAATAGAGACAACTGCTTTGTTGCACGCAGGTAGCTTCCCTGGATTTTGAGGATTAGGCGTGTGACGTGTTCGTTCGATACCTGTTACTGTAAACTGATAATCCCCTGGAGTAAGCGTGACGAACCCGCCGTCATTAACGATTTCATCTTCCCATCCAAGTTCACGTTCTGGTTGATTGTATTGTTGTGTCATTCTGATATTCTCCTTTGATTAAGCTAAAATTGTGATGTTGTCTTGTTCGCCTAACTTGGACTTCAAGTAGTCGGCAATGTTGTTGATGGCATCCAGTTTCCACTTGCCCCCATCAGCTTCAAATAAGGCCATATAGCCTGCTTTGTTGATACGGTAGATGAACTGGCTAGCAGGTTGTTCCACCTCTGCAAATGTCCGATATGGTCGCAAAGTGACAGGGTTTGGCGCTTTAGCTTGACCAAGGCTAGCTACACCCGTCTTGATAGTTGCGGTTTGACTTACACCGTTATCAATAATTTCTGTACCATTGTCAATCTTTAAGGCACTGGCGAATTCAAGCACTGTGCCACGGTCTTCTGCGTCTGCAAATTTAGACTGCAGCATGATGTTAAAGTCAGACGCTTCTTCATACTGGTCAAAACGAATATATGGTGCCATTGATTCGACCGTGACCAACGCTACTCGATTAGCCTCCTTGTCCAGCTCTTCGTAAAACGGTTACTTCTTTTGGACCTTCGACAACAACCAATACGCGCTTGTTTCCTAGCTGATCCAAATCAGTCTTCAAATAATCTACTAGACTGTCTAATGTATTGAGATAAAGCCGAGGCGGAATTGGTCTGGCATCTAACTCACGCAATGAATGGATGTTTCCGTCATAGTAGAGCTTGCCGTTTCCTGCTGCAATAATCTTTTCTTCTCTGTTTGCTAATTCAACTGCATACTCCAAAGCATCTTTGATATTTTCTGTCATTCTAGTTACCTACTTTCTTCTTGTTAAAATCAATCACTTCAGCGTTGATACCTTTTTCAATTTCTTCTACTGGTTGCCCAATGTCTGTACGAAGCTGTGCCTTATCATCAAAATACATTTGACCCGGCATGTTACTCCTAAGCTCATTGGCATAAGTCTTACCGTCTTTCTTGCCGACAAGCACCGTAGTCGCAACGCCAGTCTGTGGTGCAAGCGTGGATTTTACATCCATGCTTGTGCTGACTACTTCGCGACTATCATCAGCCTTCATAGTTAGCGTGATGACTAGCTTACGAGCAACCTTGCTATCAGTATTTGGATCAAGGATATTGTCAAAAACCTTTTCCAACTCCTTGTCTACTTTTTCCTGCAATCCGCCCTCGCCGAGAGCAGATAAGTCCAATTTAATTGTTTTGTCCATTAAGTTTTAACCTCGCTATCATTTCTAAGACCCAAAACGGTCTGAATCTAGTTACCTTCGACTGTAAAGGGCATCTCTGGGTTTGCACGAACTTGTTTTGTAATAACTTCAAGAGTTGCACCCCAGTTCGCTACAATCATGTCCCAATACTCAGGAACAAAATTTTCAATCGGTGTCCCCATCGCATAGTGACCGCGAATGTAAGCTACTTGTTGCAATTCTTCAGCAGTCACATTTGCTGGTGTCATTAAATCCGTTAACGACCTAGGAAGAGATGGTGGATATGCTGTAGATAAAGACTTCGATTGCTCTTGTACAGACTGCTCTGGTTGGTCAGTTCCCAACATTTGTGTCGGTTGCTCTACATGTGCAGATTCGTGTGCGGATTGTTCCTGTACTGATGTTGGTTGAGCTTGCGTTTGTGTCGCAAAGATGTGCGCAATACCAGCAAAGTCCATGGGCAATTCTTCCGGCAAGTTATGACGATTCTTGGCGTCCCAGCTTGGCGAATGAGTGGTTTGCATGACACGCTGACCACCCTGTGCTTTTTGCTTCTTGGTCTTGTCATCTGTGATGATGTAGGTCTTGTAGTTGAGGAATAGTACCATATCCGCCCATTCTTTGACCTTGGCAGATACGTTGGTTTCCGTCTTTTTGTTGCTCAATTTGAGCTCGTAACGGTCATAGCCACCTAATTCATCGGGCTTGGTGAATTTCTTGACTTGGGCATGAGCAGTTAGTACTACGTTGATACCGAGTTCAACTAACTCCTGCAGTCTGTCTAATAGCCGTCCAATCTCCTCGATGAGATAAGTATAGCCACTGCCCCAGTTAAAGTCTTCGATACCACTCTTGTTGTGTTGGGCACAGATATATTGCAAGGCCAAAGCCTCTGCCCAGTCGATCGTGTCAATGACCAAGGTCTGACAGATTGTCGGATTGGCCTTGACAAATGCGATGTGATTCATAAGCATGGTCCAGCTTGTCGGCTTGTCAGCCCGTGCCACATCCATGTTATCTGTGGAACCTTCCGTGTCAATAAAGAGCGGATTGGGAAATTGAGCCGCTAGACTAGACTTGCCAATCCCCTCTGGACCATAGATGACAACACGTTGGGCCCGTGCCCGTTTACCTTTTGTAATTTGCATTATTGTTCTCCTAATCTGAATAAAATAGTTCATCGATGGTGATGCCTGGTTCAACCTCTGCGACAATGGTCTTGATTGCTTTCTTTTCCTTGTCATTGAATGGTGTTTTGCCAGTTTCTTTGTTGTTGTACGACTGTAAAGAAATATTTAGCTTGTTCGCCATTGCTTGCTGGGTTAACCCTAACATGACGCGATAGCCTTTGAGTTTGCTCATGCCGTTCTCCTTTCTAAAATCCTCCTTCCCAAGCTGGTTTAGCTTGGACTTGTTGATGTTGTTCATTTTCGACCGAGTATCCGTCTTCGATGATGATTGAACACTCATCACCAGTAGACACCCGTGTCGCAATAGCTTGCAGACCTTCTTGCTCCAGCCACGCTCCGAATTGCTGCAATGTGACCTGGTCCATCTGCTCCAGTTTGTCGATGAGCACAAAGCCACATTCTGGCTTGAGTTTGCGTACAATAGCAGTGGCAACTTGCAGTTGTTGGCTGCCACTCATGTTGTCCCAGCGCTGACCAAGATAGAGCAATTCACCGTCATCAACTGACAGACCTTCCAACGGCAAGTCAGCGTTGGTCAGCAGGTCACGTTTTTGCTTGCGGACATCTTCGATTTCAACCGATAAGGCATTGTACTGCTGACGAATTTCTTTAGCGTCTTCCTCGGCTTTTTCTTTATCCAGATTGGCTCGAACCTTTCGGTTAATATCATCAATCTGCTGGATATTCGCTTCAATTTCAGCAGTTGATTCATCGTGTAGCTCAATCGCATCCTTTTGCGCGATAGCCAAGTCCTGCTTGTACTTATCACGTTCATCAATCGCTTTGGCCAGTTCCTGCTTCAATCGATCTACAGCAGACTCTGCATTCTCATATTGCATCTTGATAGTGGCTACATTTTGACGCTTGCGGGCATTCTCACCATTCTTGGCTAAGATTGCTTGTTGTTGTTGGATAAGCTCTGCAATGCTGACTAGCTCTTTAGGAGCTTCTGGGTAGAATTCCTGCTCCTTGGCAAACTTCTCCTTCTGGTCAGCTATCACACCGATAGCATGACGGTTATTATAAAGCTCTTTTTCCTTGAGTTCCAGCTCCGCCAATTGGTTGCCAACACCGATAATCTGCAAAAGCGTTTCAGCTTTCTCTTTTGGTGTGCTGTCCATAAACTTAGGCAGATTGATAGCGAGCTCTTCCACAAAGCTATCCAACAGCTGCTGTCCGCCTTTCTGGCCATTTGGATCAATGACCTTTAGGCTGGCATTCTTCCCCTTACGCTCAACAATCAAGCCATTAGACATCACGATTTTTAGCGTTGGTGGTACCTGTGAGCCCTCGCGCTGAGCCTGGCTAGGCTTGTACTTATTGCCACCAAGAGCCCAAGCAATTGCATCTAGCACACTTGTCTTACCTTGATTATTGTTACCACCCACGATGGTCAGACCTGTTGCGGACGGCTCGATTTTGACCGCCTTGATGCGTTTGACATTTTCGATTTCAAGTCTATTGATTGTCACTGTCATAATTTCCTCCAATAATTAATCGACTTTCTTTGACTACTTTTTCTGTACTGACAACTTCAGCGTGGTTCAATGCATACAGTAATAGCGATGTTGATACTGTTGCGATAGTCAAATCACATTCGTTGGCAAGCTCTACGATTTGGTCATAAGCTTCCTTGCTACAACGTACATGATGATAAGTTGTCTTAGCTTCTTTCTTTACTTCCATTTGATATCCTTTCTATTTACAAATCTAATCTTATTTTGCAACTTTACCAGACCAATCCCGACCTTGGTCAATTCGGCATCATCTGTAATTAAATGTTGCTGGTTCAGTCGAGCCACCTCATTCTTGCTCAAACAAGCAAGATTTGAAATATCCCAATTGGTCTTGTCGCCATTCAAAAACACAACTGCATGACCGCTTGGAATAGGTCCATAGTGTTCTTCCCAAACTTTACGATGCATTTGTTTCCAAATATTCGGTTCAGCAATTTTAATCTTCGGATACCCATCTGTTGTATATCGAATCGTTCCAACCGGTACCCAGTTGATAGGTTTTGACCCTTTTTTGAATTGTCCGCTATTTGGGTACATGCCAGGATACTTCTTACCCTTGTTGTGTGGAATTCGTCCTTTTTCAAAATGACCTGTCAACCCACTGTATAATTTATTATTATTACGGTAGTTTTTAATTTGTTGGCCAGTTAGGGTTAGACCGAATTTCTTATTCATTTCCTCGGCGAAGATATGAGCCACCTTACCTCGATGATTATTTAAGAAATATTGATGTTGCTCGTAATTCAATAACTTCTTTTTGAATATTTTTCCGACTGGCAAGCCTAGCCGTTTTCTGACACCTGCAATTTGTGACTTTGTGTAACTGGTTCCGAACTTTGCATTTAACATTTCAGTAACTTCTGGCGTTAATCGACCAGGACAAATCTCATGCATATAAACAGTATATTCATCCTTCCAGCAAAGCGATTGGGGCATGTTCAACACCAGCTTCCTGTTTTAATTTTTCAGCTTCAATAGCCAATTTGCCAATCGACACTATTTGACCAGCCACGGAAACCATGGCTTTGGACCGTTCGATTTCGATTTTCAGTTCATTTTCTGTGAGTTCCCTATCATCCAAATATTCCAATTGAGCGAATAAGGTATCAGCTAGGTTTGACATTTTATTCCTAACCATAGGCGCCTCCTAAAATTTCTTCTTTTTCTGCGATACGTTGCAGACGTGCATTTTCATCAACCAACTGTTGATTGACTCTTCTGTATTCGCAATTTTCTTTATCAAGATCATTTACCATGCTACGAAGAATGGCGTTTTCACGCTCAAGTCGATCAATTGTCTTAGTTGGTAGGTCAATGCCATAGCTGTCGACTTGATTTGTTCTAAACAACTTACTAAGCATGTCTGCCCCACTTTCTAGGCGTCCGAGTTGGTGCGTCATCTGTGTATTTGATTGGTTCCCAACTAGCAAGTGTTTGTTGAGCACTAGATTTCCGCGCTAACCGATCAGCTTCGACAGCTCTCTCACAAGCCATAGCGATTTTGTAGTCGAGCAAAAGCTCCTGATCACGTTTCTTCCGCTCCTTCTCAGCTTTCCGCTGTTCCACAATGCCTGCTGCCAATACGGGCAGGGCGAAAATTGATAATGATAATAATGCTTCTGTCATAAATTTTTTCCTCGTTTCAGACCTTGTCCAGATTGGTCTTTTAGTCTTTTTCGCTAAGCCAAATTTTAATAGCTCTTTTCTTCCATTTTGTTCCCTCTTGTTCTTTAGGGAAATTCGGTAATTTTCTGTATTTATCAAAGACGGTCCCGTCTACCTTTAGAAATCTGATGCAATCCTTTCGGTTCATCATTTCTGGGAAACCATCGTCGTTGTCCTTCTCTAGTAAAATCTCGTTTACAACATCTCTTATTATCGATTTTATCCAGTCGGACAAGTCAACAAATATCTTGTCCATAGTAGGCCTCCTGTGTTATAATTTTGTTAGTTAATTTTAGTAAGCCACTGTTCCCGCAGTGGTTTTTTTCATCTCTCCCATGCTATAATAAAGCTGAAAGGAGGTGAAGTTTTATGTCCGTTACAATCAATACAAACATTCCTGAAGACCAAGTGACTAAAGTGGTTCACGAAAAAAGGTCCAGGTCATGTTTATGTAGAAACGTTCTATCCTAACGGTTTAATCATCAATTACGACATGCTTCCCGACGGCACTGTCAATGTTGATTGCAATAAACCATTAAAACTTGAATCGGACGGAAGTTACACTCCTGTAATAGATTGAGCTTTTATCTCAATCTTAGTACCAGAGAAAGTAATTTCCGAATTTTTGCTTTTGATAACTAAAGACTGACTAGCTATGTCATTAGCATCCATCCGATTTGTAATAATCTTTTTAGGGTCTATCGTTACCGCGATAGGTTCTTTTTTTCTATACGGATAACGTTTCGGTCTCATGTCTTTCTCCTTTCTGTAAATAGCAGAGCTGGTAAGCTGGTTACCTAGTTTTTTGATATAATAAAAATAAAAACGATTGGAGTATAATAATGTCTAATAAAACTTGCTTCGTAGTCACTGCAATAGGTCAAGCTGGATCGCAAGAAAGAATCCATGCCGACAAAGTCTTGACTTATCTAATTGAGCCCGTTTGCTCTGAATTAAACATTCAGGTCATTAGAGTTGATAGAGAGACTACCAACGGTGATATAAACGAATCTATACTCAACCATTTGAAAAATGATGATCTGGTTATCGCTGATTTGACTTGGCATAACGCAAATGCATTTTACGAATTTGGATACCGACAAGCACTTGGTCTTCCTGTAGTACCAATCATCAAACACGATCAGCGTTTGCCGTTTGATGTGATTTCAAAGCGTACTGTATTTTATGACACAGATGTTTCGACTATCGAAGATTCGAAATCAAGACTCAAAAACATGATTTTAGATTTCGAAAATTTCATAATGCCAAACAAACGTGATGACACAAAATCTGAATTAGAAATCATCATTGAAAAACTGGACTTAATCATCGAACAAACTAAACCACAAAAAACAGGTTCATCTTCACTAACCAATTACGATGCAATTGGCAACGAAACGAGCAAGGTATTAGCAAACGCTAGAGATATTCTCGCGAATCAACCTAAATTCAATTTTGCTTTAACAACGAATCCACACCTGCAACATAGCCTTGGAGATACCGAATAAGTACCCTGTCTTCTTCCATTTCCTTTTCTCTCGTCGCTATCCGATTTTCAAGTTCGGATAGCTTTTGTTTTACTTCTTGAAAGTCCATCCCTTTCTCCTTTCCATAAATGCAGAGCTGTACCGCCCTACTCCTCTCTCAACTTCTCCGCCAGCACCAACCGCACATAAGCCGCCATCGACAGCCCCAGACGCTGGCACTCCACCCCCAACCGTTTCTTCATCTCAACCGACAAAGACACATGTATAGACGTCATGGTCACCCCTCCTTCCACCTGTTAGTTAAAGTTCTTGAAGAAGTCAAGAACTTTTTATACAAGTATTGTATAAAGTTTGACCAAAGACTGACCATTGGGGAAATAGCAGAGCTGGTGTGTTTGTTACCTTTCATTTTGTGAGGTTGTATTTGTAAATAAATCGCTAATCTCTTTGTTCAAGATTTTAGCGATTTTGTAGCATTCACTCAATTTGAAATCATTTTGACCAAGTTCTTTCTGACGGTAAGTTGTTTCTGAAATCCCTAGCTTGTCAGCGATGTCTTTTTGAGTGTATCCAGCTTGTTTTCGAGCCTCATACAACAATAATTGCAATAACCCTCACTCCTTTCCTTCTTTTTCCTTTCTGAGTTTCTCCAGCTTTTTATCCAAGTACCACTTTGTGATGTGTCTACCTATAAACATGAGAACCCATAAACCTGCTAACCAATACAACATTGCTTTTTCTGGCAAATGGTGGTATACTCAAATAAGAGGTTGGGGCTTCCGCCCCTTGCTCTTAATCTTTATTTGCTAGTTTGTAGTCTAGAATTATCTTGACGAGCATTCTAGTTTCCCTAGCCAAGCCTAACACTATCAGAACTGTGCCAAGTTCGTCAGGTGTTAGGCTTTTTATGATGTCAACCACCATTTGCCGTTCCTCCTGTTTTTATTTTTGGCGGGGTTAATTCCTTAACCTTGACTATATTATACCTCACAATTTGAAAGGTGTCAACACTTTTTTTGCGAAAACACAAAAAAACTTTTCTTTTTGTGAGGTTTGTTGTATAATTAGGTAAACAAAGGAGGAATATCTCGTGAACGACAAAGAATTATCAATTTATGTAGGTCAAAAAATAAAAGATTTTCGTTTATCTCGTAACATGACCCAAAAAGAATTGGCTGAACGTATCGGGATGGGAGATACTACAATAGTTAATTATGAAAAAGGTATCCGAACACCTAAAAAAAATACACTTTTCAAAATATCCGAAGTGTTAAAAACTTCTATTGATGACTTCTTTCCTCCTATTACCACCACAGCCCCTAACAGCCTCGTAGAGCAGATTTCGGACAAGGTGGTGCAATTAACCGAACCAAACCAGAAAAACGTGCTACGCTACTCTAGCGAGCTTCTAGATAAACAAAATACAGTAGCATACAGTAAGAATACAGTAAGCGAACTGCAAGCCACCTACCACACCTACAACTACTACGACCAACCTGCTTCCGCTGGCACAGGTCAATATCTGAATGATGTAAAGGTCGAGACTATCGAATTACCTATAGAAGTGGACGCCGACTTCGTTGTCCCTATTTACGGAGACTCCATGGAACCAGAATACCACTCAGGCGATTATGTATTCGTCAAACTATCAGTAGATCTATCTGACGGCGACATCGGAGTATTTGCCTATAACGGCGACGCCTACATCAAACAACTCCGCATCACAGACCAAGGTGCCTATCTTCACAGCCTAAACCCAGACTACGACAATATCCCAATCACAGCAGACACCGACTTCCGAACCATTGGTGAAGTGGTGGATATTTATAGGGAGAGGTAAATTAAATCTAAAATAGAAAGTATCTTTTTTGAAACAATTTTGTTTGACAAATATTCGCTAAGTCTTTATCATATACTTATGATTAAGACTTAGCAACGCTTGCACCTTGCAGCGTACCAGTGCTAAGTCGTTTTTTGTTTTATAAGATTCAACCAATTGACCTAGGTTTTCCGGATAATTGGCTTGATTTGCTTAACTAACAAAAAACCCCCACACTTCCAACCGACCAAAGCCGAAGTGCAGGGTAACCAAATAAGCAAAGACCAGCTATTCAGCCGGACCTTTTGCGTACTCTATTATATCATTTTAAGGAGGTGATGCCAATATCCTTTCGAAAAACCTTGTCCAGATTGGTCTTACAGAAAGGAAAAGAGAATGAAATATACAAAAACAAAATACCCGAATATTTTTACGTACGAAACCCAAAAAGGATTGCGTTACTATGTCCGCAGAGGATACTTTGTTAATGGCGACAAGAAAGAATTTAACAAGAGCGGACTACGAAGCTTAAAGGACGCCCAGAGAATTCTAAGGGATATTGAAGAAAGAATTTATCATGATGAAATGGATGTCAACCTAGAACTTACTTTAAATGAATACTGGGAAATCTACTCAGCAAAGAAAGAAAAAACAGGTCAATGGAATGATACATCCATCTACACTAACGCAGGCATTTATCGTACCATGATAAAAGAAAAGTGGGGAAACCTCCCGCTAAAAAAAATAAATCGCAACGATTATGAAGAACATCTGGCAGAAATGCTTGGCCAGTACCGCAGAAATAGTGTACTTACCAGTAATCGACTTTTGAATTCCATTTTAAACGATGCTGTCAAAAATGGTAATCTTAGACAAAATAAATTGTCTGGTATTTATCTTGGGGAATCAGAATTAGAACCTCTTAATAAAGAGTTAAAAATCGATGATTTTCAAACGTGGATAAAAACCGCAGAAGAATTACTATCGACCACACATTTTGCATTTGTCTACCTGACTATTTTTGGACTTAGACGCGGGGAAGTCTGTGGTATCAGGTTCATGGACGTTACTTTCGATTCGAATAATCGAGCAGTCTTAAATATAAGAGACTCTCGTTCCAACAGGACAAAAGATGGTGCTGGAAGAACAAAAACAGAAAGTTCTGTGCGTTACGTCGTTTTAAATGACAGAGGCAGTGAGCTGTTGTTACAGATCATGGAAACAGCAAAACAAGTCAAAAAGAAAGCAGACGTCATTGTTGAGCAGGAAAAAGATTACCTGAGCATCCGAATAAAGAATAATAAATACTATTTGGAAAGACCTGCTTTTTTAAACAAAATTTTTAAACGAGTAAGTGAGGAATGTGGTATCTATATCACTCCACACATTATGCGTCACTTCTTTACCACTCAATCGCTCATTGCTGGAGCCAGACCAGAAGATGTCATGCACTTCCTGGGACATGCAAGCCTTCAAACAACCAAACAATATACTCACATCAAAGAAGAACGAGCGCATAATGTTACTGATCTATTTGACAAGAAAGTTCTATAATTTTCCCCGACTTCTTCCCGACAATTCCCCGACAACTACACCGAGTTACGACAATATCAACAATAAACATTTTTTCGAAAAGCTAGTAGTATCAACGTTTTCAAATTGTTACATAGATACCATGATTGGTTAGGTATAGCTTTTTCTTAACGCTTAGATAGTTTTTTTATATTATACTTTTTAGCTTTTCTGCTATATACTAGTGGTAACATGATTTGGAGGTGCCATATGGCTATTTATCAAAATATTACGCAATTAGTTGGAAAAACACCAATTATCAAGCTCAATCATATTGTTCCTGAGGGAGCAGCGGATGTCTATGTTAAGTTAGAAGCCTTTAACCCTGGTTCTTCTGTCAAAGACCGTATCGCCTTGGCTATGATTGAAGATGCTGAGAAGGCTGGTACCATTAAACCTGGTGATACCATTGTCGAACCAACCAGCGGAAATACTGGTATCGGTCTTGCTTGGGTCGGTGCAGCAAAAGGCTATAAAGTGATTATCGTTATGCCTGAAACCATGAGTATTGAGCGTCGCAAAATCATCCAAGCCTATGGGGCTGAGCTAGTCTTAACCCCAGGTAGTGAAGGAATGAAGGGAGCTATTGCCAAGGCAAAAGAGATTGCGGAAGAAAAAAATGGCTGGGTACCATTCCAGTTTGCTAATCCATCCAATCCAAAAGTTCACGAAGATACAACAGGACAGGAAATTTTGGAAGACTTTGGAACAACTGGTTTAGATGCCTTTATATCTGGTGTTGGTACTGGTGGAACTGTTTCTGGTGTTTCGCATGTATTAAAAGCTGCCAACCCAAACATCGTCATCTATGCCGTAGAAGCTGATGAATCGGCAGTCCTATCTGGTGAAGCACCTGGTCCGCACAAGATTCAAGGAATTTCAGCAGGTTTCATTCCTGATACGCTAGATACAACAGCCTATGATGGCATTATTCGTGTAAAATCAGATGATGCTTTAGCAACAGGTCGAGCAATTGGTGGACAGGAAGGTTTCCTTGTGGGGATTTCATCTGGAGCAGCAATTCACGCAGCTATTGAAGTTGCGAAGGAATTGGGAGCCGGTAAAAAAGTATTGGCTATTTTAGCAGATAACGGTGAGCGGTACTTGTCTACTGCCCTCTACGAATTTGATATAGTCGTTTAGTTTGCTTTTAGTACAAGGCAACGAGCTGCAGGTTGCTTATACAGTCGAATGGCTGTATAAGGTTGGAAATAGCACTTGCGGAGCAAGTCACCCCTACAGAGTACGGCAAAGCGAGTTAACGAAGTAATCAAAGATAAACTAAATGACTATAACTAGAAAAAAGAAGGTTGGGAGTTCAAGTCCCTAAACCTTCTTTTCTTTTTGTTCTTTAAGATAATTTTTCGATTCCTTTATCCACTTTGGTAGACTTTTTGCCAAGGGTGCAAAACCAATTTTGTTTCGTTCATTGGTAAATCTATGGTGTCGAGGAATTTTTTGGTGTTCTTCTTCAAGTGTCCGAATGGATAGACTGGCTTTTTCTGTATATTCATCAAAATCAACCACCTGTACCAAAACCTCTTGACCAATCTTGACATGGTCGTAGATATTATCCACAAAACCTGTCTTGATTTCGGAAATATGGATCAAACCTGTCGTGCCATTTTCTAAATCTACAAAGGCTCCGTAGGGTTGCACTCCCGATACCGTTCCTTTGATCTTATCTCCAATCCTCATCTTAATCCTCAATTTCGATGGTTTCAATCACCACATCTTCAAGTGGACGGTCTGCTGAATCTGTATCAACCTCAGCTATTGCATCGAGTACAGCAAA
The DNA here is from genome assembly GCF_024509555.1 of Streptococcus suis. Classification (GTDB taxonomy): domain Bacteria; phylum Bacillota; class Bacilli; order Lactobacillales; family Streptococcaceae; genus Streptococcus; species Streptococcus suis_AD. The sequence goes on from NZ_JAMWEL010000010.1 coordinate 41,991, forward strand.
TGATGCTTCATTAGCTAGGTGACCAAATACGGTATGGCGTTGGTCTAAATGTGGCGTCCCCCCATTTTCAACATAGGATACTGCAATTTCTTTTGGCCAACCACCACGTTCTAGCTCTTTGGCATTGTAAGGGAAGTTTTGATTTTGAACGATAAAGAACTGGCTTCCATTGGTGTTTGGACCCGCATTGGCCATAGACAAGGCACCACGAAGATTGAAGGCTTCCATTGAAAACTCATCTTCAAAGGACTCACCATAAATGGACTCACCACCCATGCCTGTACCAGTTGGGTCACCACCTTGAATCATGAAATCCTTGATAATTCGATGGAAAATAATGCCATCGTAGTAACCATCCTTAGACAGAGCGATAAAGTTAGCTACTGTCTTAGGAGCAATTTCTGGGAAGAGTTTTAGGGTTAACTCACCGTGATTGGTCTTAATACGAGCTACTGGTCCTTCAAATTGCTCCAAATCTAATTGCGGGAAGTATTTTTCTTTTTCTACCAAACCTAATTTCTCCAAGGCATCAAAAATGCCATCCTCTTCTACTTTTTTTGTAATATAATCTGCGCGCTTTTGCAATTCTGGATGGGAATGCCCCATAGCAATGCTAATCCCTGCATAGTCAAACAATTCAATGTCATTTAGTCCATCACCAAAAACAAGGACATTTTCAGGTTTCAAGCCAAGTTTTTCAACTACTTTAGCCACACCAGCATCCTTGGAAGAGTCTTTTAGGACAATATCAGATGAGATAGCATCCCAACGAACCGTACGTAAATCATTTTGCAAGTCTTCTGGTAATTCAACTTCCTGTCCATCCTTCTCAAAGGTCAACATCTGATAAATGGAATTGTCCTTATAAAATTCTGGGTCTGTTTCCAAGCCTTCGTAAATTAAATCAATCACCTGACTAATTCGTTCTGTACGAGCAGACAAGGTTCCTTTTTTGCTACCCAGTAAACCATATTCAATACCAACTTCCTTGGTCCAGGCAATCACTTTTTCTACTAGGTCCTGAGGAAGCGGTTGGTGATGAACAAGCTTCCCTTTGGCATCTTCAACATAGGAACCGTTTATCATAGCAAAGAAATCTGGCTGGAGGGCCTTAATTTCTGGCACCAATCCATAGGGTGTCCGACCAGATGCTATTCCGGTTAAAATCCCCTTTTCTTTCAAGGATTTAAAAACCTGTTGAATGGAATCAGGGATGTAGCCCGTATTTTTGACACGTAAGGTATCGTCAATATCAAAAAAGACAATCTTTATTTTTTTTGCTTTATATTTTAATTTTGCATCCACTATTTAGGCATCCTTTCTGGAAACTAACTAGTTCTCATTATACCATTATTCTTCCTCTTGTGCTACCAGTCCATGTTGGAAGGCATATACAACTGCTTGTGTTCTGTCGCTGACAGCCAGTTTAGAGAGAATGTTGGAAACGTGGGTTTTTACGGTTTTCAAGGAAATGAAGGACTCATCCGCAATTCGTTGGTTGTCATAGCCCTTGGCTAATAGGGTTAATATTTCGCGTTCACGGGCTGTCAAATCATCATGCAAGTCTGGGTGGCGTTTATGGTGCTCCACTTTTTTCTCCACTTCGGTTTCAATAGCAAATTCCCCACGCGCCACCTTGCGAATGGCTGTCAAAATCTCATCTGCACTAGAGGTTTTTAACATATATCCTTTGGCACCTGCTTCTAGAACTGGATAAATTTTCTCATTGTCAAGGTAGGAAGTCAAAATGACAATCTGTGCTTGAGGCCATTCCTTAAGAAGAGCTAAGGTAGCTTCTACACCTGTCATCTTTGGCATAACCAAGTCCATGACCACCACATCTGGCTTAACCTCTAAGGCCTTACTCAAACCCTCTTCACCATCACTTGCCTCGGCAACAACTTCCACATCTGCCTGTAAATTTAAATAACTTTTTAAACCTAGACGAACCATTTCATGGTCGTCAACCAACATCACTCGAATCGTATTCATCTTCTTTTCCTTTCAATAATGGGATACGGATATCAATGGCAACACCCTTATTCAGTGCTGAGCGAATCTGAATGGTACCTGCCATGTCTTCCACTCGTTCCCGAATATTTTGTAGACCATAGCTGAGCTCTCCATCCTTTTCCTGCTGGAAACCAACTCCGTCATCTGTCATTTTTAGCTGTAACTCTGTTTCTTTTTGTATGAGATAGACATCTAAATGCTTGGCCTTGGCATGACGCAGGGTATTGCTGATAATTTCCTGGGCAATTCGAAATAGGTGTTCCTCGATTAACTTAGGTAATTCTTCAACTTCATGTTGGAAATGGACGATGATATTACTCTTATCACTGACTTCACGCAAGATGAGTTCGAAGCCCTCAACCAAGGTCTTGCTCTCAAGCTCACTCGGTCGGAGATGAAGTAGTAAAATCCGCAAATCCCTCTGGGCTGACTCAATCATATCCTTGACCAGAACCAACTGCTCCTGCAAAGTTTCCTGGGGTAGATTGGGCAAGCTGGAAGATAGACCTGATAGAATCATACTGGTCGCAAACAATTCCTGACTAACCGTATCATGCAAATCTCTGGCAATCCGTTTTCGTTCACCCTCAACAATTTCCTCTCGCTTAACCAAATCTTGATTATCTACCAACTGGACTTGACGGGTCAAGGTCCTCACCTTATCAGACAACTGAAGTAAGAGTTGATCATTTTCACTATCTGTTCGGATACTTTTATTTTTCAAAATAGCCTGTAACTTTGCTCGCATAACCTGAGTCGAAGCCAGGCTAACCGTTTGAACCATAACCGCTAAGAATAAGGTCAAAACGATAACCAACAAAATCAAGGTAAAAATCAACTGTTCTGTAGAGGTCCATAGATTAACATCTAAGAGTGAATGGTTGAGAAGGGGCAAGGTAGAGGAAATAACCACAAATACAATCAGACTGGCAAACCAGGCCAGGAGGAAATAGGTACGTTTTCTCATACGCGAACCACCTCCACATCTCCGAAAATATTATTCGTTACTACCTTAACGCGTTTATGGGATTCTTGATAGTCTGGACTATTGATAGCTATACTCTCATTCCGGAGATCCCATTGGGATTGTCCCAAAAAATTAACCCTACCATAGATACTAGTCGCTGACAAAGAAACCTCTACATCGATAGGAACGATAATTTTTGTCCGTCCGAACGTTTTTCGAATGACGACAATGTTATCTCGGCCCACTAAGACAGTCTTATCCAAATCAACCACATCATTGCCAAACAAACGGACAATATTAATATCCTCAAAACCAAATCGGTCTTGAGAATGGTCATGATTCCCAAACCACCTATTCTTTTCTTTTTGCACCTGTAAGGCATAGTCGCTAAATACTATCTGGGTGTACTGGTTACGTTTCTCATAGCGTGAGAAGAAATTGACAAACATATAAACAACCAGAAGCATAACCCCTATGATGAAGTAGGGATTTAAGACAAAGACCAGAAATACCAAAGACAGCGAACTGACTAATAAGACACTATTTAAACGCCGCCCTAAAAAATACCAGGCAAGTAAGAGCAAGGCCGAGAAGAGCAACAAGGTCCGACTGGCCTCATTGGCAACGACATCAAAAGCTGCCATAGTAAAGAGCATACTTTCTATCAACAGAAAAAATTGAACTTTTCTCATAATCGTATCCTTTCCTTACTATTGTAACAAATTTTAGATAAAAGAACTCCGACCAGGGTAGGAAAAAAGGGTAGGATAAACCTGCCCTAGTTTCTATTATTGTCCATTATCTGATGTAGTGGTTGTAGTACTTGTGCTTGTAGTCGATGTTGCAGAACTCTCACTACTTACACTAGCTGAAGCAACTGACACATAGAGGGTCACCGTACCATCAATAGTAGCACCTGCCGCAGGATACTGGCCAATAACAAGATCACTTGTTGTCGCATAGTAACTTCGATCCTCTTGCCGTTCAATATTAGCGACATTTACTCCTAAAGATTGGAGCTGACTACGTGCTTGAGAGTAGGTATATTGACCTGAAGTAAAGTTGGGCATAATCAGTTCTTTTCCTTTGGAGATAACAAGGTTAATCGTTGATCCCACAGGCAATTCTGTTCCAGCAACAGGATCCGAGCTGATAACAGAGCCTGCAGCTATCGAAGTATGATACTCTTGTGAGACAGTTCCAACAACAAACCCTGCAGCCTCCAATAATTGAATGGCCGCACTTTCTGTTTTACTAACCACATTTGGAAGAGTCTGTGGAGCCACGCCTTTAGAGACTGTTATGGTAACAATATCCCCTTTTCCAACTAAAGCATTTTCATTTGGATCCATGGCAATGACTAACCCAGCTCCATACTGACTGCTAAATTCCTCTTTGATGCGAACTTGTAATCCTAGGCTCTCCAACTCTTGTTGAACTATATCTTTAGCTTGACCTATTAGCGATGGAACTTCAATAGTTGCAGATTTTGCAAGTACAATATCTACCCTACTTCCTTCTTTTCTAGATGTTTGAGCACCTGGTTTAGTTCTGAGGACTTTACCTTCTTCTACCTTAGTTGTTGCTTCTTCTGTCACCGTACCAACTTCTAAGCCAGCTACTTCAATATTTTCAGTAGCAACTTGCAAGGTTTGACCAATTACATCAGGCACCGTGACTGTCCTAGGTGAATTATTAAACACAAAATACAGACCTGCAACCGTAAGTAAAACTGCCAACAATAAAACTTTATAGCGCGTCCGAACTCCCCTACGTGGGGTATTTCCTGTTTTTCCAATAGCCGGTTGCTTACTAGGCTTACCTACACTCGATTTATTATTTTTTTTACCAACAGGGAGCTCTGTTCCTTTATCTTTTTTATTCTTTGACTCAACTGCCGTTTGGGATAATTTAGGTAAGGTTTTTGTATCAATCTTGTGACCTTCCAAAATAATTGGGGGTTCATCTTTCCGAGCCGCAGATAGTGAAGAGGCCAAATCTGTATACATCTCCGCAACAGATTTATAACGGTCACTCAATTTCTTGGCTGTTGCTTTTAAGACAACATTTTCAAGAGCTTGCGGAACATTGTTATTTTCTTCTCTGACCGACGGTAATGGCTTTTGGAAATGCTGAAGCGCAATGGTCACAGCACTATCCCCATCATAAGGAATGCGGCCGGTTAACATCTCAAAGAGAATAATACCCATTGCATATATATCACTTTGAATAGTCGCTTTCGAACCACGTGCCTGCTCTGGAGAAAGGTAATGAACCGAACCCAACATAGAATTTGTTTGAGTCAGACTCGTTTCCGCAAATGCCACTGCAATACCAAAGTCTGTAACTTTAGCCACTCCATTTGAGGTCAAAATAACATTCTGAGGTTTCAAATCCCTATGGACAATACCACGTGTATGCGCCATTCGCATAGCAAGTAATATTTGCCCCATAATGCGCACTGCAACATCATTTGACAAGGGAGCATTTTCTTTGATGTAACGCTTTAAATCGAGACCATTGACATATTCCATGGCAAGATACTGTTGACCATCTTCTTCACCAATATCCGAAATTCGTACGATATTTGGATGATCCAGTTCTGCCATAGCACGCGCTTCCCGTTGGAAACGCTGGATAGCAATCTGATCTGTCTGATAATTGGTTCGCAGCACTTTAACTGCTACTTCCTCACCATCTAAAATCAAATCCCTAGCTAGGTAAACATCTGCCATACCGCCTCGACCAATTTGCCGAACGATTCGATACCGTCCAGCAAAGATCTTACCGATTTGAATCATTACCTAGCCTCCTCCGTAATGTGGAGCAAGCCTACTGTAATATTATCCAGACCACCGGCATTATTGGCAAAACGAATAAGAGTCTCTGCCTTGCTCTCCAGCGATACATCACTTAAGACAATATCACGAATATCTTCCGTCGATACCATATTGGTCAATCCATCGCTGTTTACAATAACAAAGTCTCCAACTTCGAGGGTCTTCAAGGCAATATCCGGTTCAATCGGTTCAGCTTGTCCGATAGATTGTGTCACTATATTCTTTTGCGGATGACGTTGAGCCTCTTCTTCTGTTAGCTGACCAGCTCGCACCAAAGCACCAACCAATGAATGGTCATTGGTTAATCGAGTGTACTCTCCGTCTCTGATCAAACCAACTCGTGAATCGCCAACATGGGCATAAATCATCTGGTTATCAATAACAACTACCGCTTCAAGTGTGGTACCCATTCCACGGTACTCCTCTGTTTGCCCCAATTCATAAATCTTTTGATTTTCCACATCAATGATTTCAACTAGCCATTCACGAACATCATTTAAGGTAACCAATTGAGTATCAACCCAAGCTGCCCCTAAATCTGTTGCAGCCATTTCACTGGCAATATGACCAGCACGATGACCACCCATGCCATCTGCCAAGACTAGCAAATCGATACCTGCACGGTTTTTGAAACAGTTAATATAGTCCTGATTATTTGAACGTTTTTGTCCAACGTCAGTAAGTAATGCAATTTCCATAATTTCTCTCGTTGCTATGCAACTTCCTCCTCTTATTCTAGGATTTTCGTCTTAATTGACCGATGAAAAATCCATCTGTTCGGTATTGTTCTGGGGTTATCAAGAGACAACCATCCACCATAATATCTGTTTTGGGATGGTCCAGCATGACCTGCTCAAAATTAGGATGCTGGTGTAAAAATTCGTGAATAACTTCTTGATTTTCCTTAGCAATAATCGTACATGTGCTATAAGTAATTATACCACCGATTTTCAGGCTTTGACAAACGCTATCCAGTATTTGTAATTGGACGGTTTTAAGCGAATCAAAATCCATAGCCGCCTTGTTGTAACGAATATCAGGCTTACGTCGAATGAGCCCAATACCGGAACAAGGAGCATCTACCAATATTTTATCAAAGGTATCTGGACCAAATTCCTCATGAACGCGACTGGCGTCTAAAAGTTTGGTTTCAATCTTATCTGCTAGTCCTAAGCGTTGGGCATTTTCCTCAATCAAGGCCAATTTATGCTCGTATAAATCAAGGGCAATAACTTTACCACTTGTCAGATAGCTGGCCATGTGACAGGTTTTTCCACCAGGGGCTGCACAGGCATCCAAGATGATTTCATCCCCTTGAATATCCAAAGTCGGAGCCACCAATTGACTGGTTTCATCTTGAATGGTGATTAGCCCTTGTTTAAAGTAATCAGTAGCTGCAAAATGTCCGCGGGATTTAACCAATCCAACTGGCGATAACAGCGAATGTTGGGCACCTAATTCCTTTGCCAATCGCTCCACTTGTTGACCATCCGTCACGCGTACGCTAGCCTTATTCCGAATATGCAGACTTTGGAAAATCTTCTCTGCACGTTCATCGCCATACTCTGCAATCAGGGTTTGTACCAACCAAACTGGCACAGAATACTGAACGGATAGACGTTTGTTCTTTCTTTTAATATCTGCAGGTTTGGGCAAGGAATCCTGACTAAGCTTACGCAAAATGGCATTGACAAATTTGTCAGTTCCAGGCTTTCGCTTGGCAATATTAACTGCCTCGTTGACAACTGCATGAGTTGGAAGTTTATCCAAATAAAGCATCTGGTAGAGGCTCAGCATCAGGAGATAGTAGACCCAAGTGTCCAACTTTTCTCTATCTTCGATAAAATGCGCCAAGTACCACTCCAGCGTGATTTTACGAGAAACAGTCCCATAGACTAGCTCCGTCGCCAATCCCCTGTCCTGTGCAGATAAACGAGAAGATTCTAGGGCCTTATTGAGAGCGATATTCGAGTAAGCTCCTTGATCAAAGACGTCTTCCAGTACAGATAAGGCTAGACTTCTGGCTGTTTCATGTTTATTAACCACCAAATTGATCTCCTACTACAATCTCTCGACCTGCTCCATTCAAGAAGTCCGCAATGGTCATTTTAGGCTTACCAGCAGGCTGGACAGTTTTCAGTGAAAGGGCTCCCTGTCCTGTCGCAACGACCAATTCTTTCTTGCTTCGAACAAGCACTTGACCGACTGGACCTGAACCTTCTACTTCGACAGCTTCTTGAATTTTAAACCGTTCTCCTTGCCAATAGGTGTGGGCAACTGGCCATGGGTACATACCACGAATCTGATTGAAGAGTTGACGAGCTGACTTGTTCCAATCAAGCACTTCTTCTTCTGGCTGAATATTTGGCGAGAAAGTTACTTGTTCTGGATCTTGAGCTACTGGCTCCACATCCCCAGCAATATAGGCTGGTAAGGTTTTCAATAGCAAATCCCGTCCAACAACAGCCAACTTTTCAAACAAGGTGCCAACATTATCCGTTTCTTCAATAGTAATGCTATCGCTAGAAATCATGTCACCAGCATCCATTTCCTTGACCATTTCCATGATGGTTACGCCGGCACGTTCATCACCGTTAATTAGAGCATAATGAATAGGGGCACCGCCACGGTATTTAGGAAGAAGAGAGGCATGAACATTGACCGCAAAGTCAACTGAGTTCAGTAATTTAGTCGGTAAGAATTGTCCAAATGCAGCTGTCACAATCCCGTCTGCACCCAAGTCCATCAGGTCAGCCATTTCTTGACTTCCTGATAACTTTTCTGGCTGAAAGACTGGTAAATCATGCTCCAAGGCTACTTCTTTCACAGGTGTCATTTGGATGACTTTTTTACGACCAACAGCTCGATCAGGCTGGGTAACAACAGCCAGAATTTCATACTGATCATTCGCCAAAAGACCTTTTAAGACTGTTGCTGAAAATGCTGGAGTTCCCATAAAAATCAACTTTGTCATCTTTGCTTTCTCATCTCCTTTACTCTATAAGGTTTCTACTAATTCTATTATCCCTTAATTATACCATTTTTGCTTACTTTTTCCTTAATTTAGGGTGAAACTCCTGAATAAAATCAAAAAATGCAAGGCCTATCCAGACCTTACATCATATTCTGCGGTTCATTATCAATAATCAAACGCAAATCTTGGTTCTCTCTCTCCTGCGTCCAATCCAAAATCTGATTAAGCACCTCTTCCAATCTGTCTTCATAACGGTATTTCAAGATAATCTGGTAGTGGTAGAGATTATGTGTTCTAGCAATGGGCTTGGGCGTTGGTCCCAAAATTTGAATTGCATCTGTTAAGTGTTGGCGGAGAAAGGCTACTGTTTCATAGGCTTTTTTCACGACAAATTCTTCCGACTTGTGTGAAAAAGTTAAGCCAACCGTAAAATAGTAAGGCGGATAGCCAAGATTTTTCCGAATGCCCATCTCATAACGATAGAAACCTTCATAGTCCTGCTCTTTGGCAAAGGCAATAGCATAGTGGTTTGGGTTGTAGGTCTGAATTAAGACCTCACCCTCCTTATCTGCCCGACCAGCCCGACCAGCTACCTGAGTGAGAAGTTGGAAGGTCCGCTCAGAAGAACGAAAATCAGGCAAATTGAGGGCCGTATCCGCATTGAGTACACCAACCAAGGTGACATTGGGAAAATCCAAGCCCTTGGCAATCATCTGGGTTCCTAGAAGAATATCCGCGTCTCCTCGACCAAACCGTTGGAGCAAGTCTTCGTGAGCCCCTTTTTTCTTGGTGGTATCTACATCCATCCGCAAAATTCTGGCCTCTGGCAAGAGCTCCTGTAACTCATCGTAGGCCTTTTGCGTACCAGTTCCATAATAGCGAATAGAGGAACTCTGGCAGTTTGGACAAGTCTGGGGAATTCCTTTTTGAAAACCACAGTAGTGGCAATTCATGGTTTTTGTATCCATGTGAAGCGTTAGGGAAATATCACAGTTTGGACACTGGTCCACAGTCCCACAATCCCGACACATGACAAAAGAAGAATAGCCACGCCGATTCAACATGAGAACAACCTGTTCCTTACGAGCCAACTTTTCTCTAATCTTCTCAATCAAAACAGGGGTGAAATTACTAGCCTCCTGCTGACCGATGTAATCTCGGAAATCCACAACTTCCACTTCTGGAATACGAGCCAAGGGATTAGCACGTTGGTTGAGCATTAACCTACCATAAACTCCTCGACTAGCCCGAGCCCGTGTTTCAAGGCTAGGAGTAGCCGAACCCAAAACCAGAGTCGCTCGATTATAGTCTGCCCGCAACTTTGCTACATCACGCGCATGATAGCGTGGATTGCTGTCCTGCTTGTAGGTTGCTTCATGCTCCTCATCAATGATGATAACACCCAAATTGGTCAGAGGGGCAAAAATGGCCGAACGAGCCCCGACAACCACCTGGGCATTGCCTGCCTCAATCTTCCGCCACTCGTCATACTTCTCTCCATCCGATAATCCAGAGTGGAGAATGGCAACTTTCTGACCAAATCGAGAAATGAAGCGATTGGTCATCTGAGAGGTCAAGGAAATTTCAGGCACTAACATTATAGCTGTTTTCCCCATTTTTAAAACCCTATCAATAACCTGGAGATAGACTTCCGTCTTCCCAGAACCTGTCACTCCTTGAAGAAGAAATGTCTGACTTTCCTGACCGATAGAGGCCACAATCTCCCGAACTGCAATCGCCTGCTCTGGATTCAAATCCAAGGCCTGCGTTTTTTCCACCTTATCAAAAACTCCCTGAGTCCGCGACACTTCCTCCTCCCAGACTTCTATATAGCCTTTTTCTTGGAAATAGCGGAGCGTATCAACTGAATAGTCTGCTTTTAAGCTTGAAAGGAGCTGGTCTTCTGAGTGTTCCAGAAGAAATTCCCTTAACTGCTGCCGTTTTTTAGCCCGATTGCTAATGTCTGCTTCTCGTAATTTCTCCAGACAAACCCGGTACCATTTTTCTGTCTTGATTTGCTTTTTATCCTTGGCCACATAGTCTACCAAGATTTTCCCTGACTGGGCCAGACGCATGATTTTCCCTTGCTCTTTCACGTCCAAGTCAGAAAAACGAATCTGGTCCTTTTCACCGAACAGACTGACCTGCTCTGCCATTTCCAAGCCATATCCCGGTCTGAGCAATTTGTCATAGGTTGAATTGAGCAAGCTGGGTAGCATAGCTTTCAAGAGGGTAATTTTATAGGAAAATACTGACTTTCTCATCTGGTCAGCTAACCAAAATTGCTCTTGATTGAGAACAGGACTATAGTCCAAAACTTCCACAATCTCTTTCAAATCCTGCAAGTCAGGCGCATCATCATCTTCATCAATCAAGTCAACTACAATCCCTTGAATTAGTCGGTTGCCCTTACCAAAGGGGACATGGACTCGTACACCAACCATAAGCCCCTCTTCCAACTCAGCAGGAATCCGATAAGAATAAGCTTGATCGGTCTGCATCAAGGGGACATCCACAATAACTTGTGCTAACATAGGACCTCCTTTCTTTGAATGTCCATAAGTGAAAAGAAACCCGGATGGCAAGCCCAACCGAGTTTTTTATTAAATCTTTTCGCCTTCTTCTTTTTCTTTGGCGATTTGTTCTTTGATTTTCTTCTCTTCTTCTTCTGCCAGACGCTTCGCTTCTTCCGCACGGCGACGAACTGCCTCACGTTTTGCTTCTGGATCTGGGTGGATAACCACATTACCAGATTCAATTTCTTCCAAGGCACGAAGGGTTGATTTTACTGAAGTAAATTCTTGAGTTGGCTTTGCACCTGCTTCCAATTCATGGGCACGTTTTGCCTCAAGAATAACCAAGGAATACTTAGATGGTACCTTGTCCAACAAGGTATCGATAGATGGTTTCAACATCATAGTTCTATTCTCTACTTTCTGTTAAGGTTCTGTTACTTGTTCACATCACGAATCATTTCGTCATAACGACCGATTACGCGATCGACACGGAAATGCTCTGCTTCGATAATACGTTTCACACGTTCTGCTGCCAAAGGAACCTCATCATTGACAACCGCATAGTCATACTCACGCATGAGGGCAATCTCTTCCTTGGCACGTTCGATACGTTGCGCAATGACTTCCTCACTGTCTGTCCCACGACCAACCAAGCGATCTTGTAATTCTTCTAAATCTGGCGGCGTCAAGAAGATGAAAACTCCATCTGGAACTTTTTTCTTGACTTGAAGAGCTCCTTGTACTTCAATTTCCAAGAAGACATCTATCCCTTTATCAAGCGTTTGATTAACATAAGTCAAAGGAGTTCCATAGTAATTGCCTACATACTCAGCATATTCTAACATCTGACCTTGACGAATCAAATCTTCAAACTCCTCACGGCTACGGAAGAAATAATCTACCCCATCAACCTCTCCAGGTCTTTGTGGACGTGTCGTCATGGACACAGAATATTCAAATTTATTATCCGAACTCTCGAAAATTTCCTTTCGAACAGTTCCCTTCCCAACTCCCGACGGGCCGGAAAATACGATGAGTAAGCCTCGCTCTTTCATGATATCTCCTTTAAAATCTTTCATTCTAGTGTAACAAAAATCCCTAGGAATTTCAACTGATTTTAAATGAGCAGAGTATTTTTTCAAACAGAAAGGGAGCTGACTGGGCTCCCTCTGCATTATTTAGCAATATCTGTCGCTCTTGTTTCACGAATGACAGTGATCTTGATATTTCCTGGATAATCCAAGTTATTCTCAATTTTTTCACGGACATCGTGGGCCAAGATAGTAATTTGATCATCTGAAATTCTATTTGGATGAACAATAATCCGTACTTCACGACCTGCTTGAATAGCATAAGATTGTTTAATTCCATCGAAGCTATTAGCAATCTCCTCCAAGTCTTGTAGGCGTTTGATATAGGCCTCCATAGACTCACGGCGAGAACCTGGACGAGCTGCACTCAAGGCATCCGCTGCTGCTACAATAACAGCAATGGTACTTGTAGCCTCGACATCACCATGGTGACTGGCAATCGTGTTAACCACAATCGGATGTTCCTTGTACTTCTTAGCCAACTCTGTACCAATTTCAACGTGGCTACCATCAACCTCACGGTCAATGGCCTTACCAACATCATGGAGGAAACCTGCACGTCGAGCCAAGTTGACATTTTCACCCAACTCAGCAGCGAGGACACCTGCCAATTTAGCCACTTCAATCGAGTGACGGAGGACATTTTGACCATAAGATGTACGGAAATGCAAACGTCCCATAATCTTAATCAAATCTGGGTGAAGATTAGGTGCGCCCACTTCATAGGCAGCAGCTTCACCATATTCACGAATGCGGTTGTCCATTTCCACACGGTGTTTTTCAACCAATTCCTCAATACGAGCCGGATGAATCCGACCATCTTGAAGCAAGGTTTCCATGGTCATACGAGCAATCTCACGACGAATGGGGTCAAAACCTGATAGGACAACGACTTCCGGCGTATCATCAATGATAACATCGATACCGGTCAAGCTTTCAAAGGTACGAATATTACGACCTTCACGTCCGATAATCCGACCTTTCATGGCATCATCTGGAAGGTGAACTGACGTAATAGTCTGCTCAGCTACATATTCACCTGAAATCCGTTGCATAGCCTGAGCCAACAGGTCCTTGGCCATCTTATCCGAACGTTCTTTGACCTCACGCTCTGCATCTCGGATTTGAGTTGCAATCTCATGCGTCAACTTATCGCGTGTATCTGTCAAGATAATGTCTTTCGCTTCTTCCTGACTGAGTGCCGCTACACGTTCTAATTCTAGAGCCTTTTGCTCTTCCAACTTAGCAACTTCTTGCTCACGCTCATCAATGTGTTTAGATTTATCCGTTAGACTTTGTTCTTTTTGCTCCAAAGTCTTTTCCTTATTAGTCAAATTGTCATCTTTTCGATCCAAATTGCTAGCACGTTCGGTCAAACGCACTTCAATCTGCTTCAATTCCTGACGCTCTGACTTAAATTCTTCTGCGATTTCTTCTCGGTACTTACGAGCCTCCTCCTTAGCTTCCAAGAGTAATTCTTTTTTCAAGGTCTGACGGTCACGCTCAGCTGTCTTCAAAATAGCCTCTGCTGCTTCTTCCGCACGACCACGAACATTACTAGCTTCTTGTTCGGCATTTAAAAGGGTTAATTCTGCAGTTTCTTTTGCAGATTTCATCTTCAAAGAAATGGCAAAGTAGCCAATTACTAAACCAATGAGAGCAGAAACAAGAGCCACTACAAATGTAATGATTCCCATATTTCTACCTCTTTTTTAAAATTCGATTTTCACAAAATCTGTATCTATTTTATCATAATTGAACCGATTTCACAATTCCAAATCAACATATGTTATAATAAATTCATTAAATAGTTTGGAGGAACACATGAAAAAAGAAGTTACAGTTGAAAGTTTTGAATTGGACCACACCATTGTGAAGGCACCCTATGTCCGATTGATTTCAGAAGAAGTTGGTCCCAAAGGGGATATTATCACAAATTTTGATATCCGACTTATCCAACCCAATGAAAATGCCATGGATACAGCTGGTCTGCATACCATTGAGCATCTCTTGGCTAAACTCATCCGTCAGCGTATTGACGGTTTGATTGATTGCTCCCCATTCGGTTGTCGAACAGGTTTCCACATGATTATGTGGGGTAAACAAGATCCAGCAGAAATTGCTCAAGTCATCAAGGCAAGTTTGGAAGAGATTGCAGATGGAATTACTTGGGAAGATGTCCCTGGAACAACCATTGAATCGTGTGGCAACTACAAGGACCACAGCCTACATTCAGCTAAAGAGTGGGCAAAATTGATTGTTTCACAAGGTATTTCAAGCGATGCCTTTGAAAGAAAAACGATTTAAATTTGATACATTTGCTATTGCTATTAAAATATAGTCGAATGAATTAGCTTTCAGACAAGGAACTGAGGTGCAGGCTGTACTAGAGTACGGCAAGCCGAAAGTGACGATGTATCAAAGTTAATTCAAATGACTATAAATCACAAAATATGAAGCTCTCACTTGATAAGTAATCTTTGTGAGGGCTTTATTATTTGGAATGATAGCCGTCAAGAGTTAAACGAAACCTTTCATGAGACTACTCTTTAATAGTCATCAGTAACCCTCTTCCGCTAAAACTGATTCACGGGATTAGGACAAAACAACTCAATAAAGCATGCTATTTCCCAGAAAAACGCAGGAAGAAACTTGTACGCTTTGGAATAGATTTTTAATGTCGCTGTCAATGTTTATAGTAAATTTATGATGGAATGCTTCGAAAATGAGGGAATATCCCTGTTAAAGTGTAAACTTCGTGAAATTATCTTGAAAAATGCACTCATCGTGGCTCATTCCCTCCTGTCCTTGAATTTTCTATAAATTGATGATAGGCTAGAGAAGGAGGAAGTCATGAAAAAACAGTTAGACACATTTTGGCAAATTTTTATTATCTCAAGCATCTTTGTTCCTTTTATGTGGGTAATCAATATCCCCATCATCTGCTTGATCCTTCCCCTTTATCTGACCTGGAAAAACCTCCGCCATTTTGTGGACCTTTTGAAAAAACAGTTAAAAGAGTATAGTTTTTGGATTAACGATGGTTTGATTTTCTTTTTAGGAACAGGTCTAAGTTGGTTGGCTCTTGAAATGGCTCAAGTTGTTTACGTCGATTGGCCAGAAACCCTTGTGAACCACCAACTCCATAGCCCGATACAAACGGAGGCCTGGTCAGGGCAGTTTTTCCTACTCCTTTTGGGTGTTTTACCTTATTTGGTCCTGAACATCTACCAAACCAGGCTCCTCCCCCCTCTCCTAACCGTCCTACTCATCAGCTGCCTGTATCCAAGTTTTGTCTTTGCTGTTTTATGGACCATACAACTTTCTACTTTGATTGAAACAGATTTCTTCACCTACTGCAACCTGTGTTTGGTTCCTTTTAATATTTGTCTCATTTACAGTCGGACCATTTTACAAACCATTCAACTGTGGCAAGCAGAATTAGCCAAGCAGAGCAACCCACGCGTTCCCAGACTTTACGCTCTCCTGCAAAAAAGCCTTTCTCTGCCCATCTGGCTCCTCTTCTTCAGTCTGCCCTATCTTGCAACTCTTGGCTCTTATCTCATTCTCTTTGGTCAAAAACCTGACCAGCTGCTTCAGATGTGGACGGAAACCAGTGATTGGGCCTTATCGGAAAAGATCTCCCCACCAAATGCCTTCTATGATGAACACTATCTTTGTACAGTGGGGGCTGCTGGACACCGTAAACTGGTCAAACCCATTCGTATGGGGGAACGCCATGGACATCGTGTGGTGGTCAATCGTCAGCTACAAATTGCCAATGCTTTTGAACAGATTTTAGAAGAAAGATGTCCACGCCTGCATCGTTGCATTCGTTCCAACTACGACCGGTATGGCTATCCCATTTCCAAACATATTCGCAATGCCTGGCAGGCAGATCTGATATATCTGATCATGAAACCAGCCGAATGGCTCTTCCTCATCGTCATCTATCTGCACGATCGTCAGCCGGAAAATCGTATTGCACGTCAGTATTTACCAATAAAAAAATAAGAAGCTGGACCCCCAGCTTCTTTCGTATACACATTACTCCACATCTGCTCCGTTTGTAGCGATGACATTTTAAGGCTCTATAAGACTGTAGTGGGTAAATCCACCATGGAAATTATATAGCTTTTTTGATTGTAGAAAAAGAACCCAAATCCACACCAAAGAAGACTGTCGCCAGATTTCTTGCTATGAATTTAGGTTTTGCCTGCTGTTCAGTAACAATCCTACTCTTATCTCATCAAATTGTAAGCGGTTTTGCAATACCTTTAAACACTTGTTCTCAAACTAGTGACTCACAACAAACCCAATTTTTCAAAGGCATTGTAGAGGCCGTTTTCTTCGACATCGTCAGTAATCATATCTGCCATAGCCAAGATTTCTGCTCCGCCATTTCCCATAGCAACACCAGTAGCACAATAGTTCAGCATGGGAATATCAATTTTAGCATCCCCAAAAGCGATGGTATCCACTTGGTTTGCACCTATGTGATCCAACAAAACTGAGATGGCGTGGGCTTTGTTGATGTCTTTGACACCTAAATCACCAAATAGTGCTGTCTCGCCACGGCCTCCCCAGGTGTTTGCAACCAGTTGCGGAAAGGCTTCTTTGGAGTCCAAATGATCCTGGTAGGAGTCGAGTAGAAAACTAACTTTATTCAAATCATCTCGATACAATTCTCCATCAAACACTATCCCGTGTATGACATCTTCTACTTCTTGATTGGCAACCTCTTCGGCAGTTTTCCCTTTGTTCATGGAATATATCCGCAGGGTTTCACGAGCACGTTCACGGAAATTCTCACTGGCAAAGAGCCCGTTGTTGCTTTCCAGATAAAATTCCAAACCACGTTCGTGAAGCCAGTCTACAATCGCTCGGCTATCATCTTTTGAAATAACCTGATGCATGACCACCTGTCCTTGATGCTCAACATAAGAGCCGTTGCCACCAATCATTCCGTCAAGACCAATCTCCCATAGTTCTGGTTGCATTTCCGCCCGACTTCGACCTGTACAGACATAAACCAAGTGCCCATTCTCTCTGGCCTGTCGAATGGCACGAATGGCAGATTCTGGAATCCGATTATGATAGTCAACCAAGGTTCCATCCACATCTAAAAAAATTATCTTGCGCACACTATATTCTCCTTACTATTTTTCTACTACAAGTATAGTCTGTTTTTCTATCAAAAAACAGTCGAAAACTGCGAAAGAATAATACTATCCTATGAACTTGGAAAAAGAAAGCCAATCGACTTTCTTTTTGCTTATCTGATTATTTGCGTTTTGGTGGGTTGTGGATTGCAACACCAAGCACATCGAGAAAGGCTTCATACATAACTTCTGAGAAGGTTGGGTGACCGTGGATAGATGCTGCCACGTCGTCAACTGTCAACTCAGATTCCATGATAGTTGCTGCTTCGTTGATCATTTCAGCTGCAACTGGACCGATGATGTGAACACCAAGGATTTCATGGTATTTCTTATCAGCGATAACTTTTACGAAACCGTGAGCTTCGTTAGAAGCAATGGCACGACCATTACCAGTGAAGCTGTTGCGACCGATAAGTATGTTTTCTTTACCGTATTTCTCGATAGCCTGGTCTTCTGTCAAACCAACCATAGCGATTTCTGGGTGTGTGTAAACCGCTGCTGGTGTGAAGTCCAATTTAGCCTTGTGGTGGTTACCGTGGATGGCATTTTCAGCTGCCACTTCACCCATACGGTAAGCAGCGTGTGCCAACATCTTAGTACCGTTGACATCACCTGGTGCGTAGATACCAGGGATAGATGTTTCTTGGTATTCATTAACCTTGATACGACCGCGGTCTAGTTCAAGGTTCAAGTTTTCAAGACCAGCCAATTGTGGTACACGACCGATTGAAAGAAGGGCTTTTTCAGAAACGATTTCTGAGCCGTCATTCAATTTGATGGTCAATTGGTTGTTGGCTTCAACGATTTCAGATACACCAACAGATGTCAAGAATTTCATACCTTTCTTAGAAAGGACTTTTTGCAATTCAACAGATACTTCGCGGTCCATACCTGGAATGATACGGTCAGCCATTTCAACAACTGTTACTTCTGTGCCGTATGATGCGTAAACCAAACCAAGTTCTACGCCGACTACACCGCCACCCATAACAGTGAGTGACTTAGGAATTTCACGCAAGTCAAGGATATCATCAGAAGTCAATACCAACTTAGAATCGATACCTGGGATGTTGATGCGGGATACTTTCGAACCTGTTGCAAGAACGATGCTACGACCTTTGATAACCTTGTCGCCGATAACAACAGTCTTATCAGGGTTTACTTGACCAAGACCGTTGAAGATGGTTACCTTGTTAGCTTTCAAGAGACCTTGAACGCCACCAGTCAATGTCTTCACAACCTTGTTCTTGAAGTCAACTGTCTTGTCCATATCAACGGTATAGTTTGTTGAAGCAAGGTTGATACCACGCTCAGCAGCAATCTTCAAACCGTCAAGGATTTCAGCGTTTTTGAGGTAGGTCTTAGTTGGGATGCAACCCTTGTTCAAGCAGGTACCGCCAAATTCTGATTTCTCAACGATAGCGATTTTACCGCCCAATTGAGCACCACGAATAGCAGCGTAGTAACCAGCAGGACCACCACCGACAACAACCATGTCATACTCGTCAGCTGCCAATTCAGCCTTAGGCGCCTGTGGAGCTGCAGCAGGAGCTGCAGGTACTTCCAAACCAGCTGCTTTCAAGTCGGCAGTTGCTTGTGCAACCTCAGCTGGAGCAGGTGCAGCACCCACTTCAACTGATTCGCCTTCTGCACCAAGATAAGCAATGACTTCTGTTACAGGAACAGTTGCACCGTTACCGTGAACGATTTTCAAAAGAACACCTGATTCTTCTGCTTCCAATTCCATACTTGTCTTATCTGACATCATCTCCAAGATAACATCGCCTTCGTTGACAAAATCACCCTCTTGTTTTTTCCACTCGATGATTTCGCCTTCCTGCATATCTACACCAAGTTTAGGCATAATAATTTCAATTGCCATAGTTATGATACAAAGAACGTCAAATGCGACAGAATTTTAGGAGTCCAACGTAGGATGCTTGCATCCAAGGCGGACTATCTAAATTCCGAAGCATTTAGTTCGTGTTCAAATGTCACGAACTCGTTCTACATCCTTTCTTTATTTTTTCTCTTTACCAAATTGAGCACAGGCTAAAAACCTATTGAAAAAGATAAATCGCCTCGTGCCTCAAGGCACATCGTTGATTTCCTATTTTCATACGGTTTTCTTAACGCCTTTTGCATCTTATCTCAGATCAACAATTCCAATGGGTTTTCCAATAAGTTCTTCAAGTCAACCATGAACTTAGCACCATTCATACCATCAACGATACGGTGGTCAATGGTCAAGCAGAGTGCCATGATTGGACGGATTTTGATTTCGCCGTCAATAACAACTGGTGTTTGAACAGTTGCTGCTACACCAAGGATAGCTGAGTTTGGTTGGTTGATGATTGGGTTAAAGGTTTTAGTACCAAACATACCCAAGTTGGTGATAGAGAAGGTAGAACCTGACATTTCTGCCCCCTTCAACTTACCAGATTGTGCCTTCTTGATAACATCTTTTGAAGCTACCACGAAGTCAGACAAGCTCATCTTATCTGCACCGTGAACAACTGGCACCACCAAGCCTTCATCCAAACCTACCGCGATACCAAGGTTGACAAACTTGTGCAACTCGATTTCCTGTGCATCGTTAATCAAAGATGCATTCATATAGCGGTGTTCTTCCTTCATCAAGGTACGAACCACTGCAAGACCGATCAAGTCTGTAAAGGTTACTTTCAAACCAGTCTTGTTCATGATTGGCTCAAGGACTTGCTTGCGAAGTGCCATGAGGTTGGTCATGTCAATATCGTAGTTAAGCGTAAATGTCGGTGCCGTCAAGTAAGAGTTAACCATACCTTTTGAAATCGCCTTACGCATTGGGCTCATCTTGATGATTTCAACGCCTTCTGGCAATTCTTTAGCTGGTTTCTCTTCTGCTTTCTGTGCTGGAGCAGCAGTTTCTACAGCTGCAGGAGCAAGTACTGCCAGAACGTCGTCCTTGACAATCTTACCATTGACGCCTGAACCTGTAAGGGTTGACAGGTCAACACCTTGGTCTGCTGCAATACGGGCTGCAAGCGGAGTTGCTTTTGGAGCTGCTCCCTTGAAGTCTTCAACGTCAGCCTTGTGGACACGGCCATTTGCACCAGTTCCTGGCACAAGTCCTAAATCAATACCAAGCTCACGCGCCAACTTACGCGCAGCTGGCGTTGCACGAACCTTGCCTCCACCTTGTGGTTTGGCAGCAGATGCAGGAGCAACGATTACTGGTGTACGACCTGCAGGTACTTCTTCAATAGCCGCTGCTGGTTCAACAGCAGGAGCAGATGAAGCGCCGGCTTCAACCGTTTCACCTTCTGCACCGATATAGGCAATAACTTCTGTTACGGGAACAGTTGCACCGTTGCCATGAACAATTTTTAATAGGACGCCTGACTCTTCTGCTTCCAGCTCCATGCTAGTCTTGTCAGACATCATTTCCAAGATGACATCGCCTTCATTGACGAAATCGCCCTCTTGTTTTTTCCACTCGATGATTTCACCTTCTTGCATGTCCACACCGAGCTTAGGCATAATGATTTCAATAGCCATTTTTAAGATACCAAGTCCGAACAGAAAACGATTGAAAAATAGAAAATCCTCATTTTCGTAGCTAATTATCTTTTTTCCGAGTTTTCCGGACGGGTTCAATTCCTTTCTTTCAGTTTCTTACGTAACCAATAAACCAGACCGTTCATCAAGTCAGGTCAAATTCTGGCTACACTCTTTCAAACAGGGCTAGGACGGTTGCCCGTCCTTTCATGATTCTTAACCCTTGTTTACTTGCTTATAAATTGCCGCTTTGATTTTCTCTACGTTTGGCAATACTGCGTTTTCAAGAATGTTTGCGTAAGGAACTGGTACATCGTCTGAAGCGATACGGATGATTGGTGCATCCAAGTAGTCAAAGGCTTCGCTTTCTGTGATGATTGACGCGATTTCACCGATGAAACCACCTGTTTTGTAAGCATCGTTAACCAAGATAACCTTACCAGTTTTCTTAACAGATTCGATGATCAATTCTTTATCCAATGGGATAAGGGTACGTGGGTCAACCACTTCTACGCTGATGCCTTCAGCAGCTACTTCTTCAGCCGCTTTCAAGGCACGTTCCAACATACGACCATATGAAATGATGGTTACATCTGTACCTTCACGTTTGATTTCGCCTTTACCAAGTGGAATGTAGAAATCTGGGTCCAAGTTAACTTCTTCTTTTTTACCGTAAAGTGCTTTTGGCTCCAAGAAGATAACTGGGTTGTTGTCAAGGATAGATGATTTCAAAAGACCTTTTGCATCGTTAGCTGTACCTGGTGCAACCACCTTGATACCTGGAATGTGGGTCAACCAAGCTTCGAGAGATTGTGAGTGCTGTGCCGCTGAACCAATACCTGAACCCGATGCCACACGGAAGGTTACAGGTGTTTTCAAGCCACCACCAAACATGTAGTTTGTTTTCGCAGCTTGGTTAACAATAGCATCAAGGGCAATTGTTACGAAGTCCATGAAGGTCAAGTCAACGATTGGACGAAGACCTGTTTGAGCTGCACCAACTGCAGAACCAGCGATTGCTGCCTCAGAGATAGGCGTGTCGCGAACGCGTTTTGGACCAAATTCGTCCAACATACCAACAGATGTACCGAAGTCACCGCCGTAGATACCGACGTCTTCACCCATCAAGAATACTTTTTCATCCTTACGCATTTCTTCGCTTTGAGCCAAGTTAATCGCTTCACGCAAGGCCATTACTTTTGTTTCAGCCATTTTTTACTCCTAATTTATATCAATTTATCTTTACTGTAACAAGTAAAATGTAGAAAACTAATCAATTACTTCATTGTAATCAAGCGTCATAGCTGCTCGAGCTACCCTAGTTTGACTTGCTCTTTAGAACTTAGTCAAACTGATCACATCACTTACGACACGGAGACTATTCAGCCGATATTGCTGAATAGGCGAAGTTAGTGAGGTAAGTAGGTAGTCCACCATAGTGGCTACCGTAGTTTGACTTGCTCTTTAGAGCTTAGTCAAACTTCTTACGTTAATAGTTGGGTTCAGACTAGAGGCTTGGAAAAATAGATGAGCCATTAGTGATGTCCGCATCACTAGCTGACTCCCTAATTTTTCTGTGCCTCTTTAACGTCTTCACACCCTAGTCTACAAACACATCCTCATACGCTACTGAGATGTCTGGATCTGGGCTTTCTTGTGCGAATTTCACAGATGCTTCTACTTGTTCTGCAACTTGTGCTTCGATGGCATCCAATTCTTCGTCAGTCGCAATCTTGTTCTCTGTCAAGTATTTGCGGTATTTCTTAAGTGGGTCTTTTGCTTTCCACTCGTTAACTTCTTCTTTTGTACGGTAAACACCTGCATCGGCAGTTGAGTGACCAAACCAGCGGTATGATTCAACTTCGACCATGGCTGGTCCATTACCTGCACGAACGTACTCGATAACTTCTTGCATTTTCTCATAAACGGCAATCACGTCGTTTCCATCTTCAACATAGTGACCTGGCATACCATATGCAGCAGCACGTTGGTAAAGGTGAGGAATCTTAGTCGAATAAGAAATATCTGTTGAGATACCGTAACGGTTGTTGGTAATGAAGAAGATAACTGGCAAGTTCCAAACAGCTGCCAAGTTCATTGACTCATGGAAGGAACCTTCGTTAGTAGCTGAGTCACCTGAGAAGGCGATAACGATGTTATCTGTACCAAGATATTGTTGGGTAAGGGCTGCACCAACTGCAAGGGCATAACCACCACCTACGATACCGTTTGAACCGAAGTTCCCTTTTTCAACGTTAGCCAAGTGCATAGAACCACCACGGCCTTTAGATGTACCTGTTGCTTTACCAGCAAGCTCTGCCATCATACCGTTGATATCAATACCTTTTGCAATAACGTGACCGTGTCCACGGTGGTGTGAGAAGATGATGTCCTGCTCTGTCAAACCAGCGATTGGGCCAACAGCTGCCGCTTCTTCACCAACTGAGAAGTGAGTCATACCTTGTACGAAGCCACGACGCACCAATTTATTCAATTTCATGTCAACATCACGGATTTGTTGCATTTTTAGAAACATGTCCAAATGTTGTTCTTTTGAGATAGATACCATAATTTCCTCCAAAGGTTTTCTCTTACCTTTCTATGATAGACTAATCTTTCACAAATGGCAAATTTTTGAACCGTTTTCTTTTTGCAGAAATTTTCTTGAAAAGCCTATTCTAGTGCGATTTTTCACAATTTAGTCATAAATTACAAACAACTCTTGAAATATTTTTCACAAACTTCATCTACTATTGAAAGCCAGTTCCCTTTTTGTTAATATATAGTTGGAGGTACTTATGGAATTTGATCTATTTATTACGATTTGCAATTACATTGGTACAATTGCTTTTGCCGTTTCTGGAGCGGTTAAGGGTTTTAAAAAGAATCTAGATATCTTTGGTATCTGCCTTCTCAGCATAATAACTGCTGTCGGAGGTGGAATCATTCGTGACATCATGGCCAATCGCATACCAACTGCACTAACCGATCCAAAGGCTGCCTATCTTTCTATAGGAGTAGCCATCATTCTGTACATCGTTGTCATCAATGTAAAGCAGGACAAGCCCCTTGATAATAAGATGATTCTATTTCTTTCCAAGGCTAATCTAGTCTTCGATGCAATTGGACTAGCAATTTTTTCTCTAATCGGAGCCAGTACGGGAGTCTCACTTGAATTAAATGCGATGACAAGTGGAATTTTAGCAGCACTGACTGGTGTCGGAGGAGGAATAGCACGCGATATGCTTGTTAATGAAACGCCTATCGTTCTTAAAGAAGATGTCTATGCTGTTCTTGCACTCTTCTCTGGAATCCTTTATCATCTTTGCGTTGTAAATTGGAAAGTGCCACAAATTCCAATCTTCATCACAATTTTTAGCATTTCTTTATTCATTCGACTCCTTGTCATTAAATACAAAATTAATCTGCCAAATATGGAACATAAAAGAAAGGTCTGAGTTCTTCTACTCAGACCTTTTAGTATGATTATTGATTACCAGCCACCGCGACCACCAGGTCCTGTCGCTGTGATTTGAGTAATTTGCTCGCCGTTAACTGTCACAGTACCTCCTGTCAACTCAGCCGTTCCATCAAAGTCAAAGGCTGATTGAGCCGTTACATCGATTGTACCACCTGAGATGTAGATATCACCATTGGCATCGAAACCATCAGTATCTCCACTACCTACAGCGACTTTCAAATCTCCTCCAGTTACTTTGATAAAGATATCCGTAGAAATTGTACTTGCTGCATTGATAGCATCATCTGCCCCATAAACATCTAATGTACCACCATTAATGGTAATATTCGTTCCTTCAAGAGCTTCTGCTGATTCTGGAACAGTAATCGTACCTCCATCAATTGTCAGTGCTGTTTCTGCCTTAATAGCATCATCGCCTGCCTTCACAGTGATATCACCACCAGTAATCGTTGTGTAACCTTTTGTTGTATCAGTATCATTGGTTGATTTAATACCATCACCACCTGCAGTTACATCGATCGTACCTCCATTAATTGTCATAGAATCCTTACCACGGATACCATCATCCACCGCAGTGACGGTAATATTTCCTGAATTCACGACAAGGTCATCTGTCGATACGATACCATCTTGGAAGTTCCCCTCAACCGTCAGACTACCATTACCTGTAATGGTCAAATCAGCTTCAACATGGATAGCCCCTTCAATATTGGTATCTGAGTGACTGCTTGTATCCTTAACAGTATTTGTGGTTCCATCTTTGATTTCCAATTCAACATTATCAGCATTTATGACATTGATTGCGGCGGTATCTGAACTTGAAATCTCAGCACCTGCTAAAATAATACGAACATTAGCATCTGTTTCAACTGTTACTCCAGCTGTTGTTGAGCCAGTCAAGATGTAAGTACCACCTTCTGTAATTTTCAGGCCATCATTTGACAAAGTCACTTCTTTACTTGGAAGAGTTGACCAATCTATGGATGACGAACTTGAATCAGATGATGAGCCGTTATTTGAAGTTGTCGCTACGCTTGTCTGACTAGTTGCAACTGAACTTGAAGTTGTTGTTGAACTAGAAGTAGTTGAACATGCAGCAAGAACACCTAAACTCATAAGAGTAACACCTGAGTAAAGTAATTTTTTAAGATTTGATTTCATAATTTAAGTTCCTTTTCTTTCATTAGGAAGTTATATCCCTTCCCTATATGCTATAAGTTTACCTGTCAAACCTAAAAGAAAGGTTAAAGATAGCCAAAAGAAAACTTAAAGTAAATAATTATTATTTTCCGACTCATTATCAGAATTGCCAAATCTTACTTAACACATACAATAGAGCTTTGCACATAAAGTTATGTGTAACAAGAAAAAAGCCGAATGTTCCCATTCGACTTTCCTATCTTAATCTTTCTGCTCAAGAGCACGCAACATTTGATCAATCTTGTTGCCGTACTCAATGGATTGGTCTTTTTCAAAGACTAAATCAGGAATTTTATAGAGGGTCAGTTTGCGACCTAGTTCTCTCTTAATGGTTCCCGTTGCTTTTTCAAGACCAGTTTGAGCTTTTTGATTGTCAGAAGCCAGGTTACTCATAATCGTATAGTAAACCTTGGCCATAGACAAATCACCTACCATCTGCACATCAGTAATAGTCACACCTTGCACGCGAGGGTCACGGACTTTCTTTTGCAAAATCTCATTGACTTCACGCTTAATCTCCATCCCTACACGGTCTGTTCGAAAATGGTTTGCCATATTCTCTCCTTTCTCGAATGATAGAAAAGCTGAGTTTCCTCAGCTTGAAAAATTTATGTAAGCTTGAACAATTACTGTTTCAAACTTATTATATTCTGTTTTGGTTATCTTTCTCTACTTGATTCTCATCAAAAAAGTAGAGTGTTTGAACAAATTACTTCTTAATTTCTTCCATGATGTAGGCTTCGATGGTATCATCTACACGGATGTCGTTGTAGTTTTCAATCATCAAACCACCTTCTTGGGCATTACCGACTTCTTTCACATCGTCCTTGTAACGTTTCAAGCTGCCCAATTTACCGTCGAAGATAACAACACCGTCACGGATAACACGAACACTTGAGTCACGGGTAACCTTACCACGTACGACCATGAAACCACCGATTGTGCCGACTTTAGAAACTTTAAAGGTTTCACGAATGATTGCCTCACCAATGATTTTTTCTTCGTATTCAGGATCCAACATCCCTTTCATGGCATCTTCCATCTCTTCAATCACCTTGTAGATGATGCTGTGAAGACGTACTTCGACATCATCCGCTTCCGCTTGGTTACGAGCTTCGGCAGTTGGACGAACGTTGAAACCAATGACGAGGGCATTTGATGCTTCTGCAAGGGTGATGTCTGATTCGTTGATGGCACCTACTGCAGAGTGGACAATATTGACACGCACGCCTTCCACTTCGATTTTCTGAAGAGAAGTTGCGAGAGCCTCAACGGAACCTTGTACGTCAGCCTTGATGATCACATTAACAGACTTAACTTCACCTGCTTTAAGGGTGTCAAATAGGTTTTCAAGGCTAACTCGTTGCGTTGCTTGACGCTGTTTAAGAAGGGCACGTTTGGCACGCTCTTCACCAGCTGCACGCGCAGATTTTTCATCTTCATAGACAGCGAAATGATCACCAGCCATTGGTGTTTCGTTGAGACCTGTAATAGATACTGGTGTAGATGGTCCAGCCACCTTGACACGACGACCAAGATCGTTGGTCATGGCACGAACACGGCCAAAGGTATTTCCGACAACGATTGGGTCTTGAACATTCAAGGTACCTTGTTGAACGAGAAGGGTCGCAACCGCACCTTTTCCTTTGTCCAAATGCGCTTCGATAACCGTACCAATAGCACGTACAGTTGGGTCTGCCTTGAGTTCTTGGATTTCAGCTACAAGTAGAACCGTTTCCAACAAATCATCAATGTTTTGGTTGAATTTAGCAGAAATTTCTACGAACTCAGACTCACCGCCCCAGGCAGTTGAGATAACACCGTGTTCAGCCAATTCACCGATAACACGCTCTGGGTTTGCACCTGGCTTGTCAATCTTGTTGATAGCTACAATGATTGGAACGTTGGCAGCTTTAGAGTGGTTGATAGCCTCAATGGTCTGTGGCATGACACCGTCATCAGCTGCAACGACTAGAATTGTCAAGTCTGTGACTGATGCACCACGAGCACGCATAGATGTAAAGGCCGCGTGTCCAGGCGTATCCAAGAAAGTAATTTTCTTGCCATTTTCTTCGATTTGGTAGGCACCAATATGCTGAGTGATACCACCCGCTTCGCCTGTTGCAACACGAGAGTTACGAAGGGTATCCAAAAGCGTTGTCTTACCGTGGTCAACGTGTCCCATGATGGTCACAACTGGTGGACGCTCAACCATTTCTTCTTCATTGAGGTAGCCTTCTTCTACGAAGAAACGCTCAATATCTGCATTATCCACTTCAACCTTTTCCTTGGCTTCAATACCATAATCCACCATGAGGAGTTCGATAGTATCTCCATCCAGAGATTGGTTTTGAGTTGCCATAACACCCATGAGGAAGAGTTTCTTGACGATTTCGGCAGGTTCACGTTTGATCCGTTTTGCAATTTCTGCAACGGTCATGCCAGCTGTGTATTCAAATTCTGTCGGCAATTCGTGGAACTTGC
This sequence comes from Streptococcus suis, assembly GCF_024509555.1. Classification (GTDB taxonomy): domain Bacteria; phylum Bacillota; class Bacilli; order Lactobacillales; family Streptococcaceae; genus Streptococcus; species Streptococcus suis_AD. The sequence continues at coordinate 70,259 of NZ_JAMWEL010000010.1, forward strand.
GCTCTGTGACAGGCTTGACAGGTTGGTTGTTCTTGCCTTTTTTATTTTTCTTGTTGTTATTCCAGTTACTATTCTTTTGATTTCTCACTTGATTTTGACTATTTCGATTTCTTTGTTGTTTCCGTGGACCATCTTCTTCGTCACTATTGAAGTCACGTTTCTTGTCTGGTCGAGCTTGTTTCTTACGACGAGTATCTACAGCACTTTCTGCAACTGTTTCAGGTACCGATACAATCGGGGTTGGTTTGACAAATGGCTTGCTTTCGAACACCGGTTCTTCGAACTTGATTTCCTTTGGTTTTTTCGGTTGCTTTTTAGCCTCCTGAGCCTGACGGAAACGTTCTTCGCTGGTACGAGCATACTCTGCATTTTGCTCTGCTTTTAGGGCAGCTGCACGCGCTTTGAAGTCAATCTTAGGAGCTGCTGGTTTTGCAACCTCTTTTTGCTCAAAACGTGCTGATTGAGCAGGTCGATTGTCTTGACGACGGCTGTCACGATTGTCGCGACGGTCGCCAAAACGATTATCCTTGCGTTTGTCTCCACCTTGTTCACGTCGGTTGTCGCGACGATCATTGCGGTCGTTATTTGGGCGACTTTGACCTTGTTGACGGTTGTCACGACGGTCTTGGTTTTGTTTGCCTTGACCACCTTTACCTTGTGCTCGCTTAGCTGCTTGTTCCTTAGCACGCGCTTCCCGTTCTGCCTTAAAGTTACGACTCTGAGGGCGGTGTGGTGCTGCTGGAGCAGTCGCCTTTGGTTCTTCCTTGGTTACTGGAGCAGGTGCTTCTTGCTTTACTACTGGAGCCTTGCTTTCGGCTGGTTTCTCAACGGACTGAACCTTCTCTGCAGGTTGTGGAGTTTCTGCTTTCTTAGCAAAGCTATCCGCCAAACGTTTGGCACTTGCTTCATCCACGCTCGAAGCATGGCTTTTGACTTCAAAACCCAATTCTTGAGCCTTAGCAACAACTTCCTTGCTGCTTACGCCTAATTCTCGGGCAATTTCATTCAATCTCTTTTTAGACAATGCCTTGTCCTCCTGTTCTATTCCATAATAGACCTCATCTTCTTTGTAAATCCAGCGTCTGTCACTGCAAGAACTTTTCTAGCCTTGCCGACGGCTGCACTCAATTCCAGTGTTGAAAACACTGTTACAACTTCTACTTGATAGGTATGACTTTTATCTGTAACTTTTTTACTTAAATTTCCAGCAGCATCATTAGCTAAATAAACCAATTTCGCCTGCCCTTTTTGAATAGCTTCAACAACCAGATCCTCACCTGAAACCAAGCGACCTGCTCGTTGGGCTAATCCCAATAAATTTAAGATTTTCTGTTTCTTATTCCAGTCCAAGCTCTCTCCTCTTGACCTTGTGATCAACATAGGCAATCAATTCATCGTAGAACTCTTCAGCCACTTCCATGCTAAATGAACGATCAAAGACACGACGTTTCTTAGCTTGGCTTGCCTCATCATTGTCAAGCTTGATGTAAGCTCCACGACCATTTGCCTTGCCTGTTGGATCGATAAATACTTGACCTTCTTTATTTTTTACAATACGGAGCAAATCCCGTTTGTCGATGATTTCACCGGACACCACAGACTTGCGCAAGGGTATTTTTCTAGCTTTTGCCATGGTTGCTCCTTTTGTTCTATTCTTGTTCTTCTGTAAATTCTTCCGCGACTTCTTCTACAAGCTCTTCTGCCGCATATTGAGCAGCCTCAATTGCTTCATATTCTGATGCAGACTTGATGTCGATACGGAATCCGGTCAAATGAGCTGCTAAACGAACGTTCTGACCACGACGACCGATTGCCAAGGACAATTTATCATCTGGCACAACAACAGTAGCATGCTTGCCATCTTCTGTATCAAACAATACTTGGTCAACTTCTGCAGGAGCGAGAGCATTGTAGATAAATTCTGCTTCATCTGCTACCCACTCGATGACATCAATATTTTCCTCAGTCGGAATCATGCGGTCATTCTTAGCATCGTAACGAGCTGGGTGGAATTTGCTGGTGATTTTCTTGATATTTGAACCACCACGACCAACGATTGTACCGATAGCATCTACGTTTGGATTATGGCTACGAACAGCCACTTTCGTACGGTCTCCAGCTTCACGGGCCACACTCATGATTTCAACAGTTCCATCATATACTTCAGGAATTTCCTGTTCCATGAGGCGTTTGATCATCTCTGGATGGCTACGGCTGACAAATACGTTCACCCCACGGCCGTTATCTTCTACCTTGTAAACATAGACCTCGATACGGTCATGTGATTGAAAAACCTCACCAGGAATTTGATCCTGTTTGGACAGCTGAGCTTCAATGGTGCCAAGATTGACATAGATGAAACGATTGTCAAAACGCTCAACCGTACCTGACATAATCTCATTTTCATGTTGCTTGTAGGTATTGAAGGTAATGGCACGCTTTTGCTTGCGCATTTTTTCCATGATGGTCTGCTTAGCTGATTGAGCAGCTACGCGACCAAATTCTGCAGGATCTTCTTGGAATTTGATTTTATCACCCATTTCATACGCAGTTGAGATGGCCAAGGCATCCTTGAGGCTGATTTCCAACCGGCTATCAAAGACCTCATCCACTACTTCACGGACAGTATATACGTGGAAATCAGCCTTCTTCTCATCAAACTCGATAACTGCTGACTCAGCTTGTCCATAGCGACGCTTATAAGCAGAACGAAGTGATTCTGTTACTGCATCAATAATATCCGCCTTGTTAATACCCATGTCTTCCTCTAAAATACGGAAGGCTTCTAGCATTTCTCTACTCATTTTGATTTCCTTTTGATGTCAAAAGGTCCTTTCTTACACTTAAATTTTAACGGCCAAACGTGCCTTAGCTACTGTTGAATATGGAATGGTCACTTCTTTTTTACGTGTCTTGTCCATGTACTCCATGACCAAGTCTGTACCATCAAAAGATAGAAGAGTTCCTTCAAAAACCTTGACTTTGTCAATAGCCTGATAGAGCTTGACATGGATGTATTTCCCAACAGCCTGGGTAACTGCATCTGCTGTCTTCAAGGGACGTTCTAGACCTGGACTGGTCACTTCAAGCATATACTGCTCTGGGAAAGGATCCGGCTGAATGGTATCCAAAAGCGGACTAATGACTTCTGATAAATCTGCCGTATCTTGAAGGGAAATCCCTCCTTCCTTATCAATAAAAATAGACAGGACATAGTCACCACCCATTTTGCCATATTCCACATCTACCAATTCATAGGGAGACTGGATAGCTGGTGCAATGGTAGCCGTGACTAAATCAACAATTGATGACATAGGCACCTCCTTTTACAATTCTAACCTGTCACAATCTGCATACAGGGAAAGGGTTGACTGACGTCAACCCCCTTTTCTCTTTATTTCTACCCTGTATTCTATCATAATTTCGAACACCTGTAAAGGAAAACGATAAGGATAGAAATTGTAAGCGTTATCCATTTTTAATCTTGTCTTCTAAAACTTGAAATTGGGGAATCATTCATTTATACTATCCTTGGAGGTGCATCATGAAAAAAGAAAGTATATTATTCACACTTTGTCTAGTGTTTCTCACCATTACCCTCGCTGTCTTTCTCTTTGTTGATAGCCACTTAACATATGGTTTAGAGTTTCTGAAACCAGTAGCCTATTTACTCGTAGGCTCAGCCATTACCGCCTGCATCATTTATCTGATTCATTTTACAAAAAAATAAGGAGTCCATTTGGATTCCTTATTTGCTTTTCTTATCAAAATCGTGCTTCCACACGATAGATGACCTGACCCTTGTTTGAGAATTTCTCCTCATACTCCGTCATGACATTTCCTTCAAGACCATCTGCATGTAAGTCTAACCAAACCTGCTTCAAGACCATACCGTATTGGGAAAAGCTAGCCAGACTGTATTCGAATAAACCACGGTTATCCGTCTTAAAATGAATTTCTCCATTTTCAGGCAAGATTTCCTTATAGGTATCCAAGAAAGACTTATAAGTCAAACGGCGTTTTTCATGACGTTTCTTTGGCCATGGATCAGAAAAATTTAGATAGAGCTGATCAATCTCCGCAGGTGCAAAATAATTTGTCAAACTTGACCCGTCAACCTGCAAGAGTTTAATGTTCGGTAGACCTGCTTCAAGCACTCTGTCCAAGGCATAGCTCAAGACCGTCATTTGAATATCAATACCGATGTAGTTAATATCCGGATTTTGTGCTGCCATGCCTGTCACAAAACGCCCTTTACCTGACCCAACCTCGATATGAATGGGGTTATTATTTCCAAAAATTTCTGCCCATTTTCCCTTACATTCCTCCGGATTGGAGATAACATACTGGGGATTATTTGCTAGGAGCTCACTGGCTCCCTTTCGATTTCTAACTCTCATACTTCCCTATAAAAATTCTGGCGGAATTGACGCAAAGCGTAAATTTCTTTGTTAGCTGCCATGGTATTGTAACTCTCTACGTGCTTAGCAATTTGATTAAGGTAGGCAAGTTGTCCATACCAAAATACTTTATTTAATACTGTTCGATTATACTTGTAGCCATAAGCACGAAGCCATTCCTCCCATCCTTGACGAGGAATGTAGTGGGTCAAGATATAGGCAACATCAACCATCCGATCAGCTACACAAGCCGTTTCCCAATCCGTCAAATAAACTAGACCTGATGTCGTTTCTACCCAGTTACTATGGTGTAAATCCCCATGAACAAAGGTCGCGACTTCCTGTCGGAAATTAGGCAAATTCCGTAACAAATCTTGACAAACGGACTGCAAATACGAATTTTGAACCAAACGAGCTGGAGCATCCTTTTGCCAACGATAGACCAAATCTTGGGGCTCCATATAAGTATAATTCATTTGCAAGGCTTGATTCAGCAGAATTCGTGAATAATGCATACGTACCAAAATCTGTCGAACCTGCTTGCTAGTCATATCTTGTCGATCCAAAGTACGACCACTTAACCACTCTTGTTCTACACGGTGGCCCATTCCCACTTCCCGATTCGCAGACAAAACAGGTGGTGTGATTTGCTCACGAGCTAGTGCAGAAACGATAGGAGGCATCTCATACTTCACAAAGACTTGCGTTCCGTCTGACCGTAGGCCCTTAAACGCTTTGCCACTATTTCCTGCAATAGACTGTAACTGTAGCCCACTAGTATCAAACTGCATGCCTTACCTCCTTTAAAAATTCCTTACTATTTTACTAATTTTCAGCTATTTAGTCAATCAATTTTTTCAATTTTATTGGCAAATAAACTTCATGAAGGAAAAGACATACAATTGGCAGAGCTGCAACCATGATTTTATCTTTGACAAATAGCAGAGCGACCAGCATTTCCACTATCAAAAGTCCATACAAAATAACCCGAAGCAAATGCTGAAAATCTTTCATCTTCCTTTTTTTATCCAAAGGATAAAGCTGGGTCAAATACTGATAATCAAAGTGCTTATAGAGCGCCAACAGCTGAAATAGGAGCAAATAATGAAATACTAAAACCAGACCAAGAGAGAGCCACGCCTCTTCAATTGCAATCACGGACAAGAGAGACAAAAAGATGAGACGCAAAGTCAAGCCCCAATAATCGCCTGCCCGAAAAAACGCTCGTAAATAAAGATGGAACCAAGTCTGGCGAGATTGAACAAGACTTAATATCCTGTTCAGGTACTTTCTAGGCTTGACACTCGTGCTAATCCCCTTAACTGTAGTAAAGAGGGCAAAGAAGCGCAGAATAGATTGCTTTCTTTTTTGCTCATCCTGAATGGCTTTTGACCAATCTAGCACACCCTGGCGCTGATAGCTAGCCTGTTGATGTTTTACTAAAAAATATTTGGCGAACAATAACACCAATATATAGACGACCACCATCCAAGTTGCTAATCCAAGCTTGAGGTATATTGGTAAGAAAAGCAACTGCACTAAGACCTGCAAAACAGACCAAAGCACGAATGAACGACGGCTTGCTGCTACCAATTCTTCTAAAACTTCCTTTTCTCTAGTCAACAAGAAAATCTGATCAGCTTCCTCCAAATAAGTCGCTATTCTACCGGAACATAAAACTAAGAAGCTAATTGCGAGAAGAATCAAGATAATCGGCATGCGATTTTCTGGAAAGGAAACTAGTAACTGGCGATACTGCAAACTCAAGAATCCCAAAAATACCATCAGAACCAAGACAAAATGATCATTCAATACATAACGCATGTACTTGGAACAACGTTCTAGAAAATCATGTCTGCGTTTTTGAAACAAAACTTTCATCCGGCCGCTCCTTCTTGGGTCAAGGCCAGATAAATATCATTCAGACTAGCGCCTTCCATGCCAAATTGAGCCTGCAAATCCGCCAAATTCCCTGTTGCTCTCACCTGTCCTTGATGTAAAATCACAAAGGAATCGCACATTTTTTCAGCAGAATCCAAGACGTGAGTGGACATAAGGATAGAAGTGCCTTTAGCCTTTTCCTCCTCCAAAAGAGCGATCAAATCCGCAATAGCAACTGGATCCAAGCCCAAAAAAGGTTCATCAACGATTAGCAAACTTGGCTCCACCATAAAGGCACAGATAATCATAACTTTTTGTTTCATACCCTTAGAAAAATTAACAGGATACCAGTCTAACTTCTCATTCAAACGAAAGATTTTCAACAATTTTTCCGTTCTTCCCCATGTTTCTTCCCAAGATAATCCGTAGGCCATAGCAACGATTTCCAAGTGTTCCTTGAGAGTTAATTCTTCATATAAGCTAGGTGTTTCGGGTATAAAACCAATCTTCTTCCGATAAATTTCAGGGGCCTGAGCCAGCCCTTGTCCATCAATCAAAATTTGCCCCTGATAAGGCGTCAATAGACCAATGATTTCCTTGATAGTAGTTGATTTCCCTGCACCATTTAAACCAATTAAGCCGACGAGTTCTCCGTCTTTAACGGAAAAAGACACATCTTTCAAAACAGGGATATTAACATAACCCCCTGTGACATTTTTTACTTCTAACATACATTTATTCCTATAATTTGATATAATTATTATAACAAAAATCCGAGAAAGAGGGCGTATTATGTCAGATTGTATTTTTTGTAAAATTGTAGCTGGAGAAATTCCAGCCTCTAAGGTCTATGAAGACGACCACGTTCTAGCCTTTTTAGATATTACTCAAGTCACAAAGGGGCATACCCTAGTTATCCCTAAAAAACATTTTCGAAATGTCTTAGATATGGACGCAGAGGTAGCTGGACAAGTTTTTGCCGCTATTCCATCAATTGCCCGTCAATTGACAGAAAAATTGGGCGCTAGCGGTTTAAATATTGTCAATAATAACGAAGAAGCTGCTGGACAGACCGTCTTCCACACCCATATCCACCTCTTGCCACGCTTTGACCAGAATGATGGGCTGGATATTCAATTTAAGGTCAACGAACCTGATTTTCCTGCCCTAACCAATTTGGCTCAAGACCTCTACTTAGGAGAATAAGATGAAACTTCGTAATCTACTATTGGCCCTATCCGCTGCTAGCGCTACCTACCTAGCCATCTCAAACCGAGAAAAAATCGCTAAAGAAGTCAAGGCTACCAAGCAATTAGTGACAGATATAGAAACAAGTAAAACCAATATCCAAGACCAACTTGCCATCATCCATAGCTTCCAAAAACCGCTACAAGAAATGGTCGAAGATCTCCAATACAAGGCCCGCGTTTATCAGCAAAGCATCGCAGGAAATCTGGATGAGATACAAAAAATTCAACAGAAATACACCAATGAGGAAAAATCATGACCACCCGTCAAACGAGTGGTTTGAACAAGGGCTATAAGCCCACATCACCAGCCAGCGCCTAAAGACGCTGGCTTTCACTTTGTTCAAGCCTCACTGCTTTTGACTCGTCACTAACCTCTTAAAGAGGCATTCGTACTACTTGCCATTATCCCTAAAGGGATCTTCATGCTCTTTTACACTCAAGAATCAAGTGCTATATCATGTTTAGCTCGCTTTCTAGATTTTAAGCTCGTGAAGAAATCATCCACTGGATAATTTCTTTATTCTTGTATATATTTCTTAATTGTGGCTTCATTTAGTCCAACTTACACTCTTCAACAATTCCCCAAATTGTTGAAGCTCTCTGCCCACAAATGACGATTGCCAAATTTATAGAGAGATTGGCGTGTTTGTCAAACATCCTAAGAGCACTCTTGACTTTTAAATAGCCCATAAAACTTGATACACTTAACCTTGGAGGAATACTGACTAACATGTGAACATGGTCTAGCATCAGATGACCTTCGATAATTTCAACACCTTTATAACTACACAATCGTCGAAATATCTCTCCAAGACTACTTCGATATTGATTATAGATAATTTTTCGTCTATACTTAGGAGTGAAGACAATGTGGTAGAACACAGCCACTTTGTATGTGATAAACTATGTGCCTTTTGCGCCCCTCAACTCTTAAATTTTTAGGTTTCGGCAAAAATCATCCACTGGATAATTTTTCTCCTCCTTTCGCTTTACAATAGGCTTGAACACCTTTAGTGTATCGCGTTTGGAGTTTTTTGGTATAACCTTCGTCGCGCACCCGCATAGTGGGTGGTTTATTTGTCATGCACCTTACGGAGTGTGACGGACTAAAAGTCATATAATGAAAATGAGATTGGAATTCCAACCTCATTTTTATTTGTTATTGATCATTCGTTTCAGTTTGCGTACTAGTTCCCACTTCTGTGTCTATAGAACTTTCTTGATTATCACTAATCTGTGTATTACTTGTACTACTTGTATTATTTGTACCATTTGTATCACTTGCAGATGTGCCAGTAATAGCTTCCATATCAATCGCTTCAACCCCTGGACTTGCCTCAAGTTCCAACTGACCTGTAAATGCATTGTATACACTTATCGGGCTAGGCCAACCCATTTGCATTTCGTAAACCTTGACATTCGTAGACAAGTCTGTCCCCTCTGGTAGCCCAATTGATTTTTTCAAAACATTTTGCATATCTAACAAATGCTGTGCAGGTGGCAACTGATAATAAAGCTCATTTACTATCTCATCAAGACCTCGTAGCTGATAAGAATTCAACTTCCCAATTGAATCTCTGTATCCCAACAATGTCGGAATCGTAGATGCACTGATTTCAATATCTGTCCTCATATTGTTAGAAATGGCATTGATAATCTTTTTGTATTGGGTAAAACCATCCAGTTGTAGAAGTTTCTTCACAATAGCTGTAATAACTTCACGTTGACGACGTTGACGACCAATATCTCCTTCCGGATCATCATAACGCATCCGTGCATAAACCAAAGCCTGATCACCATTGACTAAATGTCTACCCGGAGGTACAACTGATGTATAGGCCGGCTCCTGAGCTTCTATGGATATAGGGAAACCTAAGGTATTATTGACCTCAATTCCACCGACCGCGTCCACTAGCTCCACCAAGCCATCCATATTGATCTCGATATAACGTTCTATATCAATATCCATCATTTTTTCAATGGTCGCAATGGCCATCGGAGCTTGACCATAACTATAAGAATGGTTAAGTTTTTCAATAGAACCCGTCGAATCGCCATTAGCTTCTGCAATTTCTACCATGATATCACGAGTCAGACTCATCATAGTCGTTTCTTTGGTCTGAGGATTGACCGTCACCAAAATCATGGAATCACTTCGGCCACCTTCCCAATCTCCTCCACGAGTTGCCTGGTCCATATCCACACCCATCAAAAGAATAGTTAATGGCTCCGTGGGATCTAAAGGACTAATCTCATCACTATCACCCAGTTGTCTAAAAGTCTTAGAAATAGCATCCGTAGAAAAGTTTAACAAACTAGCACCATAAATAAAACCTGCTCCAATCGTTAAACCTATAATGGCCAATAACATTAAGAATATCTTTTTTCCAATTGTCATACGTCACCAATTAGCTTGCCCATATAATAGAGATCAAGCCACTCTCCTTTATCTGTTCTTGCTCCTCTTACTTGAGTCCCTTCAATAGTAAAACCTAACTTCTGATATAAATGAACTGCTGCTTGATTGCGGGCCTGAACGGTCAATTCTAGGCGTTTCAAGATATCCATTTCTTCTGCCCAATGTATCACTTCATCTAGTAAAATAGTCCCAATACCATAACCCCAATACGCTTTTTTAACCGCAATGAAAATATTTCCGATATGGCTGATACGAAACTGCTTAGAGGACTTAACTGAAATGGCACCGATAACTTCTTCTCCCGCTTTTGCAAGCAAACACAACTCCCCAGGATTTTCAATACCAGCATCAAAGATTCTTGCCATCTCTTCAGGACTAAATCGAAATCCCGTTTCATCCATGACCAGATAATCCGTTTCTCTAGCCACTTGGTTCATAAAATCAATAAAGGCCACCGCATCAGCTGGCTCAGCCTCACTAAAATATATTTCTTTCTCAGCCATTCTGAATATCCTCAGCCAATACTTGACTTTTAGCCCCATGAGCCTCAAAAGTCAGACGACGACCATCATCTTCCTTCTCGATACGAATGAGTAAATAGTCATCCAAGAGGCTAGCATCCAACAATTCGCCCCATTCGATAACAGTCACACCACCCCCATAGAGAAAATCATCTAAATCAATAGATTCCGGATCGTCACCAATCCGATAGACATCCAAGTGATAGAGAGGCATTCGACCTTCATACTCACGGACAATGGTATAAGTCGGACTTTTAATCATCTGGTCAATATCCAAACCCTTAGCCAAACCCTTGGTCAAAGTGGTCTTGCCTGCACCTAAATCTCCCGACAGGACTAGCACTTGATTGGCCTTACAAGCCCTACCAATTCGCTCGCCAATGGCAATCAATTCATTTTCATTTTGACTATACATACTTGTTATTATACCATAGCCATTCGGCTTTGTCATAGGTCTACTGGAAATTGTAGACAAATCGACAGAAAAAAATCGCAAGCCTTGAACAGCTCCCTGTCAAGTGGACAATGAAATAATAAAAGATTAGGCGACGGCCTTGTTCCTCATTTCAAGAGGGGCAAGGCCGTTGTTGCGTTCTTGAAAACGTTGGTGATTGTAAAAATGGATGT
>NZ_JAMWEL010000100.1 GCF_024509555.1 Streptococcus suis
ATTACAGATTGGAAAGACGACGAGGAAGCTCGTACAGTTAACATTCCAGTAACTGTAACAACAGACGGTGTTGAGAAAGTTGTTAATGTTCCAGTCACTATCCAACGTGATACAGATGGCGATGGTATCCCAGATGTGACAGACCCAGATGATGACAACGATGGTATTCCAGATGAGACTGATAAAGAACCTAAGACACCGAATACAGACTCTGCTGTAACCCCAGCAACTGTAGTTGAAG
>NZ_JAMWEL010000101.1 GCF_024509555.1 Streptococcus suis
TACGAGCTTCCTCGTCGTCTTTCCAATCTGTAATGTCTGGTGTACCTGTCAAGTTACCGTTGCTATCTACTGATACGCCGTTAACTGGTTCTGATGGTGTAATCACTGAATTTGGTGATTCTGGTGTAACAACTGTTGTATCTGAAACTGGCTGACCTTCAACTACCGTTGCTGGAGTTACGGTTGTATCCGTATTTGGTGTCTTAGGATCTGTACCATTTTGTTTCTCAACGTCGT
>NZ_JAMWEL010000102.1 GCF_024509555.1 Streptococcus suis
CCTAAGACACCGAATACAGACTCTGCTGTAACCCCAGCAACTGTAGTTGAAGGTCAACCAGTTGAAAATACTAAGGTTATCACACCAGAATCACCAAATTCAGTGATCACACCATCAGAACCAGTTAACGGCGTATCAGTAGATAGCAACGGTAACTTGACAGGTACACCAGACATTACAGATTGGAAAGACGACGAGGAAGCTCGTACAGTTAACATTCCAGTAACTGTAACAA
>NZ_JAMWEL010000103.1 GCF_024509555.1 Streptococcus suis
CCATTTGACCCAACTGAGCCAGATAAGGAAATTCCGTCTATTCCAACCAATCCGACAACAGATCAACCAGTCATTCCGCACGTACCGGGTTACACCCCAGTCGATCCGAAGGACAATACACCGTTGAAACCTGTTGATCCAGAAGATCCAAGCAAGGGCTACGTTCCACCAACACCAGAAACACCAGGTGAGGATACCTTGATTCCTTACGTGCCTGTTAAGGGTGATGTGGTGA
>NZ_JAMWEL010000104.1 GCF_024509555.1 Streptococcus suis
GGTAAATTCTCAAAGTAAGTTCTAGTTCCCGTCCTTCCAGAAGTTACTTTGAGAAAACTGCATAACATCAACAGAATTTAGTCTCAGACTAAGTTCTTTTTTTGACTAAAAATGTTGATAATAGTGAGTTTTAGGGTTGAAAAAGTTGAAAAAAAGAGTACACTAAAGTTACTGGCTCTGAGACGTCTCAAAGTAAGTTCTAGCTATCTGGAATTTTGGATG
>NZ_JAMWEL010000105.1 GCF_024509555.1 Streptococcus suis
TCCCAGCAGGTGTTGAGCTTAAAGAAGGCGACAAAGTCACTGCGACAGCAACCGACAAAGCTGGTAACGTCTCAGAACCAACAGAAACTACAACGACAGCTAACCCATCAGATGCGGATGAGAACACACCAAAAACTCCAGCCGTAACGCCAGTTGAAGATACAAACAACTTGACTGATGATGAGAAAGCTAAAGTTAAGGAAGAAGTTGAGAAATCTAATC
>NZ_JAMWEL010000106.1 GCF_024509555.1 Streptococcus suis
CCTGTCAACTTGCCGTTTTCATCTACTGAAATGCCGTTAACTGGTGCTGATGGGGTAATCACTGTGTTTGGTGATTCCGGTGTAACAACTGTTGTATCTGAAACTGGCTGACCTTCAACTACCGTTGCTGGAGTTACGGTTGTATCCGTATTTGGTGTCTTAGGATCTGTACCATTTTGTTTCTCAACGTCGTCTGGAATACCGT
>NZ_JAMWEL010000011.1 GCF_024509555.1 Streptococcus suis
ATATGAGTCTTTCTAAAATGATAGTTTGAGCACTTTTCATTATAGGTCATATGGGACTTTTTTTCTATACTCAAAAAGGCTCCATAATTTCCATGGTGGATTTACCCACTACAGAAATTATAGAGCCGATATATATGACAACCTTTATTGGAAAACCGGTGACCTTGGTAGGTCCGCAGTTACGAGTGGGAGATACGGCTCCTGACTTTGTCCTCATGGCCAATGACCTGAGCTTGAAAAGCCTGAAAGACTTTGGCAAGCAGACTAAGGTCATCAGTGTTGTGCCTTCTATTGACACAGGGATTTGCGATACCCAAACTCGTCGCTTTAATCAGGAGTTAGCTGACCGTGACAATACGGTTGTCATCACTGTATCAGCTGACCTGCCCTTTGCCCAGAAACGCTGGTGTGGCGCCGTAGGTTTGGAAGATGCCATCACCCTATCTGATTACTATGACCATGCCTTTGGTAAATCCTACGGTGTGCTCATGCGGGAGTGGAATTTGCTGGCGCGTGCGGTCTTTGTCCTCAATGCCGACAATGAAATCACCTATGTAGAATATCTGGACAACGTCAACGAACATCCAGACTATGATGCGGCTTTGGAGGCTGTTAAATAAAAGAATATGACGATGTCTGAATAGGCATCGTTTTTTTTGCCAGCAAAAAACCACCATTTTTGAGGTGGCTTATTTTCGTTTGTATGTTTGTAGGACTTTAGCAGTTGCTAATCGAATAAAGGTCAGATAGAAACCTGTCACACCAGCCATTTCCAGCAAGAGTTTCTGCAACTGCTTCCCTACTGTTATGGTAGACTGAGGATTTGTGCCGACTAGTAGAGGATAATCTTCTTGGAAGGTAAATTGGAACTGATGTGCCAATAGAAGTAGCATGAACAGGATGAGAGCATAGATAGCAACTTGGAGGAGAAGAGCAAGTAAGGTCAAGCTAGTGGCATACTGGCTAGGAGTTAGTCCGTTGATAAAGAGGAGACCACGATGTTTGGAAAGGTCAGTCATGAGGAGCCAAGCTAAGAGACAGCAGATGACGAGAGGTATCATATAGATACTAGCTGGAAGAACTTGTAACAAGTTCAGATAAACATCCTTGGGAGCAGTAGAGTAGTGAAAAGTAAGGGTTTGCTCTAGCACTTTTTTATAGACTGTGATACGTTCTGCCAGTTCGCTGCTCGTAAAATGATTGACTCTATTTCCCTTTGCCTCCCAGTTCTGCAAGGTCTGGTAGAGTTCTAACTCTGTTTCCAATACCTCCTGACTTTTTCCTTGGATATGTTCCTTTTCTAAGTAGGCGGTCGCCAGTTCCAATAGTTTTTTATAATAATCCATGCTTTCCTGGTCTAAGGCTTGGGCTTCCTTATCGTCAGAGTACAAGGCCATTTCAGCTTCTTTTTTGACTTGTATGATACGGGCTCGATCCTCAAATCGCAGGTTTTCGGACTCTAGGACATTCCGATAGGACAGGGCAAGTGGGATAAGGGCGATAGCGGTTATCAGGGATAGAAAAATAGCATTGCGTCTCAGTCGTAGTATGAAAAGGGACAGTAGCTTCATGGTCAGGCCTCCCTATTCAAATAGTTCTTTATAAATCTCTTCGGACTGGTGTTCCTGAAGTGTAATATCCAGAATTTCCACCTGACACGTCATGACTTGGTCTAGGTAGAAATGCAGACTATGAACACTGGTATCTACCTGAATGCTATCATTGACCAAAGTCAATCCATTTACTGGTCTAAGTTTCTGATAAACTGTCTGATTGTCACTAGTCTGAACGGCATATTGTCGCCCAACCTGTTCCAGTTTTCGCTCGATGATTTTTCCTTGTTTGAGAAAGAGCAGTTGGTCGGTTAGCTGGTCCACTTCGTTTAATTGGTGGGAAGACACGATAATGGTTGACCCATTCTTGGCTAGCTTCTGGAGCAATTTTCGGGTCTGGATGTAGCTGGTCGGGTCCAAGCCGTTCAAGGGTTCATCCAAGAGCATAACCTGGGGCTTGTTCATAATACCGATAGCCAGCAGGAGATGTTGCTTCATTCCCAGGGAATAATTTTTGACAGGGATCTTCACATAATCACGGATGCCGATTTCTTCAATGACTTCCTCAATCCGCTCTTTTGGTAAATCTTGGATAGTTTGGACCAATCGCAAATGCTCCAGCCCTGTTAATTCAGGGTAGAGGACACGGTTGTCCTGCAGGTAGGCAAAGGTTCGATAGATAGTTGGATTATCGTGCTTTTTGCCATTTATTGAAATCTCTCCCGAATCAAAGGTTTGCAGGTTAGCAATACAGTCTAGGAGGGTGGTCTTTCCAGCTCCATTTGGTCCAATCAAGGCCCAGATTCCAGGCTCCATTAGTTCTAGGTTTAGCTGGTCTAGTATGTTCTTTTTCCCGTAGGATTTGCACAAATTGTGAATAGATAATCGCATGGTTAGACCTCACTTTTTCTTGTCAGGAGATAGAATTGCAGGCAATAGATGAGCAGGTTACTGATGAGAAGAACCGTAAAGACTTTTGGAATGCTGTAGCCAGTTAATTGATGGTAGATGATAGCGCTTCCGTCTGCCAGATTGCCTGCATTCCAAAGGCTGAATGGATTGAAGATATGGGGATAGAAGTTGGCACTGATAGCTATGCCTAGTGTGACAACCAGTCCAGCCAGTCCATTTTTTAAGACTCTAGCCAAGGTCTGTGCCACTCCCAGCAAAAATAGAAGGTAGAGATAGTGCATGCCACAGGCTAGCAAGATGACCTGGTAAATAGGTTTGATAGCTGTTTGGATCAGGCTGGAATCAATTCTCTTACTAATATAGGTGGTGACGGGATAAATCCAGCTACTATTGCCATTTAGTAAAAAAGCGATGAGCAAATGGCTCAGATAGAGGGTTAGAAAGAGGGCAGTATAGAGTGTTAGGAAGGCTAGGTATTTATTGGTTGTAATTCGGATTCTAGTCAGCCCTAGGGTCTGTAAAAGGCGAATCTGCCGGCTAGTTCCCTGCTGGTCTTTGATGAAAAAATTGGTGAAAGTTAAGAGAAAGAGAGGAAGAGTGATGACCAGGCCTAGCTGTTTTTGACCCTGCCAGATTTCATGACTGGTTCCTTTTAAGGCCTGCTGCCCCAGGCTCTTGACGATTTCTCTATCTGTTGGTGTTTTGGGATTCTCAAAGGCTGTCAGGTAAAGCTCAGTTGGAAAGGCAGAGGGTATCTCCTTTTCTAACAGATACTTGGACATCAAGAAGGTATTTTCGATGGTTTGTGGGGTAAAATCATAGCTTTGGTAGGAAAGGCTGATGTATTGGCCATCCTGCTGATAGTGCTGGATATTTTTCTCATAAAAATAGGTCCAGTCCTCCTTCTTGACCGCCTCAATCTCCTTTTGGAAGTTGGCGATATAGTTTGTAAAGAATGTTTTTTCAGCCTGGTAATCCTCTTCACTGAGAGTTTGAGTCTGATACTGTGTTTCTAAATCTTGTATGATATTTTCAAAATTTTGGATGGTCTGTTCATGGTTCTGGATGACCTTTAACTTGGCCTGGCGATTGTGGTAGCCTGCTAGAAGGGAACTAGCTAGAATCGTCATCAACAAGACCAAGATAGCGACTAAGTTTTTCTTGCTACGGAAAAATAGCTTACCTTCAATTTGAAACATAGATACCTCCAAAAGAGAAGAGATTGTAGAGACAGGAATTAATTTTTATCTAGAGATAGTTCCTGCATAGTAGGCTAAGTAATAACCGTCACTAGTTTTTTGATAATCGGTTAAGCGTAAATAACCAGAGTACTTTACACCATTTCGAAACTCTTCGTAGTATTTGGTTTGAGTTAGATTACTAACTACAAAAAATTTTCTGTTAATGTAATAGGAACGAGGGAGTGCTGCACTCTTAGCGAGGTTTCAGCATTTACAGATAGAGTTGTAGTTGTTACTATTGGGCTAATGATAGATAGTAGCAAGGCTGAACGCAAAACAATATTTTTTATGTTATATTCTCCATTCTTTTGTAGAAAACCTCTTTTATGTATACTATTATATTAATATTTTTGAATGCAGTCAATATAAAATGAAAATTTTAATATAAAAATGAATAAATTCATTTTGAAATAGTGTATAATATTATTAAATAAATTTGGAGTATGTTATGAATAGTATAAGTGGTAGTCGTTTTAAGCAACGAAGAAAAGAACTTGGACTGACTCAGAGTGCCTTAGCCAAGGATATTTGTGAGCAGAGTTTGATTAGTAGAATTGAAAATACAAACCTTTCTCCCTCATCGGAAATTCTTTTCCTATTGTCTAATAGGCTGGGTGTGACCATGAATTATTTTTTTGAGGAATTTGTTCAAGAAAGTAGACATAGTATAGGGAAAATACGAACTATTTTCTCCCAACAATTGCTTCTCAGAAATTATGAAATTGTAGAGCAATTGTATGTGAAAGAGGTGGAAAGCAGGCACTTATTGAATGAGGAAGATAAGGCTTATTTAGATTATATTTTTATCTTGGTTCGATTTTACTTATACAATGAAAGGGATTTTGCGACAAAAGAGTTTGATAGACTAAGTGCCATTATCGCTCCTCATTACTATTTTTATTTAGATTTTTTGAACAGCTACGCCAGTTTTCTAGGTGAAGTTGGTGAAGATGACAAATATATGGAGTTAATCAGCAATGTAAAATCAGAGGTGAATAAGCTTGATTTATCAATCAATTCTGACTTTCAAGCCTATATAAAGATTGGTTACAATTATGCTAGATTTCTTCTAAAACGAAAACAGACGAACTTAGCTTTAGATGAAGTGACAGAACTGATTAACCAATTGAATGCTTATAATAGTAGTTTTTTATTGCCAGATTTACTATGTTTGTTGGGGAATATCAGCAAAGGCTTATTGAGAGAAGATGAAGTTTTAGATCTGTATGAGCAGGCACTAGTTTTATACAAGTTACAAGGAAATAAAAAGTTATATTTGTCATTGAAGAATTTTTTAGTAACAATGGGTAAGGAAATATATTGAAAAATTAGTTATATCAAAAAGGAGGTATGTATGAAACGGATAATTCAATTCGTGTGTCTGTTTCTCGTAATCGCAATGGTAATTTTTCCTGTAAAACGGATTGTAACGAGAACTTCTGATGGATTTGATCCTGGGGTCATCAATATTATGAAAAAATAAATAACTTGAATATCTTTGTCTAATTTGATATACTAAATTCATCAAAAAAAGGAGGGTCTTTTATGGAAAAGACACAGATTATTCAAGACGTTTTGGCCCTCATTCAAGACTTGAATCGGGCCTTCCAAGCAGATAAACGAGGAACAGCTGATGAACAGCGATTGCAACATAATCTGACAGAGATGACACGCATATTGTCGGAGGCCAAGTCGGTCACCAATACAGAACTGATTGCGATTGAGAAATTTTATCGTTCGACTAGTTTTTTGGTTGGACTGGGCGATTTGCGATTGAGTGAAACCAGCAGGCAGGCTTGGCGGGCATTTGACCGATATTACTACGAAACGATCAGAGAAGAACTCAAACTCTATGGCGGCTCTGCTATTGCCCAAGTATAAAAGATGAAGGAGAGGGTGAAAACCCTCTTTTGTGCTATAATAAGTAGTAAGAATACAGTTGTTAGGAAGAGAAAAAGCGAGGTGTGCCATGTCCTACATCCAAGTAAAGAATTCGTCGAAATACTACCAAATGGGGGATGCGACCATTGTGGCCAATGACGGTGTGTCCTTTGAGATTGAACAGGGGGAGCTGGTCATCATTCTTGGTTCATCTGGAGCGGGCAAATCTACTCTGCTCAATATCTTAGGTGGCATGGATAGCAATGACGAGGGGGAGGTTTGGATTGACGGTGTGGATATCGCCAAGCTGTCAAGTCATGAACTGACCAATTATCGTAGAGATGATGTAGGTTTTGTATTTCAATTTTATAACTTGGTTGCCAATCTGACTGCCAAGGAAAATGTGGAATTAGCTGCAGAAATCGTCAAGGATGCCTTGGATGCCGAGGAAGTCCTGGAACAGGTCGGACTCGGTCACCGAATCAATAATTTCCCTGCTCAGCTTTCAGGTGGAGAGCAGCAACGGGTTGCCATTGCCCGTGCCGTTGCCAAAAAGCCTAAAATTTTGCTTTGCGATGAACCAACTGGCGCCCTGGATTATCAAACAGGTAAGCAAGTCTTGCAAATCCTGCAAGATATGTCCCGCAAGCAGGGGGCGACCGTGATTATTGTCACCCACAATAGCTCTCTGGCACCTATTGCAGACAGGGTCATTCGGATGCGGGATGCCCGTGTGCATTCTGTTGAGCTGAATGCAAATCCGCAGGATATAGCTAGTCTAGAATATTAGTGGGTGAAACTATGAAAAAGAAAATCTACTGGAAGGATATGAGGCAATCTTTGCTTTCTTCCAAGGGACGTTTTTTATCCATTTTTAGCCTGATGATGCTAGGAGCACTAGCATTGACAGGTTTGAAAGTAACAGCTCCAAATATGGAAAAAACTGCCCAAAGCTATATCGCTGACCATAGGACAATGGATTTGGCTGTCATTTCAGGTCTGGGAATCAGCCAGACTGACCTGGACGAATTGGCATCCATTAAAGGTGCGACAGTAGAGGCCGGCCATTTTAAGGATGTAGTAGCCAAGAAACATCAGACTGCCATTCGGCTATTTTCAGCGCCAAAATTTATTTCTACCTATAAATTATTAGAAGGTAAACTCCCGAGCAAGAAGGACCAGATAGCACTCTCTCCTTCCCTACAAGCAAGTTACAAATTGGGTGACACCTTTCAGGTGACTGAGCCAGATAAGGATGGGACTGTTTTGACCCAAACTACCTTTACAGTTGTTGGTTTTGTGGCTTCGTCAGAAATTTGGGACAATGAAACCATGGGACTGGCCGCAAGTGGAAATGGACAACTGGCTGGCTATGGGGTGGTGAGCAAGGACAGCTTCCAATCAGAAGTCTACACAATCGCACGGCTTGCTTATGATGATTTGAAAGACCTGCCCTATTATAGCCAGGCCTATCAGGAGGAACTGGACCAACATCAAGAAGACCTAGAAAAGCTATTAGCAAACAACGATGAACAACGCTTGTCTAGTATTCAATCTGAAGGGCAAGCGGAAATTTCCCAAGGAGAAAAAGACATTGCCCAAGCCCAATCTCAGCTTGACCAAGCAGCAGAAGACTTGGCGACTGGTCAGGAACAAGTCGCAAGTGGTCGCAGTGAGTTTGCGCGTGGCAGGGCCAAACTAGTTCAATCGGAAATGGAATTGCGAACCATCCTGGCCCAATTGTTGCAAACCAAATTTCAATTAGAAGAAAGCAAAAAAGAACTGGATAGCCAGAAGGCTAAACTAGACCAAACCAAATCCTTCTTGGACGGAAGTCATACCGAACTACTTCAAAGGGTGCAACAATTGGAGAGCGCAAAACAAGAACTAGATACGCAGAATACCCAACTCAGTCAATCTGCCTCAGAAATATCAACCGGTCGTTCCAATTGGTACCAAGGACAAGAAGCACTCAACCAGCAAATTGCTAGTCAGGTCCAGGCAGGACAGACCTTATCTGACTATTCAGATTTACTGGCTAGACAGGAAGCTTTGGATACTGAAAAAGCTCGTCTAGACCAACTTGAAGCTGACTATGAGCAAGCTCACCAATCCTATATCAATAACTATGACTACTATCAATCCAAGGTTATAGAATATGAAAATAGTTTAGCTGATTATCAAACCTGGAACCAGGAATACCAAACTGGACTAGCTCAGTACCAAGCTGGTTTTGCTCAATATGAGCAAGGATTGGCGGCCTATCATAAGGGAGTATCGGATTATGAATGGGGTGTCAGCCAACTGGAATCTTCTGACTTGACCTTACGTCAAGAAGAACTCCGCTTGGATGAAGCTGACAAGGAATTGACTCAAGCTCAATCCCAATTGTCCGAAAAACAGACAGAAGCCAACCAAGAAATTAGTCAGGCCCAAACAGAGATTGCCCAGGCCAAGTCCGACCTGAGCAAGCTAGAAAAATCACCTTATCAAATTTACACCAGATCCAGCCTACCTGGTGGTGATGGCTACACAACTTATAGCAATGCGACCAAGTCCATCGCAGCAGTAGGCAATGTCTTTCCAGTAGTTCTCTACCTAGTCGCAGCTCTTGTCACCTTTACAACCATGGCTCGTTTTGTCGATGAGGAGCGGACCCAGTCAGGCATTTTCAAGGCCCTTGGCTATACCAATAGGCAAATCATGGCCAAGTTCCTTCTATATGGCCTAGCAGCTGGCCTAGTTGGTACTCTTGTCGGCATCCTTGCGGGAAATCTTGTCCTATCACCTATCATTTCGAGCATTATCACGCAGACGACGGTGATCGGACCTGCCAAGCTCCACTTTTATCCACTTTGGACAGGCCTAGCCCTATTGCTTTCTTTGATTTCCTCCGTTTTGCCTGCCTATTTGGTGGCCCAGAGAGAATTGACCGAGAAACCTGCTCAGTTGCTCCTTCCCAAACCTCCAGCTGCAGGCTCTAGCATTTGGCTAGAAAAATGGCCAGCTATCTGGTCCCGCTTGAGCTTTACCCACAAGGTGACTGCCCGCAATATCTTTCGTTACAAGCTCCGCATGCTCATGACCATCTTCGGTGTGGCAGGCACGGTCGCCCTCCTTTTCGGCGGCTTAGGCATTCGCTCCTCCATTTCAGGAGTAGTCCAACGGCAGTTTGGGGAACTCATTCATTATGATCTGTTGGTGGTGGAAAATAGCAGAGCAGATGAGGAGGACTTAGACAAATTAACAGCCTTTCTCCAGTCGGATCAGGTTGGTCAATCCTTGCCAGTGGCTTTTGAACAGCTCAGTCAAACAGTGGAAACTAGTGGCCAGAGAAAAAATATTTCCATTGGACTGTATATTTCAGACCGTCAGGACTTGGGAAATCTAGTCAGTCTTGAAAATTCTTCTGGCAAAGCTATCCAGCTGAGTGGCAGGGGCATTGTCCTCACGGAAAAACTAGCCCAAATCTACGGTGTCAGTGTCGGGGATAAAATAGGACTTACTCTGGAAGATAAGGAAGTGCAAGTCAGGGTCGCAGCTGTGGCGGATATGTATGCCGGGCACTTCATCTATATGACTAGAGGTTACTACGAGCAAGTGACCGGCAAGCAAAAGACAGCCAATGCCTATCTGGTGCAACTGAAAAATGATAAGACAGGTCATGTTCAGAAACTGGCTAGCCAGCTTTTAGCCATGCCAGCAGTCAAAAGTCTGG
Source organism: Streptococcus suis (assembly GCF_024509555.1). Classification (GTDB taxonomy): domain Bacteria; phylum Bacillota; class Bacilli; order Lactobacillales; family Streptococcaceae; genus Streptococcus; species Streptococcus suis_AD. The sequence continues at coordinate 9,306 of NZ_JAMWEL010000011.1, forward strand.
TGCAAAATACCTCGCTTATGGCTATGCTCACTACCATTGCAGGTTCACTTCAGACTATTATGACCATTCTGGTCCTTCTGTCAATCTTGCTTGGCTTGGTTATTCTTTACAACCTTACAATTATCAATATGTCTGAGCGGATTCGAGAACTGTCTACTATAAAAGTCTTAGGCTTCCATAATCGGGAGGTGACCATGTATATCTATCGGGAAACCATTGTCTTGTCTATAATCGGAATTGTGGTCGGACTAGTAGGTGGGATATATCTGCACAGGTTGCTCCTTGAAATGATTGGGTCTGATAGCATTCGATTTAATCCCACTGTCGGACTGGAAGTGTATATCATTCCAGTAGTGGCTATTATCGGAATTCTGGCAGCCCTTGGCATCTATGTCAACCACCATCTGAGAAAAGTGGACATGCTGGAAGCCTTGAAGTCGGTTGATTAGGGAGTGGGAAAGACATCCATGATGGCTCCGCCCTCACCCACAGAATAATGAAAACGAACATAAAGCCCTCACTAGGTGTATAATCTTAGTGAGGGCTTTGTGGTTGACGAGTTAATGATGTTAGTCATCGCGGGAAAAACTAACCCACTCTACTGACGAGCACCCCAAAATATGCGATAGGCATGAGTATAAAAATACGACTAAAATTCGGTAGATAAGCTCTCTAATTTTTAGAAGGAGGGAATTATCATGGATGTTCTCTATCAATCTTGTGCAGGTATTGATGTCCATCAAGCCAATATTGTTGTCTGTATCCTACACGGACCACTCACCTCAACTCGTCCAAAGCGTGAGATGGCTACGTTTGATACAACGACTAAAGGCCTACGTGCTTGCCACGATTTTCTCAGTCAATTTCATGTGGAAGCTGTTGGTATGGAAAGCACAGGTGTTTATTGGCGACCTGTCTGGCATGCTCTATGTGATGACTTCAAGTTGATACTCGCTCAACCAGCCCACATGAAGGCTATTCCAGGTCAGAAAACCGACAAGAAGGATGCTCACTGGATAGCCAAATTAACACGGATTGGTCTGCTTCCTCGGAGTTTCGTTCCCGATGAAACCATTCAAGAATTGAGGGAGTTGACCAGACAACGAAAACATTATGTGGAAAGTCGCAATCGAGAAACCAACCGTATCCATAAAATTCTTCAGTCAGGTGGCATCAAGCTAACAACCTATATCGAAGATATTATGGGGCTATCTGGTCGCAATCTCCTTCAGCTACTGGTTGATGGGACGCCTATTACACCTCGTATTGTCCATCAATCAGTTTACACCAGCTTGAAGAAGAAAGTGCCGCAGCTTCTGGAAGCCTTGGATGGCTATTTTTCTGACCATCACCGCTTCATGTTAAAGCAGTCCTTAGAGATTTATGATTTTTATCAGAAGCAGATTGAGTTGTTGGAAGAGCGAATGAATGTCTATCTATCACAATATGAAAACCATGTAGAAATATTGGATTCCATCCCAGGCATTGATGTCATTACAGCTTCTGTTATTATTTCTGAGGTTGGTGTTGACATGAGTCAGTTTCCCACTGCTGGACATTTAGCTTCTTGGGCTGGACTTTGTCCAGGTAATAATGAGAGTGCTGGTAAAAAACGAAGTACTAAGATTCGACACGGAAATTCTTATTTGAAGAAATGTTTATGCCAAGCCGCTTTCGCTGTCAAAAAACAAAAAGGAAGTCCTCTAGCAGACCGATTTTATCAGATTCAAAGTCGGCGTGGTTCACAAAAAGCAACAATTGCACTCGCACATCAATTATTAAAAATAGCTTATATCCTCTTAAAAGAGCAGATAACGTATCCTGAATTTTTAGCACAGAAAAAGACTACTAGGGACGAGCTAGTAGCCTAACATAAAAATTTTTTTCGCTTTGATTATATCATAGGGAGGGAGTTTTTGCATTCTTTTGAGTTTTCGTATAAGAACTCAAGTGGTCTAAAAAGAGTTCGTCTTCCCACCCCCGCACAGTTGATTAGGTTGGATTTGGAGTGTAAAACACGAACAAATCCGCCAATCAACCACTGCGCTGAGATGTTGACACGAACTCTAAGAAGTGGCTTTGGACTTTTTGCCCAGCCTCTAACCCAAGCCAGAAAACACGAAAGCGAGGACGGTCTGTATAGATAACTAATTTGAAATATGAGAAACACAGCTATAAAGCAAAAAAATCCTAGTGTATCTAGGATTTTTTTGCAAATATAAGTCTAGAAATATGCTATAATCATTTCATGAAAAAAATAAGTGAATTAGGACTAACTGGCAGAAAGTTAGTTGGTGAAGGTCTTATTTTAGTTCTTGTTGGACTTGGATTTTTAATTGCTGGCTGGCAATTTCCGGGTTTAATTCTTCGGTTCATTCATGCAGGTCTATTCTTTTTAGCTTTATATGAATTGAGCATGACATTTTTCAGAAAGAAGAAATCGAGTGAAAGTGTCATTGCGCTAGTTGGGAAAGCTGTTCTTTTCGGGATTCTAGCCAGTCTCGATTTAGCTGTTCAAATTCCCCTCTATTTCGCGGCTATTTTTGTTGGGATTTACCAACTTTTTACAGCTCTTATCAATTTCATCACTTTTTACCTATATCGAAAAGATGGGGTACAGCCACGGATTCGCTATTTAATAGATGGAATTTGGTTATCCTTACTAGGTTCAGCTTCCCTATTTGTGTCAGGCACACAGCTGGTTGTTCAAACCATTGTTATCGGAGGTTATCTGATCTTGTATGGACTCACCAATTTACGTGATGGCTTCCTGTTTGAAGAAGCAATCGAGCAACAGAGTCTAAAGCGACATGTCCGCCTAACCTTCCCCTTGTTCCTTGCAGCCCTCGTACCACGGATGACCCTAGAAAAAGTCAATAATTATTTAGCTGACAATAAGGATCAGACGGCTCAATCAGTTTACAATAGTCAAAAAAATATTACAAAAACACCTATTTTAGAAATATTTGTGCATGTAGGTGAAGAGGGTTTTGGAGCTGTTGGACATGTTGATTTGAGTTACAAAGGACAGGTTTATGGTTATGGTTCATACGATGTCCTGTCTGAGCGTTTGGGTGGTGCGATTGGTGATGGAGTCTTGTTCAAAGCAGAGCGCCAAGCCTATGTTGACTTCTGCAATCAAGAAGGAATGACCATGTTGGGTTACCAGTTGAGCTTAAGTCCAGAGCAAGAAGAGGCAATAGAAACTCGATTGGCTGAAATTGATAATCTACTCCTTCCTTGGAATCCAAGTCCTGAAAAAGTATCGAAAACGGCAGATGGACAGCCGATTGAAATGTATGCCTATCGATTGAAAGAGGCAATACATGCGGAATTATTCAAATTTAGAAAGTCTAAATTTAAAACCTATTTCGTCCTATCTACTAATTGCGTTCTTCTGGCTGATTCTGTGATTGGACAGGCTGGAACCGACATACTTGGTATGCGTGGATTTATCGCACCCGGAACCTACCAATCTTACTTGGATCAGGAATATGAGAAGCCACATAGTTTAGTGGTTGCGAAGAATATTTATTATCGTAAAGAAAAATCCTAGTCTCGGCTAGGATTTTTACTATCTTTCGTTCAATAAAATGGGAAGCTTATTGGCATCTTTGTTTCCAATGGAACAAAGATAATGAATTTATCAATCATTGATTGTTTCAAGTAATAGTCGGATAGCTTGTAATACTTTAGTTTGTTTTTCTTGAGGAAGCTGAGTAATCACTTCAAAGACTTCACGAGCTTCTGGACTGGCTTCGGAAATCTGAAAATTAAAGAATTGATCGGGAGTGACGGACAAGGCTTCCATTATTTTTTCTAAGGTTTCAACTTTAATATTGGAAGACTTTTTCTCCACGTTATGGATATAGTTGGTTCCGAGTTCTGCTTTTTCGCTGAGTTGTTCTTGACTTAGCTTTTTTTCTTGGCGAAGATATCGAATACGATTTGTAATATGTTCTTGTAATGGGTATTGTTTCATGAAATTCCTCCGAAAACTACCAATTGAAAACAAACCACCGTTTTTTGTGGTAAATGATAAAAAATCACTTTACAGAGTGATAAGGATATGGTAGTATTATGGATATAGTATATAAAAATTATAGAGAAAAAATTCTCTTTTGTCCATAAAAAGAAAGGATAGGCTATGTTTGGTGCAATTGTTGGGGATGTCATTGGGTCCCGGTTTGAGGGTAGAAATAACAAGTCAAAAGAATTTGACTTATTCCACCCAACTTGTCGATTTACAGATGATAGTGTCATGACAGCTGCAGTTGCGGCTAGTTTCTTGGGTTTGAATGAACCATTTGATGATTTAGAAGAAGCTTTAGTCTTGAATATGAAAGATTTTGGTAAGCTGTATCCTAGAGCTGGTTACGGTCCTCAGTTTAAAAAATGGATTGAGAGCAAGGATTCAGAACCTTACAATAGTTTTGGGAATGGATCTGCCATGCGTGTCTCAGCCTGTGGCCATGTAGGAAAATCATTAGAAGAGACATTAGATTTGGCTGAACGAGTTGCTTTTGTAACCCATAATCATACAGAAGGAATCAAGGGAGCTCAAGCAGTAGCTGGTGCAATCTTTTTGGCTCGTACAGGAAAAAGTAAAGAAGAAATCCGCCAGTTTGTAACTGACAATTTCTACAATCTTGATTTTACGCTGGATGCTATCCGTCCCTCATATCAATTTGATAGTAGTTGTCAAGGAAGTGTTCCTCAAGCCATCGTAGCATTTTTAGAAGCAGAAGATTTTGAAGATGCGATTCGTAATGCAGTGTCTCTTGGTGGAGACAGTGACACCCTGGCTGCTATAGCTGGCAGTATCGCTGAACCATTTTTTGGCATTCCAGAAGAAATAGTCTATCGAACTACTGATTACCTACCTAGTTTAATTATGGAAGTTTCGTATTATTTCGAGCAAGATTATCCAAGTAAAGGTCTTAGATGTTCTCACATGAACGAAGGACAATTTGAAATGGTTAGCCTTTTCCAGTTAATAGATGATTGTGTTGGTAGAATCATTCCTAAAGGTGCACCGGTTGAAATATTAGAAGAATATCCGAATGGTGCAATCAAAGTACAACCTGATGAGCAATTTATTCAGTTAGATTTTTCGTCGTTTGATAAAAATTTAGTGGATAAAGCAAGGAAGAATAAGGAGCATGCCCCATTTGATGTTGTAGTAGAGGGTGTGCAGTACGTTGTTGACAACTCTTTGGATATATTAGGTCAGCTCGGCAATGAGCTAGGAAAAGGACTAGGTGTCGTAGGAAATGAGGCTGGTAAAGTTGTTCAAGGCTCAGCAGATTTCGTAGGTCAGCTCGGCAATGAGCTAGGAAAAGGACTAGGTGTCGTAGGAAATGAGGCTGGTAAAGTTGTTCAAGGTTCAGCAGATTTCGTAGGTCAGATCGGCAATGAGCTAGGAAAAGGACTAGGTGTCGTAGGAAATGAGGCTGGTAAAGTTGTTCAAGGCTCAGCAGATTTCGTAGGTCAAATTGGCGCTGATTTAGGAAAAGGTTGGAATCATTTATGGAAATCGGCAAATAAGACGACTCAAACCAGGGACAAAACAAATCAAAAATCTGCTGAAATGTCTGGTGTAAAAAAAGAACCAGCTAAGAAAATGCATTTTGATTCTATGGAATCATTACAAAGTGTAGTTCATATCGTAAATGAAGCAAATTTATCAATTCTGAATCCAAATCGTATCATTGCTGATAGTCCTCTAAAAGATGTGTTGGCTATGGGGTTAGGAGCAGGCTTAGGCGGTGTTGTTTCTTACGGTGCTTTGTATGCCCTAGGGACTGCAGGTCTTTCAGCAGCAGGAATTACTTCAGGTTTGGCAGCTGCTGGTGCTCTAATTGGTGGTGGTATGGTCGCAGGATTCTTTGTTTTAGCAGCTCCTGTAGCTATCTTAGCGGGTGGAGGTTTAGCGATTGCCAATATTCTCAATCAACAACATCTCCAACAAGAGAAAAAACGCCTTTACAAGGTTGCACTACAAAAACATCAAGCTATCATTGAGGCTTTAAAGACTGAAAATCAGGAAAACAAAGAGCGAATTGACTATTTGACCAGTCTCAATATACTGTTGCAAAAAGCTATCAAAGAACTAAAAGAAGATTTAGGTACGCAAGATGAAACCGAACAAGCAGAGCCGATATAAATATAGCCAAGGCGAAAAGGAAGTATTGAAAGTTCTAAAATACCAGCAACAGGAATTGGTAGGATTGGAAAAACAAAGTCAGGCGGATACTAAACGACTTGATCAGCGAATCTCGACAAGTGAGGAACTTCTGATTTCTCTGGGTTATCAACTTCCAAATAAAGTTACGACTGTAGAAACAAAAACAGCTCAATATATTCCCAAGAAAGAGATTTCCCTGCTTTCTTGGGAGCAATTAGTAGAAAAGGCTAATCAGCAAGTTCAGGACGAAATCATTTTTGAAGATATATTGACTGCTGATGAGATAAATGAAAATCGCGAAGTACTGAAAGCCCTTACTGCTGAATACAAGGCTATCTATAGTCTCGATACATTTGATATTTTGCTTGGTGTGGGCAGTGGGATTCTAGCTTCACTCGTTGATATTCTTTTGATTGGAATGCCTACAAAGTCGGCCGATGCTGGGCCACTTGCCAACTATGTCAGAGATCGATTTAAAGCAGTATTTCCACCAGGAGAAATGGAAAATTTGGAATTTGCTAAAGTTCCGTTTGACGCTCAGGATAATCGAAATACTGAACGTATTGTAAATGGACTATCTCCACAATATCATCGACTCTATTCCTTGGGACATGATCCATTACTGGGATTCATCATTGGAGTCTTGGATATCATGAATGGGCAGATGACTACAATTGATAAATTTGGCAAAATTGTAGTCCAAGATATGCCAAACTACCAAGATCGCAAAGAAGAAAATATCTTTTTTGCAATAGCTAAGCTATTGGTCCATTTTAAATCTGATATCACAACATCAATGGGTTTACCGGCTCCTCTGATGGGGCTATTTAATCTCTTACAGTTTGGAGAAATTGGCAAAGAGGAAGAAACCATTGCTCAAATCGTTCAGGGAATGTATCAAGATGGATATGATTTTATTCACTTTGCTACTATGTCCATTCCAGTGATGTTGATCGAAGTTTTGGTTAGATTAGGCTATGCTTGTCGCCGTTTGTCACAGGGAGCTAGCCTTTCAGATGCTGTTGCTTTTTCTATTAATAGGAAAAAATATCCAAAGTTGGGAACCATACTCTTTACTGCTCATTCAGTCAGTACAGCTGTTAATCTCGGCAAAATCATTATTACCGAAAATCCCCTTACCATAAACTATCCACAATGGTTAGCATTTTTCAAATACTCTTATCAAGAAGTACATTATCAACTGTTTATAGAGCCGGAACAAAAACGTGGATTCTTTGAAGAGCATGACTGCTTACAATACGACCGGTTATATACAGACATTGATACATTGTTTGAAGAGGTTCTTTTAGACTATCAATTGCTAATTTAATATTTTTATAAGTTGGAGGGGATGTTTGATTGGCAGTTTCAAGAGTTATCAATCACTAAACTCAAATCATTCGAAATATCCACATGAAATTTGGAAACAGTGGCAACAGTGCTACTGTTTTTTGCTGAAATCAGAAAAAGGATTTTACACGGGTACCCTAATTTATGGTACAATATTTTTATGATTATTCTAAGTGGAAACAAGATTGAACGCTCTTTTGCGGGCGAAGTTTTATTTAACAATATCAACATTCAGGTCGACGAGCGGGATCGGATTGCCCTTGTCGGAAAAAATGGGGCAGGCAAGTCTACTCTGCTCAAAATCCTTGTCGGAGAAGAAGCAGCGACCAGCGGTGACATTTCAACCAAGCGTGATTTGTCCCTTTCTTACCTGGCACAGGACAGCCGTTTTGAGTCAGAAAATACCATTTACGATGAAATGCTCCATGTCTTTGATAATCTGCGGATGACGGAGAAACGCCTGCGGTCTATGGAAGAGCAAATGGGTAGCTTGTCTGGTAGTGAACTCGACCAGCTCATGAAAACCTACGATAGTCTGTCGGAGGAATTTCGTCTGGCAGGTGGTTTTAGTTATGAGGCAGACATCCGTGCCATTTTGAATGGTTTCAAGTTTGACCAAACCATGTGGGACATGAAGATCTCCGAACTCTCCGGCGGTCAAAATACCCGATTGGCACTGGCAAAGATGCTTCTTGAAAGCCCAGAATTATTGGTGCTGGATGAGCCGACTAACCACCTGGACATTGACACGATTGCTTGGTTAGAAAACTACCTAGTGCATTACAAGGGAGCCTTGATTATCGTCAGCCATGACCGGTATTTCTTGGACAAGGTAGCGACTCTGACACTGGATTTAACCAAGCACTCCTTGGATCGTTATGTGGGCAATTATTCTCAGTTTGTCGAGCTCAAAGAGCAGAAGTTGCAAACGGAATTGCAAAACTATGAAAAGCAACAGAAGGAAATTGCTAAGTTAGAAGACTTTGTTCAGAAAAATATTGTCCGTGCGTCGACCACCAAGCGTGCCCAGGCTAGACGCAAGCAGTTGGAAAAGATGGAGCGACTGGACAAGCCAACAACTGGTCAGAAGTCTGCCAACATGACCTTCCAGTCGGACAAGACTTCTGGCAATATCGTCTTGACAGTGGAAAATGCTGCGGTGGGCTACGATGGAAACATTCTTTCCCAGCCTATTTCCATTGACCAACGAAAGCTAGATGCCATTGCCATTGTCGGACCAAATGGTATCGGAAAAACAACCCTGCTCAAATCCATCATCGGAGCTCTGCCATTTATCAAAGGGGAAGCCAAGCTCGGTGCCAATGTGGAAGTGGGCTACTACGACCAGACCCAGTCTGCCCTAACGCCTTCCAACACAGTCTTGGAGGAGCTCTGGTCAGCCTTTCCGACCACGCCTGAAGTGGAAATCCGCAACCGTCTGGGAGCCTTTCTCTTCTCGGGTGACGATGTCAAAAAGTCCGTTTCCATGCTATCGGGTGGGGAAAAAGCCCGCCTGCTCCTGGCCAAGCTGTCCATGGAAAACAACAACTTCCTCATCCTTGACGAGCCGACCAACCACCTGGACATCGACAGCAAGGAAGTGCTGGAAAATGCCCTCATCGACTTTGACGGCACTCTGCTCTTTGTCAGCCACGACCGCTATTTCATCAACCGCGTCGCCACCAAGGTGCTGGAAATCTCGGAAACTGGCTCCACGCTCTACTTGGGCGACTATGACTATTATTTGGAGAAAAAGGCAGAGCAGGAAGCAGAAGCCCAGCCTGACCAGCTAGAAAGTACTAGCCAATCAGCCGGAGCCATGGACTACCAAGCTCAAAAGGAAAACCAAAAAGAGCAACGCAAACTAGCCCGCCGAATCGAGCAAATCGAGGCAGAAATCGAGACCATCGAAAACCGCCTGAACGAGCTCAACCAAGCCATGCTAGAAACCAACGACATCGGTCAGCTAACCGATTACCAGAAAGAAATCGATCAATTGACTGCCCAACAAGAAAACCTCATGGAAGAATGGGAAGAATTATCTGAGCAGATGGGCTAGGTTGACAGGAAGTTGACAAGAGGCTCAAACCCTTGATAGAACAAGCTTGCAAGCCAGCCTTGCGGAGTTAGCAAGACCACCTTTCGCTAAAAAAGTCCAGAGCAAGCCAGCCTTTCTTGGCAAACATTGACCAACAAGCTAAGATAAAATCAGGACCTGCCAGACAGGTTCCTGAAAGGAGAAAGAAATGAACTTTGGACAGCAAATCAAAGACTTACGAAAAAAGAAAGGTTTGACTCAGGAGCAGTTTGCCCTCAAACTCAATGTGACTAGGCAGGCCGTATCCAACTGGGAAAATGACAAAAACCTACCTGATTTGGAGCTCTTGATTCTCATGTCCTCTGTCTTTTCGATCTCCTTAGATCAACTTATCTTAGGAGGAACTGACATGAACAACATGACAGAAAAACTTGTAAAAGACGGTCGTGAGGGCCGCCGAACCCAGATGCACCTGACCATTACCATTATTGGTAGTTTTCTCATGCTTCTCGGCTTCGTCTGCTTTGTCATCAAGGTAAACTCGGTCGAATATGTCGATGCCAAGGGCATTCTGCATGAAAATTTTTATCTCATTCCAGTCGGCTACTTGCTGGTCTTTACAGGAGCCCTTGCTACGCTCCTATCAGGACTAGCCCTGCACAACTTTAGAAAAGAAAATAAGTAAGATGACCAAACACCAACGTTTTGCCAATAGCGACCAATTTTTCGCCTGTCCACATTGTGGGCAGGCTCTTGGTCTTGACCAGAGCAGTCTTCGCTGCCCCAACCGCCACACTTTTGACATCGCCAAGCAGGGCTATGTCAACCTATCGCCCCATGTCAAGCAGTCCGCCAACTACCACAAGTCTAGCTTTGAAAACCGCCAGGCCTTTTTAGAGGCGGGCTATTACGATCATCTCTACGAGGCTTTGGAGGGAAAAATAGCAGAGCTGGGCTTGCGGTCTGTCTTGGACATCGGCTGTGGAGAGGGCTTTTATTCCCGCAAATTAGCCGAGAAAATGGACTTGGACATTCTTGCTTTTGATATTTCTAAGGATTCCATTCTCTTGGCAGCCAAATCTGACAGGACCAAGTCGGTCAAATGGTTCGTCAGTGACTTGACCAAGTTACCCATTCAAGACAAGACCATTGACGGTATCTTGGACATCTTTTCTCCAGCTAATTATCAGGAGTTTGCCAGAGTGCTGAAAGCTGGTGGGGCTATTCTCAAGCTGGTCCCAGGGCCAAATCATCTCAAGGAGCTCCGCCATTTAGCCAAAGACCAACTCCGCAAGGAATCCTATGATAACCAGGATATTGTGGACCATTTCAAGTCTTACCTGGGACAGGTGGAGCAAGTGCTAGTCAGTCGGACCCTGCCGATTGGTATAGAGCAGGCTCGTATTTTGGCAGACATGACCCCCCTCTTTTTCCAAGTGGACCAGTCCAAGCTGGATTTGAGTCAATTGACGGAGATAACGGTGGAGGGCTTACTTTTGATTGGAAGTATATAAAATAAAACCGCCTCTGGATATCAGAAGCGGTTTTGCTTTATTTCTCATACTCTTCGAAAATCAAAGTCAGACCTTGTTGACTTGATTTGATGAGTGGAAAGCTCCAGCGGAGGTTTCCAGCCTGTCACTTGACAATAATAAAGTGACAGAGTTCTATCTGCGCCATATAGACACGAACTTCGTTCGCTTTATTTCCAAGCACCAAAGGTTCCCCAAACCTTTAGTGCTAGTCTGATTCTGATTTTCATTGAGTATCAAATTCTGCCTTGCTTTTTACATCGCCGTATTCTTCAGCGACTTCTTTGCTGAGGATGTCGGCGTAGCTGGCAAGTTGGATGTCTTGTCCGTATTTTTTACGGAGGGCAGTTGTGACCAGGCGGTAGGCTAGGTTGGCATTGCGGGATAAGATTGGTCCGTGGAAGTAGCTGCCGAAGGTATTTTTGTAGTGCAGGCCTTCGCCACCGTCTTCCTTGTTATTGCCATTACCATAGACAACCTTGCCCAGCGGTTTTTGGTTGTCAGCTAGGAAGGTACGGCCTTGGTGGTTTTCAAAACCGTAGTAGGTTTCATTGAACTCCTCATTGTGAATTTTGATGTCACCGATATAGCGGTTATTGGTCTGGTTGAGGGTGTAGTGACCCATGATTCCTAGACCGTCAATCTTGCGACCGCCAGCTTCGATGTAGTATTGACCGAGCAATTGGAAGCCACCGCAGATGGCCAGCATGACGCCATCGTTTTCGATAAAGTCTGCTAGGCTGTCTTTTTTTGTCGGTAAATCCTTGGCTAGAATAGACTGCTCGTAGTCTTGACCACCACCGAAAAAGGCGATGTCGTAGAAATCCTTGTCAAATTCATCTGTCAGGGAAACGATGTCCACCTGGACACGAGCCCCCAGCTTTTCAGCTACATACTTGAGCATGAGGATATTGCCATTGTCCCCGTAGGTGTTCATCAAATCACCGTAGAGATGGGCGATGTGGAGATCGTAGTGATAGTCTTTTTCAGGACTTTTTAATGAAGTATAGACCATTATTTCATCTCCTTTCCAACGGCTTGGCGTTGAGACAGCAGGTCACGGAATTCTAGCATAGCCGTATAGGTTGCGAGGATATAGGCGTGTTGGCTACTGGACTGCTCAATCAAGGTCATGATGTCTTCTAGTTTAGGCGTTTCAGTAATCTGGTCCTCAGGATAGCCAGTCACACGGAGGCGACGGGCGATTTCAGACGAGCGGACACCACCTGCAAAGACTTGAGGAATGTCCATTTGGGTGATTTGTTCAAAGTCAGCGTCCCAAATCCAGCTGGTATCAATCCCGTCAGCGTAGTTGGCATTGAGAAGAACAGATAGGCTAAAATCGTAAGGAGCCAGTTTCATCATTTCAATGGCCTGAGTAGCACCAACTGGGTTTTTAATGAGGACCAAGGTACAGTCCTTGTCACCCAGTTTAAAGGTTTCTTGGCGACCGAAAACTGCCTTGGACTTGTCAAAACCAGCCTTGATTTTCTCAGGAGATACGCCGAAAAATTCTGCCACGCTGACAGCTGCCAGGGCATTGTAGATATTGTAAAGCCCACCGATGTTGATTTTGTAATCCTGACCGTCAATGGCAAAGGTAGAAGAAGTATTGGTGATTTCTTTTAACTCTGTCAACTTGTAATCCAGCTCAGGTCGGCTAAAGCCACAGTTGTTACAGATATAGCTACCCAAATTAGCGTAGGTATTGAGCTTGTACTGGATAATCTGGTGGCAATGCGGACAGAGAACGCCTTCGGTATTGTAATGGGCCAGACGTGGCTCATGCTCGTCCGTCGCAAAACCGTAGTATTTTACTGGATTGATAACGGAGGTCGAATTGAAAAGCGGGCTGTCACCATTGGCCAGAATAGTTGCCTGCGGAGCTTTTGCAGCCCCGTCCAAAATCATCTGGTAGGTGGTATAAATCTCACCATAACGGTCCATTTGGTCGCGGAAAATATTGGTAAAGACAATCAAGCTAGGCTTGATAAAGTCGGTCACACGGGCCAGACTGGCTTCGTCAATCTCCAAGACGGCAATCTTCTTGCCGTTTTTGTTTTTCTTAGCAGATAAAAAGGTGGCTGTAATCCCTGTAATCATATTGGCACCGCTGGTATTGGTCGTGATTTCTCCAAATGCTTCTTGGAGAATACCGACTGTAAGTGCGGTGGTAAGTGTCTTACCGTTGGTTCCGGTGATAACAACGACTTCATAATCCTTAGCTAAACTATCCAAAATATGTTTATCGAATTTGAGGGCAATTTTCCCTGGCAGTGTGGTTCCTCGGCCCAGTTTGTTGAGGACAAACTGGCTGGTCTTTCCTGCGGCAATCCCTAATAATGTATTTATTTTCATGGGACTATTTTATCACAAAGGTTGTGGATTTTCTAGAATGTAGTATATGGAATCGTGATATATGGCTGAAGTGTCTCTGTAATATTTTTAACAGGAAGGTCATGGATTTCTAAATTATTAAGGAAAAAATATGGTATAATAAGTACATTACGATGTGCGAGTTAGAAAGTATGAAAGATTTATGTTAAACTTAAACCAGTTGCTCGATGCTGGTTACTGGTCAAGTCTGATTGCTAGTCCTTGGGTAGCTATCCTACACTTGATTGACATCAGTATCGTTGTTTATTTAATTTTTAATTTTAGTAAGGCCATTGCCGGAACGAAGATTATGACCCTCATTCGCGGAGTCTTTCTCTTCATTATTGCACAACTTCTTGCTAGTTTATTCGGGTTGCAGACCATTGCTTGGTTGATTAATCAGGTTATCACCTATGGAGTGATTGCTGCAGTTGTGATTTTTGCTCCGGAATTACGGGCTATGCTTGAGAGGTTAGGGAGGACAACTCAGATTTTTACGTCCAATACCTTGTCTAAAGAAGATAAGATTGTAGATGCTTTTATCAAGTCTGTAGCCTATATGTCCCCGAGGAAAATTGGTGCCTTAGTAGCAGTAGAACAAGCCCAAACTCTTCAAGAGTATAGGGCTACTGGAATAAAATTAGATGCGGATATTTCCCATGAACTACTGATTAATATCTTTATTCCAAATACACCTCTACATGATGGCGCCGTCATTATTAAGGAGGATAAGGTAGCTGTTTCTTGTGCCTATCTCCCCTTATCTGAAAGCGCAGGTATTTCAAAAGAATTCGGTACTCGGCATAGGGCAGCGATTGGATTATCAGAAGTATCAGATGCTTTTATCTTTATTGTTTCTGAAGAAACTGGAAACATCTCAGTAGCTTATAATGGAAATTTTAAGCATGATTTGAGTTTGGAGGATTTTGAACTTGAATTAAGAAAAATTTTCAGTTCGGAAAATCAAGAGAAGAGTACATTCTTGAATCGCTTGAGAGGGGGCAAACATGCAAGATAAATTTAAAACTGTAGGACATTTAGCCCTGTCCATCTGTCTCGCACTTTTGCTCTTTTTCTATGCAACTACAACAAATTATAAAACATCAGAAACTGCTGCTCAGAATTCAGAAACAGAAACCTATGTACACACGTTAAACAACGTTCCGATTGATATTGATTATAATAATAGTGAACAGTTTATTTCTGGTTTTTCCTCGACAGTGACAGTTGAATTAAGAGGATCCAATCGAGTACTCTTACAAAGGGAATCTGATGAAGCAACAAGGACTTTTCAGGTTGTTGCTGATTTAACAGAATTGGAAAATGGCACGCATACAGTCAAACTTCAGCTTGTCAATTTACCAGCAGGAGTGACAGCTACCTTGGCTCCAGATGCTATTACGGTTAAAATAGGTAAACGAATGAGCAAGGCTCTACCTGTTGAAGCTAGAGTCTATAGTAATCAGCTGGCAGATGGTTTTAGCCTTTCCAAAGTATCTGTTAATGTAGATACTGTGAAGGTAACTACAGATGAAGAAACAATGGCTAAGATTGATCGAATTGAAGCGGTGGCAATAGATGTAAGTAATCTATCAACAAATTATAGCGGAACAGCTAAATTACAAGCTGTTGATAGTGACGGTAATGTGTTGCCGGTTGTACTTTCACAAACAGAAGCGAATATGCAAATTACATTAACAAAAACGAAATAAGAGGTAAATTTTAAAATGGGTAAATATTTTGGTACGGACGGTGTCCGTGGTGAAGCAAACTTAGAATTGACGCCAGAATTGGCATTTAAACTAGGTCGTTTTGGTGGTTATGTTCTCAGTCAACATGAGACGGATGTACCACGTGTCTTTGTGGCACGTGACACCCGTATCTCAGGTCAGATGTTGGAAGCCGCCTTGGTTGCTGGCCTTTTATCAGCTGGAATTCACGTCTATAAACTAGGTGTCCTTGCAACTCCCGGTGTAGCTCACTTGGTGAAAACAGAAAAAGCTAGCGCTGGTGTAATGATTTCAGCCAGTCATAACCCTGCTCAAGATAATGGGATTAAGTTTTTTGCAGGTGACGGCTTCAAGTTGGATGATGCCTTGGAGGCAGAGATTGAAGCTCTCTTGGATGCTGAAGAAGATATACTTCCTCGTCCATCTGCACAGGGCTTGGGTGATGTGGTCGATTATCCCGAAGGTTTACGTAAATACGAATCCTTCCTTGTATCGACTGGTACCCAATTGGAAGGCATGAAAGTTGCCTTGGATACTGCCAATGGCGCTGCCTCAACCTCTGCTCGTCAAATTTTTGCGGATTTGGGAGCTGATTTGACCGTTATGGCTGAACATCCAGACGGATTGAATATCAATGAAGGCGTTGGTTCAACCCACCCAGAAAAATTGCAGGAATTGGTGAAAGAAACAGGTAGTCAAATTGGACTTGCCTTTGACGGAGACAGTGACCGCCTGATTGCCGTTGATGAAAATGGTGACTTGGTTGACGGCGACCGTATCATGTACATCGTTGGTAAGTATTTGGCAGACAAGGGCTTACTTGCTAAAAATACCATTGTGACAACTGTTATGTCTAACCTTGGTTTCCATAAGGCCTTGGACCGTGAAGGTATTGAAAAAGCAGTGACCGCAGTTGGTGACCGTTATGTGGTTGAGGAGATGCGCAAAGGTGGCTATAATGTTGGAGGGGAGCAGTCAGGACATGTGATTCTGATGGATTATAACACCACAGGCGACGGCCAGTTGACCGCTGTGCAATTGACCAAAATCATGAAAGAAACTGGTAAGAAGTTGTCAGAATTGGCCGCAGAAGTGACCATTTACCCACAAAAATTGGTCAATATTCGTGTGGAAAATAGCATGAAGGACAAGGCAATGGAAGTGACTGCTATTGCAGCTATCATTGAAAAAATGGAAGCAGAAATGGCTGGCAACGGTCGTATCTTGGTTCGCCCAAGTGGTACTGAGCCACTCTTGCGTGTCATGGCAGAAGCACCAACGGATGCTGAAGTCGATTACTATGTGGACACCATTGCCGATGTGGTCCGTGCGGAAATCGGTTTAGATTAAGAAAAAGTAAACAGAGACTGGAAGGATTTCCAGCCTCTTTTGTGAGGAAATTATGAGTATTTTAGAAGTAAAGAATTTAAGTCATGGGTTTGGTGATCGTGCCATTTTTGAGAATGTCTCCTTCCGTCTTTTAAAAGGGGAGCATATTGGCCTTGTTGGTGCCAATGGTGAAGGGAAATCGACCTTCATGTCCATCGTGACAGGTCAATTGCAGCCAGATGAAGGTAAGGTTGAATGGTCACGTTATGTAACGGCAGGTTATTTAGATCAGCATGCTAAATTAGAAAAAGGTCAATCAGTCCGTGATGTCTTGCGGACAGCATTCGATGAACTCTTCAAGACAGAAGCTCGTATCAATGACATTTACATGTCTATGGCAGAAGAGGGTGCCGATATGGATGCCCTTATGGAAGAGGTTGGTGAGCTGCAGGATCGTCTGGAAAGCCGTGATTTCTATACACTTGATGCCAAGATTGACGAAGTAGCGCGTGCGCTTGGTGTTATGGATTATGGCATGGACAAGGACGTGACGGAGTTATCAGGGGGACAACGGACTAAGGTTCTTTTGGCAAAATTGCTCTTGGAAAAGCCTGACATCTTGCTTCTGGATGAGCCGACCAACTACTTGGATGCAGAGCATATCGACTGGCTCAAACGCTACTTACAGAACTATGAAAATGCCTTTGTCTTGATTTCGCACGATATTCCATTCTTGAATGATGTGATAAACATTGTCTACCATGTGGAAAATCAGCTTTTGACTCGTTACACAGGCGACTATTACCAATTCCAAGAAGTCCATGCTATGAAGCGGGCTCAGTTGGAGGCGGCCTACGAACGCCAGCAGAAGGAAATCGCAGACTTGCAGGACTTCGTTAACCGTAACAAGGCCCGCGTTGCGACTCGAAACATGGCCATGTCCCGTCAGAAGAAGTTGGATAAGATGGAGATTATTGAGCTTCAAGCAGAGAAACCAAAGCCGTCATTTGATTTCAAAATGGCTCGAACTCCAAGCCGCTTTATCTTCCAAACGACTGATTTGGAAATTGGTTATGACCGTGTATTGACACGTAAACCGCTCAATCTGACCTTTGAACGCAACCAGAAGATTGCCATTGTTGGTGCCAACGGTATCGGTAAATCTACTCTTCTTAAAAGTTTGCTGGGTATTATTCCACCGCTCGGTGGTTCTGTGGAGCGTGGGGAGTATCTGGAACTAGGCTATTTTGAGCAAGAAGTAGCTGGTGGCAATCGTCAGACTCCGCTTGAAGCCGTTTGGGATGCTTTTCCTGCTCTTAATCAGGCGGAAGTTCGGGCAGCCTTGGCTCGTTGCGGTCTGACTTCCAAACATATCGAAAGCCAGATTCAAGTTCTTTCAGGTGGTGAGCAGGCAAAAGTTCGCTTCTGTTTGCTTATGAACCGTGAAAACAATGTCTTGGTTCTTGACGAGCCGACCAACCACTTGGATGTGGATGCCAAGGATGAACTCAAACGTGCCCTTCAAGCTTATAAGGGCTCAATTCTCATGGTTTGCCACGAGCCTGATTTCTATGAAGGCTGGGTGGACGATGTATGGGACTTTAATGAATTGACATAAGAAGCAAGCTATCGAAAGGTAGCTTTTTCTTTGTGCTTATACTATAATAGAATTAGCATGGTAAAGGAGGTAAAAAATGAAAAGAACAGAACGAGGTCATATTGGCTAGGCCTCAAGCGAGGAAAGAAAAATGACAGATTATGTAAACTACAATCAAGAACGTTGGAATCGGGTTTCAGCTAGACAGGGAAATGCCTATACAGTTCCGCTCAGTCATGAGGAATTTCTTGTTGCCAAAGACAAGCCCTTATCCGTTTCTTTGACGGTTGGAAAGACCGTTCCACTTGACTGGTTTGAAAAAGCCCAAGGTAAGAAATTGCTGGGTTTGGCCTGTGGTGGTGGTCAACAGGGACCAATTTTTGCGGCTCATGGCTATGAGACAACTATTTTGGACTTCTCCAAGGAACAGTTGGACAAGGATATGCTGGTTGCTGAGCGAGAAAATCTGAATTTGCAGACGGTGCAGGCAGATATGACACAGCCTTTTCCTTTTGAAGACGAGACTTTTGACATCATTTTTTGCCCGGTTTCAAATGTTTATATCGAGGATTTGACCAATATGTGGCAGGAGTCTTATCGGGTTTTGAAAAAGGGAGGGTTGCTCATGGTTGGCTACATGAACCCTTGGATTTATGTCTTTGATGCTGATGATGTTTGGGAGCATCCAGACAAAACCTTGGTTCCAAAGTACAGCCTACCTTTTAACGCACGACAATTAGAAGAAGCAGGACAAATCACGATTGATCCAGAATATGGCTATGAATTTAGCCATACCTTAGAAGAACAGATTGCAGGGCAATTACGAGCTGGTTTTGCCATGATTGATTTTTACGAATCCAGAGACAGTCGCAATCGCCTGTCCAAATTTGGTCCAGATTATCTGGCTAATTTGTCTGTAAAATTGTAGAAAACAGCTGCCGAAAGGTGGCTTTTTTTGAAAAAAGCTGTTAAAACATTAAATAAATGATATAATAATTTTGAAAAATAGAAGAAAGGTAGAGATATAATGGGTATTCTAAAAGATGTCAAAGATGTACTGGGAAGAGGGCTGAATAGTGCGATTGATGGAACTATTCACGATCAGTGGAAAGAGATTATTACAGCTGGACCTTTCGATGAACATACGGTTGTAACCCCAGGTGTGTATCAGGCTATGAATAATTGGCGAGGAGAAAATTATAAAGGCAACATAGGTGTCATTACATCTGGCTCTAAAATTTCTATCCCTGAAAATACAGCAGCCTTTATTTTTGATCATGCAGGTATTGAAGAAATCATAACAACCCCAGGAGAGTTTATCTATCAAAATGGAGAATCCTCTATTTTTAGTGGAAGCAAGGATAAAAATGCTGACATCTGGAAGCAAGTGGGCGAAAAGGCAAGCGATTTAATTGGACAGGTTGGTGATCGATTGGCCTTTGGTGGCCAAGCCTCTGCGGATAAGCGTATTGCTTTTGTGAATCTTCGTGAAATTCGTAATATTAAATTTGGAACTAGAGGTGGTATTGTTTACAATGATGCTTATTATGGTACAGATTTAGAGATTTTTGCACGGGGAAATATTTCCTTACAGGTGATTCAGCCTGAAACCTTTATACGTAATTTTCTTCCTCCGAACGTTTCGTATTATTCTTTTTCAGATAAAAAGGTTAAAGAACAAATTTTATCTGAATTCCTTCACTCTTTTGTGGTTGCGGTAACTTCTCTATCTGACCAATTTCGCATTTCCCAGCTACCCACAAAATCAATGGCAATTGCTGAAGCAATTGAAAAAGATGATTACAATGCTGGTACTTGGCTAGAACGATTTGGGCTAAAGATTGTTAAAGTAGCCATTGAAAATATAGAATTTTCACCAGATTCGAAGAAATTGGTACATGATTTTTCTGCCAACAAGATGCATCTTAGAGCCTATGATGATGCCAATCAGCGTAGTGCAGATATTGCAGCTCAACAGAAAATTGCTGACGGCGTGAATCAGCATGGTCTAGGAGATGCGGGAGGTTTACTAGTGGGAATGAATCTAGCACAGCAACTAGGTCAATCTTCCTCCAGTGCTAGTCATCAATCCCAGCTCAATCTTGATGAGCAAATAGAGGCGGTTACAAAATTAAAACAATTGTTTGATATGGGAATTTTATCAGAAGACGAATTTGCAAAAAAGAAAAAAGAAATTTTAGGTTTATAAAGGAGAAAGTCGATGTTTTATCTTGCTAAATTAAAAAGTACACGTAGAAATTACTTGATCGGTACAATTCTAACAGGTTTGACTGTTATTGGAAGTTTGATGAACATTTTTTCACCGCCGGAAACATCAACTTCTGGTCCGATTACTTACCTTATTACAGCAATAATTTTCATCGGATTGACACTCTTTTTATTCAAAAAGTACAAGACTGCTCAGCTATTGTTAACCAAGGCAGAGTCTTATCAAATTATTTTTATGGAAGCAGAGGAGATTGATTTTATAGAATTGGAGCGTTTAACTGGGGAGTCACATACCCGGGTACTTACGATATTAGAAGAGTTACTGAAACGGCAAGCTCTTACAGGGATTGGAATTGATTACCAAGACCGAAAGGTCATCAATAATGTAAAGAAAGAGTCTAGGAACAAAGCGCGTCAGAATAAAGCGGCCACTTCAAAAAGGAACTATAAGAAAGTCAGTAAAGAAGAAAAGGTAGAGGCTACAAGCCAAACAACCTCCAAATGCTCTCAATGTGGTGCAACCAATACAATTGTACTGGGGCAAGAAAATTACTGTGAATACTGCTCTTCGATAATATAGAAAACAGCTGCCGAAAGGTGGCTTTTTCTTATCAGGTCTCTAAGTTTTGTCTGAAAATTATAATGTTTATAAAAAAGCTTGACAAGTTTTTAAAAAGGAGTATAATTAGAATTGTTCTAAAGAAAGTTTAGAATGATTATAATTTAGAGGTAAACAATTATGACTACAAAAGATTATGGAAAAGCTCCATTTGTAACCAATATTGAAACAGCAACGCTTGAAAATACCAACTACCGCACGGCCCTTTGGACTGGGGAACTCTTGCAAGTTACCCTCATGTCTATCCCGGTCGGTGGTGACATCGGTGCAGAAGTCCATAATGAAAACGATCAATTCCTCCGCATTGAGCAAGGTCACGGCCGTGTTATCATGGGTGAATCAGCTGATAAGATTACGCTTGATACGGAAGTTGGACCAGAAGATGCTATTTTAATTCCAAACGGAACCTACCATAATGTCATCAACATCGGTCAAGAAGACCTAAAAATCTACTCTATTTATGGACCAGCCCACCACGCTCATGGGACAGTTCATGAAACCCAAGCCATCGCTATCGCTGCTGAAGAAGCAGAAGAGCATGGACATTAAGATGAACATTTTTCAACTTCAATCGGTCGGCTTATCGGACAAAGATAAGTCGATTTTAACTGACATTAGCTTTACCGTTGCAGCAGGCGAGCGATTGACCTTGGTTGGACCTTCAGGTAGCGGCAAAAGCTCTATCTTAAAACTCTTGGCAGGCCTGACTTCTGCGACCAGTGGGACTATTTTCTTTCAGGGGCGGGACATAGCAGAGCTGGATATGCCGAATTACAGGAGAGAGGTTTCCTATTGTTTTCAACAGCCAGTTCTCTTTGGCCAGACCGTCCAAGATAATCTCCAGTTTCCATTTACCATTCGTCAGCTGGCATTTGACCAGACCAAAGCCCTCAAGGCCCTAGAATCTGTTCATCTAGCACCAGAATTTTTAAGCAAGAAAATCATAGAACTATCTGGTGGAGAAAAGCAGCGAGTTGCCCTCATCCGCAATCTACTCTTCGAGCCCAAAGTCTTACTCTTGGACGAAATCTCTGCAGGCTTGGACGCCGAAACCAAGGCCATTGTCAATAAGCTCTTGGCAGACTACCAAGCCGCAGGAAATACCCTGATTGAAGTCACTCATGACCAGTCAGAGATTGATGCAGCCCAAAAAATTCTGAGAATAGAAGGAGGTCGGGTCCAAGTATGAACGTTTCAGTAGATAACCTGTCCCTAGCCCTTGTGTTCGGGCTGGTCTTGGTGGCAATTAGCATCAGCCAAAAGGAAAAACTGGGCTTGACCAAGGATATTTTCATGGCCGTTGTCAGAACTGTCCTTCAGCTGATTTTTGTCGGCTACATTCTCAAGTTTATCTTCCAAGCCTCCAATGTCTTTCTCAGCTTGGCAATGGTTTTGATTATTCTCTACAATGCCAGTGTCCAAGCCAACAAACGCAATCCCAATAGCAAGAAATCCCTGCTTCATCCCTTTCTAGCCCTGCTTGCTTCGACTGGTTTGACTCTGACAATCCTGATTTTATCAGGGGCAATTCAGTTTATTCCTTCGCAGGTCATTCCCATTTCAGGGATGTTGGCTAGTAATGCTATGACGGCCATCGGCCTGTCCTATCGGGCTATGTACAAGTCTTTCACAGACAACCGCCAACAAGTCTTGGAAAAATTAAGTCTGGGAGCAACTGTCAAATTGGCTTCACAGGATATTTTGCGAGAGGCTATCAAAACAGGTATGCAGCCCACCATTGACTCAGCCAAGACAGTCGGTCTGGTCAGCCTACCTGGAATGATGTCTGGTCTGATTTTTGCAGGAGTAGATCCGGTCCATGCCATTCGTTATCAGATTATGGTCATGTTCATGTTGCTGTCTGCGACCAGTCTGGCTTCTGTGATTGCCTCCTACGCTGCCTACAAAACTTATTTTACCGACAAGGCCCAGTTGGAGTTTGAATAAGAATACCTTGTAAACTGCATGTGGAGTGACCACATGTAGTTTTTATATCTTAGAACGGTACTCACAAGTGAAGTGCTTTAATATATGAAGTAGTTTTTTGAGGGAATAATGACTGTATGTTGAAAAAACTCTCAGCCCATACTCGTTTTTTATTCTATTGACCAACGTTCGTTTTTCTGCTAATATGGAAAAATGTTTGTTTGGAGGGAATTGTTTGAAAAATATAATTTCTATTTGGAAAAAGATGAGTTTAATTCGGAAAATCAGTATTGGGGTCTTTTTAGGATTAGTCTTGGGATTGAGTGTGCCTCAGTTTACGATGATTTCTCTCTTAGGAAGTCTCTTTGTTGGAGCTTTAAAAGCTATTGCCCCACTTTTGGTATTGACACTGGTTGCCCACGCCCTGTCTCAGGCACCAGAAGGTCAGAAAAATAATATTCGGACTATTCTCTTCCTATACTTAATTGGTACTTTTGCAGCAGCAAGCGTTGCGGTTATTGCCAGTTATCTGTTTCCATTAACATTGGTTCTTACCGAGGCAGCTGCGACAGAAATTTCGCCACCACAGGGGATTTCAGAAGTATTTCAAGACTTATTATTGAACATTGTTGACAATCCAATCAGTGCGCTAGCAAACGCTAACTATATTGGAGTATTATCTTGGGCAGCTATTTTTGGTCTTGCCTTTCGGAACGCTAGTCAACACACCAAGGATTTATTGCAATCAACAGCAGAAGTGACTTCTAAAGTCGTCAGTTGGATTATTGGACTAGCACCTTTCGGTATCTTGGGCTTAGTTTTTGATACAATTGCAAATAATGGATTGGCAGCACTAAAAAACTACGGTCTGCTGCTATTGGTGCTGGTAGGTTGTATGATTTTTGTAGCACTTGTTGTTAATCCCTTGATTGCCTTTCTTGTTATGAAGAAAAATCCGTACCCTCTCATATTAGAATGTCTTCGCGTTAGCGGTGTAACAGCATTTTTCACAAGAAGTTCGGCTGCCAATATTCCAGTCAATATGCAGCTGGCTAAACGATTAGGAGTTGACTCAGATACTTATTCCGTATCCATTCCCTTGGGTGCGACAGTGAACATGGCAGGAGCCGCCATTACCATCAATATTTTGACAATGGCTGCGGTAAATACACTTGGTATCACAGTTGATTTCAGTTCGGCCCTTCTTTTATCTGTTGTCGCATCTCTATCAGCTGCAGGTGCATCAGGTGTAGCAGGAGGCTCGCTTCTCCTCATTCCAGTAGCATGTAGCCTATTTGGTATTCCAAATGAAATCGCCATGCAGGTTGTTGGAGTAGGATTTGTAGTCGGAGTGATTCAAGATTCTTGTGAAACAGCCCTCAACTCATCAACCGATGTCTTGTTTACAGTTGTAGCAGAACGATCTGCTTGGAAAAAATAAAAAGAAGTTGGGAGACCAACTTTTTTTCTTCGCTTTACTTCTGAAATCTCTTTCATTTTATGATAAAATAGACTTACTTTGATACTGAAAAGGAGAACATATGACAGTAGATTTTAGAGCAGAGTTTGACAAACGCAAAGATGAGTTTCTAGCGGACCTCTTTGACCTTCTCCGCATCAATTCTGAGCGTGACGACAGCCAGGCAGATGCCCAGCACCCATTTGGGCCAGGACCAGTACGTGCCTTGGACAAGTTTCTAGAAATTGCTCAGCGTGATGGCTATCCGACTAAAAATGTTGATAACTACGCAGGTCACTTTGAATTTGGCGAGGGTGACGAAGTCCTTGGTATTTTCGGTCACTTGGACGTGGTGCCAGCAGGTAGCGGTTGGAACACCGACCCATACGAGCCGCAAATCATCGACGGTAAGCTCTTTGCCCGCGGATCCTCTGACGACAAAGGACCGACCATGGCTTGCTACTACGGCTTGAAAATCATCAAGGAGTTGGGCCTTCCGACCTCTAAAAAAGTCCGCTTCATCGTCGGTACTGATGAGGAGTCAGGCTGGGCGGACATGGATTACTACTTTGAGCACGTCGGCCTACCATTGCCAGACTTCGGTTTCTCGCCTGATGCTGAGTTCCCGATTATCAACGGAGAAAAGGGCAATATCACAGCTTATCTTCATTTTGCGGGGGAAAATAGCGGAGCTGCTAAACTGCATTCCTTCACAGGCGGTTTGCGTGAGAATATGGTGCCTGAGTCTGCGACAGCTATCATTTCTGGCGACCTAGTAGACCTGGACAGCAAGTTGGCAGATTTCACAGCAGCCTATGGTCTAAAAGCTGACGCGAAAACCCTTGAAAACGGTCAAGTTCAAGTCACCGTCATCGGAAAATCAGCCCACGGTTCAACCCCAGAAGAAGGTGTCAACGGAGCAACCTATTTGGCAAAATTCCTCAGCCAATTCGCCTTTGAGGGAGCTGCCAAAACCTATCTTGACTTGACAGGACAAGTCCTTCTGGAAGACCACGATGCCCAAAAACTCGGCGTAGCCATCTACGATGAGCAGATGGGTGCCCTTTCTATGAACGCAGGTGTCTTTAAGTTTGAAGAAACTTCATCTAACAACACCATTGCCCTCAACTTCCGTTATCCAAAAAATACCAACCCAGAAACCATTAAGGCTGGTTTGGAAAAACTTGGCGTGGAAGCTGTCAGCTTATCTGAACATGGTCATACCCCACATTATTGCCCAATCGATGACCCAATGGTCGCAACCCTTCTGTCTGTTTATGAAAAACATACAGGTTTGAAAGGCCACGAACAAGTAATCGGTGGTGGTACATTCGGCCGCTTGCTCAAACGTGGTGTAGCTTACGGAGCGATGTTCCCAGGCGATGTCAATACCATGCACCAAGCCAACGAATTTATCGAAGTTGAGCAACTCTACCGTGCCGCTGCTATTTACGCAGAAGCTATCTACGAACTCATTAAGTAATACATGAAGACGGGTACGCCCGTCTTTTTTAGGAGGAATTATGGAACTGAAAGAACTTTGTTTTTCAGACATGGAGATGGTTAAAGAATTATTTTTATCTGTTTTCAGCCAAGAACCTTGGAATGATGATTGGTCAGATGAGGAACAATTAGATTGCTACATAGGCGATTTACTGGGACACTCAAGAGCACTCTGTTTTGGCTTGTTTGACCAGGAAAAATTGATAGGTCTGTCACTTGGTTACATTCGCTATTGGTATGAGGGAACAGAGTATCGAATTGAAGAGTTCTGCATTTCCCGTGATTACCAAGGACAAGGACACGGTGTTAGATTATTAGCTGATATTGAGAAGCAGTTAGCTGATAGAAAAATTGTTCATATTCTTCTGCAAACCGAACGCAACCTTCCGGCCTATTCTTTCTACAAAAAATGCGGTTTCCGAGCCTTAGAAGAAGATGTGACCATGGTCAAGAAAGTAGGACATCATGGAACTTGCTGAGATTCGTCAAGCCATCATTGAGGATGTTGCGAACCGAGACTTTACGAACAAGGGAATAGCTCCCCTTTTCCAAGCCCCTTCAACCGCAAAAATTCTTATTATTGGACAGGCACCTGGCTTGAAAACCCAGGAAAAAGGGCGTTTATTTGACGACGCCAGTGGTGATAACCTCCGTCAATGGTTGGGCGTGGATCGACAGACTTTTTATAAATCGGGTCATTTTGCTATTCTTCCTATGGATTTCTATTATCCAGGAAAGGGGAGGTCTGGGGATTTGCCGCCTCGCAAGGATTTTGCGCCCAAATGGCACCCACTTATTCTGGACCAACTGCCAGAGCTTGAGCTGACCATATTGGTAGGCAATTATGCTCAAGAATATTATTTAGAAAAATCCCAAAGGAACCTGACGGAGAGAGTGAAGCATGCAGATGATTACCTTCCCACCTATTTTCCTTTGCCCCATCCGTCACCTAGAAACAATATCTGGCAGGCAAAGAATCCCTGGTTTCAAGCGGAAATCATTCCAAACTTACAAAATATACTTATGCAAATACTTGAAAAATAAGGTAAAAATGATACAATAATATAAAGAAACTGTTTCTACCTTCAGAGGAGGTGCCGTATGAAAAAGTATCTGTTCTATTTATTAGGTTTCTTGCTTTTATTGTTCAGTCTAGGTCAGGCTAGTCTGGTAGGAGCTGAGGGAATTCCGGCCCGTCCAATTGATACGACGGTGGTTGATGAAACCCAGCTTCTTTCCAGTGAAACAATTGCCAACATTGACCAGCTCAATCAGACCTGGGCAGCTAGCGAGCAACAACTGCAGGTTGGGGTCTATGTGACCGAAAGTCTTTCTACTGATATTGAAAGTCTAGCCAACGCAACCTTCCGTGACTGGCAGGTTGGCTTTGCAGGAACGGACAACGGTATTCTCTTGGTGATTACCATAGCCGACAGGGAATTTCGGATAGAAACCTCTGACAATGCTGCAACGGTGTTGACAGATGTGGAAGCCAAGGATATTCTGGAAAATGCTAGGGAGTTTTTCCGTCAGGAAGATTATGATGGAGGGGTAACCTATATTGTCCAATCCATCGGAGATCGCTTCTACGGGACTAGTCTAGGTCAGGAACAGCTGGCTGCCATGGAAGAAAGGACCAGTGCGGAAAGTGATAGTTTTGTATTGTTTTTAATTCTAATACTAATCTTTATAATTTTTGGAATTATTGATAAGGCTAGCCGTGGTCGAGGCGGTGGTCCAGGTAATCTGCTCTGGATGTTGGTAGATG
This sequence comes from Streptococcus suis, assembly GCF_024509555.1. Lineage (GTDB taxonomy): Bacteria > Bacillota > Bacilli > Lactobacillales > Streptococcaceae > Streptococcus > Streptococcus suis_AD. Next base: position 36,949 of record NZ_JAMWEL010000011.1, read on the forward strand.
ACTACCATCATTACCACAACAATCATTCTTCCCATTCTTCATCATCCTATAGTGGAGGTGGATGGTCTGGAGGCGGTGGAGGAGGCGGTGGAGCCTCATCTGGTTGGTAAGAAAAGAAAGGAAAGTATATGAAAAAGAAATGGTTAGCCATACTAATTCCAGTTTTCGCTCTGCTATTTTTAGGAATGGGAGTAGTCGGTCAATACAATGGGCTGGTCGATAGCCATGCAGAAGTGGAAAATGCCCAGGCCAATGTGGACACCCAGCTCCAACGGCGCTATGATCTGATACCGAATGTCGTGGCAGCAGTCAAGGGAGCCATGGAGCATGAGGAAGAGATTTTTACTGCCATAGCGGATGCGCGTGCGAAAATTGGCTCCAGCCAAGTGGGAACCAGCGACTACAATCAGGCACAAAGTCAGCTGGATTCGGCAGTGTCTCGCTTGCTGATGGTGACAGAAAATTATCCGCAATTAACAGCCAATCAACAGGTATCTGACCTCATTACCGAGCTAGAGGGGACTGAAAATCGGATTTTGGTTGCCCGCAAGGATTATAATGCGGTGGCAACGGCCTACAATAAAAAAATCAAACGATTTCCGACATCTATCTATGCCAACCTGTTTGGCTATGAAAAAGTCGACCTGTTCCAAGCTAGTACAGATGCGGCGACAACCGTGCCAAGTGTGGATTTACAAGATGAAGAATAAAGAACTCGGCTAACTGAGCCGAGTTCTTTATTTTATGGATTGATCCAAACTCCAGAAACGTAGTCTTCTGACAGAGTGGTCTGGCTGATAATTTTTTGACTCTTCATATCATAGATAAGGAGTTGATTTGCCAAAATAATCATTAAGCGCTTATCATCGATTTGACGGATATGGTCAATGTAGTGAGGACGGGGATTTAAGTCCTTCAAAGTATGGTAGGAATGCTCGCCAGTTTGGGTATTGTAAATAGTAAAGGAAAGTGGGCTAAACATACCATTTTGATGTTCGATGAGGAGAAGCTTCTGGTCTTTGAGAGCATGGAGTGTGCTTGGTGAGGGGTGTTCTAAAGTTATTGACGAAAATGTTCTTGTTTTTGTATCAAAGGTTAGGAGTTCGGATGACTGTTCAATGTTCTCATACTCACTTGTTTTTTTTCCTAAATTTGGGAGATAGATGGTTCCATTGAGCAAAAGCCCTTCTCCAGTTGCTATGGTATTGTCATACTTGAATACCTCTTGTTTTGAAAAATCTTTCTTATCAAATACAATCAAGACATTTTCTTCGGGTCCTTCTTGGGTAAAATCTTTCACAAAGCCAGTTAAATAGACTGACGTTTGGTCTGTCATGACTGGAGCATTTGGAATGAAGTCATCGTTTAATACGTGGGTTTGAACTGTTTCAAATTGCTTATCAAATTGCGCCAAAGTATGAAAGGGCCCTGCTGTATAAAAGTCTTGTCCATCTGTTCCACTGATATAGCTACTATACTGACTCGGCTTTCGCAAGACAGTGCCAGTATTGAAATCGATGGATATCAGATTGTCGTTAATGAATTTTTGCTGATCGTTGGCAAAGACTAGATACCGATTGTCTATGACATAATTTTCACCAGAGCCAAAATAGCCTTCTGAATTCATTTTTTGGGTATGTAGCAGCTCTGGTTCTTGACCATTTAGCTGAAAGGTTTCGACCTTACCGGGATAAACCAAGTAAAAATCAGCATTCTCAGTTAAGCTTATTTTGTTGTGCTGGTAGGCGTAGAGTTTCCAACTGATAAAGGGAAAAACAAGGCAGGATAGAAGTGCAATACAGATGATGATTTTTTTCATGGGAAGACCTCCTTTAACTATTTAGTATAGCATATTTGGTAAATCTATACAATAAATAATATATCAATGGATTAAATTTTGGTGATTTCTATATACCGAAGCTGAAGATTGAATGGACGGCTTGACTACAAAATGGTTCTGCTCTATATTGGCGGCCTAGGTCTATATTTTCTTGATTGTCATTATATGAGTTTGGCTACATGGATATATTATTGAACAGTATAGATTTTTGAATAAATCTACATCTACTATACGTTCTGCCATCTGTAACCGTGATTACTTCTTTTTATTCTGATAATAGAAAATAGATAATCGGTCATCAACCAATTATATGCTATAATAGTTGGTATGAAAAAACGACCGACATCCGCCTATATCCACATTCCATTTTGCACCCAGATTTGTTACTACTGTGACTTTTCCAAGGTCTTTATCAAGAATCAGCCAGTTGACGAGTATTTGGAAGCCCTCATGGAAGAGGTCAAGTTTTACGACCTGCCAACCCTCCGCACACTTTATATCGGAGGCGGAACACCATCGGCTCTTTCGGCAGACCAGCTAGATTATCTCCTGACCAATCTAGAGGACTTGCTGGACTTGTCACAGCTGGAAGAATTCACTATTGAGGCCAATCCAGGTGACTTGACGGCGGATAAGATTGCGGTTCTGAAAAAATCAAAGTGCAATCGAGTGTCGCTTGGCGTTCAGACCTTTGACGACCGTATGTTGAAAAAAATCGGTCGCAGTCACAACCAAGCCCAGATTTATGAAACCATTGCAGCTCTCAAGGAAGCAGGTTTTCACAACATTTCCATTGACCTGATTTATGCCCTACCTGGTCAGACTATGGAGCAGGTGGTCGATAATGTCGCCAAGGCCTTGGAGCTGGACATTCCCCACATGAGCCTATATAGCTTGATTTTGGAGAACCACACGGTCTTCATGAACCGCCAGCGTCGTGGCAACCTCCATCTACCCAACGAAGATGTGGAGTCCGATATGTTCGACTACATCCTGCAAGAGTTGGAGAAAAACGGCTTTGAGCACTACGAGATTTCCAACTTCACCAAGCCTGGCTTTGAAAGTCGCCATAATCTCATGTACTGGGACAACTCGGAATACTATGGTCTAGGAGCTGGAGCTTCAGGCTACATCGACGGCATGCGTTATCGCAACCGCGGCCCCATCCAGCACTACCTCAAGTCCATCCGCGAAAAAGGCCATTCTCGCTTACACGAAGAATTCCTCAGCAAGACCGAGCAAATGGAAGAAGAGATGTTTTTAGGGCTACGGAAGAAAACTGGCGTGTCCATCGAGCGATTTGAGGAGAAGTTTGGTATTTCTTTTGAAGACCGCTATGGTCAGGTGGTCAGAGACTTGAAAAATGAAGGTCTCTTGCAAGAAGAAGACCGTTGGCTTCGGATGACTAAAAAGGGATTGTTTCTGGGCGATACAGTTGCTGAACGATTTATTATTACAGATTAGAAAAGAGCAAAAAAGATGGGCTTAACCTACCAAGAAAACTTCACCATTCCTTTTGATATGGTGGATGTCAAACAAGAAATCAAACTGCCTGACTTTATTTCCTACTGTCTTGGTGTGTCAGGTCGGCAGTCGGAAGAACTGGGTCGCAGTGACCTCTATGTTTTTCAGGAATTTGGCTTGATTTGGGTCGTGACAGACTATGAGCTGACTATTCAACGCCTGCCCAAGTACAATGAAACCATTACCATTAAGACAGAAGCGGTTGTCTATAACAAGTTTTTCTGCCATCGGATGTTCTACATCTACGATGCAGCAGGCAATCTTTTGTTGGATATTCTCTGCTATTTTGTCCTGATTGATTTTGAAACTCGCAAGGTGGCGCCTGTGCCAGAAGATTTGATTGCTCCATATCAGTCTGAGCAGGTCAAGAAATTGCCTCGGGCTCCCAAGTATCAGCTCTTGGAAAATCCGTCTGTTCAAGAATTTCCTGTTCGCTATTTTGATTTGGATATGAATGGGCATGTCAATAATGGCAAGTACCTGGAATGGATGTATGAAGCACTGGGCTATGATTTTCTGCTCTGCCATGTCCCTAAAAAAATCCAACTCAAGTATCTTAAGGAGGTAGAGGCAACTAGCTTAGTGAGTTCGCGTATGTTGGCAGAAGCTGGTATCAGTCAGCATGAGATTGTGGTTGACGGGCATATCCATGCTCAAGCTGTCATAGAATGGAGGGAAAGTCATGTCGCAGGATAAGTGGTTGGAATGGGCCGTACGTTTACAAGCCTTGGCTCAGACAGGTTTAGCCTATGGAAAAGATGTTTATGACATAGAACGTTTCGAAGAAATCAGACAGATTGCGGCGGAAATGTTGGTAGAGCCGTCTGGACAGCCCTTGGAAGTGGTGAATGACCTGTTTTGCAATGAGTCAGGCTATCAGACACCCAAGCTGGATACCCGCGCAGCTATTTTCCAAGAGGATAAAATCCTACTGGTCCAGGAAAACGATGGGCTCTGGTCCTTACCAGGTGGTTGGTGCGATGTGGATCAATCTGTCAAGAACAATGTAGTCAAGGAAGTAAAGGAAGAAGCGGGGCTGGATGTGGAGGCTCAACGTGTAGTGGCTATTTTGGACAAGCACAAGAACAATCCTGCCAAGTCAGCTCACCGCGTGACCAAGGTCTTCATTTTATGTCGTCTCCTTGGCGGGGAGTTTCAGCCCAATTCGGAAACAGTCGCCAGTGGCTTTTTCAGTCTAGATGACTTGCCTCCGCTCTCGCTTGGGAAAAATACTCCTGAGCAGTTAGCACTTTGCTTGGAAGCCAGTCGATCTGAGCATTGGGAAACACGATTTGATTAAGGAGAAAGTATGACCTATCAAGGCTATTTGATTGATTTAGATGGAACGATCTATGAAGGGAAAAAGCGGATTCCTGCTGGTGAACGGTTTATTCATGGCTTGCAAGAACGTCAGATTCCCTATTTATTCGTGACCAACAATACCACCCGCCGTCCTGAGATGGTGCAGGCTATGTTGGCGGAGAATTTTAATATCGAAACACCGCTTGAAACCATCTATACGGCCAGTCTGGCTACTGTGGACTACATGAATGACTTAGGTCGGGAAAAGACAGTCTATGTTATTGGAGAAGACGGGCTCAAGTCTGCCATTTTTGAGGCTGGTTATGTGGAAGATACGGAAAATCCAGCCTATGTTGTTGTCGGTTTGGATACTCAGTTGACCTATGAAAAACTGACTATTGCTACCCTGGCTATTCAAAAGGGAGCGACTTTTATTGGTACCAATCCTGACCTCAATATTCCGACGGAGCGTGGTCACTTGCCAGGTGCAGGTTCACTGATTGCACTCTTGAAAGCTACTACCCGAGTAGAGCCGACCTTTATCGGTAAGCCTGAAGCCATTATCATGGACAAGGCTCTGGAGATTTTAGGGACGGAGCGTAGCCAAACGGTTATGGTCGGGGATAACTACCTGACGGATATTCGGGCAGGGATTGACAATGGTTTTCCAACTCTTTTAGTCTTGACTGGCTTCACTAAGCCAGAAGAAGTAGCAGACTTACCCCTTGCTCCGACCTATGTCCTCAACAGCCTGGATGAATGGAGTTTTGATGAGAACTAAGTTACAGATTATCGGAACGATTTTATTTGTCTTGTCGGCAGCAGTTCTAGGAACCATCTACCTAGCTTGGATAGTTTATCCGATAGAAATTTCCTACCTAGGCTTGGAAAATCTTGTCTACATGAAAGCGTCGGATATTTCCTACAATTTCAATATCCTGATGAACTATCTGACCAATCCATTTGCAAGTGTTTTAGATATGCCAAATTTTTCCTCTTCAGCTGATGGTCTGAAACATTTTGCGGATGTGAAAGGCCTCTTTCATCTGGCACAGGTTATTTTCCTGATTAGTTTGTCTGCGGTTTTCTATTTTTGGAAAGAAGTGGTGCGAAAAGGATATGGAAAACTCTATCGAACTGTTTTTATGTGGATGGCTCTTGCTCCTATGATGATTGCAGTGATGGGCATGCTGATTGGTTTTGATAGTTTCTTTGTCCTCTTCCATCATCTGCTTTTTCCAGGTGATTCGACCTGGCTCTTTGACCCGCTGAAAGATCCGGTCATTTATATACTTCCACAGGAATTTTTCCTCCATTGCTTTATCTTGTTTTTCGTTCTCTACGAGCTCTTTTCTTTGGCAATGCTGGCGTGGACAGTGAAATCTACCAGGAAAACTAACTAGGATAATTTTTCAGATTTATCATGAAAAATCATTGACAAAGATAGTTTTTAGTAGTAAAATAGTTAGGACTTTGAAATTGAGGGGAGTGAAAAAAATGTCAAAAACAGTAGTACGCAAGAACGAATCACTTGATGATGCTCTTCGTCGTTTCAAACGTGCGGTTACTAAAGCTGGTACTCTTCAAGAAACACGTAAACGTGAATTCTACGAAAAACCATCTGTAAAACGTAAACGTAAATCAGAAGCAGCTCGCAAGCGTAAAAAATTCTAATTGAATTTCAGACAGCCTTCGGGCTGTTTTTTTGTTTACTTTTCAGCCTGTCTAACTTATAATAGGTATATAAAATATTGTCCAAGTGAAAAGGAGTTCTATATGAGTATCTTGGTTACTGGCGGCGCTGGCTATATTGGTAGTCATACCGTTGTGGAGTTGTTGAAGTTGGGAAAAGACGTTGTCATCGTAGATAATCTCTCTAACTCAAGTATTTTGGTTTTGGATCGCATTGAAACCATCACTGGCAAACGTCCAACTTTCTATGAATTGGATGTAGCAAATAAGGTTGCCTTGCGTGAGGTTTTTGAAAAAGAAAGTATTGAGGCAGCTATTCATTTTGCTGGCTACAAGGCAGTTGGTGAATCTGTTGAAAAACCAGTCATGTATTATGAAAATAATATCATGTCTACTTTGTCTTTGGTGGAAGTCATGGCAGAATTTGGTGTTAAGAAGATTGTCTTCTCATCCAGCGCAACGGTTTATGGCCTTAACAACCCATCACCTTTAGTTGAAACCATGCCAACTAGCGCAACTAACCCTTATGGTTACACAAAAGTCATGTTGGAACAAATCCTGCGTGATGTAGAAGTGGCAGACAAGGAATGGAGCATTGCTCTTCTCCGTTATTTCAACCCAATCGGTGCTCATGAATCAGGTCTAATAGGTGAAGATCCAGCGGGAATTCCAAACAACCTTATGCCGTTTGTGGCTCAAGTAGCTGTTGGTAAACGCCCAGAACTTAGCGTCTTTGGTAATGACTATGATACAGTGGATGGAACAGGTGTTCGAGATTATATCCACGTTATTGACTTGGCTATTGGTCATATCAAGGCTTTGGAAAAAATTTCAACGACAGAAGGTGTCCATACTTATAACCTTGGTTCTGGTCAAGGAACCAGTGTTTTAGAACTGGTTCAGGCATTTGAAAAAGTGAACGGTGTACCGGTACCTTATAAAATCGTTGACCGTCGACCGGGTGATGTGGCAACCTGCTATGCTAACGCCGATAAGGCTTTGGAAGAACTCAATTGGAAAACAGAGAAAACGATTGAGGATATGTGCCGTGACACATGGAACTGGCAGTCTAAAAATCCAAATGGATACAATGGATAAGAAAAGATGTGAGTTTTGGCTCACATCTTATTTTTTAATAGTGCAAAAGAAAAACAGGCATGAAGCCTGTTTCACTATCTTATTGATTATTTTTTCAACAAGTCGCGGATTTCTGCAAGCAATTCTTCTTGAGTTGGTCCAGCAGGAGCTGCTTCTTTCTTAGGCATTGCTTTCTCAGCTGCTTTAACAACGAAGAACATTGAAGTTCCGATAATCAAGAAGTTGATAACAGCGCTTAAGAAGCTACCGTATTTAACACCGTTCCAAGCAAGATCAGCGATGTTTTGAACGTTTGCAGCTTTCAAAGCAGGGTTTAAGATCAACGGAGTGATGATGTCATCAACAAAAGAAGTGATGATAGCGCCAAACGCACCACCAATTACAACCGCTACTGCAAGGTCAACAATGTTCCCGCGGAACAAGAAATTTTTCAATTCTTTCAACATATCCTAAATATGTCCTTTCATAAATATTTTACTCTATATATTATAACCATTAAAAAATATTTTACAAGTAATTTGTTTCAGAAATTTTACATTTTCCTAATTTTAGTTTAAAATAGTGTATGCTAGACTAAGGGGAGAGTGTCCACTTTTTAGTTTTCTGAAACGATAAGGAGGGAGTATGCTGTCAAAAGATAAAATAACAGAAATCAAACAAGCCCTCAATATTGTGGATGTAATTGGTGAAACTATTGAACTGACAAAAGCTGGACGAAACTATATCGGCCTTTGTCCTTTTCATGGCGAAAAGACACCTTCTTTTAACGTTGTCGAGGACAAGCAATTCTATCATTGTTTTGGATGTGGGAAGTCTGGAGATGTATTTAAGTTTGTAGAGGAAACGCGTGGAATTCCTTTTGCAGAAGCTGTCGCTGTTTTAGCAGAAAAAGCTGGATTTCAGGTTCAACCTCAATCGGCAAATCATTTTCAGCCCAAAAGGGAGAATCCCCATCAAGCTCTTTATGATATCCATCTAGATGCAACCAAGTTTTACCATGCCTTGTTGATGACGACAAAAATGGGGGAAGAAGCTAGAAAATACCTTCATCAGCGTGGTTTGACGGATGAGGTTATTAAGAATTTTCAGCTAGGGCTGGCACCTGATGGGCAAAATATTCTTTATCAGAAACTTTCCCAGAACTACGATGAAGAAAGTCTGCTTAATTCGGGTCTTTTCAATCCCAGTGAGCAGAATATGATTTTTGATGCTTTTCAAGGGCGGATTATGTTTCCGCTAACGGATGAATATGGTCGAGTGATTGCCTTTTCGGGTCGAATTTGGACAGAAAAAGACTTACAGAATAAGCAGTTAGCCAAGTATAAAAATTCTCGTGGCACAGCTATTTTTAATAAAAGTTACGAATTATATCATTTGGATAAGGCCAAGGCGGTAATCAAAAAGCAGCGGGAAGTTTACCTGATGGAGGGATTTCTAGATGTTATTGCGGCTCATCGGGCTGGTATTGACAATGCGGTAGCTTCTATGGGGACGGCTCTGACTCGCGAGCATGTTGGTCATTTGGCCAAGTTTTGTAAGAAAGTCATTCTGACCTACGATGGAGACAAAGCTGGTCAAACTGCTACTATGAAGGCTTTGGATGAATTGCGAGATTTTCAGGTTGAGATTGTTAGCCTGCCTGACAATATGGACCCTGATGAATTTCTACAAAAAAATTCAGAAGAGGCCTTACGCCAAGTCCTTACTAAGTCACGGATTAGCGATGTAGAATTTTTGATTGACTATCTAAAGCCAGAAAATCCTGATAATTTGCAGATGCAGATTGAATTTGTGGAGAAGATTGCTCCTATTATTGCAAGGGTTTCGTCGATTACTGCACAAAACACTTATATTTTTAAAGTAGCAGATTTCCTATCCGATTTTGACTATGGTCAAGTGGAGCAGGCTGTCAATGCAGTTCGATTAAATCAACGACAACAAAGAAGTCAGCAGATGACTTCGCAACACGTTGAGCAGATTCAATTGCCATCCGTTCAGCCTATTACTAGACTTACTAGTTTGATTCGAACGGAGAATCATTTGTTATACCGTATGGTTGAACACCCTTATATATTGAATGAATTTCGTTTGCGAGAAGAGTTTTACTTTGCAACACCTGAATTACAAGTTCTCTATGATTTGTTAAAAGTACACGGTGAGATTAGTAGCTTTGAACTCTCCCAATTAGAAGACAGTGTCCAACAAGCTTGGTATCGAGTTTTAGAAGAACGTTTGCCAAGCGAAGTTGCTCAAAATGAGATTGAAGATTTAGAATTTCGCCGTGATAAGGAATTGTTGCGTAAAGAAAATCACCACCTAACGCGGAAAATCCGTGAACATTCCCATGTTGGAAATGCAGATATTGCCCTTGATGAGTTGACTCAACTCCTTGAGAGAAGAAAACAGATGGAGTAAATATGACAAGTAAAAAAGACAAAAAGACAGAAGTAACAACATTTGATGTACAAGTTGCCGAATTTATTCGTAACCATAAAAAACAAGGTTCAGCGACCGATGATGAAATCAATAATCAACTGGTTATTCCGTTTACACTTGATGCTGATGGGATCGATGATTTGCTCCAACGTATTCAGGATGCAGGGATTTCGATTGTTGATAAGGATGGTAATCCTTCTGCGCGTGCGTTGCAAGTTGAAGAAGAACCAGAATTATCTGACGAAGAGTTACTCGGTAGCACATCTGCAAAGGTTAATGACCCTGTCCGTATGTACTTGAAAGAAATTGGGGTTGTGCCTCTTTTGACCAACGAAGAAGAGCAAGAATTGGCATTGGCGGTTGAAGCAGGTGACCCAGAAGCCAAACAACGTTTGGCTGAAGCCAATTTGCGTTTGGTTGTTTCCATTGCCAAACGTTATGTGGGGCGTGGTATGCAGTTCCTTGATCTTATCCAAGAAGGAAACATGGGCTTGATGAAGGCCGTTGACAAGTTTGACTACTCAAAAGGTTTCAAATTTTCGACATACGCGACTTGGTGGATTCGTCAGGCTATTACACGTGCTATTGCTGATCAGGCTCGTACGATTCGTATCCCAGTTCACATGGTAGAAACCATTAACAAATTGGTCCGTGAACAACGCAATCTCTTGCAGGAATTGGGCCAAGATCCAACTCCTGAGCAAATCGCTGAGCGTATGGATATGACGCCTGAGAAAGTTCGTGAAATCCTCAAGATTGCACAAGAGCCAGTGTCTTTGGAAACTCCAATCGGTGAAGAAGATGATAGCCATTTGGGAGATTTCATTGAAGATGAAGTAATTGAGAACCCAGTTGACTATACCACCCGTGTTGTCCTTCGTGAGCAATTGGATGAAGTTTTGGATACATTGACAGACCGTGAAGAAAATGTTCTCCGCCTCCGCTTTGGTTTGGACGATGGAAAAATGCGTACCCTAGAAGATGTAGGTAAAGTCTTCAACGTAACCCGCGAACGTATCCGCCAGATCGAAGCCAAAGCCCTTCGCAAACTCCGCCACCCATCCCGTAGCAAACCACTCAGAGATTTTATAGAGGATTAAAAATCTCCGGGGGAGATTTTTAACCGCTCGCTGAAAATAAGAAACGAGCGTACTTAATACCTGCTAAGAATTGAGAATGCATGCTAACCCAGTAGTGTTTTAACCCGAGCCTAGAAATAGGAAAACGAGGCATAAGCCTACGGATAGGCTTTCTCAACGTCCGCCTAGAAATCCGAAAGCGTACAAAGTCCGGTGGCACTTATCAGGTCGCTTGCAAAAAATTTGAAACAAGCGAGAGTTCGGGGGACTACAAGGATCCTGACTTCTAACAGTTCTATTTCCCACCTTCAACAGTCTCCTAGATTGTTGAAGCCTGCCCAAAAATATGAAAGTATGCTAACCTAGTGGTGTTTTAACCCTAGCCTAGAAATAGGAAAGTGAGGCATAAGCCTACGGATAGGCTTTCTCACCGTCCCCCTAGAAATCCGAAAGCGGACAAAGTTCGGTGGCACTTATCGGGTCGCTTACTAAAAATTTGAAACAATCGAGGGTTTGGGGGAGGTTTTGACAGAAACTTCGCTTGTTTCATCTCCAACCTCCAACAGTCCACCAGACTGTTGAAGCCTGCCTAGAAATAGGAAGGTAGGGCTATAAGGAGCTTGACCGCAGTCTCAGCTTCCACTCCATTTCTAACAGTCTCTTGGACTATTGAAGGTCGCTAGAACTGCGGTTATTTTTAGCATTGAACTTGTGAAAAAGAAAGAGAGAAAAATGGCGTATATAGAAGAACAGGTAAAAGAAATTCAAGAGCGTATTTTTCATGCACTAGAAGATGTGATTGACCCTGAGCTAGGTATTGATATTATCAATTTAGGGCTAATTTATGAAATCCGATTTATTGAGGGCAAGGCTGAAATTGATATGACCTTGACGACCATGGGCTGTCCATTAGCTGATTTAATTACCGATCAAATTCATGATGTACTGAAGGATGTTCCAGAAGTAACAGAAGTAGATGTGAGACTGGTTTGGTCACCAGCTTGGACCGTTCAAAAAATGAGTCGTTATGCTCGAATTGCATTAGGAATTAAATAAAAAAACAAAATGGTTTCGAACGTTTGAAGCCATTTTTTTATTAATGTTTGGATTTTTGTAAAAAATATTAAAAATTATACTTGTCAAAGACAAATTTCCGTGTTAAAATAAACGTGCCTAGGAAAAGTTATTATACCTATTCTAGCAAATATCAGACCTATATGGGATGAGTAGCTCTGCTATTGATCATAACCAAAGCCTACGGACAGGCGGGTCGAATGCCGAAGCGTGGCGTAAGCCACATTATTGATAGGGTTAAAAGCCTACATTTTATAAGTTGATGTTGGGAAGTTTTTCCTAATTTCTAATTTTGTCAGTGTGGTGAAAGCACACGTCATCTTGTGAAACGGTCAATAAAGTACGTATATATTTGCACTGGAGAGTAGGAAACGGTAGGCACATAAACTCAAGAGAAGAATAAAAAACGTCAATTTGGATTGTAGAGCAGGATGAACCCTGCTCTTTTTGCTTTTTTAAAAAAGGGTAGGAGTCCATCAAGCAAAGGAGTTTTTCAATATGAAAAATCAACACCAAGCCCCTATTTATCAGGGATTGGTACAGTTACGCCGGAAACGGATTGTTCCCTTTGATGTCCCAGGACACAAACGGGGTCGGGGAAATCCCGAATTAGTAGAACTACTTGGCGAAAAATGCGTGGGCATTGATGTTAATTCCATGAAGCCTTTGGATAATCTAGGGCATCCCGTCTCCATTATCCGAGAGGCGGAGGAGTTGGCGGCAGAGGCCTTTGGCGCCAGCCATGCCTTTCTCATGGTTGGAGGGACAACCTCTTCCGTCCAGACCATGATTCTGGCGACCTGTAAGGCGGGCGATAAAATCATCCTCCCTCGAAATGTCCACAAGTCAGCCCTCAATGCCCTTGTTCTCTGTGGTGCCATCCCTGTTTATGTGGATATGAGTGTTGAGCCACGGATTGGTATTGCATTGGCTTTGGAAAACGAAGCTTTTGAACGAGCTATTACAGAGCATCCAGATGCGGTTGCTGTCTTGATTAACAATCCGACCTATTATGGCATTTGCTCGGACCTGCGTACCTTGACTGAGAAAGCTCACGCAGCGGGCATGAAAGTTTTAGTTGACGAGGCTCATGGAGCTCATTTGCATTTTTCGGAAAAATTGCCAGAGGCGGCTATGGATGTGGGGGCTGATATGGCAGCTGTTTCCATGCATAAGTCAGGTGGTAGTCTGACCCAGAGTTCGCTCCTATTGGTCGGTCCAGATATGAATGTGGAATATGTCCGCCAGATTATCAATCTGACCCAGTCTACATCCGCTTCCTATCTCTTGCTGGCTAGTCTGGATATTTCACGTAGAAATCTGGCCCTTCGTGGGAAAGAGTCTTTTGAAAAGGTTATTGAAATGTCGGAATATGCTCGTCGTGAAATCAACGCTATCGGTGGCTACTATGCCTATTCAAAAGAATTGATCGACGGTAAAAAGGTGCATGATTTTGATGTAACTAAGCTCTCAATCTATACACAGGGCATTGGTCTGACAGGGATTGAGGTCTATGATTTGCTGCGGGATGAGTACGACATCCAGATTGAATTTGGCGACATTGGCAATATCTTGGCCTATATTTCAATCGGTGACCGCTTGCAGGACATTGAGCGGCTGGTGGGGGCACTGGCTGATATCAAGCGTCTTTACTCACGAGATGGTTCGGATTTGATTTCGGGAGAATACATCCAGCCGCAGCTGGTTTTGTCACCGCAGGAAGCCTTTTTTGCAGAGCGGGAAAGTCGTTCCCTGCAAGAAGCAGTTGGTCAGGTCTGCGGAGAATTTGTCATGTGCTATCCGCCAGGTATTCCTCTTTTGGCCCCTGGAGAACGAGTGACCCAAGAAATTGTTGACTACATCCTCTTTGCCAAGGAGCGCGGTTGCTCCGTCCAAGGTACGGAAGATCCAGATGTCAACTACATCAACGTTATAAAGGAGGGCTAAAGATGGAAATGTGGTTTTCAGAAGTTCAAACGCCAGATGTCAAGTTATCCATTCGGACCAGCCAGCAACTCTATGCTGGCAAGAGTGAATTTCAGGACATTGCTGTGTTGGACTCGCCAGCCTTTGGTAAGATTTTGACCCTTAACGGTCGGGTTCTCTTTTCAGATGCGGACGACTTTGTTTACAACGAAATGGCCGTCCATGTGCCAATGGCGGTCCATCCAAATCCCAAGAAAATCTTGATTTTGGGTGGCGGAGATGGCGGGGTTGCCCAGGTTCTTAGCATGTATCCTGAAATCGAACGTATTGACGTTGTAGAGCCAGATGAACTCCTTGTGGAAGTTTGTCGTCAGTATTTCCCAGACTATGCAACTGGCTTAGAAGATGAGCGGGTCGAGGTATATTTGCAGGATGGCCTGCGTTTCTTGCGCAACTGTGAAAATGAGTATGACATCATCATCAATGATGCGACAGATCCATTTGGACATACAGAAGGGCTCTTTACTAAGGAGTTTTACGGTAATGCATACCGGGCTTTGAAGGAAGATGGGATTATGGTTTACCAACATGGTTCGCCATTTTATGACGAAGATGAGTCTGCCTTTCGTTCCATGCATCGGAAGGCGACCCAATCCTTCCCTATCAGCCGTGTTTATCAGGCCCATATTCCGACATCTGCGGCGGGCTATTGGTTATTTGGCTTTGCCTCTAAAAAATACCATCCTATAGAAGATTTTGACAAGGAAAAATGGAAAGCGCGCCAGCTTTTCACAGAATACTATACCGCTAACCTCCACATCGGAGCATTTCTCTTGCCCCGTTATGTCGAAGATATTTTAGAAGAAGAGGAGAAAAAATAATGAGTCGTTTGTTAGTTATTGGTTGTGGCGGAGTTGCCCAAGTTGCCATCAGCAAGATTTGTCAGGCGGAAGATACCTTCAAGGAAGTCATGATTGCCAGCCGTACCAAGTCCAAATGTGATGACTTGAAAGCTGTTTTGGAAGGCAAAACGTCTGTAAAAATAGAAACTGCCCAAGTGGATGCGGACAAGGTAGAAGAAGTGATTGCCTTGATTGAAAGCTACCAGCCAAAAGTTGTCTTGAACGTTGCCCTGCCTTACCAAGACTTGACCATCATGGATGCCTGCTTGGCGACAGGTGTGGACTACATCGACACAGCAAACTACGAGTGCGAGGACACCGAGGATCCAGAATGGAGGGCTATTTACGAAAAACGCTGTGCAGAAGAAGGATTTACGGCTTACTTTGACTACTCATGGCAGTGGGCTTACAAGGAGCGTTTTGAAAAAGCAGGGCTGACAGCACTTTTGGGATCCGGATTTGATCCAGGGGTGACCAGCGTATTTTCAGCCTACGCATTGAAACATTATTTCGATGAAATTCATTACATCGACATCCTAGATTGTAACGGTGGAGACCACGGCTATCCATTTGCGACCAACTTTAACCCTGAAATCAACTTGCGTGAAGTTTCTGCCCCAGGTTCCTACTGGGAAAATGGCAAATGGGTAGAAGTTGAAGCCATGTCTATCAAGCGAGAATATGACTTCCCAGAAGTGGGGCATAAGGATATGTACCTCCTCCACCACGAAGAAATCGAATCGCTGGCTAAAAACATTCCAGGTGTCAAACGCATTCGTTTCTTCATGACCTTCGGCCAGTCTTACTTGACCCACATGAAGTGCTTGGAAAATGTTGGTCTCTTGCGGACTGACCCAATCAACTTTAATGGACAAGAAGTAGTGCCTATCCAATTCCTCAAAGCCCTCTTGCCTGATCCAGCCAGCCTTGGTCCACGTACCGTCGGGAAAACCAATATTGGTTGTATTTTCACAGGTGTCAAAGACGGTGTGGAGAAGACCATATACATCTACAATGTATGTGACCACCAGGAATGTTACAAGGAAGTGGGTTCACAGGCTATTTCTTACACAACTGGTGTTCCTGCTATGATTGGAACCAAGCTTGTCATGGATGGAACTTGGAAGAAACCAGGCGTCTACAACTTGGAAGAATTGGATCCAGATCCATTCATGGACTTACTCAATCAATACGGATTGCCTTGGCAGGTAGTAGAAAATCCTGTTTTGGTGGACTAGATGAGAATAGAAGAAGTCCCAACACCAGCCTATGTCATTGACGAAGCCAAGCTGGTCAACAATTTAGAAATTCTCAAGTCGGTCCAAGAGCGCACAGGCTGTAAGGTACTTTTGGCCCAAAAAGCCTTTTCCATGTATGCCACCTATCCACTAATTAGCCAATATTTGGCTGGAACCACCGCATCTGGACTTTATGAAGCTAGACTCGGTCGTGAGGAATTTGGTGGTGAAGTCCATGTCTTTGCCCCCGCCTTTAAGGATGCAGATTTGGATGAAATCTTGGAAATTGCTGACCACATTGTCTTCAATTCAGAACGCCAACTCCGCAAGCATGCGGACAAATGTAGAGTAGCAGGAGTTAGTATTGGTTTGCGGATTAATCCAGAGTGTTCCACACAAGACGAGCATGCTCTTTACGACCCCTGTGCCCCAGGTTCTCGTTTTGGAGTGACCATTGACAAATTCAGCCCAGATTTGATTGACATGGTGGACGGTCTGCATTTTCATACCCTTTGCGAGCAGGATGCGGATGATTTGAAAATAACTTTGGCAGCAGTCGAGGAGAAATTCGGTCCCTATCTTCACAAGCTTAAATGGCTCAATATGGGTGGTGGCCATCATGTGACCCGTGAGGGCTACCAGTTGGAAATCTTGATTGATTGTATCCAGCACATCCAAACCACCTACGGTCTGGAAGTTTATATCGAGCCAGGTGAGGCTATTGCTCTCAACGCAGGTTATCTGGTTACTGAAGTGCTGGATATTGTGGAAAATGGTATTGAAACCTTGGTCTTGGATGCCTCTGCGACCTGTCACATGCCAGACGTTTTGGAAATGCCTTATCGTCCACCGCTTCGCCATGGCTTTGAGGCTGGTGAAAAGGCCTATACTTACCGACTGTCTTCCAATACCTGTCTGACGGGCGACATCATCGGCGACTATGCCTTTGAAAAGCCTGTGGAGATTGGTGACAAACTCTATTTTGAGGACATGGCCATCTATTCTTTTGTTAAAAATAATACCTTCAACGGCATCGGTCTGCCAAGTCTGGTCTTGATGGATCAGACTGGTGACTGCCGTATTATAAAGGAATTTGGCTATGAAGATTTCAAAGAGAGGTTATCATGAAACGTTACTTCAAAATTAGTGAGACTCCATTGAAATTAGTGCGTTATGTAAATGGATTGACAGAGCAATTTACTGAGAATGAAGGATGGTTTGAACAAGAACCATGGTATCATAGAATATTTTTTAGTGATTTTATGGATTATGAAGAAATCACAGAAGAGGAATGTTTACGACTGACTTTACCAAAGAAATTGGGTTATAGTATGCCTGCTGAGTATGAGCCCCATCATGGCACGCTCATGGTGTGGCCGACTCGTCCAGGGTCCTGGCCCTTTGATGGTCAGGGGGCAAAAAAAGCCTTCAGCCAGGTCATCAAAACTATCGCTGAAAGTGAGCAGGTCTATCTTTTGGTGGACGAGGCACATCGTGAGGAGGCCCAATCCATGCTGGGTGATGGTGTTACCTATCTGGACATCCCCACCAACGACGCTTGGGCGCGTGATACAGGTCCGACGGTTTTGGTCCATGAAAATGGCAGAGCTTTGTCTGTTGATTGGGCCTTTAACGCTTGGGGCGGAAGCTATGATGGTCTTTATCAGGACTATGAGGCAGATGATCAGGTGGCTAGTCGCTTTAGTCAGGTCATCGGTCTACCAGTCCATGATGCCCATCCCTTTGTTCTAGAAGGAGGGGCTATTCATAGCGACGGTGAAGGAACCATCTTGGTGACTGAATCTTGCCTGCTCAGTCCAGGCCGCAATCCCCATTTGACCAAGGACCAGATTGAGCAAGTGCTTCTAGATACTCTCGGAGCTGAAAAGGTCCTCTGGTTGCCTTATGGTATCTTCAATGATGAAACCAATGAACACGTAGACAATGTTGCGGCCTTTGTTGGCCCAGCTGAGATAGTTTTAGCCTGGACAGATGATGAGTCAGATCCCCAATATGCCATGTCCAAGGCTGATTTGGACTACTTGGAAAAGCAAGTGGATGCAAAGGGTAGAAAGTTGACCGTCCACAAACTGCCTATTCCCAAACATCCTATTTTGGTGACAGAAGAGGATTTGCCAGGCTATGTTTATGAAGCGGGGGAAGAAGAACGAACAGCAGGCGAACGCTTGGCGGCTTCCTATGTGAATTTTTACGTCAGCAACGGCGCGGTTCTGGTACCTCAGTTTGATGACGAGCATGATGCGCAGGCACTTAATCTTCTAGCGCAGCTTTTTCCTACTAGAAAAGTCGTCGGCATACCAGCCCGTGACATCCTGCTTGGGGGTGGGAATATTCACTGTATCACCCAGCAGATTCCCCGATTTAGAAAGGAAAACAAATGAGAAATGTTACTGTAGCAGCTGTCCAGATGCAATGCAGTCATGTTTTAGCTGAAAATCTGGCAACTGCAGAGCATTTGGTCAGACAGGCTGCTGGTCAGGGAGCGCAGATTATTCTCCTGCCTGAACTCTTTGAGCGTCCTTATTTTTGTCAGGAACGCCAATATGATTACTATAACTATGCCAAATCAGTAGAAGAGAATGATGCTATTCAGCACTTTATTCCTATAGCCAAAGAGTTGCAGGTGGTCTTGCCTATTTCCTTCTATGAAAAAGATGGAAATAGCCTGTATAACTCGATTGCAGTTATTGATGCGGATGGGACAGTTTTGGGAGTTTACCGCAAGACCCATATTCCTGACGACCATTATTATCAGGAGAAGTTTTACTTCACACCTGGCAACACTGGTTTCAAGGTTTGGGAGACTCGTTATGCCAAGATTGGGATTGGCATCTGTTGGGACCAATGGTTCCCAGAAACTGCTCGTTGTCTAGCTCTGAATGGGGCAGAATTGCTCTTTTATCCAACCGCCATTGGTTCAGAACCGATTTTGGATACAGATAGCCAAGGACATTGGCAACGAACTATGCAGGGCCATGCGGCAGCCAATATTACCCCGGTCATTGCAGCCAATCGGATTGGCTTGGAAGAAGTACAACCTTCCGTTGAAAATGGAGGACAGTCTTCTAGTCTGCGTTTTTATGGTTCATCCTTTATGACAGATGAAACAGGTGAAGTGATTGAAAAAGCGGGACGCGAAGATGAAGCAGTCTTGCTAGCTACTTATGACTTGGATAAGGGTGCACGTGAACGCCTAAACTGGGGACTCTTTAGGGATCGTCGACCGTATATGTATCAGAAAATTTCGGAATAAACAAAACAACCTTGTCAGAAGATAAGGTTGTTTGTACTATTATTTGAGGAATTGTTGTAAAAATTGACTTCCATAGATCCAAAAGAAACTATAGGCAACGATGGAAAATGGACGACAGAGAAGTGTAATGGTGATAAATTTTCGATAACTCATGCTAGTTAATCCTGTAATCATGACAACAATATCAGCAGGAGATATAGGTGAGAGCATGCAAAGTATGAAGAAAATTTCATAACCACGTTTATTATCTATTTTACTCTCATATTTGAAAAAAGTTTCTTCACTCATAAACAGTAAACAGAATTTTTTTCCATAACGACGAGCCAACCAGAAGAGAATAATACTACCGACGGATATGCCAACATAATTCAAGAAAAATCCCCACCAGAAATTGAAAACAAGAAATCCAACGACGGTAGTGACCCCGCCTGGTATGATTGGGAAAATAACTTGAATAATTTGTAGGATTAGGAAAAACAAGCTACCAAAGGCACCTTGATGTTTAATCCAATCGGACAAGACATTCTGATCGTTTAAAATGCCAATCTTATATAACCAAAATAGAAAAATAAATGTCCCTATCAGTGTAATAATACTCAATACTTGAATTGCTTTTTGCCAGAATTTATACATAATTATATTGTACCATATTTCAAAAAATTTTAAAATTGTAAGGAAATTGTAAAAAATAGTTTTGCTTTTTGTGAAAAAATCTGCTATAATAATTTTCGTATCAAACCTAAGGGGTTGTTACGGATTCGACAGGCATTATGAGGCTTGTTCTGCAACTCATCGGCAGATGTAAAAATGCCAGTTAAATATAACTGCAAAAAATACAAACACTTACGCATTAGCAGCTTAATAACCTGCCTGCGTGACCATTCGCGAATTGCTTGTGTTTGCTGATTGGTCTTAAAATAGCAAGCTACGTTGGGATTGAGTCAGGCAGTTCCAAAAGAGATTTACTGACTCGCTTGGTCTAGGTTTGAGTTATGTATCGATTTCAAGTTAAAGCAAGACATAACCTATGGTTGTAGACGAATAAGTTAGCAGGTGTTTGGACGTGGGTTCGACTCCCACCAGCTCCATATATGGAAGATTACTCAAGAGGCTCAAGAGGCCGTGTTGGAAACGCGGTAGGCGTGTAACAGCGTGCGTGGGTTCGAATCCCATGTCTTCCGTATTGCAAGAACGATGAAAATCGTTCTTTTTTTCTTGCGTAAAAGAATAATGGATAGTTGATAAAGTTCATTTTCTGTCAAAAATATCTTGTGTTTTGTCTAAAATGTGGTATGATAGTTAACAATATACTTACGAAAGAGGGATTGTTAATGTTGAATGTACAAGAATTAGCCAAGACAGAATTGCATTGCCATTTGGATGGTTCCCTATCTTTATCGGTAATTCGACAACTTGCCCAACTGGCAGAAATTTCCATTCCAGACAAGGATGAGGAACTCAGAAAATTGGTCAGTATCGAAGGCAAGGTTGATAGCCTGATGACATACTTGAAAACTTTTGACTTTATCCGTCCACTCTTACAAACCCCAGAAGCATTGGAATTAGCAACCTCCGATGTTCTAGGTCAAGCATCAGAGGATGGAGTCCTCTATATTGAACTTCGTTTTGCACCAGAATTATCAACTGACAAGGGTTTGACTATCCTGGAAGCTGTGAATGCAGTCTTGAGTGGGATGGAAAAGGCTCAGAAGGAATTTGGTATAGTTGCCAAGCTCTTGGTCTGTGGCTTGAAACAAACTGATCCAAGTCAGACCAGAGAAATCTTTTCTGCTATTGCCGATCTGGCACTGAAAGGATTGGTTGGCTTTGATTTTGCTGGAAACGAGGCAGACTACCCAACTCATGAGCTGGCAGAGTTGATTGACTACACACAATCTCTAGGCTATCCCATGACATTCCATGCTGGTGAGTGTGGTTGCGTGACCAATGTAGCCCAAGCTCTGGCTTTGGGTATCAAGCGGATTGGCCACGGAACGGCTCTTAGTGGTCAAACTGAGGCTATTCAGGCTTTTGTCAATAGCGGAGCAACGCTTGAGATGTGTCTGACTTCAAATCTCCAGACCGGAGCTGCTCAAACTCTAGCAGACTTCCCTTATGAACAGCTGGTTCAAGCAGGAGCAAAGATTACCATCAATACTGATAATCGAACGGTTTCTAATACAAACCTAAATAAAGAATATCAGCTATTTGTAGAGTATTTTGGAACGACCAAGGAAGAATTTTATCAATTCAACAGAAATGCTATTCAAGCAAGCTTTGCCAGTGAAGAAGAAAAGGCGAACTTACTTGATGTCCTAGCTCAAAAGTATAATTTGTAAAAAGAAAGCTCTAGGCCATGTCATAAGGACAGGCAAAGAGCTTTTTCTTATTGCAAATTTAATTTCTTGGTCATGATAAAGTGTGTACCAAAATAGTAGGCAAAGGCCAGAATGATATTGATCAAGGCCAAGATAGGACTTGGGTATAATGGTTGTGCTGCATTATAAAGGTTCTCAAGGTTGTTGGTAAAAACAAGAGTTCCAAACACACCGAGAACAATTGAAATGCCGATATAGGTTAAAATGGCAAACAGTAGACGGTGGTCTTTAAACAGTTGACCAACAGAGATGGAGAAGTAGATCAGCAAGATTCCCATTGTTGACTCGATAAGTGAATAAAATAAATGAGCAAAAATCACAGACCAGTCTAATGCTTGTACAACAGTATGCAATTCAGGAATCATGATTTCCTCAGTTCCGAGCATGAGCACCGCTAAAACAATCCCGATAGAAAGAATAATGGTAACTCCTGCTAAAAAGTACCAAACTAAAGATGCCAAGAGTTTACTTAAAATAATATGGTGGCTGGAGACAGGTAAGGTCATGGTCAAATAGCCCTGACGACCATAGACATTTTTTCTAAATCGGTTAATAACCATGAAAAAGGTAGATAGCCCAAGTGCTGCAATTAAGATACCGAAGGTCATTGAGAATGTACCGAAAAGGACCATTTCAGCACCGCCAGGTTCTGTGGTTCCAGCTTGTGCCCGTAAGGTCAAAGCTTGTAACCAGAATCCAAGTATTGCAGACAGGACCAATGCCCCGGCATAAATTCCTAAATACCATTTCCCAACAGATTGAAATTCATATTTGAGTAATTTCTTAAACATAGCAATCTCCTTCTAACTAAGCCTTAAAGTCTTGGCGGAAGAGTTCGTCAATAGACTCGCCACTTTCAATACGAAGGTCATCCACATTTTCATGGCGAATAACGCTACCATATTGAAGGAAAATTACTTCGTCCAAAATCTGTTCAACATCTGAAATCAAATGAGTGGAAATAATAACAGAAGCAGTAGGCGAATAGTTGTTGACGATGGTTTTTAAAATATAATCACGAGCAGCAGGGTCAACACCACCAATTGGCTCATCCAAGACATAGAGTTGTGCCTGACGGCTCATTACCAAGATCAGCTGAACCTTTTCCTTGTTCCCTTTTGACAGGTGTTTCATGCGGCTGTTCAAATCAATTCCCAAATCTTGTAAGAGATGAAGAGCTCGTTCTTTATCGAAGTCCGCATAGAAATCTGTAAAGAAGGTGATAGCATCAGAAACCTTCATGCTTTCATCAAGATAGGTCGTATCTGGCAAATAGGATACGATTGCCTTGGTTTCAGGTGAAGGAGTGCGACCGTTGATAAGGACTTGACCATACTCAGGTTGCAATAGTCCATTGATGAGTTTGACTAACGTCGTCTTACCAGAACCATTTGGTCCCAAAAGTCCAATAATCTTACCAGCAGTCAATTTCAAGTTAACATTGTTGAGAGCCACAGCTCCGCCATAGGATTTTGAAACCTGTTGTAATTCGACCAGGGTATATGCGTTATTCATAAGACACTCCTTTCAAATAATCATCTAACTGGTGGGTTAATTCATCTTGGTTGAAACCTAGATCTAACATGTTTGTCACAAAGTTTTCTAATTCTTTCTGTGCCAAATGCAGACGGGTCTGTGAAATCAATTCTTGATTGTCTGTGACGAAACGTCCTGTTGTGCGGACCGAGTAAACAAATCCTTCTGTTTCCAAATCAGACAGGGCCCGTTGCACCGTGTTTGGATTGACACCAGCTGTTTCAGCCAAGTCACGCACGGTTGGCAATTTATCTCCCGATTTCAATTGATTGGTCACAATCTGTAATTTTATAGTATTACTGATTTGAATATATATGGGCATATTGTTGTCAAATTTCCAAGCCATTATTCTTTCCTTTCTAGGCATTTTTTTGCCAATACCTATGTTCTAACTAAATAATACAATAAAACATGATAAATTGCAAGTCTTTTGATTGCATTTCTTGAAAATATTTTCCTAGATTATTTGGTATAATAGAAGAAATAAAAAGGAGAAGACCATGCTGGCACAACTAGATACAAAAACCGTCTATACCTTTATGGATAGCATGGTGACGATCGAAGAATATGTAAAGAGAGCCAAGTCGCTGGGCTACCAAGCCTTGGGGATGATGGATAAGAATAGTCTATATGCGGCTTACAGTTTTATGGAAACTTGTCAGAAGGCAGGAATACAGCCAATCATCGGCTGTGAATTGGACTGGCAGTTGGAGGGGCGGGAGCGAGAATTGACAACTCAGTTGATTGCCTTGACCACCAAGGGCTATCGAAATCTCTTGAAAATATCGACTGCAAAAATGACTGGACAGGCTAACTTTGAAGTTGTTCGCCAGTATTTAGTGGATATCGCTATCATCATTCCCTACTTTTCAGGGATTGAAGAGCTGGATATTGGGCTAGATTATTATGTTGGAGTGACTAGGGATACACCTGTTCAAGATTTTCATGGCCCTATTCTGCCCATCCATACGGTTCGTTTTTTCGAGGAACAACAGTTGGAGAGCTTGCAGGTTCTTCATGCCATTCGGGACAATGTGCCCCTCAATCAAGTGGCGGATATGGACAAGCGGCAAATCCTCTTATCAGCGGATAGCTTGACCAGTCTATTTTCCAGTCGCTTTCCCCAGGCAGTAGACAATCTGCGTGACTTGGTAGCAGGTATTTCTTACCAATTAAATATAGACTTGAAGTTGCCTCGTTTCAACCGTGAACGTCCTGCGGTGGAAGAATTGCAGGAGAAAGCCTATCAGGGATTGGAAGAGAAGGGGTTGACGGCTGTTGTCTACCAAGTACGCTTGAAAACAGAATTGTCCATTATTCATGAGATGGGCTTTGATGATTATTTTTTGATTGTCTGGGACCTGCTCCGATTTGGACGCAGTCAAGGCTATTATATGGGGATGGGACGTGGTTCTGCAGTAGGGAGTTTGGTTGCCTATGCCTTGAATATTACGGGCATTGACCCCGTTAAACATCAGCTGCTCTTTGAACGATTTTTAAATAATGAACGCTATAGCATGCCGGATATTGATATCGATATTCCTGATATTCATCGCCCTGACTTTATTCGTTATGTGCGGGACCGCTATGGTACGACTCACGCTGCCCAGATCGTGACCTATTCGACCTTTGGAGCCAAGCAGGCCATTCGTGATGTTTTCAAACGCTTTGGAACGCCTGAATATGAGTTGACCAATATTACTAAGAAGATCTCTTTTAAAGATAATTTAGCTTCTGCCTATCAGCGTAATGCAGCCTTCCGACAGATTATCAATAGTAAAATCGAGTACCAAAAAGCCTTTGCCATTGCCCAGCAAATAGAGGGGCAACCACGTCAGACTTCCATTCATGCAGCCGGTGTGGTCATGAGTGACGAGGAATTGACAGATACCATTCCTCTGAAAATGGGTGATGATATGCTGGTGACCCAGTATGACGCCCATGCAGTAGAGGCCAATGGCTTGCTCAAAATGGATTTTCTTGGCTTGCGAAATCTGACCTTTGTGCAAAAAATGGCAGAAGGGGTTCGAGAACGCTACCAGAAAGAAATCGACATTTCTCAAATCGACTTAGAAGATAGAAAAACCTTGGAACTCTTTGCAGCGGGCAAGACCAAGGGGATTTTCCAGTTTGAACAACCGGGTGCCATTAGCCTTTTACAACGGGTTCGCCCAGAGCATTTTGAAGATGTGGTAGCCACCACCAGTTTGAACCGTCCAGGTGCAAGCGATTATTCGGATAATTTTGTCAAACGAAAACATGGTCAGGAAAGAATTGACCTGCTGGATCCATCCATTGCACCGATTTTGGAAGGGACCTACGGCATCATGCTCTATCAGGAGCAGGTTATGCAGATTGCCCAGGTCTATGCAGGTTTTACTTTAGGGAAAGCTGACTTGCTTCGTAGGGCCATGTCTAAGAAAAATGCACAAGAAATGCAGGCTATGGAAAATGAGTTTCTGGCAGGTGCGCGTGAGCGGGGGCATGAGGATGGAAAAGCCAGAGAAATTTTTGCCATGATGGCCAAGTTTGCAGGTTACGGTTTCAACCGCAGTCATGCCTATGCCTATTCGGCCCTAGCCTTTCAGATGGCCTACTTTAAGAGCCATTATCCAGATGTCTTTTTTGACGTCATGCTCAATCATTCAAGCAGTGCTTACATCGAGGATGCCTTGCAATTTGACTTTAAAGTTGCCAAATTATCGATCAATACCCTACCCTACTATGATAAGTTTGACAAGGACCAGATTTTTCTGGGCTTGAAAACCTTGAAGGGTCTGCCCAAGGATTTTGCCCTCTGGATACTGGACCAACGGCCATACAAGTCCGTGGAAGATTTTGTCTTGAAGCTTCCTGACAATTATAAGAAGAAAGAACTCTTGGTCCCTCTTATTCAAATTGGTTTGTTTGATGAGTTTGAAAGCAATAGAAAGAAAATTATTGAAAACTTAGACAATCTCTTTGTCTTTGCTGAGGCCTTTGGGACCTTTTTTGCGGAGGAAAATTATAGCTGGACGGAGGCAGAGGACTTTAGTGAGGCTGAAAAATTTGAATTAGAACAAAGTGTACTTGGAGTTGGCATTAGTCCACATCCCCTGGTCAAAATCTGCCGTGAGTCCAAGCGATCTCTTACAGACCTAGCTGATTTGGTGGTAGCTAGTCGGGTGACCATCCTGGTACAAATTCAATCCATCCGCTTGATTCGGACCAAGAAAACGGGTGAACAGATGGCCTTTCTCCAGGTAACCGATACCAAGAGAAAGCTAGATGTGACACTCTTTCCAGAAAGCTATCGTCAATTTTCTCAAGACCTGAGAGAAGGGGCAATTGCCTACATGACAGGAAGGGTCCAGGAACGAGATGGACAAATGCAACTGGTTTTAGAACAATTGGAGCCGGTCAGTCTGGAAAAATTTTGGATTTTGTTGGAGAACAAGGAGCATGACCATGCGGTTGCTCGGATTTTGGAAAAATATAAGGGAAGCATTCCGGTAATTCTTCATTATCAAGATTCCAATCAGACTATTCAGGCGGAGCATTATAAGGTTATGAAAACGCCTCAATTAGAGGAAGAGTTGAGAGAATTTGCAATGAAAACGGTTTTTCGATAAAAAATAGCAAAAAGTCAAGCAAGTTCTTTTTAAGTGTGTTATAATAAGGCAGTTAAATTGAAAATTTAAAGGAGCAAATGGAATGAAGCGTATTGGTGTTTTGACCAGTGGCGGAGATGCCCCTGGTATGAATGCTGCCATCCGTGCAGTTGTTCGCCAAGCAATTTCAGAAGGAATGGAAGTTTATGGTATCAACGAAGGCTATGCTGGTATGGTAGCAGGAGATATTCACCCATTGACAATTCGTTCAGTTGGTGACATCATCTCTCGTGGTGGTACTTTCCTTGGTTCTGCTCGTTATCCAGAATTTGCCAAATTGGAAGGCCAACTTAAAGGGATTGAGCAGTTGAAAAAACACGGTATTGAAGGTGTTGTTGTTATCGGTGGTGATGGTTCTTACCACGGTGCAATGCGTTTGACAGAGCATGGCTTCCCAGCTGTAGGTGTACCAGGTACGATCGACAACGATATCGTTGGTACAGATTTCACTATCGGTTTTGATACTGCTGTTACAACTGCTATGGATGCCATTGATAAGATTCGTGACACATCATCTAGTCACCGTCGTACTTTCGTTATCGAAGTAATGGGTCGCCATGCAGGTGACATCGCTCTTTGGTCAGGTATCGCTGCTGGTGCAGATGTTATTGTTGTGCCAGAGGAAGAATTTGACATTAAAGATGTTGTTGCTAAAATCAAACAAGGCTATGAAACTGGTAAGAAACACAGTATCGTTGTTTTGGCAGAGGGTGTTATGCCAGCTGCACAATTCGCTGAAGAATTGAAGGCTGCTGGTGATGTGAGCGATCTTCGTGTAACGGAACTTGGACACATCCAACGTGGTGGTTCACCTACTGCTCGAGACCGTGTTCTTGCATCGCGCATGGGTGCTCATGCTGTTAAGTTGCTCAAAGAAGGTCGTGGTGGTCTTGCTGTTGGTATCCGCAATGAGCAAATGGTTGAAAACCCAATCCTTGGGACTGCAGAAGAAGGCGCATTGTTCAGCTTGGCGGAAGATGGTAAGATTATTGTCAACAACCCACATAAGGCTGACTTGGGTCTCGCTACTTTGAACAGAGAAATCTCGTTCTAAATCAATTTGTATAATTTTGTTAATAGGTCATAAGACCATTAAAAAATAAAGGAGTTTTGTTAAGATGAATAAACGCGTTAAAATCGTTGCAACACTTGGTCCTGCGGTAGAAATCCGTGGCGGTAAAAAATTTGGTGACGATGGTTACTGGGGTGAAAAACTAGATGTTGAAGCTTCAGCAAAAAATATTGCCCAATTGATTACTGAAGGTGCTAACGTATTCCGTTTCAACTTCTCACATGGTGACCACCAAGAGCAAGGTGATCGTATGGCGACTGTACGTCGTGCAGAAGAAATCGCTGGTAAAAAAGTTGGTTTCCTGTTGGATACAAAAGGTCCAGAAATCCGTACAGAATTGTTTGAAGGTGAAGCTAAAGAGTTTGCTTACACAACTGGTGAGAAAATCCGTGTTGCAACAAAGCAAGGTATCAAATCAACTCGCGAAGTAATCGCTTTGAACGTTGCTGGTGGCTTGGATGTCTTTGATGATGTTGAAGTTGGTAAACAAGTTCTTGTTGATGACGGTAAACTTGGCTTGACTGTTGTTGAAAAAGATGCTGAAAAACGTGAATTTGTAGTAGTTGTTGAAAACGACGGCGTTATTGCTAAACAAAAGGGTGTAAACATCCCTAACACTAAAATTCCTTTCCCAGCACTTGCAGATCGTGATAACGCAGACATTCGCTTCGGTTTGGAGCAAGGTTTGAACTTTATCGCTATTTCATTCGTTCGTTCTGCAAAAGACGTAGAAGAAGTTCGTAACATCCTTAAAGAAACAGGTAATGAGCACGTTCAACTCTTCTCTAAAATCGAAAACCAACAAGGTATCGACAATATTGATGAAATCATCGAAGCTTCAGATGGTATCATGATTGCGCGTGGTGACATGGGTATCGAAGTACCATTTGAAATGGTTCCAGTTTACCAAAAAATGATCATCAAGAAAGTCAATGCAGCTGGTAAAGCAGTTATCACAGCTACAAACATGTTGGAAACAATGACTGACAAGCCACGTGCAACTCGTTCAGAAATCTCTGACGTCTTCAACGCTGTTATCGACGGCACAGATGCTACTATGCTTTCAGGTGAGTCAGCTAACGGCAAATACCCCGTTGAATCAGTTCGCACTATGGCAACTGTTAACAAAAACGCACAAACTCTTCTTAACGAGTACGGTCGTTTGAATTCTGACACTTTCAACCGTTCATCTAAAACTGAGGTTGTTGCATCAGCAGTTAAAGATGCTTGCCATTCAATGAATATCAAGTTGGTTGTAACAGTTACTGAAACTGGTTATTCAGCACGTGCTATTTCTAAATACCGTCCAGATTCAGACATCTTGGCAGTAACTTTCACTGAAAAAGTTCAAAAATCATTGATGTTGAACTGGGGTGTGATTCCGGTTGTGACTGAAAAACCTGAATCAACTGATGATATGTTTGAATTGGCTGAGCGCGTTGCTAAAGAACAAGGTTTGGTTGAAGCTGGCGATGATATCGTTATCGTTGCGGGTGTTCCAGTAGGTGTTGCTGGTTCAACAAACACAATGCGTGTTCGCACTGTAAAATAATTTAAAAACCTATGAATAAAGTGTAAACCTTATTCATAGGTTTTATTTTTTTGTCCAGAAAGTTGATGAAGTTTATGACTGATAGCAATTTTCTTGATGAATACAGTGAGTAGCTGACAGACTGCTATTGTTATAAAGAAGACTAACCAACCTTGCTGTATTTTGGTCAGGGAACTAGTTTCAAGGAAGAAAAAGCTGACTTCGACTGGGATAACATGGATAAAATAATAGTAACTAGCGTATTCTTTGAGAAATTGGAGTTTTTTCTGGCGAAAGAGGTCTGTTGTCATGCTCCAAGCGACTAGAAAGGCTGTGAATGGAATAAGGCTGAAAATAAAGTTTTTATCATAACCTTGATTGAGGTAAATGATTGTAGCTTCGCAGAGTAAAATGACTGTAGAAACTAGCAATTTGGTTTTTTGTCGGTGTTGGAAAATGGCATGGTTATATCTGTCGGCTAGGTAAGTGCCTGTTAAGACAAAAATTGGTGCGTAGAAGAGGCCGTTGCGGCTGGTGAAAAAGAAGGTTTTGTAATTGTCAAATGCGGTTAGTAAAGCCGATTCTGCCAGGTAGGAGGAGTAGGTTTCGATAGAACCGAGGAGATAGAGAATGCAGGCGAGACAAACTGTGATGCGCCAGCCACATTTCCTTAAAGAATAGTGGACGAGGACAAGACCTAGCAGGAAGGCGGGCATGTACCAAAGTTGGTAGCTGGTACCGGTGTAGGTCAGACCGACCAGGAGGGCGAGGGGATAGTAGAGTAGGGGGATTTCTTGGAGGTTTAGGTAGAAGAGGTAGAAGGGTAGGTAGAGGACGGACCAGCTCAGGTACTGCTTGCTGTAGCGGATCAGGTATTGTTTGGAGAGGCTAGGGTAGTTGCGTCGGAGGAAGAAGCTGGCGGTGACCATGAAGTAGGGGACGACCATGCGACTAAAGATGGATTTTTGGATGAAGTGGAGCTGGTCTGCTTCAAATAACCTGCGGCAGTGAAGGGCAATGACGAGGATAGCTCCTATAAATTGCAGGAGGGAGAGGAGCGAGGTGTTGAGTGGTTTTGGATTTGTCTGCATGCTAACTCCCTTCTTTTTTTACCATTCTATCGAAAAATAGTAGATATGTAAATGTTTTTATTATGAGCTTGGTTGAAAGCCGAGTTGACATGAGAAGTACTGTGGGAAATGTGGTATAATTATTGGATAAAGTAAATGTAAACTATATGTTTCGTTTATTTAGAAAGGAGTAAGATCATGAAATCTTTACATGCAAAACTTTTGGCTGATTTTGGAATTGATTTTTCGGATTTGAATTTGTTGGAAACGGCCTTTACCCATACCTCTTACGCCAATGAGCATCGCCTTCTAAAAATTTCACATAATGAACGCTTGGAATTTTTAGGAGACGCTGTTCTCCAACTGATGATTTCCAAGTACCTTTATAAAAAATATCCTGATAGACCGGAAGGAGAGATGTCCAAGTTACGTTCGACCTTTGTTCGTGAGGAGTCCTTGGCTAGTTTTTCACGTGCCTGTGGCTTTGATCAATTTCTTCGTCTTGGTAAAGGGGAAGAGAAGTCTGGGGGACGCAATCGCGATACCATTTTAGGAGATGCTTTCGAGGCTTTCTTAGGAGCTCTGCTATTGGACAAGGGGGAAAAGACCGTGGAGGAATTTATCCATAAGGTCATGATTCCTCGCTTGGAGAAAGGGAACTTTGAGCGCGTGACCGACTACAAGACTGCCTTGCAGGAAATTTTGCAGGTCAATGGTGAAATCGCAATTACTTATCGTGTGGTAGCCGAGTCTGGACCTGCCCATGATAAGACCTTTGAAGTGGAAGTGTCTGCGGATCACCGAGTTATTGGTCGTGGTCGTGGTCGCTCTAAGAAATTAGCTGAACAAGCCGCCGCAAAAAATGCTGTGGAGGCTAGAGGATAGGTATGTTTCTAAAATCGATTGAAATGCAGGGCTTTAAGTCCTTTGCGGATAAGACTAAGGTAGTCTTTGACCGTGGAGTGACGGCCGTTGTGGGACCGAATGGTTCTGGCAAGTCCAATATTACAGAAAGTCTGCGTTGGGCCTTGGGGGAATCTTCTGCCAAGAGCCTGCGTGGAGGCAAGATGCCTGACGTTATCTTTGCCGGAACAGAGAGTCGGAAACCACTCAATTACGCGTCTGTTGTTGTAACCTTGGATAATAGTTCAGGTTTTATTGCTCACAAAGAGAAAGAAATCAAGGTAGAGCGTCATATTTATCGGTCTGGTGATAGTGAGTACCTGATTGATGGGAAAAAAGTTCGTCTGCGGGATATCCATGATCTTTTCATGGATACTGGCTTGGGTCGTGATTCTTTCTCGATTATTTCTCAAGGGCGAGTTGAAGCGATTTTTAATTCTAAGCCAGAGGAACGCCGTGCTATTTTTGAAGAGGCGGCAGGGGTCTTAAAATACAAGACCCGTAAGAAAGAAACGGAAAGTAAGCTGGAACAGGCCCAGGGTAACTTGGACCGTTTGGATGACATTATTTACGAGTTGGACAATCAGGTCAAACCCTTGGAGAAGCAGGCTCAGACAGCCAAGAAATTTTTGGAATTGGAAGAGCAACGCAAGGCACTTTACCTAGATGTTTTGGTTGCTCAATTGATGCTTGGTAAGGAAACATTATCGGAAAAAGAGGCTGAACTCGATACCGTAAAAACTGAATTGACCAGCTACTACCAACAGCGGTCTGAATTGGAACAGGAAAACCAGACCTTGAAAGAAAAGCGTCATCGTTTATCTGAACAGATGGAACGTGAACAGGCTGTTTTGCTGGATCTGACCAAGTTAATCAGTGACCTGGAGCGAAAAATTGAGGTCCATAAACTGGAATCAAGTCAAAATGAATCCAGTCGTCAAGAGGCTCAAGAGCGTTTGGAAAGCATGCTAGAGAAGCGAGCTGGTTTGGAACAACAGATTGGGCAAAGGCAAGAAAAAATTGCTCAGTTGGAGCTTTCTTTGTCTAGCTTGAAAGAAGATATTGCTGCTGTGGATAAGGAAATTTCCTACTTCTCTGAAGATCCTGATCAGGTTTTGGATCATTTGCGTGAGCAGTATGTGGCGCTTATGCAGGAAGAGGCAGAAGCGTCAAACCGCTTGACCAAGCTTCAGCAGGACATTGCCAATCAAATCAGTCTGTCAGAAAGCAAGTCCGCAGATCTGTCTCGTTTACAGGATGAGAAAAATCAGGCTCAAGAAGAATTGGATAAGAGCCGATTTGCATTAGAACAGGCTGATCAAGTCTTGCAGGCCTTACTTGCAAGCTATCAGACTAAGAAAGAAGAATTAGATCAGGCTCAGGCTGCCTATCAGGCTGAGCAAAGTAGTCTCTTTGACTTGCTGGATTTATTGAAGGGCAAACAAGCACGTCAAGCTAGCTTGGAAGCCATCTTAAAAAATCACTCCAATTTCTACGCGGGTGTTAAGGCTGTCTTGCAGGCTTCGTCTAGTCTGGGTGGCATCATCGGGGCTGTCAGTGAACAATTGACTTTCGATACTCGCTACCAGACAGCACTGGAGATTGCTCTTGGTGGGGCTAGTCAAAATGTCATCGTTGAAGATGAAGCGACTGCCAAACGTGCCATTACCTTTTTGAAAGAAAAACGGCAAGGTCGTGCGACTTTCTTGCCGTTGACCACTATAAAGCCTCGCCAGCTTTCGGGTCAGCAACTTGCCCTACTTCAAGCCTCAGATGGTTTCTTGGGGCTGGCAAGCGACCTCGTGACCTACCAACCAAATCTAGATGCGATTTTCCAAAATTTACTGGGTACTATTGCGATTTTTGACACCATTGAGCATGCTAATCAGGCGGCGCGTGCAACCAAGTTTCAAGTACGTATGGTGACCATGGATGGAGCGGAAATCCGTCCAGGTGGTGCCTTTGCTGGTGGTAGCAATCGGAATAACAGCACGACATTTATCAAACCAGAACTCGATGCTCTTTTAGGAGAAATAGCAGAGCTATCTAGTCAGTTGCAGGAGCGAGAAAGCTTAGTTGCAGCTAAGAAAACTAGTTTAGACCAGTTTAGAGAAAGCTTGGAAAGCATTAAGACCGAGGGTGAAGAGGCTAGATTGAACCAGCAGAGTGCAAGGATTCATCAGGAACAGGCAGAAAATAGACTGGCCCAAGTGACAGCCCAATACGACCTGCAAATGAGTCAAGTCAGTCCAAGTATTCTAACGGAGTTGGAAGAAGAAGCGGCTAAGGAAGAAGTTAATCTTCAAGCTTTGACAGAAAAGAAACAAGCCTTGGATCAGCAAATCAATCAGGTACGCGACAATCGTGATAGTATCCAAGAGAGCTTGCAAACCTTGCAGACTCAGAAGGGGCAATTGACTGTAGAACAGGCTGATCTATCTAGTCAGCTTCGATTTGAACAGACTGACTTGACACGCTTGAGAGAAGAAAAAGTTGCTACCGAGAAAGATATCTCTATCTTAGAAGACCTGATTAACCAGAAAGTTGAGGCTTTAGAAGATACTAGTGTCGAAATTTTGGCAGAGCAGTTGCAGACGGCGTCTGAAAAGCAGAGCCAAACGAGTCAACTTCAGATTCGTCTTAAGTTTGAACTGGAAGACATTGATGGTCAGTTTGAAGACTTGGAAGGTCGTCTGGACCAGGCTCGTTTGAATAATGATGACCTCATTCGCAAACAGGCCAAGTTAGAAGCTGATTGTGAGCAGGCTGGAGACCGACTACGGACCTTACTTGGTCATTTGACAGAGCATTTCAAATTGAGCTTTGAAGCGGCTCAGGATCAGGCAAACGAAGTAGAGAATTTACCTCTTGCTGAACAAACTTTGAAAGACTTGGAACGTTCAATTCGAGCCCTAGGTCCGGTCAATCTGGATGCCATTGAGCAGTATGATGAGGTCAATAACCGCCTGACCTTCCTCAATGAACAACGGACGGATATATTGTCGGCGCGTGATTTGCTCTTGAACACTATTCATGAAATGGATGATGAAGTCAAGGAACGCTTTAAGGTCACATTTGAAGCCATTCGCGAAAGCTTTAAGCAGACTTTCAGACAGATGTTTGGCGGTGGTTCTGCGGACTTGATATTGACGGAGCAGGATATTTTGACTGCGGGTGTGGAGATTTCAGTTCAGCCTCCGGGTAAGAAAATCCAATCGCTCAACCTCATGTCAGGTGGCGAAAAGGCCCTCTCGGCCCTCGCTCTGCTATTTTCCATTATCCGTGTCAAGACCATTCCTTTTGTCATCTTGGACGAGGTGGAGGCGGCCTTGGATGAGGCCAATGTCAAACGTTTCGGAGACTATCTCAATCGCTTTGACAAGGACAGTCAGTTTATCGTCGTGACCCACCGAAAAGGGACAATGGCGGCGGCGGATGCTATGTATGGGGTGACCATGCAGGAATCTGGCGTGTCCAAGATTGTGTCGGTCAAACTGAAAGATGTGGAAGCCTATACAGATTAAGAACTTGAAAAACTTGGAATTTTCCAGGTTTTTTCTTGATGGAAATTCGACTAGACGAAAGGGAAATAGGGCGAAATATGGTATAATAAAAGGACTGGACGGAGGTTGTTTGTTATGTATAAGAAAATCATTGCAACAGATATGGATGGGACATTTTTACGAAATGACCATGGATTTGATGCCAGTCGTTTTCGAAATTTGTTAACGCAGTTTAAGGAAAAGGGCTATTTGTTTGTAGCGGCTAGCGGTCGTTCTCTGCCAAGTCTTAAACAGTTATTTGAAGAATTTTTAGATGATATTGCCTTGGTAGCTGAGAACGGAGCAGTTGTTGTTTATCGCAATCAGACCATTTACCTGGATGATCCAATTCAGCCAGCAACTTACCTTTCTTTAGTAGAGGAACTGGTGCAGAGTGGGCACGTAGCTGCCCAGCATGTGACCTTATCTGGCTTAACCGCTTCATATATGCTGAAAGCAGTTGACACTGGACTGTATAATATCTTATCAGACTATTATCATGATATTGCTTTGGTGGAACAGTTTGAAGATATTTCTGAGCCGATTATTAAGTTGAATCTCTATGTCGATGAATCCAAGCGGCAGTCAACTCAAGACTGGATTAATCATCATTTCAAACAATTGACTGCAGTTACAACTGGTTTTACCTCGATTGATATTATCTTGTCAGGTGTACATAAGGGAATTGGTTTGTCTCATTTGTGCCAACACCTTGGTCTAACAGGAAAGGAACTGATTGCCTTTGGAGACAACCAAAATGATCTGGAGATGTTAAAACTGGCATCGGTCTCAATCGCAACTGCGAATGCCATAGATGAGGTACAGGCTCAAGCAGACCTAGTCATTGGTCATTGTGATGATGAATCTGTCATAGAATACATGGAGGAATTAGT
The DNA here is from genome assembly GCF_024509555.1 of Streptococcus suis. Taxonomy (GTDB): domain Bacteria; phylum Bacillota; class Bacilli; order Lactobacillales; family Streptococcaceae; genus Streptococcus; species Streptococcus suis_AD. Next base: position 72,909 of record NZ_JAMWEL010000011.1, read on the forward strand.
AAATGGCAATTAAGTTGATTGCATTGGATTTGGATGGAACGCTACTGACATCTGACAAACGGATTTCAGAAGGCAATAAAATGGCCTTGCAAGCTGCGCGTGATTGTGGTGTCTACGTGGTTCTGACCACAGGTCGTCCCTTGCAAGCTATTGGAGCTTTCTTAGAAGAACTAGATTTACTTGGAGAAAATCAATATTCTATCACTTTTAATGGTGGTCTGGTTCAGGAAAATACCGGCCGAATTTTAGATAAAACGGGATTCACCATTGAAGATGTCCGTGCCATCCGTCGTGTGACAAATGAATTGGATTTGCCATTGGATGTTTTGTACGGCGGAGATGTTTACTCGCTTCCAGCTGCCCATGAATCTCTTTACCTAACAGCCAATCCACTTTTGAATAAAATCAATGTTTCAGATGAGGAGCTGCCAGAAGATTTTGTCTACAATAAGGCAGTCTCAGCAGTAGATGCAGCATTTCTAGATGGTCAAATTCCAAAAATTCCTGCGGAATTGTACGATCGTTTCGAGATTTTCAAATCACGCGATATCTTACTTGAGTGGAGCCCCAAAGGGGTTCACAAGGCAAATGGCTTGGCTAAGTTGATAGGACATCTGGGGATTGACCAGTCAGAAGTCATGGCCTGTGGTGATGAAGGAAATGACTTATCTATGATTGAATGGGCTGGTTTAGGGGTTGCTATGGCAAACGCAACTGAAGAAATCAAATCAGCAGCAAACGTTGTTTTACCAAAAACCAATGATGAAGATGGCATTGCTTGGGCCATCGAGCACTATGTATTGAATGAGGACTAAGTATGGGATTATTTGATCGATTATTTGGACAAGAAAAGCAAGAGGAGCAGGTTGCTCTTGTTGAAGAAATGGAAACAGAGCAGTCGGCTTCTAGCGACGACAATGTAAATGATACGGTTGAGTCTGTCAGTCAAGAAAAAGAAGAATTTCTATCAGGAACAGAGAAAGAATTGACTGCCGAGCAAGAAGCTCAAAAACAACGGACTTTGGATATGATGGCCCAGTATTACGCAGCCAAGGAAGCTGCTGCGGCTCGTGTTAAGGAAGCGCAGGAAAAAGGATTTGACCCTGCTATTCAAACTAAGGCCAAGGAAGAGCCTGTTGAGGAAGTTGCTCCAGTAGAGCAAGAAAGTGAGCAGGATAAGTACCAACGGACCTTGAAAAAAACTCGTACAGGCTTTGGTGCAAGGCTTAACGAATTCTTTGCCAATTTCCGTTCGGTAGACGAAGAATTTTTCGAAGAGTTAGAAGAAATGCTGATTTTGTCAGATGTAGGTGTACAAGTTGCTTCTACACTGACAGAGGAGCTCCGCTATGAAGCCAAGCTACAGAAGGCTAAAAAGACGGAAGAACTCCGCCGGGTTATCATTGAAAAATTGGTGGATATTTACGAAAAAGATGGCCAGTTCAGCGAGCAGATCAACTTCCAGGACGACCTAACTGTCATGCTTTTTGTCGGTGTTAACGGAGTTGGGAAGACAACCTCTATCGGTAAGTTGGCCTATAAGTATAAGCAGGCTGGCAAGAAGGTTATGTTGGTCGCAGCAGATACCTTCCGTGCGGGTGCGGTAGCCCAGCTGGTCGAATGGGGCCGTCGTGTTGATGTGCCTGTGGTCACTGGTCCTGAAAAGTCAGACCCAGCCAGCGTAGTCTTTGACGGGGTTAAACGTGCCGTAGCAGAAGGTGTGGACATTCTCATGATTGACACAGCAGGTCGCTTGCAAAATAAAGAAAACCTTATGGCAGAGCTAGAAAAAATCGGTCGCATCATCAAACGGACCCTACCTGATGCACCGCATGAAACCCTCTTAGCACTAGATGCCTCAACAGGTCAAAATGCCCTCAGTCAAGCTAAGGAATTTGCAAAAATTACCCCATTGACAGGTCTTGTTTTGACCAAGCTAGACGGTACTGCAAAAGGTGGCGTCGTTCTTGCTATCCGTCAGGAATTGGATATTCCAGTTAAGCTAATTGGTTTCGGTGAAAAAATCGATGACATTGGAGAATTTAAATCCGAAGAGTTCATGCGTGGACTTTTAGAGGGATTGGTGTAATATTGAAAAAAGTCGTTAGTTGAAAAACTAGCGACTTTTCTTATCTGTATGCAGTAGGGAGTAAATGGCAATATTCACAATACCACGATTGTTTCGAGCGGCTTTTCGGAGAGTGCCTTCGTAGGTCATGCCGACTTTTTCCATAACGCGACCAGAAGGACGATTTTCACTATCGTGAACAGCCGTAATCCGTAAACAACCCACTTCTTCCAGCAGAAAGTGAGTGACTGCTTCAAGCGCTTCGGGCATATAATTTTGCCCCCACCATTTACTACCTAACACCCAGCCCAATTCAGCAGCTTGGACTCTTTCATCAAGGCTGACAACGGAAATATCTCCAATAGGTTGCTGATTTTCTTTGAGCTCAATTACCCACCTGTATGTTTTTTCCTGTGAATAGGATTGAAGACAGAACTGGACATAGTCTTCAGTATCTTGGAGTGTCTGATGAGTTGACCAGGTCAGATAGGTGGTAACATTTTCATCTGAAGTCCAGTTTTGGAAGACTTGTTCAACATCGCTTGCTTGAAAAGGGCGTAAGACTAGGCGTTGGGTTTCTAATACCTGAGTTCCTTTATGTTGCATCTTATTTCCTCCTCAACAATGCCTCAATCCAGTCGGGAGCATAGGCAGAGGTACAGCCTTTTGGTACTTTCATGTCCACATAGACTGCCAATTCCTGACCGATTACAAGCCCTTGTTCCAGGTAGTCAGGATAGGCAACCGCAATCTCCACCAAGCATTGGTTCATGGTCCATTGAACTTGTGGGTCTACGGTTTGCAAATGCAGGCGAATATGGTCTAGAGTTTCTTCAATTTCTTTATTTGAAGCAGTTCTTCCAGCAAAGTATTTGGCGCGGAGGAACCAGCCTAGTCTGTTAAAGATGGCCTCGTCTTTGGCAAGTAAGATTTCTTCCCAATCCCTACTGTCTTTTCGTTTGCTTAGAATGATAGAAGCTAGTTTGTCTAAGACATTGACAGAAACCTGTTCATCGAGGCAATTTTCTAAATCCTCTAGGGTCAGTTGGTTGGGCTTAGTCTTAGCCAGTTGAATAGCTAGGTATTGAGCTTCTAGAACACCTGTTTGCCAGAGTGGAACAAACAAGTCCAATCGATTTTTATAAGTCTTGGCGATACCAGAAATAGCTCCCATAGGAACGCCGTAATAGGGCTTGGTTTCGCCAATTTTTTCATAACGCTTGAGGGTGCCAGTATGGCTGGCTGCTTCAAGTTGGGTGAGAATGGTGTTTATTTCAGTCATAAAAAATCTCCGAAAAAACTGGATTGCTCCAGTTTTTGTATGTAGTTGTTTAGTTTGCTTTTAGTACAAGGCAACGAGGTGTAGGCTGTACTAAAGTACGGCAAAGCGAGTTAACGAAGTAATCAAAGATAAACTAAATGACTATTTCAATAAGCCACGTTCACGATACCATACATCTGGTGTCCATACCCACTTGCAACCGTAGCTTTCTAGCAAATCAAAGGCTGCTTGTGGTCCCATGGTTCCTGCTGGGTAGGTGTGGAGTGGGACTTGGTTATTTGCCCATAAATCAACAATGCGGTCAATCAAGCTCCAGCTTGCCTTAACCTCTTCCCAATGGCTAAAGTTAGTAGAATCACCATTTAGGACATCGAAAAATAGTTTTTCGTAGGCTTCGGGTGAATTTCCAAGAGCAGTTGCATTGTGGCGGAAGTTGAGTTTGGCAGGAGTAAGGGCGAAGTGGGAACCAACTTCCTTACCATTGATAGAAAGCATAAAGCCTTCTGTTGGCTGGATAAAGATGGTCAAGACGTTGGCTTCAGAAGGTTGACCGAAAATATCTTCCGCATGTTTGAAGGTAATGGTTATGCGCGTACCTTTTTCTGTCAGGCGTTTACCTGTGCGGAAGAAGAAAGGTACATCACGGAAACGGTCAGTATCAACGAAGAAGACACCTCCTGCAAAGGTTTCTGTCTGAGAAGCTTCGGCAATATTTGGTTCATCCAAGTAGCTAACGTAGTCTTTTCCGTCGATAGAACCTGCTGCATATTGACCACGGATGAAGTTGCGTTTGAGATCCTCATCAGAAGGTTGACGTAAGTGTTGGAAGACCTTGATCTTCTCAGCGCGGACATCTTCCTCCTTAAAGCTGGCTGGCTTATCCATTGCCAAGAGAGAAAGGACTTGAAGTGCATGGTTTTGAACCATGTCTTTTAAGGCACCAGAATGGTCGTAGTAGCCACCCCGGTCCTCAACCCCAATCGCCTCAGCAAAAGTAATTTGGATATTGTCAATGTAATCGCGGTTCCAGATATGTTCAAATATAATATTGGCAAAGCGGACAGCGAAGATGTTTTGCACCATTTCCTTACCAAGATAATGGTCGATACGGTAAATTTGGTCTTCATTGAAGGCAGCGGCCAATTCATCATTGAGTTTGCTTGCAGTTGCAAGGCTTGTTCCGAAAGGTTTTTCGATAATCAAACGCTCAAAACCTTGTCCGTCAACGATGCTCTCAGACTTGAGGTGTTTGGCAATGGTTCCGAAAAATTCAGGTGCCATAGAGAGGAAGAAGACCTTGTTGTGTTGGGTATCGTATTTCTCACACAGTTCATCTTGCAATTTTCTAAGAGCAACGTAATGTTCTGTATCATTTACATCATGGCTCTGATAGTAGAAATGACTGGCAAATTCATGAGCCTGGCGTGGAGTATCAGGCAAATCACCGAGTGATTCAATCACAGTTTGCTCAAAAAATTCCTTGGTCCAGGGTCTACGAGCTGTACCGATAACTGCAAAATTTTCTCGGATATGTCCCGCCTTGTAAAGTCGGAATAGAGATGGATACAATTTGCGCTTGGCAAGATCGCCACTAGCACCAAAAATAGTAAACAATACATGAGAAGACATAATTTCATTCCTATCTGTTGAATATCGATTTAATTATAGCATAAATTGTCAGAAAATTCACTTCTTACTTATCTTTCAATAAAAAAATCTATTCTTTATGAGTTGGAAACCACTGGCATTCATTTTGTCAATCAGGTATGAAAAATGGAATTGGGAAAGAGCTATACTATAAAAAAGAGTTTGTCAACTAGTCTAAATTTTAAGTTGTTGAGCTAAAACAGCCGATTTCTAGATGTATAGGTCAGATTTGGAGTTTATGACACAAAATGCTGAGATTTGCTATTCAAATCCTATCCCCAATCTTGAACCACTCTTTTGATTTCTAGGGTCAGGCCGAAACAGCTCCCAGAACAATATCACTCTACTGGACTATTTTGAAACTAACTATGTTTGTTATATTTCCAATATCAAGCAGTCTCCTGGATTATTTGAGAAATCAACCATTTTGCTGTGATATTGACGCAAGCTATGAAAAATGGGTTTAGACTGAGTCAGACCTGCGTATGAAAACCTTTGTGAATGTTTTTCTAATTTATAGAGGCAAAGAAAAAACAACCCAATTGGGTTGTTTTTCTTATTTGAGACCGTATTTTTTGTTGAACTTGTCCACACGGCCATCTGCTTGAGTGAACTTTTGACGTCCAGTATAGAATGGATGTGAATCTGATGAAATCTCCACACGGATCAATGGGTAAGTTTCACCTTCGAATTCGACAGTTTCACTAGTTTTCTTAGTTGAACCACTAAGGAACTTGTAACCAGTAGTAGTGTCCATGAAGACAACAGTGCGATATTCTGGATGGATATCTTTTTTCATTATAAAAATTCCTTTCTGCCATGGTCTCTTAAAGAGCCATAGATTATAACCACTTAATTGTACCAATTTTTTTTCAAAATGGCAAGTATTTTATCTAAAATTTTCATTCTCCAAAAGTTTCAAAGTAAATTCTAGCCTATTACAAAACAGGAAATTTAACTGAGACAAAAATAAGGAAGGCTTTACTATGAGATAAGTTAGTAGCTAACAATGCAAAATAGTTACATAATTCTCTCTGATCGCAATGATATTCAAATAGGAATTGAACTCGTCTATAGCTTTTATGTTAGGAGAAGTCCCATCTACAAACTCAAGAGAAGTTAGGAGAAATATGGTAATAAAAGACAACTTGAATTGCTTACACTGAACTAGACTGAATTTATAAAGTGTTCTACTCTAAAGAAAAGAGGAGAACAGATATGTCTAGAAAAATTCGCCGTCACTTTACTGATGAGTTTCAACAACAAATTGTCGACCTTCACAATGCAGGAAGAAAACGCAGTGAACTGATTAAAGAATATGATTTAACCCCCTCAACCTTTGACAAGTGAGTTAAACAAGCAAGAACAACTGGTTCCTTCAAAACTGTCGATAATCTGACAAAAGAACAAGGTGAGTTGATAGAACTCAGAAAAGGAAATATAGAACTGAATATGCAATTAGATATCCTAATGCAAGTGGCTGTGATTATGGCACGAAATGGGAAATAAGCACTGCTAACAAGGATATTCTTAATAATAGAACTAGCTTTGACCACTTGACACAAAATGTCATCAACCTAGTTTGTTCACAAGGTAACAGCGTCAAACGAGCTGCATACAACAGAAAATCTGCTTATGAATTCTTTACATTTATCTACTGAGAAGATGTGGCAACTTCTCTAGGTATCACTAAAATTGACCCTGAGAACGTCATCCAGTCAACATGAGGCTGGGCTCAAGCCTAGCACCACTTTTCAGAGTTCGTGTCAACATCTCAGCGCAGTGGTTGATTGGCTTTAACAGTCTGGGAGACTGTTAAAGGTAGGAGATAAGATTTGCAAAGCAAATCTCAGCAGTTCGTGTTTTACACTCCAAATCTGACCATTACGACTGTTGCGAACAAAGTTCGCTCTATTTCCAACCTCCAACAGTCACTACTCTGACTGTTTTGTAGCGAACTCTGTTCGCTCTATCTCCGACCTCCAAAGGTTTCCCAAACCTTTGGAGCTATGCGAGGGTGGGAGTTTAAAAGGTCTGGGAGACCTTTTAAAGCGGGAGATATAAGCTGACAGCAGTCAGCTCACATAAATTGATGTCTGGGGATAGACTGTTTCAGCTCAACAACTTAAAACGAAAAATTGTTGACGAACTCTTTTTTTGACCAGTCGAGTTCTTATACGAAAACTCAAAAGAATGCAAAAACTCCCTCCCTATGATATAATCAAAGCGAAAAAATTTTTTATGTTAGGCTACTAGCTCGTCCCTAGTAGTCTTTTTCTGTGCTAAAAATTCAGGATACGTTATCTGCTCTCTTAAGAGGATATAAGCTATTTTTAATAATTGATGTGCAAGGGCAATTGTTGCTTTTTGTGAACCACGCCGACTTTGAATCTGATAAAATCGGTCTGCTAGAGGACTGATATACTCCCCTTATAGTGGACAGTGAAAAAACAAAAATTTTCACTAGAAACTATGAGGGGAGTTTTATTATGTCCAAAAGAAGTCCAAAATCTGTATCTGAGAAACTAGAAATAGTTCTACTGC
>NZ_JAMWEL010000012.1 GCF_024509555.1 Streptococcus suis
TATGAGTCTTTCTAAAATGATAGTTTGAGCACTTTTCATTATAGGTCATATGGGACTTTTTTTCTATACTCAAAAAGGCTCCATAATTTCCATGGTGGATTTACCCACTACAGAAATTATAGAGCCGTTAAAATAAGGCTTAGTCCGTACCCAATTTTGCGCACCGATTCGGTGCTTTTTTTGTTTTTATTTTATTATATCAAATTTTAAACCGTTTTCAATACATATATTTGCATCCGTGTTCCTAAAATGTGCTTTTTTCATCATTCCATGATACACTAATAGATAAGACGATTTTAGAAAGAAAGATATATGATCACCAAAGAATTCGACACCATTACCGCTATTTCTACTCCTCTCGGTGAGGGGGCTATCGGAATTGTCCGCCTGTCTGGGACGGATGCATTTGCCATTGCCAGCAAGGTCTTCAAAGGAAAAGACCTTGCGACTGTACCCAGCCACAGCCTCAACTACGGCCATATCATCGACCCCGCAACCAATCAGATTCTGGACGAGGTTATGATCGGAGCCATGCGTTCTCCAAAGACCTTCACACGCGAAGATGTCATTGAGATTAACACCCACGGGGGGATTGCCGTTACCAACGAAATCCTCCAGCTCCTGATTCGCCAAGGGGCTCGAATGGCTGAGCCGGGCGAATTTACCAAGCGGGCCTTTCTCAACGGTCGTGTGGATTTGACTCAGGCCGAGGCCGTCATGGATGTCATCCGTGCCAAGACCGACAAGGCCATGCACAATGCCGTCCGCCAGCTTGACGGCTCCCTCTCCCAGCTCATCAACGACACGCGCCAGGAAATTCTCAACACGCTGGCACAGGTCGAGGTCAACATCGACTACCCTGAGTACGACGACGTTGAGGAGGCGACGACAGAGCTGGTCCGCGAGAAAACCCTCCAGTTCCAAGCGCTTCTGGAAAATCTCCTCCGCACTGCCCGCCGTGGTAAAATCTTGCGTGAAGGCATCGCAACTGCCATTATCGGCCGTCCAAATGTGGGAAAATCCAGCCTGCTCAATAATCTTCTCCGCGAGGAAAAAGCCATCGTTACAGACATCGCAGGAACAACCCGCGACGTTATCGAAGAATACGTCAACATCAAAGGCGTCCCTCTCAAGCTGATTGATACCGCAGGTATCCGTGAAACAGACGACATCGTTGAAAAAATCGGCGTTGAACGGTCTAAAAAAGCCCTTGAGGAGGCCGACCTCATCCTGCTGGTCCTCAACGCATCTGAGCCCCTGACCGAGCAAGACCGCAATCTCCTAGCCATTTCAGATTTGGCAAACTGTATCGTCCTGCTCAACAAGACCGACCTAGAAGAACAGATTGAGGCAGACCAACTGCCTGAGGATGTCATCCGCATTTCCGTCTTGAAAAACCAGAACATCGACCAGATTGAAGAGAAAATCAACCAGCTCTTCTTTGAAAATGCCGGTCTGGTAGAGCAAGATGCCACCTACCTCTCCAATTCTCGCCATATTTCCCTGATTGAGCAAGCCGTCCAAAGCCTACAAGCTGTCAACGATGGACTGGAAATGGGCATGCCTGTCGACTTGTTACAGGTTGACCTGACACGCTGTTGGCAGATTTTGGGAGAAATCACAGGCGATGCAGCTCCAGATGAACTCATCACCCAACTCTTTAGCCAATTCTGTCTTGGAAAATAATATTCAGTATCATGCAAGGAAATTTGCATGATTTTTGGTATATCAACATATTTATTGTTGATTGTATTTAAATATTAGTATATACTAAGTAGGAAGAGGAGGGCTATCATGAAAAAACTTATCTATCTTTTAACTCTAATCACTGTTTTAGTCCTTGGATTCATTGGTTTTAAACTGCTGAACTATCAGCAAGCAACCATTGAATTACAAGAAAATGCCACATTCTACATTATCTATCCCGATAAAATCGAATCTTTCCAATTGAACAACGGCGTGCCAAGTCTCATCTCCGTTCAGGACATGGGAAATGAGGATTATTTTGGTAGCGGACGCACTAGCATTCTACAAGACCGTTATCTCATGTTTTCAAACAGTGAAGCAAAATCAATCTCTGAAAATATTGTTTCTATCGATTTTCAAGAAGGAAAGATTACTCGTAGCCCAACCAAGTATTTCAGTTATATCAACGGCAGTGATCAAGACCACTTCTATACCCTATCAGCAAATCGATTGACAGCTTTTGATACCAATGGAAATGAAGTCAAGCACTTAGAGTTGCCAAAAAACTTCATGTCCATGCCAAACATCATGACAGATAGAGGAGATTTCCTAGTTGTAGCTGGTGAAGAAATTGTAGTTGACCACCCTGAACTCGCCAAAAATTTTTTATATATCATCAATAAAAAAGAATTTAATCTAACAGATCAGGTAGAATACGACTACAGTTACCGTACTTATGCCGGACTGATGAAAAATGGAATGGTCTACCAGCCTATAATTAGCTACTATTATGGAGATGAGCAACAGGACATTTCCTATGATCTTCTCAGATTTCACCCTGTTTCTAAGGAGGTAGAGATTATAAGCTTGTCCAACCCAACTCCCTATCAAATCCATGATCTACAGAGTGACAGGTTGATACTCATTGAACATGACAGCTACATCAGCCAGTATCCCCATTTTACCCTCTATGATACCGAGACCGGACAAGAAAGCTATCATCCATTTCCAAATCTTACTTTACCTTATGGAGCTTCTTTCAAGGTTCAACTCCTAGGTGCTGAACTCCTCTTGTTTATCTATGGAGACCAATTACTGGTCTACAATTTCAAAACTTCCACGATTGTCAGCCAAACCACCCTATCCTCAGAAAATATATCCGGAATTTGGGTAAAACCAAAGTAAATCACGTTCTTATAACCTGTACTCACAATTCGACACTTCCGTCTAAAGCTAGTTTTTCTATTACTCATCGTCAGTTTTTTCAAAATACGGTCCGTATTCACTCGAGAAACTGCCTTGTTAAACGAAAAACTATCATTTATTCACAACCTCTTCACTTGTGAATACAAGTTCTTACTGACAAGCTTTGTTCAAGAAAATGCTCTAATATCAACAAATCCCTCGTAATCTACGAGGGATTTGTTTTATACTATGAGATAAAAATGAAGGATAAACTAGACTTTCAATCAGTCATCAATCTTCCTTATTTTTTCTAGTGAATAGACGGACAGCACCTGCTAGTAGGCCCGCAGCAAGAACAAATAGATATGGTTGTTGCTGGTCGCCTGTTCCAGGAAGCTTCTTATTGCCACCCTTGTTTGGTCGAACAGTTACAGACTGACCGCCACTTTGTTGCTCAACAGCTTGTTCAGAAGTTGGTGTTTGAACACTTGTGTCGCTGTTTGATACTGGATTTTCTTGACTTACTACCACTTGACCTGTATAAGCTGGTGGAGCTTGATTAAGAAGATTTTCATTCAAGCTGATTCCTCCTTCAAATGCTGGCGGAGCCGCATTGGTCAAGTTTTCATTTAAAGTGATACCTCCCTCAAAGGCTGGCGGAGCTGCATTCGTCAAGTTTTCATTTAGAGTGATACCTCCCTCAAAGGCTGGTGGAGCATCATTCACCAAGTTTTCTTTCGGTTTCTCGGTAATGATTTCCTCAACAACTTCTTTTCCATCTAGAGCTTGATGAGCTTCTTTTAAATTCTTCAAGATTTCAGCCAAGGTCAACTTGGTCTTAGTTAGGCTTTCTTTCAGCTCTTTTGCGGCCTGACTAGCTTGATCATAGCCTACCCTTACAGACTCTGTGCTGTTGAGGTACAATGCTGATTCTTTGAGCTTGATTTCTGATTCTAAGAGTTTGTTCAACTCAGCCAACAACTCTTTCATTTCCAAACCATTCAAGTTTGCTTGGCTGGTCCGAATGAGTTCAACTTGAGCATTAACCGCCTCCTGAGTTGCTTCCGCACTTGCCAACAAGGTTGTCGCTTGATCTAAACTTGTTTGATAAGCAACTTGAAGACCTGTTTCTGCAAGAGTATAATTCTCAGAGTTTTTCACCTGTTGAGATAGAGCAAGAAGATTTTCAAGAGCTGTCTTATCCACAACTACTGGCTCTTCTGGATTTTCAGCCTGCTTACCGTCTAATTGACTACGTGCAGCTAGTAATTTTTCTTCCTGTGCTAGTAATCCTGCCACAGTTCGTTCTTCAGATGCAAGAAGTGTTTGAAGAGCGGCATGTTCAACATCGTATGTAGCCTTCTTCTCTGGACTTGCCTGAAGATAGACTACTTGAGTAAGAAGAGGAATTTGTTCAGCCAATAAAGTTGTCAATCGGGTTTCTACTGCTACTTTCTCAAGGCCATTCAAGGCATTCTTAGCAGCTTGCAGGCTGGCAAGGGCTGTATCAACTGCAGTCTTATCCGCAGTGGCATTATCAAGCACTTCCTTGGCTTTTACCAAAGCCGTTTCGTAAGCTTCTTTCAATGATTTCTCTGCTTGCAAGTAGGCAACTTCTAACTTCGTAGCAGGTTCAAGCCCTACTTCTGTAGCTAAAGCTGACTTATCAACCACTACAACAGGCTGTTCTGGTTGCACTGGTTGTTCTGGCTGTTCTGGTTGCTCTGATATTGGCTCAACACCTGCAAGAGCACTTTGAGCTGCATCTAGGCTAGTAAAGTTTTCCAACAAGCTAGCCAACACGAGTTGTTCTGCACCAAGACTTGTCTTAGCACTTGCAAGCGCAGTATCATAAGCCGCCTTCTTCTCAGCTGTATCATGGACATAAGCCGCACTTGCTTTTACAGTTTCTTCACTATCAACAAGAGTCATCAGACTGGTTACTGCCTCTGCCACAGCATCACCATTTAGTGCTTCTTTTGCCGATTGAAGGGTAGTCAAGGCTTGATTCACTTCCTCTTGAGTGGCTACATCGTTAGCAAGAACTTGCTCAGCTTGTGTCAAGGCTGTATTATAAGCCGCTTTTTTGTCTGTTTCTGCATGAGAATAGTTGGCACTTTCTTTCAATACATCTTTTCCAGCAACCTCGGTCCGCAATGCTTCCTTGTCCACAACTACTGGAGTAGTTGTCGCTATATTTTCATAACTTATAATAGGAGTTGCATGAACAGAGAATTTACTTGGAGAATTCAGATTGCGTGCCTCAACTCGTAGAAAATCTCCCTGAGCAACTTCAAGAGTTTGTGCCGGAATAGCAACTGGCTGATTGCTTGCTGTCAAGGTCACACTTGCTAGTTCGCGACCATTATGGCTGAGACTAACAATAACGGAGCCACCTGTATTTCCTGCCTGACGGATGTATGGTTCTCCATCCTTGAGGGTAAATGTGACAGTTCCTGCTTTAGGCACCCGGTAGGTCATAGCATAAGAATCTGTTTCTCCTAGAGACGCTGCTAGTAGGCCGTGAGTACTTTCTGTTGGAGTTTCTGCATGACTCTGTGCATCAATACCTACGGTACCAAAGTTACCACCTGACCAATTTGGCCAACGGTTATCGTAGGTTGTTAAGTCTTGATAGCTTTCACCAGATTTTTTCTGGGCAAACCATACATTTCCTTGTTGACGATTGACATAGTCCATGGCCCAGCTATAGGTATTCTTGATTTCCAATTGGTAATCATTGGTCTCACCATTTTCAGCTGTAATGCGTAATGTCTGACCAGCCGCAATAGCTCCTGTAACAGGATTACCTTGACCATCAACAATAGCCTTAGTTGCTTTTTCTGGTACTGTAACACCTGCTAAAACAGCTTCTGCCGTTGTTGGATTGGCTTCTGTCGAAGGAATGTACATGGTCTGGTTGACAACTTGATAGATTGATGAATCCAGACTCTTGCTACTGTCCCGACGTACTTCACCCTCTTCTAGAATTTCGTAGCCTGTACGAACTTCAGCTGCAGATGCAAAGTTCTTACCAGATTGATTGCTATAGCTTTCCACAGCTTGAAGCTTAATATAGCGAGCTTGAGTGCTTGGGAACTCCGCAATCTTAGTGGTTGTATCTCTAGCCCAATCACCGCTAGCAACTGTTCTCCAAGTTGTTTTATCATCACTTACTTGGATTTCATATTTAGTAATAATACCATTTGAAACACTAGAACGTGGGACGTACTTGAACATGGAAACCTGCTTAGACTCACCTAAGTCTAGGCTGATCCACATTTTATCTCTGCTGTCACCATTCCAATTGGTATGCCACATGGTTGACATGCTATTATCCAAAGCCTTGCTGCCATCACCCTCAGAGGCATTATTTGGTTGGAAACTTCCTACTTCTGCAGTAGTTGTATTTGGAGCATATTCTTCAAAGGTCTTGCCAAGTTCAATTGTATATTCTTTAACTTGTTCACCTCTTGTCAATCGAACTTTGTCGCCAGAACGAACTAACTCATCATCAGCTTTGACAGTGCCGTCGGCTGAAACAACTGAGATTGTAGCTCCACGGCTAGCACTCAAATTTGACTTAAGAGTTGCCACACTGGTTCGTTTAGGTACTTCTGAAACACTGGTTTCACTGATACGATAGACGGCAGAAGCAAGAATCAGATTTGGACTAGCAACTAAACTTTCGCTGGCACCCAAGTCTGGAAGTGCATCGACCTCTACACCAAAGTAGTCCTGAGCCAGATGATTCGCTTGACGAATACCTCTGTCAATCGCTGGAGAATCATCAGACAATTTGAACATGGCAAAAGCAGTACTATCATGTACAGAAGTACCATTAGGAGCTACTGGTGCTTGACTAATATCACCAGCAAATTTCGGATCCTCTGTTACAGCGTTTGGATCATTTGGAAGGTTTGCATAGTTATAGTAGAGGTTATTCTTATATCGGGCGCCTGTATTTCCTTTGGTCCAATTTTCCTGTTTTGGTGTACTACCTGTGTAGTAGAGGATGTTGTTTTCAAAATCCATCTGACCGCCAGCCTGACCTGTACGAATCAAGTCTGTATTCTCAGCTACAATAAAAGTATTATTATAGATAGCTGCATCAGGGTTATTAGATGGGCTAAGAACGCCTCCCAAATCCTTATGGGAAATATTATAACGGAAGGTATTTCGATAGGCTTCTGGATAGCAGAACATAACCGCACCACCTTCATTATTGTGGCTGTAGTTATACTGGTAGATTGTTCCATCACCAGAATCCGCATCCCACGCTTGACCATCTTGGTTATAGTTTGTATCGTATACTTCATTGTACTGGAAGAGGGCGTCCTTACTCTTCCATGGCCAAATCGCTGCTGCTACTTTACCTCCATTCCGACTACGAGAATAGTCAGTGTCATTGATCTGTTTGGCTGCCTCAACTGCTACGTTTCTTTGCACAATCGGACGGTGAGCATACATGGTTGTAATTGCGTCACCACCTACATCACGTAGGAAGTTGTTCTCAATTAATACATTGGTCGCACCGTACTGCTGACTGGTAGCTTCAGAAATCTCTCGTCCTTGGAACTGATCCCAATAAGCTGTATAAGCAAGGGCAATCCCCCAACGATTGACATTCTCAATATAAGAATTGGTTACTTTTACATCGTTATAACGTGAAATACCTGTCGCTGCTTCATTGGTCGGCTTAAAGGTTGTAAAGTAGATACCGCCATTGTTCATGTGCTTATCGTAGACATTTCCTTGCACATTTGTAATGTGTAGGGCATTCAAATAGACATGGTCGACCGTTCCCTTGTTTTGTGAAACAACTGCTACCCCTGTACGGTTAATAAAGTCTGGGTCATTATAGGCCTTGTCTCCATCCGGTCCTTGGTTGGTAATGGCAAGGTTGCTGACTTCGATATATTCTACATCTTTCAATAGAATGGAACTGGAAACATTTCCTTGCCATTTATGACCGGGATTATCCAAACGTTTTCCATAGTCCTGGTACCAGATACCCTGACCATTGGTATTGATTGTCGGAAGTCCTTGGCCTTCTACACCATAGTTACTAATCCGAATAGGACTAGCTTCGCTACCTGAACCTCTGATATGTAGGAATTGGTCATTGAAGACAGATCCATTTTCTAACAGAACGGTGTCGCCTGGTCGCAATTCGATTTCATTGATTTTACTCAATGTCTTAAAAGGACTTGATTGACTAAGACCGTTGTTGGTATCACTTCCTGAAGTACTACTTACATAGAAAGTTCTACCGCCACTGACTGGAGTAGCTTCTGTTGTATTAGCACTGACTAGGCTTGATAAGGTCAAGCAACTCAAGGTTGCAAGAGCGATAACCGCCTTCTTGTTCATGCACATACCTCCTTTATGGGTTTACAATATTTTTTATGACATTCTCAAGGACTTCCTGGTCAACCTTGACCTCTAGCTCCTTGGATTTTTTATCTAACAACTTAAGATACCGTTCTTCACGGATATGTTTATCAATGACTGAACGCACCTCTTCAAAAGGGACATAGTCATGCTCAGTCTTGTTTTTCATCTTGACCAAAACTAGGCTAGTATTCTGGTCAGTTACAGGCGAAATTTCATCCGCTTGAAGCCCTAATGCTATATCCAAAACCTCTCCTATATAGTCATAGTAAGAGGAAACTTCTCCAGACATTATGTCTTCTTCTGAATAATAGACTTCCAAATGTGGATAACTCTGAATGGCTACTTCCATATCTAAACCAGACTCAACCTGAGTTCGAATGGATTCCATGTCCGACCGAATCTTATCTACTTCTTCCGGTCGAAGATCCAACGAACCATAATAGACTCGAATGTACTGGAAATTCATATCATCGTAAGACCAAAATAATCGATCCTTTTCGGCCTCATAGTAAGCTAAAGCATCCTCATCACTGACCTGCATAGCAGGCAATTGCTCATTTGCCGTATAAGCTGACTTAAACTGGTCCAACTCATACCCTAAAAAAATAGACTCTGAAAACTGATTGACACCATAGACCAATTGGCCACTTTGACTAGCAGACTGCCTCTGATTGTTCGCATCTTGAAAACGCTGATAGAATGCTGCGTAATCAATCTTATCAATGACTTGCGATTGAACAGCTAGACTTCTTGCAGCATACTGATGACGGAGATTTTCTAGGACAATTTTTGACAAAGCTTCTATAGGTTTCTCACCTGAAAAATCCTTAGTCCAGAATTCCGTATCAATCTCTGCCTGGTATTTCTGGAAATAATATTGCCCAACACTATTCTTTTGGTCCAAAACTTCTCTTTGCAATTCCTGCTTTGGAACTGCATTTCCCTCAATAACCAGTGAGGTCTGACTTGAATCTGTTTGGCTACATGCACATAAACAAGTAGCTAAGCCTAAAAATAAAGATAGGACCAACGAGTATCGTCTGTATTTTCTTACCATAGCAAACAATCCCCCACAATAGTTCTATAATAGTATTTTATATTAATATGTGGTAAAATTATTGTAAGAAAGCGTTTTATTTCATTCAAAACTTGTAAAAAAAGGAACTAGTTCTATGATTTCTAATCAAATAAACTTATCCAACCCAATTCTCTATAAAATTTCCCATAAAGAATTTACAGGAAATTTTCACTTCCCCATTCATTCTCACAAATTGGCTGAACTTTATTTGATTAATCAAGGGTCGTGTCATATGAACATTGCCAACCAAGACTATCAATTCAAAAAGGGAGACTGTGTCATTCTCTCCCCTTTTGTCCTCCATTCCCTCTACTTAAAAGATAATGAAAACTGTGATGTTATTCAAATCCATTTTGATCTCTATCATTTTCCAAGCTGCATTGTAAACCATCATTCAGAACCCATTTTAAGCTATCAACATTTTTTAAATACTGCTCCAAGCTTCTACCAACCACTGCTGAATAATCAGGAAAGATTATTCTTGTCTGAATTAAGCCAAACGAAAGAAGGCGACCAACTCCTCCACTTCCAACGGGAATTAGAATTTTACCTCTTTCTGAGCAAGCACCTCACCCAAACTAAGCAACTGGTAAAAGTAGAACAATCGACTAAATACCAATATGTCCAATCCGTCATGCATTACATAGAACTACATTATGGTAATCCCATCACACTAGAAACCATTTCTAAAGAGTTAAATGTGTCCGACCACTACCTAAACAAACTATTCAAATCCTATACTGGTACAACCATTAAACACTATTTGACCCTTTATCGGCTCAATCGGTCCATTGAATGGATGAGCGAGTCTGATAGGAGCCTCACCTTTATCGCCCAAGAAGTTGGATTCCACGACTTGCAACACTATTCAAAAACCTTCCAAAAATATTTTAATACCAGTCCCAGAGATTTCCGACAACTACTGAGAAAATACTAAAAAAGCAAGCTAGATCCATCAATCAGCTTGCTCGCTTTTCTATTTAATTGAAATCAATCTTTAACTTGAGTAAGGGCAGTTTCACCTACGGCACCAAACCGTTTAGCAATTCCTTATTCTGCCAGAGCAGATAAAGACCACCGCCGATAATAATCAGCATAATGACAAACTTAATCAAGCCCTTAACAAAGCGGATGACCATCATCAAAATCATCGAAACAATCAGCCAGCCCCATGCCGAAGAATTGAGCAAGGTCTGCATACTCTCCAAGCTCGCCCCTGTCCATGCCTTGATAGGTTCTGGAATTTTATCAAACCAGTTGCTATCTATACCGATTTGTTCCATAATGGAATGACTGGTCGATTGTAACCATGCAAAAATCCCAGCATTATAGAGAAAGAGCAAGGCTTGCTCTGGGTAACGTTTTATTGTGTTTGTAATTGTTCGTAACATGTTTCTCCTCTATTCTGAATACAAGGCCACTACTGCATCAATATCTGCCTGCTGAATACCATGATTAGAACCGGCCGATTCCATAACAGAAGCTTGACTATCATCATGATCCAAACCAATGGCATGACCCAATTCATGTTCAGCTGTATGGATAATCCTATCCATATCATAACCATACTCTTCATTCAAGAGATAATAACTATTCAAGCGAACTGTCACCGAACTATAATAATTGGTCAATAAATTGGTCGTTGAATTAGCCTCACCTGCCGCCTGGGTATTGCCATCATTCATCTCAGTAGCAATGATATCCGCCTGATTCGGATCTGTGGTAAGGACTAGGGTAAAGGCACCGGTCGCATTCCAATTTGCGATGGCTGTTTCATAGGCAGCTACGAATGTTGGATTTTGGGTTTCAATATAGACAGTCGCAGTATTGCTTTCCCAACGGCCATGTTCAGCTGTATTAACCGTATCTGTAGTCAGGTGCTTAATGGTATTAACACCTTCTTCAATCGTCACTTCAGACTGTCCTTTGACCATCAATTGCACTTCTTGAGCTAGAGTTTGTAACATCTGAGGCGCTGCTTCCTGTTGAAAATAGAATAATAGACCTAGACCACATGCGATTATAACCATGGAGAGCCAAACTATGCTCCAAACCGTTCGCCAGATAAATTTAAAAATTGAAGCAAAAAATTTCATACACTATACCTCACTCTAGAAATAGATTTCAGTATAGTCTTATTTTCTGAAATTTATCTTAAATTCTAGGACAATCTTTCTTCTAATTTGAAATCAATTGGTAGCCAAGCCAAGACCTTCTCAATCTGCTGGTTCCAATAATACCACTCATGTTTACCTGGCCCATAACTAGCTTCTATATCAAATCCCTGCTCTTCCAGCTCTCGAACTGCTTTTTGATGCCCTTCAAAGAGAAAATCTTCCTCACCACACCAGGCATAAAACTTGGTTTTCTTGTCCGAAAATCTAGAAATATTAGTCAGTAGATTTGGATTTTCTGGATTATCTAAATCTCCAAAAACACCCTTCCAATAGTCAGGACTACCTAATTCCAAGGCAGATGGACTGGTAAAATCAACCTGCAAGGCTCCTGAAAGTGAGGCGGCGTAAGAAAAGCGATTGGTCATCATGGCAATCTTGAAGGTCCCATAACCACCCATAGACAAGCCAGCAATAAAATTCTTCTCCCGCTTATCAGACATATTTGGGAAAAATCGCTTGAGGATTTGAGGCAACTCAATCGCTATGGCATCATAATAATTCATACCATAGGTGGTATTGGTGTACCAAGCCTTGTCCGTATTAACCATAACCACGATAAGATTGGTATAACGAACCAAGCGTTCAATAGTCGACCGATTGAGCCAGGAATCCTGATTTCCTCCCATCCCATGCAAGAGATATAGGACAGGAATGTCTTTATCATCAGGATTGTCCACACGATTGCGATCTGGATACAAGACCGTAACCTGTCTAGACATATCCAACACGTCTGAATGGTATTCAATTTTCATTATTGCCATAAATGTTCTCCTTATGGTAAAGAGCCTGAGTTCCCCTCGGCTCTTCACAAACTATTCACTTATTTTACTTCCATAATCACCGGCAAAATAGCTGGGCGACGTTTGGTCTGGTCGAAAAGGAATTTCGCTAGATCATCGCGAACAGCACTCTTGAGTTCTGTCCAATCAAAGCTATCCTTTGTAAAGTAGTTTTCTACCGTTGTATTCACTAATTCAGAAGCCTCACGCAAGATGTCCTTGCTCTTCTTAACATAGACAAATCCACGCGTATTGACCTTGGCCTTGGAAATGATTTTCTTCTCACGACGGTTAACAGTAATGGCTACGATAAAGATACCATCTTCTGAGAGGATTTTACGGTCACGAAGAACAATATTTCCAACATCTCCCATGGCATTTCCGTCAATCATGACATCACCAGCAGGAACCGCTCCGCTATGGACAAAATCACCGTCTTCATAGGCCATGACATCCCCACGTTTAACGATGATAATATTTTCTGGGAACATGCCGATTTCAAGCGCAGCCTTGGCATGAGCATCTAGCTGACGGTACTCCCCTTGAACTGGGAAGAGATACTTAGGACGGAGGATATTGAGCATGAGCTGCAAATCACGCGCATTACCATGACCAGATACACGCAGGTTTTTAGTAATGGATTTGACCGTTCCACCAGCCTTGTAAATCAAGTTTTCTACACGAGCTACGACTGCTTCCTTGGAAATACTTGGTGTCGTAACGATATAAACCAAATCACCTTCCTTGATTTCGACATAACGGTGGCGACCAATAGCCATCTTGCGAAGTCCATTCAATGGTTCGCCCATACGACCTGTTTCCAAAATCAGCAATTCATGGTCTTCATATTTACCCATATCCTTTGGCTTGACCAAAAGTCGCTCGCTGACCAAACGAAGTTTTTTCAATTGGATAGCGGTACGGACAATATTTTCCACATCATGACCAGTCAAAACAACACGACGACCTGTCGCCTCTGCTGCATCAAAAATCTGTTGGATACGAACGATGTTACTTGCCACGGCAGCTACAATCACACGACCTTCACAGTCTGCAATCGTATTAAGAATTTCTTCGCCTGCTTCATGCATACTTGCTGACTGAACATTGCTATCTGCATTGGCAGAATCTGAAAGGAGGGCTAAAACGCCTTCTGAACCAATTTCAGCCAAACGACCAAAGTCAGTACGATAGAATTTATCAGCAGCCTGGTCAAATTTAAAGTCACCTGTATAAACGATGTTCCCCTGGTCTGTCTTGACTACAATTCCTAAACTCTCAGGAATTGAGTGAGTCGTTTTAAAGAAAGAAACGACTGAATCTCCAAAGTCAATCTCCGTTTCGGCATTGATGATATGAAAATCCTTGAATTTCTTGGTTGCATTATTGTTCTTGACTATCAATTTTGCCAATTCAATGGTCAAGTGTGAGCCAAAAACAGGAACTTTCACTTTTTCCAATAGGTAAGGCAAAGCTCCAATCGAATCCGCGTGACCATGTGTCAGAAAGACTCCAGCTACACGGTGCTTGTTTTCTTCCAAATAGTCAAAGTTGGGAACAACAACATCAACACCCAACTGTTCATTTTCCGGATACTTGGCACCCGCATCCAAGACAAAAATCTGTTCATTAACTTCAGCAATATAGAGGTTTTTTCCGTTTTCACGTACACCACCGAGAGCCATGATTTTTATGCTACTCATTTTTTCTCCTTTTTGGGACATCCCACAGGTGTCCTACTTATTTTTTCTTACCAACGGTCCTTGGGATACCCAAGTCGAATTACAGTCTGCTATGTCGGAGCTCTATTTGCAAAAGGTACACTTGGATGCAACATTTTATTCAGCCATCAAAGCAACTTTTGAATAGAAATTCCTAAATAGCTATCGCTTCTATTATACATTTTTTCAAGAAAATTTACAAAAACTCTGCTAAAATTCAACAGAGCTCACATCATATTAAATTCTAGTTACAGTCTGGTATTAAGATATCGGTTCTTCCTAAAATTTAAGATATATTAAAAGCCTGGATTTCTCCAGACTTTAGTCAAACAGATTGCTGTATTTCAATAATCAATCTTCCCAATATTCTTCAACATTTGTCACACTCTGAGGGATACCAATTAGCTGAATATCAAATTTTAAGGAAGGTTCCACTCTTGAAGAGGCATTATGAATACGGAAACTGATAGACCAGCCATTATCCATAATCAACTCCAGAGTATTTTTAGAACCTCTCTTGTAGTCTAAAGAGAAAATTCTTGTTGGTAAAACAGTTGACAAGCCCTTAACCTTTGTCTTTGGACGAATGGTTTGATAATTGATAGATAAGGTATCATTTAAGTTGAATGCTTGAACAATCGTTTTCCGTTCCTTATCCTTTGCGATGACTTTATAAAAATCTTTTCGTCCTAGTAGATACTCAATTAGAAGTTTGGGGACATCCTGATCTTGCTCGTATAGACGAAGCAACTCAAATTTAAAAGCTTCAAGAACAGGTAAATAAATCTCCACTTCTTTATTTTCAAACATGGTCCACTTATGCTGCTCAGCTTTATCCAGGTGCTTGGTTTCATCCCTCAACATTGCTAACCTAGTGAATACAGGCTTGATGGCTTCAAAGTAATCTCTAGAAACTGGAAGTCCCAACCATTTCATACCAAAATCTATATCATTGGATAGCCTAGAATGTTTTAGGGCGTGATGATTATGTTTACAAGAAATCCCAATCTCCCAATCAGTTTCACCTTTGATAAATACAATATCCCTAACATCACCATCTCCGCCACTTTTATCAACTAAAATGGATAAGGTTACTAATTCCTGACCATTAGAAAGATTTGGTTCTGCCTTTAGAATAGTAGTTAGACTCGCCTTAGCCGCTTGGAACATATCTTCTTGTAAAACGCTATCTAATTTTTGGAAATTATCCCGTGCAGTTAGATAGGCCTTGCTCTCTTCAATTTCACATCTCATCCCCAATTCTGTCAAAGCCTTGTAAAAAGTTGTAATACAAGCATATTCAAATCCTTTTCCTTGTACTGTCTGCTTAGCCATTCTACTACTCCTATATATTTTTACTAGCTTTATTATCCCACAATAGTTTCTACTGGCCAAGTTTATTTTTTTTTGTTATACTTGTAAAGTATATATTCAGTTGGGAGTTCTTATGAAAAAAACAGACAAGCAATTCATATCTTCATCCACCTTCACTGTGGAAGAAATTGAAGAAATACTACAGGCTAAAATCAAGGAAGAAACTCAAAAAGTCGAAGAGGCCATTACGCAAGAGGAAAAAGATAAGGAACAAGCTATTATTGATACTATTCAATACGATGAAAGTAAAATCAATATTGTTTCCCTCTTTAGTGGCTGTGGTGGACTTGATTTAGGTGTCGAATTAGCCGGCCTTGTTGTTCAGTACGGTCAAGAAAAAGCCTATCAACTATTCCAATCAAAGCTGTCCTATGATAGTCACAGAAATAAGCTTATCAATTTCATTTTTTCAAATGATTTATTTGAATCAGCAAATCAGTCTTACCTGAAAAACTTCCCTGATACGATTTACAAAAGTTCTAAAAATATCCAGAAAGTTTCCCTTTTTCCAAAAGCTAATATCATGCTCGGAGGATTTCCTTGCCCAGGCTTTAGTGTGGCAGGTCCACGCTTGCTTGATGATGAGCGTAATTTTTTATACATTCATTACATCCGTGCACTCATGCAATCAAAACCTGAGTTCTTCATTGCAGAAAATGTTAAAGGTCTAATGACACTCGGAAAAGGAAAAGTGCTAGAACAAATTACAGAAGACTTTGCAGCGGCTGGCTATGTCGTTACTGCCCACCTTGTAAATGCACGAGATTATGGAGTTCCACAATTAAGAGAACGTGTTTTCATTATTGGTGTAAGAAAAGATATTCAGAAAAAATTCAACTATGTCTATCAACTGCCACCAGCAACACACGGACCAGATAAAGAAGCATATGTCACACTCAAAGATGCCATCGGAGATTTACCTCTTGAGCCGAGCGATGTCTTTGATTCAACATATTCTTCTATATATATGAGCCGTAACCGCAAGAAATCTTGGGAAGAGCAAAGCTTTACAATCCAAGCCAGTGCTAGACAGGCACCCCAGCATCCCCACGGATTACCTATGAAAAAAATAGACAAGGAAACATGGGTATTTCAAGGAAACCATAATCGTAGACTATCTACCAGAGAATGTGCTCGCATTCAAACCTTTCCGGATTGGTTTGAATTTTCTAACGGAAATAAAGGAAATGTGACAGAGAACCATCGATTAAATGAACAATATAAGCAAATCGGCAATGCAGTCCCTGTTATTCTGGCTGAAAAAATTGCTAGACCTATTGTCGAATTTTACTACAAAAATCTACTATAAAAAATAAGAATCCTGCTACAAACACAGGATTCTTTCTTTACCTTTATTGACACATAAATATCAAACTAATCAAACAACTTGTAATAATCTTCCA
Organism: Streptococcus suis; assembly: GCF_024509555.1. Lineage (GTDB taxonomy): Bacteria > Bacillota > Bacilli > Lactobacillales > Streptococcaceae > Streptococcus > Streptococcus suis_AD. Next base: position 16,801 of record NZ_JAMWEL010000012.1, read on the forward strand.
GCTTCATCTTGGATTTTTCCTCAGCCGTTTGGTCTTGAATAATCTGACCATTTTTCATGACAATCAAGCGATTGCCGTGACGGAGAGCATCTTCCATTTGATGAGTGACCATGAGGGCTGTCATTCCCTTGGTCGCAATCAACTCATCCGTTAAGTGCATCAAGGATTGGCTGGTTTTAGGGTCAAGGGCTGCGGTATGCTCATCCAAGAGTAAAAGTTCAGGCTGTTTCAAACTCGCCATCAACAAACTCAATGCCTGTCGTTGGCCACCTGATAAGAGACCTGCTGGCGTATCCAGATGTTTTTCCAGACCATTTCCCACTCGCGGCAGAAGCTGGGCAAATTCTTCGGTCTGCTGGGCCAATCTGCGTGGCACCAAGCTCCGTCCCTCACCACGATACTTAGCGATAAGTAGGTTTTCTGCCACCGTCATCCGCGGAGCAGTTCCCATTTTCGGGTCTTGAAAGACACGAGCCAGATATTTGGCACGCTTTTCTGCAGGCCAATTGGTCACATCCTCACCAAGAATATGGACCGAACCACTGGTCAAGGGCAAGGTTCCAGCAATGACATTAAAGAGGGTCGACTTCCCAGCCCCATTTCCACCCAAAATGGTAATAAAATCACCCTGGTAGATGGTCAGATTGACATTGTCCAAAATCACACGTTCTTCATCAAAACCGTTTGTCACCACCTTGGTGGCATTTTTTAATTCAACAATTGCTTTCATCGTGACAGACTGGCTCCTTTCAGAAGTTTATTTTTCAGCTCAGGAACCATGAGGCAGACCGCCAAAATCATGGCTGAGAAGATACGGAGGTAGCTGGTATTGATACCGAGGGAAATAACCACCAAAATTAAGAACTGATAAAAAATCGCTCCGACAGCAATGGCCAAGAATCGTTCTAACATGGTCAGGTTTCCATACAAGACCTCACCGATAATCAGACTAGCCATACCAACCACGATGACCCCAATACCACGTGATACATCCGCATAGCCTTCTTGTTGGGCAATCAAGGCACCAGCAAGAGCGATGATGCCATTTGAGAGGACTAAGCCTAGCAATTCCATTCGACTGGTATTGATACCAAAACTGCGAGCCATATCCGGATTGTCACCCGTTGCGATAAAGGCCTGCCCAAGTCGTGTATAAAGGAAGAACATCAAACAAGTAATGACTAGAGCAATACTGCCCAGACCAAGCAAGAGACCATTCACCTGCTCTGAAAATGGAAGCAAGTCCTGTAAGCGACTGGTATTTAACAAGCCTAAATTTGCCCGTCCCATGATAAAGAGAATAATGGAGTGACAGGAAGACATGACCAAGATACCTGCCAATAGAGTAGGAATTTTTCCCTTGGTATAGAGTAAGCCTGTAACCAAACCTGCCAAGCAACCTGCTAAAACGGCTGCCAGCGTTGCCAAGACAGGATGAACTCCCTGTGTCAGCAGGGTCACTGCAACTGCTCCTCCCAGTGGAAAAGAGCCCTCTGTCGTCATATCCGGAAAATTCAAAATCCGAAAGGTGACAAATATTCCCATTCCTAGTACAGCCCATAAGAGAGCCTGTGAAACTGTTGATACAATCATAACTTTCCTTTGTTTTATTCAATAACCTTACTTGCCTGATTGATTACATCATCTGACAAGGTAATACCTAATTCTTTAGCTACTTTCTGGTTAACGACAACGGTTCCTTCGTTAAAGATTTGTACAGGTGTATCCGCTGGATTGGCACCGTCAAGAATTTTCGCAGCCATTTTACCAGTTGCCACACCTAAATCATATTGGCTAAGGGTTACAGAAGCGATACCACCGCCCTCTACCATGTCTTCTACACTGGTGAAAATCGGTGTTTTGGTTTTATTGGCCACAGAAACGACAGTTGAAAAGGCTGATGCGACCGTATTGTCCACTGGTGTGAAGAGAACATCTGTCTTACTTGTTGCCACCTCTACTGTAGATGCTAGTTCATTACTTGAAGCTACTGCATACTCCAAAACGGTGTAGCCTGCTTCTTCCGCTGCCGCCTTAAATTCCTCAACTTGAATTTTTGAATTGTCCTCGTTTGAAGAGTAGAGGACACCGATAGTTTTAGCGTCTGGTGTGATTTCTTTTATCAATGAAACAGCATCCGCAACTGGTGTTTGGTCAGATACCCCTGTGATATTTCCACCAGGATTTTTCAAGTCAGATACCAAGTTAGCACCAACTGGGTCCGTTACAGCTCCCATGATGATAGGTAATTCTGTCGTCGCATTTGCCAACCCTTGTGCAGCAGGTGTTGCAATCCCAATCAAAAGCTCATTGCCATTGTCCACCAATTTTTTACTCATGGTCTGAACTTGGGACTGGTCAGCCTCAGCATTCATAAAATCAATCTCCAAATTGTCTGTTGTAGAATAGCCACCTTCTTCTAGTCCGGCCTTAATTCCCATGTAAATCTCATCTAGTGAGTCATGTGTCACAAACTGAAGAACACCAATTTTAACTTTTTCAGAGCTAGCAGACTGACTAGTCTGCTCTTTTTGCGTCATAAACAGGGCGGCAACCACCATCACAGTAAGGGCAACAATTGTAGCAAGTAAATTCTTATTTTTCATCATATCATTTCTCCTTTTTAATAAACAAATCCTACATCATCAGTATACTATTCCACCATCGCCATCGTTTCATCATGATTACCTCGTATTATCTACCATAGTCAAAGTCGAATGTCATTATCTGCATACCGTTTTTTCAATTGAACAACAGTCTACAAAGACAAGGAAAAAGCCCCCACATACTGAAAAACAGTACGCGAGGGCGTCAATGACACGGTGCCACCTCACTTATGGGAATTGTCTAGAATCCTCCCATATCTCATCTCCTCTAACAAGGAGTTGCACTGTAAGGTGTGCGGACCGAACTATCATTGTTTTAAGTTCATTTGCGTGACTGTTTTGGCTGATTACTGAAAGTATGTTATGCCAAACAATCCTTGTGAATTTAGGGCATTTTAGGACTAGGCAGTCGGGTGAAGGCAGTACTGGTGGTACGGCAAGACCGACAAACGACGTCATAAAATAGACATAAATGCACATCAGCCCATTTCATAAAACTCCGCCACCTGTTCCCAGTACCACAGGCTCCCTGAAGACTTCTGCTTTACTACTTCTTCTGATTACAGACGATTATACGGCATCCATCAGTCTTTGTCAATACTTTTGATTAAATTTTCTGAAAACTTTTTATGATAGTAGGGACTACCAGTCTCATCAAAAAACATCAAAATATGATATACTAGACTGAGTTATAGCGATTAGAAAGAGGAACACCATGTCTTTTGACGGATTTTTTTTACATCACATGACGGCTGAGTTAAAGGCCAATTTAGAAGGTGGGCGGATTCAGAAAATCAACCAGCCCTTTGAACAGGAGATTGTCCTCAATATCCGCAGCAACCGTCAGAGCCATAAGTTGCTCCTGTCTGCCCACTCTGTTTTCGGACGGGTTCAGCTGACCCAGTCGGATTTTACCAATCCCAAGGTGCCCAATACCTTTACCATGATTTTACGAAAATACTTGCAGGGTGCCATTATCGAAGACATTCGCCAACTGGACAATGACCGCATTTTAGAATTTTCGGTGTCCAACAAGGACGAGATTGGCGACCATATCCAAGCAACCTTAATTGTGGAAATCATGGGCAAGCACAGCAATATCATCTTGGTAGATAAGTCTGAACAGAAGATTATCGAGGCTATCAAGCACGTTGGTTTCTCGCAAAATTCCTACCGAACCATCTTGCCAGGTTCCACCTATATTCGTCCACCGGAAACGCATTCTCTCAATCCTTATACGGTGTCTGACGAGAAATTGTTTGAAATATTATCGACTCAGGAACTGAGTCCAAAAAATCTCCAACAGGTCTTTCAAGGTTTGGGTCGGGATACGGCTTCTGAATTAGCAAGTCATTTGCAGACAGACCGCCTGAAGAACTTCCGTGCCTTTTTTGACCAGGCAACTCAGCCTAGCCTGACAGACAAATCCTATGCTGCTCTGCCATTTGCCAATAGCCCTGAAAACCAGCCACACTTTGAGAGCCTGAGCAGTCTGCTGGACTTCTACTATCAGGACAAGGCGGAGCGGGACCGGGTGGCCCAGCAGGCCAATGAGCTGATCAAGCGGGTGGCCAGTGAGTTGGAGAAGAATCGCAAGAAACTGGTCAAGCAGGAGCAGGAATTGGCGGATACGGAGACGGCGGAGTTGGTGCGGCAAAAGGGCGAGCTCTTGACCACCTATCTGCATCAAGTGCCCAATGACCAGTCGAGTGTGCGGTTAGACAACTACTATACGGGCGAGGAGCTGGAGATTGAGTTGGATGTGGCTTTGACTCCTAGCCAGAATGCCCAACGTTACTTCAAGAAGTACCAGAAACTCAAGGAGGCGGTCAAGCACCTGACCAACTTGATTGAGGAAACCAAGGCGACCATTATCTATCTGGAGTCCGTTGATACCATGCTGGGACAGGCTAGTCTGGCAGAAATCGATGAAATCCGTGAGGAATTGATTGAAACAGGCTACCTCAAACGCCGTCATCGTGAGAAAATCCATAAGCGTCAGAAACCTGAGCGATACTTGGCGACGGACGGGAAGACTATTATTCTGGTAGGAAAAAATAACCTGCAAAATGATGAGTTGACCTTCAAAATGGCCAAAAAAGGCGAACTCTGGTTCCATGCCAAAGACATTCCAGGCAGTCATGTGGTTATCACAGACAACTTGGATCCAAGCGACGAGGTCAAGACCGATGCGGCGGAGTTAGCCGCCTATTTCTCCAAGGCTAGACATTCCAATTTGGTCCAAGTCGATATGATTGAAGCCAAAAAACTCCATAAACCAACAGGTGGCAAACCTGGTTTTGTGACCTACCGCGGTCAGAAAACCCTCCGTGTCACCCCAACTGAAGACAAAATAAAATCCATGAAAATCTAATTCATGGATTTTTTGAATTATTCAAAGAAAATACTGCCTATTTTTCTTTTTTCCCAAATGGTTTTGCAACAAACTTAGCTAGATTACCTACATTCTTACCAATTTCTTTATTTAGGGTATTTGCATGTTTACCGACTTCCTTACCAAAATTATCGATACGTCTACCAACCTCTTTTTGAAACTCTTCTTGCTTTTGTTTCTCACGCACTCTTATTTCCTGAGCCTTTTCTAAGACATCATGATCGACATAAGATAGTTTCACCAAGGTTCCTGATTCATATTTTCCTGGTTTTGGATTCATTGCAACTACCGAATCATCACTATACTCTAAATATTTTTTATCTGCCTTCACTAGCATTGTTAAAACAACAAAACCTTTGGCTTCCAATACTTCTTTGGCTTCATAAACATTTAATCGACGAACATTTGGCAATTGAACTAACGTTTTATTATGACTGATTTTAGCAGCAATTGCTTTTTCAACTGCTGGAGCAACTCCTTTTACCAAATCTGCTCCAACTTCTGCTGCCACTGCAACTGCAACACCTTTAGCAACTTTTCCAAGACCTTTTTTAGACATGTCAATTCCCCTTATCTTTTTTATGTATTTTACCACAATAACACTGTTTTTTCAACTCGATAATGAACCTACTCCGCCTTATCAATATCTTCTCTAACTTCCTTAGCGTTGAATTTAGCAAAAAGATACTGGCGGTCTTGAACAGGAAAACGTTGGTCTAGTTGATCTACTGGCCCCACTTCCACCATTCCTTCTGAGATAACATAGTCCATGACATGCCCGCCAAATGTCAAATCATCCGAAATAAAATGCAAATGATAGCCAGCCACACTGACACCATGGAAAATCTCTGGCGTCCAAATCCCAACAATGGTACCTGAAATATTCTCAGCGGTATACTCAGGCTGGCGACTTGCCACCTCCGCAAAACGGACATCAGAAGCCGATTTTGGAATCATGCGCACGTGCATATGCGAAAACATCCCTTTGATTTTGATGGATCGAAAAAGATTTTCCCCATCATAATAGGATTCAATTCGCTGGTGCAATTCATCGCTAGTCATTTCAAAGCGTTGTTTGAAAATGACTTCTGCTTCATGGAAAATAACTGCCGCATAGGGAACCTTCATATCAGCTGGAACTTCAACCACTTCTGGTTTCTCCCCTGCCCCCTTGGCCTGATAAGCCTTTCCATCCAAGACAATCAGCTCGCCATCAATGGAATCCAGGGTTCCCAAACCCAAATCACCATGTTCCAACAATTCGCCAACCGTCAAGGTGCCGCCATACAATCCAGCCATTAAGGCACCTAAGGTATTGTATTGAAATAATCGATTTACTTGCATAACCTACTCTTCATTCAAAAATTCTTGCATGGCTAAATCGTCTGGCACCAATTGGATATAACGACTAGCTTGCTCTTTTGCCTCATCCAAACGACCAAGTTGACGTAAAACTGCTACGTAATCAGCCAAAAATTCAGGATTCTCAGCCAATTCTCCAGCCAATTCATCGTAAAGCTCAATAGCTTCAACGTCTCTTTCTAGAGCTTGATAGGCTTTGGCCATATTCCAGCGAGCTAGAACGTTATCTACCTCTTCATCAAATAAAGCCACAACCTCTTCAAATCTTTCCTGCTCAAGATACAGATTGGACAAGCGCAGAGCTAGTTCGTTACTATCATCTGCCACCTCTTTTGCCCGTAGAAGATAATCTTCTGCCCCCGCCTCGTCATGCAATTCATAGGCATACTGAGAAGCCTGTAGCAATAGATTGGCATCAAAGTCATTTTTTGCCAAGCCTTTTTCCGTCATAGCCAAGGCAGCTTCTAATTTATGCTCGGCATGAAGCGACTGAGCATAGGCATATTCATAGCCCTCAAAATCAGGATTGATAGTATCCAACTGCTTGAAATATAGATTGGCCTTTTGGTATTCTTCTCGTTCAAATAGCAGAGCTGCTAACTCAAAAACCGTCTGATCATCGTATTCCAATTCAACAGCTTTTTCCAAAAATTCAATGGCTGCTTCAAATTTACCTAAACCTGCATAGGCAATACCAATTCGCTGATAGGTAGAAACTCCAGTTAATTCGTAAATTTCACGATTATCCAGCTGGGCATAATAGGAAATAGCCTCCTTAAAGTATTCCAATTCCATGTCCAATTCCGCCAAGCCATAGAGGATAATGGGTTCAGCTGATAAGTGACTTGCTTCTAGCAATTTTTCACGCGCCACATCCGACAAGCCTTCTGCCTGATACAGGTCCGCCTTGACCACCAAGGCTTCTGTATAAAAAGGACTGTCCTCTGAAATTTCTTCCAAATAACCGAAGGCTTCTTCAACTAAGCCATCTTCAAAGGCAATCTGAGCCAGTTGCAAAGCTAGCTCTGGAAACTCAGACAAGAGCTTAGTATAAATATCCCGTGCCTGATGAAAGAATCCAATACTTTCCAGATAAATAGCCAAGGTTAAGAGTGTATCATTATCATCTTCTGCCAAGGCGCGCTTGAAATACTTATCTGCCTTGTCTAAATCCTGTTGGCCTAAACAAGCCAACATTTTTTCACTATTGTTCATGTTCTACTTCACTTTCTCCCACTTCTTCATAGAGACCACTATAAGTCTTATACCATTCAAAAATTGCCTTGACGACCACCTTGATAGATGCATAAATTGGAATTCCCAAAAGCACACCCAGTACTCCATACATCTGACCAGCCGTCAATAAGACAAACAAAATGGTAATCGGGTGGATACTTAAGGAAGAACCGATAATCAAAGGCGTTACAAATCGTCCTTCGATAGTTTGTTCTACCATAAAAACAATCAAGACTTTAATTAGCATAACAGGTCCAGCAATTAATCCTAAAATAACAGCAGGAATCATAGCCAAAAATGACCCCAAATACGGAATCAGATTAAGGAAACCAGCCATTACACCTAAGGTTACAGGATAACTAAGTCCAATCAATGAAAACATGACAGAAAACATGAGAGCAACAATAATAGCAACCGTTACCTGACCACGCACATAGTTGGATAACTGAGCATTGACATCTGTCAAAACCTTGCTGACGGATGAACGCCATTTAGTTGGCAAGTACTGCGTAACATGAGCATTTAACTGTTGACCATCTCGCAATAGATAAAAGAGGATGAAAGGCATTATCAAGATTGCTACAATTATCTGAGAGGCCGTTGAGATCAAACTACTCGCCCAGTTTACCGCACTAGATGAAAATTTCTGTGCATAGGAAATAATTTGATCATTGACCTTATTTAACATTTCCAAGGCAGTCGGACGAAACTGTTCAAATTGCTCATTTTCCAATAAGGTCGTTACGTGACTTTCAATCTTCTGTATATTTGAAGGAAGATTTTGAGCGAAAGAAGTTACCTGTTCTTGAATACTTGGAATAGCTACTGCCAACCCCCAAACTAGAAGCAAGCCTATCAAAACAAACAAGACTGAAATAGCAGCTGTCCGTGAAATCTTATACTTCTCTAACCAGTCCACGATTGGATTCAATAAATAGTAAAGTAAACCGGTCAACAACATAGGTAGTAATATTATTTCGATAAAACTTCCAATCGGCTTCAGCAAAAAACTAACTTTAGTAAAGACGAAAATAGTCAATAAGACCAATAAGGTCACTAGAAAGAAAGTAACAGCTTGATTATTTAAAAACCACTTAAAAAACCAAGACAGTCTAAATCGTTGATTCTGCTCATCCATATCATTTCTCCAATTCGTTTTTCTCTATTGTATCATGTAATGGAATATTTTAGACAAATGAAATATAGGATTTCTCAGACTTTCCAGGAAAAATATGATATAATTTTTACAATCATTTTCAAAGGAGATATATATGGCTATCTATTTCGGCACATATACCAAACGTGATTCAAAAGGAATCTATAAGGCTCAGTTTGACAACGAAACTGGTCAACTCAGCAACTTAGAATTAGTCACTGAAGAACCAAATCCAACCTACCTTGCTTTTGACAAAACTGGACGACTTTATTCAGTTGGAGCTGAAAATGGTCAAGGCGGTATTGTAGCTTTTGATACTGATTTTAGCTTGCTAAACCATGTGGTTAGCGAGGGTGCACCTCACTGCTATGTAGCCGTAGATGACGAACGAAATCTAGTTTATGCTGCCAATTATCACAAGGGGCAAGTTCTGGTCTATAAACAACTAGAAAATGGCTACCTAGAACTTGCAGATATAGCGCAACATGAAGGTTCTGGTCCACATGAAAATCAGGCATCCGCCCATGTTCATTTTTCTGATTTGACACCAGATAAGTTTTTGGTGACCTGTGATTTAGGTTGTGATCAAGTTGTAACCTATAAAGTAACTGACCAAGGTAAAGTAGAGAAAATCGCAAGCTATCAGGCTGCGCCAGGAAGTGGTCCAAGACACATTGTTTTTCATCCCGTCGCAAAAATTGCCTACCTCATTTGTGAACTCAATTCAACCATCGAAGTCCTTATCTATGACGGTTGTGGACAATTTGAACTCATGCAAACTATCTCAACCTTGCCTGAAAACCATACAGGTTTCAATGGCGCAGCTGCTATTCGTATCACCACAGATGGAAAATTTGTCTACGGTTCTAACCGTGGTAACGACTCAATTGCCGTCTATAAAACACTTGGTGACGCCAGTCTTGAATTGGTCCAAATCGTGTCAACCCATGGCAAGACACCCCGTGACTTTACCCTAAGCCCAGACGAGAAACATTTAATCGCCGTCCATCAAGACTCTGATAATGCGACAGTTTTTGTTCGTGATACTGAAAATGGTAGATTAACGGAACTTTCTCATAATTTCTACATTCCAGAAGCTGTATGTGTCACATTTTTTGAAGACTAATTATTTGTGAAATCGCTCTACTTTTGGTTTAATATATCTATAGGAGGTGAGATACATGAATCCAGTAGATTTATTTAATCAAGTTAAAGAACTTATCGCGAATAAAGACTTTGACGGCGCAAAACAATTCATCGAAGAAAACAAAGATAACTTCGGCGAATACTTGGAGCAAGCAAAAGGCTTGTTGTCAGGTTCTGAAGGTGTAAACGGACTTTTGGACAAGGTTAAAGGCTTGTTCTAATACATGGAAAAACTAGGCAGAGAATATTCAGTCTAGTTTTTTATTTGTTCAAAAATATTTGTTATCTCTTGCAATGAAGGTATTACCCAATCACTCTTCATTTTTCCATTTTCACTGGCATGCTTTCCAAAACCTGTCAGTATCCGTACAGTCCTCATTCCCAAAGATTTAGCAGGTAGAATATCATTATCGTACCTATCCCCAACATAGACAACTCTATCAGCAGGGATGTTTGCCTTTTGCAAGGCAAGTGTGAAAATAGCTGTATTTGGTTTAGATAGCCCAACCTCTTCAGAGAGGATGATGAGTTGAAAATATGACTCAATTCCCCACTCTTTAAGCAGTTCTCTAACACTACTAGACTGATTTGCAACAATCCCCAATCGATAGTGTTTTGATAATGTTTCAAGAACCTCTCGTACTTCTGAATAGAGCTTTATCCCTTCATTTGTCCATAAAGGACGTGGCTCGGTCGGTGCAAAATAGTGCCAGGTCGCACGAATTGGATCCAGCGACTGATGAGCATACTCCGCCATTTTCTTTTTATAAGAATCTGATGAAACCTCTATATCCAGAGACTCTAACTTCTTCACACACTTGTCTATATAATAACCATAAGCAGCCTCTTCATCTAAAAGCGTCGAACCTAAATCAAAAAATATCCACTCTATCATCCCGCTCTCCATTTACATTCAATCTACGGACACTTACACTAGTATTATTTCATTTTAGGATATCATATTTTTATAGTAATGCAAAGAAAACTTCCTAGGAAAACCAAGAGGTTTTACTATCCCTTGTTATTCTAACTCGGGAATAAAACAGTCTACAAGACATTGAAAAACAAGTCCGAAGATTTTCGGACTTGTTCTTGTGATAACCCTCGCTATGCTAGCTCGGAGATAAATTAGTACACTGTACTGCGAAAAACAAGTCTGGAAATTTCCAGACTTGTTCTTATTATAACCTTCGCTATTCTAGCTCAGGGATAAAACGGTCTACCAGACATTGAAAAACAAGTCCGAAAATTTTCGGACTTGTTCTTACTATAACCCTCGCTATGCTAGCTCGGGGATAAAACAGTCTACCAGACTGTTTTATTTTTTCAAGTTGTAGAATGAGTTCAAGCCTTTGTAGACTGCAACTTCACCCAATTGGTCTTCGATACGAAGCAATTGGTTGTATTTAGCGATACGGTCTGTACGTGACAATGAACCTGTCTTGATTTGGCCAGCGTTAGTTGCAACTGCGATGTCAGCGATTGTTGAATCTTCAGTTTCACCTGAACGGTGTGATACAACTGCAGTGTAACCAGCTTCTTTAGCCATTTCGATAGCTTCGAATGTTTCAGTAAGAGTACCGATTTGGTTAACTTTGATAAGGATTGAGTTAGCAGCACCTTCTTTGATACCACGTGCAAGGTAGTCAGTGTTTGTTACGAAGAAGTCGTCACCAACCAATTGAACGCGTTTGCCAAGACGCTCAGTAAGAGCTTTCCAGCCATCCCAGTCGTTTTCATCCATACCATCTTCGATAGTGATGATTGGGTATTTGTTAACCAATTCTTCAAGGTAGTCAATTTGCTCTGCAGATGTACGAACAGCAGCGCCTTCGCCTTCGAATTTAGTGTAGTCGTAAACTTTACGCTCTTTGTCGTAGAACTCAGATGACGCACAGTCGAAACCGATCATGATGCCGTTTTCGCCAGCTTCGTAACCAGCAGCTTCGATAGCTTCGATGATTGTTTCAACACCGTCTTCAGTTCCTTCGAACTTAGGAGCGAAACCACCTTCGTCACCAACAGCTGTTACCAAACCACGAGCTTTCAAGATTTTCTTCAAAGCGTGGAATACTTCAGCACCCCAACGAAGACCTTCTTTGAATGAAGGAGCGCCAACTGGCAAGATCATGAATTCTTGGAAAGCGATAGGAGCGTCTGAGTGAGAACCACCGTTGATGATGTTCATCATTGGAGTTGGCAATACTTTAGTGTTGAATCCGCCAAGGTAAGTGTAAAGTGGCACTTCAAGGTAGTCAGCAGCTGCACGCGCAACAGCGATAGAAACACCGAGGATTGCGTTTGCACCCAATTTACCTTTGTTAGGAGTACCGTCAAGAGCGATCATAGCGCGGTCGATAGCTTGTTGATCACGAACGTCATAACCGATGATAGCGTCAGCAATCACGTTATTTACGTTGTCAACAGCTTTTTGAGTACCAAGACCAAGGTAACGAGATTTGTCACCGTCGCGAAGCTCAACTGCTTCGTGCTCACCAGTAGAAGCTCCTGAAGGAACCATACCACGTCCGAAAGCACCTGATTCAGTATAAACTTCAACTTCAAGTGTAGGGTTACCGCGTGAGTCAAGGACTTCGCGAGCGTAAACATCAGTAATAATTGACATTATATTACTCTCCTTTGAGTTTAAAATAGTTACATTGCTATCATACCCTAAAATAAGAGATTTTTCAAGAAAAAATAGGCTATTTTACTGAAAGAAATAATGTAAACGCCTTCCTTTGCATTTTTACTGGGATATGCTATACTAAAATTATGACTGATTTACATACTACTATCCTACAAAAAGCCTCTGGCGAAACCCGCCTAAACCCTGATGAACAGCGCTTATACATGGGAACTTATCGCGAGCGCGTTGTTCTTCTTCTCACCTTCGAGGACTTAGCAAATGAGCTTGTCATATCGGCATTCGACACCATCTGCCAAAAGCTAGCAAATAGCTACATACCTCTCTTTCTTAAACTCTCTCCCTCCCTGGCGGACAAGCAACAAATTTCCCTGATGAAACTCGCTCAAGCCCTTGGAATTACTTCTTCCATCATCGATGAGAAAGTTAGTAAATCTCCCTACGCTCTGGTCTTCCATACAGATCATGCAGTTGACTTAGAAGAAATTAACTTAGAAGTTATCTTTCCAAATCTTGTCAAGAAGGAAGAAAAAAAGGAAGATAGCAAACCTTCCTTCTGGAAAAAATTATTTGGTTAAACTTATTTATCGATAAAGCAGTATTAATATTAAAGCAAAAATAATACAGGTTAGACAAAGGATTCCTAGCAATCTGCCTCTTTCATTTTTTTCATTGAAAAAGAACATTGTTCCATTTGCCTTTATTACATTCGTTTCCATTCCTCTTTCTTTTTCGGAAAGTCTCAAAACGGATACTAGCTTTGCAAGACAAATAAAAATAAATAAGGTAATAGCCACATATTTCACTAATTCCATCTTTGTTGCCCTCCCAACTGAAGAATTCTTGCCACCTGTTCTGCTGTGCGGACCAGGTTTTTTTCTCCCTTTTTAAGCGTATTTTCTAAGTCATCAACTTCAGCAATAATGGGAAATGCGGCGCAGATATTTTCAAAAGGAAAATCGGGAAGATTATCCTTTAAGCTACCACAAATGGCAATGACTGGAATGCCTATTGGGGTACGTCGTGCCACTCCGATAGGTGTTTTTCCTGCCAAACTCTGGGCATCCATTCGTCCCTCACCTACAATAACTAGGTCAGCCTCAGCTACTCGCTTGTCAAAATCTAATTGATCCAGAACAAAGTTTATGCCAGTTTGGATGCGGGCACCTGCAAATTGCACCAACCCTGCCGCCATACCGCCTCCTGCACCAGCACCAGCCAGTGTCAAGATAGCTGGATTGACAAGTTGATAAAATCTTTCCATTTCTCTATCGACTTGCTCAAACTTCGTAGAATCCAGTCCTTTCTGACCAGCAAAAATATAGGTAGCTCCTTGAGGTCCGCAGAGTAGATTGTCCACATCAGTTATCAAGTCAATCTGAACAGCAGACAATTCAATGGCCATATCTTCTGTGGAAAAGTCCGCAATCTTACCCAGATTGGCACCGATGGCTTCCAGTTCCTGATCCTCTCTGTCATAGAATTTTACACCAAGACCTGCTGCCATTCCTATGCCACCATCATGGCTGGCAGAGCCACCAATTCCGATGAAAAACTGGTCGGCACCTTTCTGCACCAGTTCAACCAGCAGTTCACCCACTCCTCTAGTAGAAACTAGCAAAGGATTTCTTTTTTCTAGCGGAATACTGGCTAGTCCTACTATCTCAGCCATTTCAAATACAGCAAGACCATCTCGCATTGCATAGGTAATACATATCCTATCCCCAAATGGTCCTGTCACTTCTGTCTGGTATTTCTCTAAACCCAAGGCTTGTGTCAGACTGTCGAGGGTTCCTTCACCTCCATCACCCAAGGGAAGCAAATCATAACTTGCCTGGGGATAGACCTTTGAAAACCCTTGCTTTATGGCTTTAGCAACCTCTGCTGCTGAGAGAGATTCTTTGAAGGAATCTGGAGCAATTAGAATACGCATAGATATCCCACCTTTCTATATAATTGTAGCACTCCTTTCCAGGTCTTTCAAGAAAAATTCGAGTATTTCCTTAAAACATGATATACTGGACAAAAGGAGGCTTCCATGTATCAGACTATTTTATTTGACCTTGACGGACAACTGTTAGATGTATTTCAATAGGATTTACTTGAACATCATGATAGAAGAATAGGCACAACGTCCAAAGTCAGGACGATATTTCTTTTCTAAATCATCATAAACAGATACTAAATATCATAGATATTTCCAAATTTTTAGTGAAGAAATCTACCTAAATACTTCTTTACATACCAATTATATATTAGTGAATTGTCACATATATGATCAAATTTATCACTTTGTGTTACAATTATATTTTTTTAATATATTATAGTGTTGTTACAGATATCCTAAAATACCATTTAATATATGATATTACAGGTATCTCATTACCATTCCCCTTTTTTGTAATCATTCTTAACAATATTAAAATTTTCAGAAAACTCTTCTTTTTAATAAAAAGCTATGATATAATGGAAGTCCAAACGAAAAGGAGAAAGTCTATATGGTAGATATACTAGCTGAGGATTTGACCGTTGCCTATGATAACAAGTTGGTCCTATCTGATTTAGCTATTGACGTGCCAGAAGGAAAGATTACCAGTATTATCGGTCCAAATGGCTGTGGCAAGTCAACCCTGCTCAAGTCACTCAGTCGAATACTACCTCTGAAAACAGGAGTAGTCCTATTAG
Organism: Streptococcus suis; assembly: GCF_024509555.1. Lineage (GTDB taxonomy): Bacteria > Bacillota > Bacilli > Lactobacillales > Streptococcaceae > Streptococcus > Streptococcus suis_AD. Next base: position 32,034 of record NZ_JAMWEL010000012.1, read on the forward strand.
ATGGTCGAGATATCCACCGATTAGATACAAAGGAAGTCGCTCGTAAATTAGCCCTCCTGCCACAGATGCAAGATAGCATAGAAGGAATCTCAGTCTATGATTTGGTATCTTATGGACGTTTTCCACATCAAAATCAGTTTGGTCGTCTAACAAAAATAGATAGAGAAAAGATTGACTGGGCACTTGATAAGACAAATACGAGAGAATTTGCCTCTCTCCCTATTCAGTCACTCTCTGGTGGGCAACGCCAGCGAGTATGGATTGCCATGGCTCTCGCACAAGATACAGACCTCATCTTCTTAGATGAACCAACGACCTATCTTGACATGCATCACCAGCTTGAAGTTCTACTTTTATTGCAGGAACTAAACCAGCAATACAAAAAAACAATCGTCATGGTTCTCCATGATATTAACCATGCTGCTCGTTTTTCTGACTATATCATTGCCATGAAAGAGGGACAAATCGTCTGTCAAGGCCAGGCAGAAAGGGTTATTACTGCTGACAACCTGCGACAGATTTTCCAAGTTGAGGCAGAAATTCTACCTGCAAGTCACTACGGCTATCCCCTTCTCACTACCTATTTCCCCATAGAATAAACAAACTAAAAGGAGATTTTATGAAACGTTTTTTTACACTCATCAGCTTATTGCTCGGATTGATTTTACTGACTGCCTGCTCGGCTATTTCCCAAGATAAAAGCCAAACAGCTGTATCTAGCATGCCAACGATCGAAGGCATTACCTATTACGGTGAAATTCCTGCTCAACCTAAAAAAGTTGTCAGTCTAAACTTTGCCAATACCGGCTACCTGCTACAACTAGGTTTTGATGTGGTAGGTGCTACATCTTATGATATCAATAACCCCGCTTTTAAGGATATGTTGAAGAATACTCAAACTGTCACCAGTGAAGATTTAGAAGCTATCACAGCCTTAGAACCTGACCTCATCGTTACCTCTTCTACTGATGAACAACTGGAGCAATTGGCTGCTATTGCACCGACAATTGCCCTTGAATATGGCAAACATTCCTATCTAGAGACTCTAACTGTGTTCGGTAAGATTTTCTCAAAAGAGGATCAAGCACAGGAATGGCAAACAAACTGGAAGGAAAAAATCACTACTGCAAGCGAGAAAATCAAAGCAGTAACAGGTCAAGATGCTAGCTTTACCATTATGGGTTACTTGGGCAAAGACCTCTATCTATTCGGTAATAACTGGGGACGTGGTGGCGAGATCATTCACCAGGAACTTGGTTTTACCGCACCACAAAAGGTAAAAGATGAAGTTTTCGGACCAGGTTTCTTAGCTGTTTCACAAGAAGTGCTTGCAGACTATGCCGGAGATTATATTATTCTAGCAGTTGAAGATCAAAGCTTGGCAACCAGTCTTGAAAATAGCGACAGTTGGAAAAATTTACCAGCAGTACAAGACAACCATATTCTCAAGGTTGATACAAAAGCCTTTTACTTCAACGACCCTATCTCACTTGAATACCAATTAGAGCTATTAACAAAAATGATAACATCAAAATAAGGAATCTCTATGGCAAATAAACCACTGGAGAAAACAAATAGGGAACTGGTCCTAGTTGGCTCAAAGGCCAGACTAGCACCTCTCCCTATTTTTTTCATTCTAATCTTATTCATCCTGCTTGGCAGCTATCTTAGTTTGCGGTTTGGAGCAAAAAACTACTCCCATGGAGAACTACTTTCTGTATTGGAAAATCCATTCCAATCTTCTAGCCTTCAAGATATTATTTTCGATTTACGATTCCCAAGATTACTGACTGCTGGTTTGGTCGGGGCTAGTTTAGCCGTTTCTGGTACAGTCATGCAAGCCATTACACGTAATCCATTAGCTGACCCAAGTTTACTCGGTATCCCTGCTGGTGCTGGACTCTTCTTATTAATAAAAATGATACTCCTTCCAGATACCTCCTCTCTCCTATCCCTTCTAGTCAGTATAATAGGTGCTGGACTGGTAGCTGGACTAGTCATATTATTCGGTCAAGCAGGAGGAAACAAGAATCCCTTAAGATTAATACTAGCCGGATTGATGATAACCGCTCTGGTCCAATCGCTTGGTCAATCACTAGCTCTGGTTTATCAGTTATCAAATCATATTTTAGGATTACAGGCCGGCAGTTTAACAACTAGTAACTGGCAACAGCTAGGCTGGTTCAGTCTTCCAATTCTCTTTGGATTAATCATTATTCAGATTTTTGCTCATTCCCTAACCATTCTCAGCTTAGATAAGAGCCTAGCTACTTCTCTAGGCCAAGACACTCAAAGAATGACGCTAGTCTTTCTATTTATCGTTGTCTTACTATCTGCCTCATCCGTTGCATTGGTTGGTAGCTTATATTTTGTTGGGCTCATCATACCAAATCTATTTTTAAGATTTATGCGAAAAGACTACCGTTTTTTACTTCCTATATCTGGACTAGCAGGTGCCGGTTTTCTCATCTGGGTAGATTTGTTGAGTAGAACCCTTAACCCTCCCTATGAAATACCTTTATCCAGTATCATTCATCTCGTTGGTTTTCCCATTTTTATTTGGCTAATTAGAACAGGAGGGACAAATGACTAAAAAACAAATTTTCGGGCTTGTTCTCTCATTATTCACCCTTCTATCCTGTCTATCAATTGTTTTTGCTTATTCCAAATTAGGAATACCAGATTTCATTCACCTTCTACTCGGAAATGCAAACAGGACCACTCAATTAATATTTTTGAATATTCGATTACCTAGACTTGTCGTTTCCATTATGGCAGGGGGAAGCCTAGCCCTAAGTGCCCACCTCTTTCAAACCCTAACACGCAATCCTATGGCAGATTCAGGCATCTTAGGGGTAAATGCGGGTGCGGGTTTTCTCCTTACCCTTGCAACCACTTGGAACATAAACAGTCTAGTATTTCAACCCTTTCTGGCTCTTACAGGTGGAGCTTTGGCAACTGCTATCGTTTTCTTCCTAGCCATCAAACCAAGGCAAACTCTTCAAGCACACCGTTTAATACTTACTGGAGTGGGCCTTTCCAGCCTTCTAATGAGTAGCACCATTCATCTCATGATGCAATTTGACCCATATAAATTAGACAACCTTATCGGCTGGCTCTCCGGAAGATACGTTGGAGATAATTGGCAACTCATCACTTTGACTTCCCCCTTACTCATACTCTTATGGTTTGTTACGATTATTCGCTATCAACCATTAAATATTTTCCAACTTGATAATCAGGTAGCTATTGGTCTTGGTTTAAAAATGAAACAAGAGAGACTCTTCATACTCATCCTAGCAACAAGCTTAGCCAGTCTATCATCTATTCTGGTAGGAAATACAGCTTTTGTTGGACTGGTAGCCAGCCACCTAGCTCAAAAATTAATTGGAAAACAACACCAATATAGCCTTCCCCTATCAATGCTACTTGGTGCCATTCTTATGCTACTAGCTGACATGATTGCTCGATCGATTCTAGTCGGAACCGGAATTCCAACAGGTTTAGTGGTGACGGCCATTGGATCACCATACTTCTTATTTTTGATGACAAAGCAAGCATAACACAAGAACTGTCCGAGAATCAACACATCTGCAGTCATTTGAATTTTCGTTTATATATTTCATTGTCACTTTCGTCTTGAACTACTCTACAGAATCGAATTCATTTGCAAATTACACTTTCATCCTATTACAACCACAAGACCATACTAGCACCCTACCCTCAGATATTTTTCTGAAAGCTAATTCAATAGACTATAAAATCACTATTAATCAAAAAGCATCCAAACACTAAAAAAGAATGGATGCTTTTTAATATCTAACCCCAAAATATTGCAAACTGAATTAAAAATAGGACATCTCTAAAATTATAAATTTGAGACCTCTGAAGTTTTTTGAGAGCGAGTTGCTGGCACTATCACTCAAATATATCCTTTTCCTAATTTACACAAATAGCTTGTCTGAACAATCTTTATCTAAGGTTCTGTTCAACTTCAGAACCAGTTCTCAGAATTCCTTACAACATCATAGCACATAGAGAATTGCTATCCCTGTACTTTTTATCGATGGATGATATTTTGCTGACAAAAAACCACCCGTGCAGACACGGATGGTTTTGAGAGTGATATTAGAAGTTCAACAATGCTAGGAAGCTTTCTGCTTCAAGTGAAGCACCACCAACAAGCGCACCGTCAACGTCTGGACATGCCATGTATTCAGCAACGTTTGATGGATTTACAGAACCACCGTATTGAACGCGAACCTTGTCTGCCACTTCTTGACCGAAGTCAGCTGCAACAACATCACGGACAGCTTTACACATGTTTTGTGCATCGTCTTTAGTAGCTGATTTACCTGTACCGATTGCCCAGATTGGCTCATAAGCAATAACAAGTGACGCTACTTGTTCAGCAGTCAAGTCTTTCAAGGCTGCAGAAACTTGTGCACCTACGAATTCAACCGCTTTACCAGCTTCGTAAGTTTCAAGTGACTCACCACAACAGATGATTGGTGTCAAACCATTACGGAAGATAGCGTGTGCTTTCTTGTTGATATCTTCATCAGTTTCGTGGAAGTAATCACGACGCTCTGAGTGACCAATAACCACATAGTTAACGCCCATTTCAGCCAATACTTTTGGAGAAGTTTCACCAGTGAAGGCACCAGCATCTTCAAAGTAGCAGTTTTGAGCAGCAACTTTCAATTCAGAATCTTTAGCGAACCACAAAAGAGCGTTCAAATCTACAGCTGGAGCTGCGATAGCTGCTTCAATCTTGTCGCCAGCAGGCAATTTTCCTGCAATTGCCTCAACGAAAGCTTGCGCTTCTTGAGGATTTTTGTTCATTTTCCAGTTTCCTGCAATGATTGGTTTACGTGACATTTCACATACCTCTTCTTTTTTATTTTACAAAGCCCATTATAGCATAAAATCAGGCAAGGATAAAGCATTTCCGTACATTTTATGAATACTTACAGAAAAACTCTCTACCCAAAAGTAGAGAGTTACAATTTTTGTTGTCTGACAAATAATTGTTATATCTGGGAACTCAATCGAATTAAGCTTCGATTTCTGTAACCATACCTGAACCAACAGTACGTCCACCTTCACGGATAGAGAAAGTAGTACCTTGTTCAACGGCGATTGGGTGGATCAATTCAACGTCGATAGTAACGTTATCACCAGGCATTACCATTTCAGTACCTTCTGGCAATTTGATTGAACCAGTTACGTCAGTTGTACGGAAGTAGAACTGTGGACGGTAGTTGTCGAAGAATGGAGTGTGACGTCCACCTTCTTCTTTAGTAAGGATGTAAACTTCACCTTTGAATTTAGTGTGTGGGTTGATAGAACCTGGTTTAGAGATAACTTGACCACGTTCGATTTCATCACGTTGTACACCACGAAGAAGCACACCAACGTTATCGCCGGCAAGACCTTCATCAAGTTGTTTACGGAACATTTCAACACCAGTAACAACTGCTTTAGATTTTTCTTCTTGAAGACCAACGATTTCGATTTCATCGTTGACACGAACTGTACCACGGTCGATACGTCCTGAAGCTACAGTACCACGACCAGTGATTGAGAATACGTCCTCGACTGGAAGCAACAATGGTTTGTCAGTGTCGCGTTCTGGTTCTGGAATGTACTCATCAACAGTGTTCATCAATTCCATAACGATGTCTTCGTACTTAGTGTCACCTTCAAGGGCTTTAAGAGCTGAACCTTGGATAACTGGAAGATCGTCACCTGGGAAATCGTATTCTGAAAGAAGGTCACGGATTTCCATTTCAACCAACTCAAGCAATTCTTCATCGTCAACCAAGTCAACTTTGTTCATGAAAACGATAAGGTGTTTAACACCAACCTGACGTGAAAGAAGGATGTGCTCACGAGTTTGTGGCATTGGACCGTCAGTTGAAGCTACTACAAGGATCGCACCGTCCATCTGAGCAGCACCAGTGATCATGTTTTTAACGTAGTCCGCGTGTCCTGGAGCGTCGATGTGAGCATAGTGACGTTTTTCAGTTTCGTACTCAACGTGTGCAGTGTTGATAGTGATACCGCGCTCGCGCTCTTCTGGAGCAGCATCGATAGACGCATAGTCTTTAGGTTGGTTAACTGATGAAGGCAAGCGACGTGCCAATACAGTTGTGATAGCTGCTGTCAAAGTAGTTTTACCGTGGTCAACGTGTCCAATTGTACCAATGTTAACGTGGGGTTTACTACGATCGTATTTTTCTTTTGCCATTTTGGTAAAAGCCTCCAATAAAATATATTTTATAGATAGACAGTAGGCAATACGGTCTAACTTTACCTTACTATTCTATCAAATTGTGGCAGAATTGCAAGCATTTTCTATCTTTTTTATTATTTATTCTAAATCTAATTGATAATAGGGCTGATTTTGGAGGCTAGCTCCGATACTCGAAGCATAGATCCAGTCCTTGCCCTCAAGCTGTGCAAAATCTTCTGCTTTGCCTGTTAGGATAATGCCTGCAAACTCCAACTGGTCAATCTCTTCTTGTTTAGAGAAGTCCGTTTTACCAAATTTGTCCAAGAAAGTTTTGACATCTGTGACGAGTGCGTATTCCCCTATATAATGATTATACTGTTCAGTCATTTTTTTCATAGGTGTTAAAGGATTCCATGCAGCTGCTTCTGTTGGTAATTCAGCATCTGGTTCATAAACCTTTAGAGCCTCTCCTTGAAAACCAAACAACTGATCAATGCGGAAATCAGCTGTGTTCTCCTTAGAAGCTGTTCCAATCCAGTACCAATTCTTTTTCAAATTTTGAGGAAGCATGGTCTGCAAGTCTCCAAAACTATATTTTTTGTCAAAGGTGATGGCTACTTCTACTAGCTGATTGGGCATGTCTTTCACTAAAGAAAGTTCTTGACTTGGAACAGTTGCAAAGTCATCTGTGTCAACTTTCTCCGTATTATAGAAGAGAGGGAGTTTTGACCAGGTTTGACGATCATAGGCAATTTCTCCCTTATAAGAAGGTCCATCCTGAGAAAAATTCAAATACGTTCCCAACCAATCATAGTGGTATTCATAGTCACCAAAGGCAACTGGAACCCCTGCTAAGTCTTTGTGGCGATCTGCATGGACAGCTCCAGCAAATAGAGAGGTCGCTTTATAATAGTAGGTTGAGTATTCAATGTTTGGATAGGCAACTTGTGACAATAATTCGTGTTCTTGATAGATTTTTTCACCATTATTGGCAGTCAAAATCTGCAAGGTCTTCAAGGTCGCCCCCGTTATCAGCAAGAGCCCTAATGTAGATAGACCAACTGTTTTCCATAAGTGTTTTTTCTTACTTTTCTTTGTTGCAATTTCAAAAGTTTTCATATTCATACCCTTTCTCTTTTAAGTTTTTTGCTAGAAGTTTTCGACCGCGGTAAAGATTGATTTTCACCAAACTCTGACTATATCCTAAGATATGGGCAATCTCTTTGACACTCATATCCTGAAAATAATAAAGGTCAATGATATGCTGATACTTGGATGGTAAGTCTGCGACCGCCTGATAGAGTTCTTCATAACCATCCTGGTCATAAACCAATACTTGCTCTCTAGTAAAAAATTCCCTTTGTAGAATTTCATGATAGTGCTTGTCCCTCCTGTATTTGTCGATGTAGGCTCTAACTGCCGAACGATAAAGCCAGGCTCGTAATTTATCAAAAGGAAGGACAAGTTCTGCTTCTAAGATTTTCACTAGTACATCCTGGGCTATATCCTGACTATCTGCAAATGTGGCGCCTGATTTTTGTAAATAGTAGGAAATCTCCTCGGCAATACCGATGACTTCTTTTTCATATTCATCTAATTTGATGCCCATCTCCTCCTTTCACTAATAAAACGAACAGGATCTTATTTGGTTACACATTTTTTAAAAATATTATATCCTTTACCGTATTAAAAAAGCAACCTCCGAAGAAGTTGCTTAAATAAGATTAACCAGAATTTCGTAAACCTGTCGCCACACCGTTGATGGTGATGTGGATGAGGTTTTCTTGTTCCTTGCTGAGTTCACCACGACGAAGGCGGTTAATCAGTTCAATCTGAATATAATTGAGGACGTTGAAATATGGCATACGGTAGTCTAGACTGGCCTTGAGGAAAGGAAGTTCTGCCAGTAGCGCATCATTTTGCTCAATAGACAGGATAACATCCTTGGTCAACTGCCATTCATCTAAGATAATATGGAAGATATTTCTTACTTCTTCGCTCTCACACATTTTCGCATACTCAAAGGCAATGTTCATGTTGGATTTGGACAGAACCATGTCAACATTCGATAGGAGTGAACGGAAGAATGGCCAGCTTTCATACATTTTCTGTAATTTTGCTAAGTTGGCTGGGTCTTTGTCAATAAAGCGTTTAAAGCTGGAGCCTACTCCGTACCAACCAGGAAGCATGACACGGTTTTGCGACCAAGAGAATACCCAAGGAATGGCACGAAGTCCACCAATTTCCGTAATGGTTTTACGAGCAGCTGGACGAGAACCGATATTTAGACTAGATACCTCACGAATTGGACTTGCTGCAAAGAAATAATTGTAGAAATGAGGATTGTTGAAGACTAAATCACGATAAATAGAATAACTATCTGCTACGATTTCGTCCATGGTCTCACGATAACCATCAATCTCGTTTGCATCTGTAATCATTTGTGTCGTCATTCGGTCAAGCGTAGCCGAAACAAGCATTTCCAAGTTATAGTAGGCAGCATCTTTATTTCCGTATTTATTACCAATTACCTCACCTTGCTCGGTCAAACGAATTCTATCTTTGATGGAGCCAAAAGGCTGTGAAGTAATGGCATCATAAGATGGTCCACCACCACGACCTACTGTTCCACCTCGACCATGGAAAAAGGTGATATTTACACCGAATTCTTGACCAATCTGAGTCAATTCATTTTGAGCCTTATAGAGTGTCCAGCCTGATGAAAGATAGCCGCCATCCTTGTTGGAATCAGAATACCCAAGCATGATTTCTTGGTAATATTTGTTGCCTGCAATCCACCGTCTAGCCAAGTCAAGTTGCAAGTATTGACGCATGGTTGCTGAAGCATTGTCTAAGTCCTCGATGGTTTCAAACAATGGTACAATCTGCACACGCGCCTTGTCCATATCCACCAAACCAACTTCTTTCAAAAGTACGGCAAGCTCGAGTAAGTCAGAAACACTTTCAGAATGGGAGATGATGTGCTGTTTGATGACTTCCTCACCCAGCTTATCCTTCAATTCACGAGCCGCAGCAAAGATCGCCAGTTCTTTTTGCAACTGTTCTGATTTAGGAACATGGGTTGCTGAGAGAATACGTGGATCTGTTTCTAATTGTTTTAAAAGAACGTGACATTTTGCTTCTTCTGACAAGCTAGAATAATTCTCAACAATGCGAGCAGATGCCAAAAGCTCTGCAACACTTGCTTCATGAATAGACGAATCTTGACGCATATCGATGCTTGCTAGGTAGAAACCAAAAGCTTCTACGGCTTCGAGCAATTCTGTGAAATCACCTTTTATCAAGGCACTTGCACGATTCTCAACCAAAGACTGTTTGATAGCAAGAAGGTCTGCCTTAAATTCACCGACATTTTCATAGCGAATTTCAGAAGGCTTATTATGTACCAGGTAATCACGTGTGTTGCCCAATTTCATCTGAATATAATGAAAGGCACGGCGGTAAGGTTCATTTTCACGATAGACAGAACTGTCTTCTGATTTCTCAGCCAGCATTTTGACTGCTGTTGATACCTTGACAATAGAAGTAGACAGAGAGAAATTTCGATAGAGCTTATACAGTTGTTCATCATAATAATTCATGATGACTTCACACTGAGTAAGAGCAGAAAGTTTCAAGGTTTCAGCTGTAACAAATGGGTTTCCATCACGGTCTCCTCCAATCCACATACCCATGGTAATTGGGCGTGGATTGTTCAACTCAATTCCCTTCTCTGCTGCTAGACGTTTGTACTCACGTTGCAACTTGGTCACAGCCTTTATGAAGGATGAATTGTAATATTCCATGACGTTGGTAATTTCGTTGGTCACCTTCAACTTCTTCTCACGAATCATATCCGTTTGCATGATAATTTCAATGTAGCAACGGAGTTCATCTTCCCATTTAGTCTTATTAAGCAAGCCCATTTTCACATCACGATAACGACGGAGCAGTTCGTGGATATGTTTGGTCAAGTCCAGCATGGATTGACGTTGAACCTGTGTTGGATGTGCTGTCAAAACTGGAACAACATTGAGTTTTTCCAAAATCTCAGCTGCATTGTCCTGTTTAGCAACCATATCAATGGTCGTAGAAATTTTACCAAGATAATCTTGATCAATATTGTTTTGGTGGTTGATTTCGTAAGCTAAATCCACATCTTCTGAAATATTAATCAAAAGCGGTAAAACAGCAAAGTATCTTGAAATAACGGCTAGTTCATCGTTATTTAATTGACTGATAATAGCAATCAAGGCTTGATAATCATCCTGACGAGCCAACTGAGATAATTCGATGATCTTTTTAAAGGTCTCGGCAGGCATCATTTGAGAAGCAACATCTTCTAAAATCGATGTTAAAATCGCTACTTCTTCTTGAATAGTTTCTTTGTTATTGTAGTTTTCTAATTTTTGAATCGACATTTTCAAACTCTCCCATTGTTTTAAGTAGAACCATATTCCTGTTCTTCTAGTAATTTTCGTTTTTCGGTAGCATCAATATTGAGGATAAACCCAATTCCAATAGAGATAATCAACAAACTGGATCCTCCCTGTGATAGGAAAGGAAAGGTAACACCTGTTGAGGGAATCATTCCCGAAATACCACCAATATTGACAAAGGTTTGAACCAGTAACATCCCAGCCATTCCCAAGGCCATCATAGAATTAAAGGGACTTCTAGCACGAACACCAACAATGATAATACGAATGATGAGGAAAAACAAAATAGCAAGTATCAGACTGGCACCGACTAAACCCAGTTCCTCAATCACAATCGAAAATACAAAGTCATTGTGAGCTTCTGGAAGATAGCCTTTCTTCTCAATGGAATTTCCAAGACCTAAACCAAACCAACCGCCATTACTCATGGCGTAATAGGAATGCGTTAACTGCAAACCAGAACTTGTCGCATTTTCAAAAGGATTAAAATAAGCAGCAAAACGCCTCGCAATATAGCCAAATACAGGGATTTTCGCTACCGTTTCCACTCCTAGAATCCGGATTGAACCCAATATAGCTGCTGAAAATGCAACAATACCCGCAACAAATACAAGAAACCAACGATAGGCAATACCACTGACAGAAATCATCAGAACAATGACCAATGCGATAATGGTAGCATTGCCCAAATCAGGAAGGGTGATTACCAAGGCCAACATCAAGAAACTCAATGTTCGCCAATCATTAAATTTTCTAGGCAGCCACTTATTTTTTGTTAGAGCTTCATAATCCTTATCACGAATATCACCTTGTTGCTTGGCGAACTCATGGGCAAGGTACCAAATAATAATCAATTTAAGATATTCTGCTGGTTGCAAACTACCCACACCTGGAATTGGTATCCAGCCGTGAGCCCCCTTAACCTGTGGAAACAAGCGGGAAATCGCTAATAGAAAAACTTCTATAAAGAGAACAGAATAAACAACGACATTTTTTCTCAGAAAGCTGATACGCATTCTGTATATCGTATAGATAGAAATCAAGCTAACAATCCAGAAAGCCCCTTGACTTATCACGGACTTAAATGGATTGCCTCCACTAATAATTTGAGTAGCACTGGTCGTAGAATATACAATCACAAGACCAATGACAGACAGCATTATATATGGAATTAATATAGAATAGTTTAAAAAATGACGCTTATCAATCTTCATACCTGTCCAACTTTCATTCGAGTATACCTTTCATTATAGCACAATTTGATCAAAATTACCGTAGACTATGGTTAAATGCACCAAATGTACGGTTTAAGGAATGGTTAGATACAACAGAGGAAGGGTGAACTTTGAAAAACTGGGATAAAACAAGATTGCTACAAAAGGAAAAGGGCAGAACCTAGCGTTCGTCCCTCTTACTGCATCTTTTCTAGATAAAATTCGATTGTATCCCCTTGGGCAACCTCTTGCTGAGATGCACCTTTTTCCGCGAATTCTCCATTAATTTTGTACAACCAATAGGTTTGTGTACTTACATCTTGACTAACACCATCAATACTTGTTACCAGACCACTTTCTTCTTCTATTTCATAATGGTCTTCTAATACATCCATAACCGTGTCTCCTTTTTCAAACTGGACCTCTTTACTTGATGTATTTCCCTGGACAGTTACCTCTATCACCGCCTTATACAGAACATCCGTAGAGGGAGTTGTTTCACCATTTGAACAAGCCGTTAATAGGCTGACCAAAAATAATGTGACACATACAATAATCTTTTTCACTTGTCGAACCTCCTAAAAATTTGAAAAATAATTGGGTAGAAAAATAGAGTAGATAAACCGTGCATCATATCAAAGAACAAACCATTCAGCCAGAAAGGAATCAGAGAGATTCCAAATTGCATTGCTGTAAAAATGCTGATAATTAGACCATACATAAATGCAAGCAGACCCGCTAGTATACTTTGAACAAGAATAGTCCTCTCCTTGTCTATGTATCCAGTAGTAAGCAGACCTTTCCATATAATTTGAACAACTGCAAAACTAAGGACCTGCCAAAGAATATGGATCCCAAACCCAAATAATATACCACTCGAAATCATGGTTAGCACCATCAACAAAGTAGCCTCAACAATGCCTAAATAGCTAATTGAAACTAAGAAAATAGCCGCCAGTGGTTTGATATTTGGAAAAGGACCAAAAACAATCCTTAATACTATGCATAGAGCTGTTAAAGTAACAATTCTACCAATCTGTCTCGCTGTCAACATGCCGATTACTATCCTTTTCTTTCTAAAAAATAGACTACCTTATTATAGACTAGCTGTCAACCGATATTTTATACAAAATTTTACCAATTTAAAGTTATTTTTTTTGATATTTTTTGATTTTTACGTTAAAATAAGTTGTGATGAGAAAGAAAATTGATCCCTTAATTGTCATTGGATTTTTCTTTTCCTTCTTTGCCCTCATTGCTATAATCGGCACTGTGAGTAAGGGAGGTAAAAAAACCAGCGTACAAACCGAATCGGTAACAGTTAACACAAGTTCGAGTAGTTCAACCAGTACAAGTACTAGTTCTAGCTATTACATCGAAAATGCATTAGAAATGAAACCAATTATTGATGTATCAGCTTGGCAGCGTCCGTCGGATATAGATTATGATACATTAAGCCAAAATATCTCTGGTGCAATTGTACGTATTCAGAGTGGTTCACATACTACGCAAGACAACCTTGCTACAGATGCAAATGGAATTGATAAGGCGTTTGAAACACACATCACTGAATTTCAAAAACGAGACATTCCTGTAGCTGTCTATGCCTATGTCACAGGTAATAGTATCGAAAATATGAAAGAAGAAGCCAGAAGTTTTTATAACAAGTCCAAAAAGTTTAAGCCAACTTTCTACTGGTTGGATGTCGAAGAAAAAACCATGGCTGATATGAATGCTGGTGTTGAAGCCTTTCGTAAGGAACTAGAAACACTAGGTGCTAAAAATATTGGTATCTACATAGGTACTTACTTTATGGAAGATCATAGTATTAATGTTGATAAATTTGATGCTCTTTGGATTCCAACATATGGAACTGATTCCGGTTACTACAATGCAGCACCAAATACAGACCTAGACTATGACCTACACCAATACACTTCCCGAGGTTACCTTAATGGTTTTGGATACCATCTAGATCTCAACCTCATCACCACTCTCAAGGAACCTAATGAAGTATATCAAAAATTATTCACCGTTCCTGAATAAAGTTTTCTAATAAAAAATATACACAAAGGAGTGCTTCGGCTGAGATCGCAACTGCGAAATCCTCGAACCTGATCTAGTTAAAACTAGCGTAGGAATTGTGTGCTTTATAGAATGAGATGATACTGCTCTATAAACACTCCTTTGTCTAACAAGATTAAAGGAGTATTTTTATGTCTAAATCTAAACTTGCCACTCTAACAGAAATCGCTATTTTTTCTGCTATCGCTCTGGTTTTTGACAAGTTACCTCTCTTCACCATGCCACAAGGTGGTTCCGTCTCACTGGTCATGCTCCCCATACTCTTAGTCGCCCTCAGACATGGATTGACGACTGGTTTGCTAACAGGTGGAATTGTAGGAACCATTCAACTCTTCTATGGCGGTTACTTTTTGAATATCTTTCAAGTTTTTCTTGACTATGCGCTTTCTTACGCAGGAATTGGTTTAGCAGGGTTAGTGTCTCCTCTTCTAAGGAAACAAAAAGAATTGAAGGAAGCCTCCCTCATCATCAGCCTTTCTGGTTTACTTGGTGGTAGCATTCGCTTACTTGCTACCTTCCTATCTGGTATCATCTTCTATGCTGACTACGCTACACCTGGTGTGCCTGTCTGGCTCTATTCCTTTACCTATAATATCAGCTATATTCTTCCTTCAAGCATCATAGCTTGTTTCTTACTCATCTTACTCTTTAAAGCTCAACCAAATTTCTTCAAGAAATAAGCCCTCCTTTTAAGGGCCTTTTTCATTTTTGTGTTATAATGAAGCGTTAAAAAAATTTTTTGGAGGTCTTATGTCATCTTGGATTTCTCGTATCATCAAAGGGATGATTATTGCTCTGGGTTTCATTCTGCCTGGTGTCTCAGGCGGGGTTTTGGCTGCTATTTTGGGAATTTACGAACGACTGATTGGTTTTTTGGCAAATATTCGCAAGGATTTTAAGGAAAACCTGCTGTACTTTATTCCAGTTGGAATTGGTGGTATTTTGGGAATTGCCCTCTTCTCCTTCCCTGTTGAATATCTCTTACAACATTTTCAAGTGATCACACTGTGGGGTTTTGCGGGGGCAATCGTTGGAACTGTTCCAAGCTTGGTAAAGGAGTCAACTCTTAAAAGCCTACGGGATAGCCTTGACTGGGCTTGGTTGATCGGAACTTTTGTGATTTCTGGGCTCTTACTCTATAATTTGAATAACCTAGTTGGAACCCTTCCAGCAAACTTTGCTAGTTTTATTTTGGCAGGCGCGCTGATTGCACTAGGTATTCTAGTACCTGGTCTTAGCCCTTCAAACTTACTCTTGATTTTAGGTATCTACACGCCAATGCTAAATGGTTTCAAGTCACTTGATTTGTTGGGGACCTTCTTGCCAATCGCTATTGGTGGAGCCTTAGCAATGGTCGCATTCTCAAAAGCCATGGATCATGCTCTGAAAGTATACCATTCACGTGTTTATCACTTTATTATTGGTATCGTCTCATCATCCACTCTTCTGATTCTGATTCCACAAGCAAATAATAAAGAGTCAATTTCCTATGCTGGAGCGAACTTTGTTACATGGATTGCTGCTATTGTCCTATTTATACTAGGAGCATGGTTAGGGCTTTGGATGAGTAAACTTGAGGAAAAATATAAATAATGGCAAAAAAGGTTAAAATAAAGAAAACCTTGGTGGACCAAATATTAGACAAGGCTAAGATCGATCATGATAGCCTTGTTTTAAATGCCTTCGAAGGTCAACTTCCACCAGGAATTGAAGAACACGAAATATACAAAACGCTGGCATTGACAGGAGATAAGACAGGACCTGTCATTGGTATTGTGTCTATTACAGAACACCTGTCTGAGAAAAAATTAGCCAAAATTTCTGGCAATAAAAAAGTCAGCATGATTCCACAAAAGGACTTGGAAAAGACAACTGGCTATGTTCACGGTGCCAACAATCCAGTCGGAATACGGCAAAAACACAACTTCCCTATCTACATTGACCAGTCTGCACTCGAAAAAGGCCAGATGATTGTGTCTGCTGGAGAAATTGGTCGGTCGATTCGAATTGACAGTCAGGTATTAGCTAATTTTGTAAAAGCTGACTTTGCCGATTTGATTGAGGGGAGGGACTAGACTTGAAAATCTATTTTGTCCGTCATGGAAAAACAGAGTGGAACGTAGAAGGGCGTTTCCAAGGCTATTCTGGTGATTCAGCTCTTTTGCCTGAATCTTATCAGGATTTAGAAAAACTAGGCAAATACCTTGCTGAAATCCCCTTTGATGCTATTTATTCTAGTGATTTGCAGCGCGCACATAGTACTGCCGTAGAAATTGCTAAAGCCAATCACCATTGCCAAACCGTTCTAACCACGCCACAACTACGTGAATGGAATTTTGGAACGCTAGAAGGAAGCAAGATGGCAATTTTTCGTGCCATCTACCCCAAACAAGCCTGGGCACTCAAACATAATCTAGCACTTTTTAACAATGACTTATTTGAAGCTGAGAGCGTTCGCCAGGTAACTCAACGAATGGTGGACTTTGTCCAATCACTAAAAGGACAAGACATGGATACGGTCCTAATTGTCAGCCACGGAGCTATCCTAACCGCTTCCATCCACCGACTGCTCGGACTTACACCCGCCCAGCTCCGTCACCGCGGTGGCTTGGATAATGCTTCCATAAGCATTTTGGAAACAACTGACTTTGAACACTTTACCGAGCTGGCTTGGAATGATACTCGCTATAAATCTCACTAAGAAAGCAGTTACCTGCTTTCTTTTTGCTGATTTTTTCTCTTTTCTATGATAAAATAGAAAGAACAGACTTTGGAGGAATGAAAATTTTATGTCAACTGAACATTTTGAAGAATTAAATGACCAACAGATTGTCCGTCGTGAGAAAATGACGGCCCTTGCTGAACAAGGCATTGACCCATTTGGAAAACGTTTTGAGCGTTCTGCCAACTCAGCTGAATTGAAGGCCCAGTACGAAGACAAATCGAAAGAAGACTTAGAAGAATTGGGCCAAACGGCTATCATCGCAGGTCGTATTATGACCAAGCGTGGTAAGGGTAAGGCAGGTTTCGCTCACATTCAAGACCGCGAAGGTCAGATTCAAATCTACGTTCGTAAGGATGATGTTGGCGAAGAAAATTATGAAATCTTCAAAAAAGCAGACCTTGGTGACTTTATCGGTGTCGAGGGGGATGTCTTCAAGACAAACGTTGGTGAGCTGTCTATCCATGCTCGCAAGTTGACTCACTTGTCTAAAGCGCTCCGTCCATTGCCAGAAAAATTCCACGGTTTAACAGATATTGAAACCCGCTACCGCAAGCGTTATTTGGACTTGATTACCAACCGTGAAAGCTTTGACCGCTTTGTAACTCGCTCAAAAATCATCTCAGAAATCCGCCGTTACCTTGACGGACTTGGTTTCTTGGAAGTGGAAACACCAGTCCTTCACAACGAAGCTGGTGGTGCGGCTGCCCGTCCATTCATCACCCACCACAATGCCCAAAACATTGACATGGTGCTTCGTATCGCGACCGAACTCCACCTCAAACGCTTGATTGTCGGCGGTATGGAACGCGTTTATGAAATCGGACGTATCTTCCGTAACGAAGGCATGGATGCGACCCACAACCCTGAGTTCACTTCCATTGAGGTTTACCAAGCCTACGCGGATTACTTGGACATCATGGACTTGACCGAAGGCATTATCCAGCACACAGCTAAGGCTGTTGTCGGCGATGGCCCTGTGACCTATCAGGATACTGTCATCAACATCCACGAACCATTCAAGCGTATCCACATGGTTGATGCCATTAAGGAACAAACTGGCGTGGACTTCTGGCAAGAGATGAGCTTCGAGGAAGCAAAAGCCCTTGCAACTGAACACAAGGTCCCTGTGGAAAAACACCACACAGAAGTGGGCCAAATCATCAACAGCTTCTTTGAAGAGTACGTTGAAGCAACTCTTATCCAACCAACCTTTGTCTATGGTCACCCAGTAGCCGTGTCACCACTGGCTAAGAAAAACGATGAAGACCCACGCTTCACAGACCGCTTCGAGCTCTTCATCATGACCAAGGAATACGGAAATGCATTTACAGAATTGAACGACCCAATCGACCAATTGGAACGCTTTGAAGCCCAAGCTAAAGCCAAAGAATTGGGTGATGACGAAGCGACAGGTGTGGACTACGACTACATCGAAGCCCTCGAATACGGTATGCCGCCAACAGGCGGACTCGGAATCGGTATCGACCGCCTCTGCATGCTTTTGACAGATACTACTACTATTCGGGATGTACTCCTATTTCCGACGATGAAATAAGCAAGAGTAGCTTGCTAGGATTGTTTTCACTAGGATGTTCCAATCGCTTTCAAGTTTCTTGGCGATTGGCTGAAAAGGTCTCCCAGACCTTTTCACTTCCTACTATGAAATAGGAAGTTAGCCGAGAGGCTGGGAAAGACAT
Source organism: Streptococcus suis (assembly GCF_024509555.1). Taxonomy (GTDB): domain Bacteria; phylum Bacillota; class Bacilli; order Lactobacillales; family Streptococcaceae; genus Streptococcus; species Streptococcus suis_AD. The sequence continues at coordinate 50,432 of NZ_JAMWEL010000012.1, forward strand.
CCATGATGGCTCTGCCCTCACCCACAGAATAATAAAAACGAACATAAATCCCTCACTAGGTGTATAATCTTAGTGAGGGCTTTGTAGTTGACGAGTTAATGATGTTACTCATTGAGGGAATAACTGATCCACTCTACTGACGAGTACCCCCAAAATTTGCGATAGGCATGAGTATAAAAATACGACTAAAATTCGGTAGATAAGCTCTCATATTTTTAGAAGGAGGAAATTGTCATGGATTTTCTCTATCAATCTTGTGCAGATATTGATATCCATCAAGCCAATATCGTTATCTGTATCCTACACGGACCACTCACCTCAACTCGTCCAAAGCGTGAGATGGCTACGTTTGATACAACGACTAAAGGCCTACGTGCTTGCCACGATTTTCTCAGTCAATTTCATAAGGAAGTCCTCTAGCAGACCGATTTTATCAGATTCAAAGTCGGCGTGGTTCACAAAAAGCAACAATTGCACTCGCACATCAATTATTAAAAATAGCTTATATCCTCTTAAAAGAGCAGATAACGTATTCTGAATATTTAACAGGAAAAGTCTACTAGGGACGAGCTAGTAGACTTTTCCTGTTAAATATTCAGTCCATTATGGTCAGTGATAGTTAACACGATATCGAAGCCAATTAAGCCAACCAGCTAGCTTTTATCGTTGTCTATTATGGCTGTGTACAATAAAAAAACTGGAAGAGTCAGGGGCTATTCGTATCGTCAAAACGGTAGCTAACCTGAAACAGCTCTTGCTATAAGTATACAGAAAAAGCCAGCACATTGCTGACTTCAATATTATTTACCATCCAAAATCTCTATAAGCTTATAGAGATTTTTTTCATTGATTTGATAAGTTGCCTGCTCTTGGACAATTGGCTTGGCACAGAAGGCCACGCCAATTCCTGCTCGCTGAATCATAGGTAGGTCATTTGCCCCATCCCCCATTGCAATAGTCTGAGATAGAGCTAGGCCATTTTCAGCAGCCCAAGCTTCTAAACACGCCCTCTTGGTATCCTTAGTCACAATTTCCCCCAGAACTCGACCAGTCAAGAATCCATCAACTACTTCTAAACGATTGGCACGAACGTAGTCTAACTCCAACTGAGTAGCCAAGCGATCAACTGTCTCATGAAAACCACCTGAAACAACGGCAACCTTATAGCCACGATTTTTTAATTCTGCAACCAAGTCCTCAGCTCCTGGTGTAAAATGAATCTTTTCCATGATACGGTCAAACACAGTAACCGGCAAGCCCTTCAAAAGGGCTACTCGTTCACGCAAGGCTTCTTCAAAGTCCAATTCCCCCCGCATAGCTCGCTCTGTAATGGCTGCAACTCGCTCCCCTACACCTGCTTCCTCGCCAAGAAGGTCAATACCTTCTTCCATAATCAGTGTAGAATCCACATCCATAACCAATAATCCTTTTGTCATGTTTCATATCCTTTCCTGTATAAAAATAAAAAGCCAAACGGCTTTCTATTTAGTAACGAATTGCTTCGCGTGTTTTCTCATAGGAACGAACAAAGCGTTCTGTTACGCCTGGCTCCACCACTTCCAATGCAAACGAAATCTCTTCAAAAGCTGCTTGATAGTCAAAATCTTTTTCAAAAATAGCTAATGACCGAGCAAAGGCTTCTTGAATTGATGCATCAGCGGAACGATAGCGGTTTGAGTATTGTAACAACTGTTCTGTTAGAGTCGCATTCTGAACTATCGAATATGCAAGCTCTTCCAACTGATTCATATCGTATGTCGCATTTTCCAACAAACGATTGACAGCTTCAATATTGATACGTTTATAATCCAATTCAGCAATCAAATTTTCGACATGATCACTCGTACTGAAGAATCTACTTAAAAATTCACCAGGAATGCCAGGTAAGTTCCTCTTTTCCATAAAGCGTTTTAGAGTATGTAATTTATTGATGTATAAAGTCGCTTTCTTACGTGCTGTGCTTTCTGATTGCTCTTGAGCCTTCAAGTAGTCAACAAGAACAATTTGTTCTTCTTCTATCTCTTTCAAGATAGAAAGAGCATGTTCTAGACGTTCTTCAAGTAATGAATAGGCTACCTGAGGTGCATCAATTTCCTCAACGCTTTCTGTCACTACAATTTCAATAGAATTCAAACGATTTTTCAATTGATTAATTCTAGTTAGTTTACTTTCCGCTAAAAGGTACTGGTTGTTCAAACGCTGAACTTCACCGTCCAAGACGCGTGTATTTTCCATAACATGTTCCAAGAATTTTGGTAAGTTTTTACTAATTCGAGTGACAACCCTATTAGCTTCAATTTCTCGGTTAAATACTTTGTAGAGATAGTCAATCTTGCCTTGAATGGCATGATTTTCTCCCTCTGCCGCATCCAAATCAAAAGATACAATCAGAGCCGTATTTTCACGAATGGAAACTCGAATATTCTGGAATTGAGCTTCAATATTTGATTCAGTAAACAAGTAGTTTTGCTCAACAAGCTTACGATAACCCGATTCCAAATCTTCCAATTGATCCGGAAAATCTTTGGTTACTTTCTCAATCAAACTTGGAATTCGTTCCATAATTTGATTGAGAGCAATCATATGTTCTTCTGCACGATCAAGAATTTCAGAAGCTTCGATTGGATCACCTGAAGAATTAAGCATGACAAACTCTGAAAACTCTACTTCGATTGTCTTCAATTGTCGCTCTAATTCAGGTAATGTTTCACCAAAACTATCGGCATTTTCATGAACAGCCACTTGCAAGTTGTCAAATAAATTCAATGCATGCTTCACACGACCTGAATTCTTTTCTTCTTGCTCCTTCAAATCCATTAAGCCATGTCGAATTGCATCAATATCTTCTTCGATTAAGTCAATCTGACTTTCTATGCTATCAATCGCATTTTTTGCACTGATAAATCGAAAGGCATTGTTGAAGCCCTCAGCTTCAAAAATATGATTTTCAATATCTGCAAATGAATTAAGTGACAGGTCAACCCATTTCTGATTCCACTCGCGGAAAGAAACCTGGCTTTGACCAATCAAGTGAAGGGATTTCACCGCTTCAACTTCTTCATTTACAGGGAGGTTAAATAGCTCTTCTTTACGTTCTTCAAGTGTAACCAAAAGGTTGTCATTTCGTTTGCGAACAATCAAGCAAGCTACATAGGCAATGATTAAAATAATAACAATCGAAACGATTAAGATGATTGTTCCTGTAGGCATGTAATTCTCCTTAGATCATAGTAATTACTAGAAATATATCGCTTAATTATACCATATTCCTCTAGTTCTTGCACTTGTTTTTTTAGATTTTAGATATCCAGAGTTGAATAAACAGCATTTTCTTCAATAAATTCTCGACGAGGTTCTACTTTATCCCCCATTAACATGTCAAAAATTTTATCTGCTTCAGCTGCATCATCTACTGAAACTCGTGCCATCAGACGATTCTCAGGATTCATCGTTGTTTCCCACAACTGATGGTCATCCATTTCTCCCAACCCCTTATATCGTTGGATGGTTGGTTTAGAACGTCCTGTACTATGTCTTTCTAAGGCTTCTTGCAATTCTTGTTCTTGATTGGCACCCGGTTGGATATATTCCTTTATCTCACTTCCAACCTTTACTCCGTAAATTGGTGGTTGGGCAATATAAACATACCCGGCTTCAACAATCGGTCTCATGTAACGGTAAAAGAGTGTCAAAAGTAAGGTACGAATGTGGGCTCCATCGACATCAGCATCTGTCATAATGACCAATTTCTGATAACGAGCCTTGGTTACATCAAAGTCAGCGCCGAAGCCAGTTCCCATAGCTGTAAAGAGACTACGGATTTCCTCGTTTGCCAAAATCTTATCCATGCTAGCTTTTTCCACGTTCAAAATCTTACCACGAATTGGCAAAATAGCTTGGAACTCACGGTCACGACCAGATTTTGCTGAACCACCTGCTGAATCCCCCTCTACGATGAACAATTCTGTCTTGGTCGCATCGTTGGATGAACAGTCTGCCAACTTGCCTGGCAGGTTAGAAATTTCAAGACCTGATTTCTTACGCGTTACCTCACGCGCTCGTTTGGCAGCAATACGAGCCTTACTTGCCAAAATCCCTTTTTCAACAATACGACGAGCAATCTGAGGATTTTCCAACAAAAATTCACCAAAAGCATCTGAGAAAAGTCTATTGGTAATTTTAACAACTTCACTATTTCCAAGCTTGGTCTTTGTTTGCCCTTCGAACTGAGGGCCTGGGTGTTTAACAGAAATAACTGCTGTCAAACCTTCGCGAACATCCTCACCAGTTAGATTATCTTCATTTTCCTTGAGGATTTTGTTCTTCTTCGCGTAGTCATTAATGACACGCGTCAATGCGGTACGGAAACCTTGTTCGTGAGTACCTCCTTCATGGGTATGGATATTGTTGGCAAAGCTGACCACATTTTCATGGTAACTCGTTGTATATTGCATAGCAACTTCAACGGTAATGTCATCCATTTCACCGTCGGTATAAATCGGTGTTTCAAAAATGACATCCTTGTTTTCATTGAGGTATTCCACGTAAGAAGCAATACCACCTTCATAGTGATACTCTTTGGTTTGTTCCATTCCCTCACGCTTATCCGTGATTGAAAGATTTAACCCACGGTTTAGGAAAGCCAACTCTTGGATACGCTTGTTTAATTTCGCAAAATCAAACTCTGTCGTCTCAGTGAAAATTTCTGGATCCGGCGTAAAATGAACAGTCGTACCATTGCGATCTGTTTCACCCACAACTTTCAAATCTGCAACCACTTCACCACGACGGTATTCTTGGAAATAAACCTGACCATTTTTATAAACATGGACGTCTAATTGAGTAGACAGAGCGTTTACAACTGACGAACCTACGCCATGAAGTCCACCTGACACCTTATAACCACCACCGCCAAATTTTCCTCCGGCATGGAGAACTGTAAAGACTGTTTCAACAGCTGGACGACCCGTTTTTTCTTGAATATCTACTGGGATTCCCCGTCCATTGTCCACAACTGTGATGGAATTATCTGGTTCGATAAAAACTTCAATCTTATTGGCAAAACCTGCCAACGCTTCATCAATAGAGTTATCAACAATTTCCCAAACTAGGTGGTGAAGCCCCTCTTTAGATGTCGAACCGATATACATACCTGGACGCATACGAACAGCTTCAAGACCTTCCAAAACCTGAATCTGACTGGCGTCATATTCCTGTGCTTTTTCTTGTAAATCTTTAATTTCTTCTGACATTCTATATCCTTTATTTCTAAGCTACGCACTAAAAATTTCACAACACTTTATCAAAAGATTGATAAACTGTTGAAGAAAAAAGAGCCTAAAAACTCTACAATCGTACCCAATATTATACCATATTTTTAACAAAAATCCCACCAAAAAAGGAGCCGAATTTCAACAACTCAACTCCTTATTTTCATTCAATTATCTTTTGTAGACCATGACATTAGCAAGACCAGCACCATCACCGCCAAGTAACTCTACAAGTTTATAGGCAAAATCAAAGCTAGTACCAGCACCACGACTGGTTATTATTTGACCATCTACAACTACTGTATCTGTCAAATGAATACCGGATTGAATATCATTTTCCTTTCCTGGGAAACAAGTATAGTTCCGATTTTCTAATAACCCGGCTTTATCAAGAACGATTGGCGCCGCACAAATCGCTGCAACCCGCTTACCATTGGCTACCGCTTTCTGCAATTCTGCAATCAAACGCTCGTCATCTCGTAGATTAGTCGAACCAGGCATTCCCCCAGGTAAAACAATCAAATCATATTCTGATAAATCACCATTAAAAAGCTTATCGACCGAAATGGTTATTGCATGCGAACCGTTCACTTTTAAATCAGATAAGCCAATCATATCACATTGAAATCCAGCTCTTCTAAAAATATCAACTGGAACCAATGCTTCAATTTCTTCAAAACCTTCTGCAAATAGAACTGCAACCTTTTTCATCAAAACCTACCTCCCAATTCCTTTTAATACAATTTTTTTCTGCCTTCTTTTTCTGAACTGCTCTTTCTCATCTGCTAAATGATACTGATAACTCATTGATAAAATCAAACCTACACCGATAAGATTTGAAACCATTGAAGATCCCCCTTGCGAGATAAATGGCAATGGAATACCAGTTAGAGGTAATACACCTGTCGCCGCCCCAATATTTTCAAATACATGAAATAACAACATCATAATGTAACCTGTTGAAATGTAGGTATAGTATCTGTTATTCGAAAGCAGTGTAATTTTTAACATCCTATAAATTAACAAAAGGTAAAGCAAGATAAGGATTGAACTTCCGATAAATCCAAAGTCCTCAGCAATGACCGTAAAAATCATATCACTTTCACGAACAGGGATGAGCAAGTTGGTCTTATTAAATCCTAATCCTGTCACTCCGCCACTACCAATAGCAATCAAACTTTGTGCCTGTTGATAAGTCGTTGATTGTGCATTTTTAAATGGATCAAGCCAGGCAGAAATTCTATTGATTTTATAGGTATCCATTCCCATATTATGTAGGAATGTTGTTCCTCCTGGAGAAATAAAAATCAACATAAACCCACCGACAACTACAATCACTGTGAGAGCTGCTGGTAGAAGAATTTTCCAGGAAACACCTGATAAGAGCAACATTCCGCTGAAAATAGCCAAAAACACCATGGAAGTTCCAAAGTCACTCTGTAAAACTAGCAGCCCCAAAATCGGCACAGTAAACAGGAGCATATAAGCAATGAGTGCAAAATCATGCTTTATGGTTCTGACCGGATTAAATTTATGATAGGTGACAATGACCCTAGATAGCATAACGATGTATGCTATTTTCATAAATTCCGAAGGTTGAAACAAGGTCTTTCCAGCAATCGTTACCCAGTTTTTTGCACCCGTACTAGCTACCAACTCTGGACTATAGAAATATAAGGGCAAGATCATCAACCCCAGTCCCAATATGTATAAGAAAGGAGTTGCTTTCCACAGAAATCTGGTGGAAAAAAACATTATTAAGAATGCAAGGATAACTCCTATACAAATCCAGGCCACTTGCTGCCCCACCATTTGGAATACACTATTAGGATAGTCTTGGTTTACTGAAATATATAAAGATATTATACCAATTGCTAATAAAAAAGAGACTGGTAATATCAATGCATAGTCTATTCGACTATCAATCGAACCCCGATTCTTCATTCTTTACCTCTAACTTTCAAAATTGATTACAACCATTATATCAAAAATGAAAGCAGAATTGAATGTTCATCCTCCCCTTTCATATAGAATATCCAAAATGAACAGTCTTTCCTATACCGAACTCCAATCATACAATGGCAGTAAGAATATACTTTTATTAGAAATTCATTAATCGACCATAAAAAAGGGTTAGAATTTAAAAAATAACTCTTAACCTACATAAAATTTATCATTTTACTTGAAAATACAATTAATTATTGCTAAAATTTTCTTATGAAATCAGTACAAGAATCATTACAAGCTAACAAAGACGCCTTACATAGTCTCGTTGTCTTCCACCGAGCTGCAAATACTATTTCAAAACTTGAGATAGAAACAATCAAAAAACATGGATTGACCATTAGTCAATTTGGAGTGATGGAGGCACTCTACAATAAGGGAAATCTGCGTATTCAAGACTTGATTGACAAATTACTCAGTACCTCAGGAAATATGACGGTTGTTATCAAAAATATGATCCGCGATGGCTATATCTATAAGGAAATTGACACAAGCGATCGCCGTGCCTCCCTCATTGGTCTTACTCCACTGGGGAGACAAACAATCGAAAAAATTCTACCTGAGCACTATGAGAACATCGGCACCATTTTCTCTGTCCTCAGTTTAGAAGAACAAGAAACATTGGCTGAAATTTTGAAAAAATTTAAAAAACAGTAATAGAATAGATTGTCATCTATTTGGAAATAGGCTTTACTAAATTTATCACGTTAAAAGGAGGCCTCTATGGCACATATTTTATTCTTAGTTGGTTCCCTACGAAATGGTTCATTCAACCATCAGATGGCTAAAAAAGCTGAAGAATTCTTAGCTGAGAAAGCCCAGGTGACTTATATCAATCTTGCAAAAATTCCTTTGTTCAACCAAGATTTAGAGACACCTATCCTTCCCGAAATTGAAGAGTTACGTGCACAAGTAGATGCTGCCGACGCTATCTGGATTTTCTCACCAGTTTATAACTACGCAATCCCCGGTGTCGTAAAAAATGCTCTGGACTGGCTAAGCCGTTCACTTGACTTATCCAATCCAAAAGGACCATCTATCCTTCAGGATAAAATCACCACCGTTTCTGCTGTCGCAAACAGTGGTCACGAATATTTATTTAAAGATTTTCAGCACCTACTTCCATTTATTCGCACCCATATTGCAGGTGAGTTTACGGGTTCTACAATCAACCCAGAAGCATGGGGAACAGGTATCTTAGAATTGTCTGAAGAAACATTAGAAAAACTTGAAAAACAAGCTACAGACCTACTCCTGGCAATTGGGTAAAACATATAAACAATATATTACATAGATAAAAAACTATCGTTTGATACAAAATCTAACGATAGTTTTTATTTTTGAACAATATTTGAACGTTTCACTGATTACTAAATTGATCTTGTTTGAATTTTGAAGTGAGCAACTACGAGTGACCAAGTCTATTACCAACTCCCAAAAAACTGCTGTATCCTCAAAATGATAAACCTATAAGTGAATTTTTCTAATTCATTTATCCATATTTATGATTAGGGGAAAGCAACGACATTATATAGACAAATACAAAAATTTCAGACAAGAATTGAGATTAGGTTGCTAAGCTTGCACTACAAGTCAGTCCTGAGAGTACCCGAAGCCGAAAGCAACAATGCATCAAGGCAGATTTAAATGACTAAATCTAATACTGTCAACTCCAAAGCTAACATAAATATGTTTTCTAAGTATCCAAAAAGCCAGACAGAAGTCCAGCTCACATTTCATAATAGAGGATAACTTTCTAGCTATCCAATCGATTGTTTAGCTAGCTCATACACTACTACTCACCATTTCCAGCGTTTGTAGTAGTATCAGTAGTATTTTCTGTAGCTGATGGCACTGTTTCAGTCACAGATGGCTGTGTTTCAACTACTGGTGTCGTTGAGGTTTCAACCGGTACAGTTTCGGTAACTGCTGGTGCTGATGGTGTTGACGGAGTTTGGGTAACAGGTGTCTGCGGCTGAACAGAAACTGAAGGAGCTGTATATGTTGGCTGCGAGTAGACATAGTTATTCTGGACAGTTTCTACCTGTTCAGAATATGAAGGAGCTGTCGCAACCTCTGTTTCTGTTTGACTAACCTCTTGACTGCTAGTGCTAGTTGATGCAGATGATTGTTGTTCAGCAAGCTTACGAGCTGCTTCTGCCCGTACTACCTCTGCTTGCAATTTGGCTTGTGTGTCGGTAGCTTTTGCAGCATCAATTCTTTTTTGTAACTCTGATTTTTTTGTAGAATCTGTAACCTTATCAACTGCTTTCTGTGCAAGGGTCAGATTTTGAGCCGAAAATTCTTTTTCCAAGTCTGAAACTGCAGTTTCTGCTTTTTGTAAAAGATTCGAAACGCTATTACTGCTAGTTGTCACTTGTTGCGTTTGGTTTGTGGTACTAGTACTTGAATCCGGATTATCCGCCCAAATCGACGCTATTCCTACCAATAATATCACAAGGATAAATCCAATAATTCCCATTTCTGAGGCCGATAATTTGTCAAATTTTTTATCTGTTCCCATCATTCAAATCCTCATCTCTAACTTTCAATATCTTCATTATAATGCATTTTTCATAAAATTTCCAGGAAATCACTTGGATGTTTTCACTTTTCCATTCCAGCCATTTAAACCATAACTTAAAATGTATATCTCGTTAAAGCCTTGCTTTTTCAAATACAGAGCAGCAGGAGTAACCAATTGACCACGATCATTTTCATATATCAAAACAGGCTTATCCTTGCGAAGAGCATTTGTACTCATTTTTAACTGCTGATAAGGGATATTGCGTGCTCCCAAAATATGTTTCCGACTAAATTCACTTGGATCACGAAGGTCAATCAATTGTCCGCCGTGAATCTTTTCTGCAAATTCTGCATTATCAATCAAAGTCGCTGCACGACGCAATCTCCAGTAATTAAAGCCCATCCATGAACCTAAAATAATAACAAATACGAGAAATACCCACAAAGTTTCCACTACTGACTCTCCTTCATCTTCTGATACTCTAATTCCAAACGATGTTCCCGTCGCAAAACCAATTCGGCCTCCATGTAGTCCAACCTATCCAGAAGACCTGCCTGATAAACGCGATTGAGCTCTATCTGCATCATCTCGATGTCATAGAGACGATTGCCCATATAGATGATAATCCCAAATCGTTTTAGCAACTGTTGCACATCGTATAGTCGTTTCATATAGTAAATTTTAGCAAAATATCCAAAGATTTTCAATATAAAAACTCAACCAGAAAATCCGTGCATTAAAAAGATTGGACAAATGCCCAATCTCATGCGTTTATACTAACCAACCCTTTTCCTGTGCAATCTTAACAGCAGCTGTGCGGTTTTCGGCACCTAACTTGGACAGGATGGAGGTCATGTAGTTGCGGACTGTCCCGTCAGACAGGTGGAGCTGGCTGGCAATTTCCTTATTGGACAGCCCCTCTGCCACCAGCTTGAGCAGCTGACTTTCCAAGTTGGTCAAGGGACTACGTTGGGTCAGGAGAATGTCCATCAACTCTGGCGAATACTCCTTCCGCCCCGCCAAGACCGTTTCAATGGTCCGCATGAGGTCTGCGATGGAGCGTTCCTTGAGCACATAGGCATCCACATCTGCCTTGACCGCCCGCTCGAAATAACCAGGTCGCTTGAAGGTGGTCATGATGACAACCTTGACAGGCAAGGCTTGTCCACGCACCCATTCCAAGACATCTAGGCCCGTCTTTTCAGGCATTTCTATATCTAGTAGCACCACATCTACGGGCTCTTTTTTCAAAAGAGCAATGGCCTGACTACCGTTTTCTACCTGTAAAACAGCCTCAACCGCATTTTGAAAGCCCAAGAGCTGACAGAGGGCGTCCCGCAGCATGGCTTGGTCTTCTGCGACTAAGATTCTCATTCTACCACCTCCTCAAACGGAATTCGGATGGACAGGCGGGTGGGCTTGGCCAGAGAAAGAAACTCCAAACTTCCTTTCACCGTTACCAACCTGTCCTTTATGGTATGCAACTCCTGACCAGTCAACTGGGCAAAGCCCACACCGTTGTCTTCGTAGTGCAAAACCAATTCTTGCTGGTCTTTTTCAAAAACCAAACGGCACTTGCTAGCCTGGCTGTGCTTGAGCAGGTTATTGGCCAACTCTCTCAGCACCATAGCCAGCTTGTTCTGGACAGGCAAGCTGAGCTGCTCTGCCATTTCCCTGCCCAAGACAACTAAGTCCACTCCTGCCAAGTCCAACATCTGCTGTAAAATCTGGAGTTCCTCTGCCACAGTGTGCTGCTTGAGGGACTGGACAATCTGGCGAACATCCTGCATGGAGTCCTTGGCCAAGGTCTGAAGGTCTGCCACTTCCTTCTTGGCCTGGTCAATCTGATCGTGGTCTAAAAGTGTCTGGACCAGCTCAGCCTTGACAGACAGCATGGCAAAGACATGCCCCAGCGTATCGTGCAAGTCCTGACCGATACGGTTGCGTTCATTCTCAGCCAGAAGGAGATTGATGGACGCATTCTGCTCCTGTAGGCGTTGCTGAAGGGCAGCCCGTTTGGTCTCAATCCAGCTGAAAATCAGCAAGGCCAGGCCAAAGAAGTGGATAACAAGTGCAAAGGCTCTCATCTCAAAAGGAACAGGGCCAAATAGAGCCCAGAGGATAATAGCCAGCAACAAAATCCCATAAGACACCGTCCGATAGGTCGGTCGAGTTTCCTTGTAGTACCAGCCCAGCATATTGGACAGGTTGAAGATAAAGAGGGAGAATTGCAGATTGCCCCAAAAGCTCATGACGGCGATATAGCCAATCAGGTAAAACCACCCCAGTAGGGAATAGAGCTTGTGGTCGGTATAAAAGAGGGAGCAATAGACCAAGGCAAAGAGAATAGTCGCTAGGACAACTGCCGTCGGATTAGGACTATACTGGGCATAGTAAAAGGGAAAATAGAGAAAGACCATGCCCACGAAGAACATGAGCGGTACCTTTCTTTTTTCAAAAATCATAGCTTACCTCACTGTTGCTCCGATTTTCTATTCAGAACTAGAGCAATTCCTAAGAAAATTATCGCATAGCCTAGGACAATTAGCAAGGATTTCCAGAGAAAATCTCCCTCTTGAGCGTAAGTGGTCACCAGCTGATTGACATGGTAGCTGGGCATGAGTTTACAAATCCGCTGCACCCAGTCTGGAAAGAGGGAAACAGGCATCCAAGAGCCACCCATGATGGCCAGAACAAAGTAGAGCAAGTTTGCCACCACCGACATGGCCTGTTCAGATTGGATTTGCACCAAGAGCAAGCCAATAGCTAGAAATACGATAGAGGTTACTAAAAGTAAGAGAGCCGAAATTACCCATTCTTGAGCTGTCATCTCTACACCCTTAACCAAGCCACCGACCGCAAAGACAATGACATTGGAAGATACAAAGCAGAGCAAGACCCGAACCAGTTTGGACAGGTAATAGTGCCAGATTGGCAGGGGCGAATGCTGGATAAAGGTCAACCAGCTATTTTTTCTGTCCTCTGCCAGCATCGTTGGAAAGGTGAAAAGGGCAAAGCCCGACATGGAAAAACCTGTCATGGTCAGCATATAGGACTGGATAAAGGCCTTTTGCATGGCTGCATCATCAAACTGGATGGTTGATGAAAAGATCAGGAAAAAGATGACGGGCATACCGATAGACAGGAGAAATACTCCCAAACTTCTGGATAATTTTACCGCCTCTACTTGAACTAATGCTTTCATGATTCTTCCTCCCTTGTCTTGTCAAATAGGCTATTGAGCAGAGTTTTGTTCTGAACCTCTAGGTCTGAAATCCGACAACCTGCCTCCTGCAAACTAGCCCAAACCTGCTCAATAGCTCCGGTCTTGAAGCTGACCGTGTCTTGTTTGTAGCTGATTTCATTGATTTCAGCCAAGCTCTCCACCGCCGCCGCAAAGGCAATCGGCAGGGTTACTTCCTTCTCCTGCTCCTCACTCCGCATGGCAAATGGCGTGGTATCTCTTAGTAACCGCCCCTGGTGCAAGACCAAAATCCGCTCCGCCGTATGCTCCACTTCCTCGATATAGTGGCTGGTATAAAAAATAGTCACACCCTGAGCCTTGAGTTCATGGACAATCTCCCAGAAACGCTGACGGGTCGAAGTATCCATACCCGCCGTCGGCTCGTCCAAAAAGAGCAACTTGGGCTTGCCAATCAGGCAGATGACGAAAGCCAAGAGCCGCTTCTGACCACCCGATAGCTTGCCGGCCAGTTGATTTTTTTGCTCTGGGGAAAAGCAGAGCAGGCTGTCGATTTCCACATCTGTCAGACTATCCTTGTAGATGGCTTGGAAAAAGCGGAGCAATTCCTTGACCTTCAAGTCCGTTGGAATAGCATTTTCTTGAGGTAAGACTGCTACCTTTTCCTTATTGGACTGAGCCTGTGGAGGCAGACCGTCCAACAAAACCTGGCCTCTCGTCACCTTCTTATCCCCCAACAAACAAGACATAAGGGTCGTTTTCCCAGCCCCATTTTGACCAATTAAGGCCACACAATCACCGCTTGCTACCTCAAAGGAAATGTCAGACAAGATTGTCCGCCCCTTGATGATTTTTTCTAATGCTCGTACTTCTATCATTTTTCTACCTCCTACTACTTGAACATCTTACATAGACAGTATATCTCGAAAATGAAGCCCGCACTAGAAGCCTTTGTCATTGACTCATGTGACAAATGTCATTATCAGCAGACCATAATCCAAGCAAATCTCTTGCCTTTTGCTGCATTTTAACTTAATATAGATATATCAACATGTTCTACATAGTAGAATGACTCGGTGGGCGACCACCCTTGATGCAAAGAAAAGAGGTTTCTTATGTCAGAAGATAAATTGAATGCACAACTCGACCAATTGGCAGGTTCTGTCAAAGAAGGATTGGGCAAATTAACAGGCGATAAAGGCCTTGAAGTCGAAGGACTTGTGGAAAAAGGCCTAGGCAAGGCTAAAGAATTAGTCGAAGATGCCAAAGATGGCATTGAAGGTGCTGTTGACGGCATCAAAAAAGCTTTCGATAAGGAATAAGCACAAGGTTATGGAAAAAGCCTTGTGTCAATGAACCACACCCCAAAAGGTAGATAAAAAAATCTAACTTCTGGGGTGTTATTTTTGTTCAGTCGAAATCAATTTCGCTCACTATTTAATCATGATATATTCGCTTCAAGGCATGATCACTTTCAACTTGCTACACTCTTCATTAGTGTCTTGCTTTACATGGGTTTTCCACCCTGTCTAATTGCAAATTCATTCGACTATCATCTATGCAGCAAAAAAGAGTCCTTCTGGACCCTTCATCTATTTACAATTTCGGAGCTTGTCCTAGTTCTGCCTGCAACATCCAAATATGTTTTTCAATACTTGCCTTAGCCACATTGAAAATATCGTTGGTTACGCTGTCGCCTTCTTCATCACTGACATCAAATCCCTTTTGGAAAAGAGCAGCCAGATAGCGGAACACCTCTACCACACGCGCCAATTGCTCTTCAATCGTTACAGTGTAATCACCAGGAACTTCCTTGAGCTGACTATTTTCACTAAACTCTTTAAGGGTAGAAAATGGTGCCCCACCTAAGGTGATCAAACGTTCACTCATCTCATCCAAATAGCCATCAATTTCTTCCATATATTCATCCATCTTTGGATGCCAAATCATAAAACCACGACCACGCATATACCAATGAACTTGATGGAGGATAGAATGGGCTACTGATAAATCTGCTACTGCCTGATTCAAAACTGCCTTGGTATCAGCCAATGCTACTGATTGACGTGGGCTGAAGGAAGCAATTTCTGCTGGTGTTTGAAAATACTTTTGTTTCATGGTGTTCCCCTTTTTGTTTTTTATTTATAATTATTATAAATAAAGATATCCTAAAAATCAAGTAATATACCTTATATTAGAAAAGTTCTAATTTTGTAACATATCTAAGAAAGTTACACCACATAAATGATATAATAAAAGAAAAAAGGAGTTCTCTATGAAAAAAATCGTCTTTGTTTGCTTAGGCAATATCTGTCGCAGTCCCATGGCAGAATTTGTCATGAAAGATTTAACCGATTCCTTCCACATTGAAAGTCGGGCAACATCCAGCTGGGAACATGGTAATCCTATCTATCCAGGAACCCAGAAGATTTTCCAAGAGTATGGCATTCCCTATGACCAAACCAAGACCTCTCAACAAATCTCTCAAACAGACTTTGAAGAATTTGATGTCATCATAGGAATGGATAGCAACAATGTCCGTGATTTACGGAAAATGGCCCCTGCCCATGCCCAAGATAAAATTTTTCAATTCGCAGACAAATCCGTCCCGGACCCTTGGTACACAGGTGATTTTCAGGAAACCTATCGTATGGTCAAACAGGGCTGTCAGGATTGGTTAGACAAACTTTCTTAAAATTTTAATCAACAGACTGTGTAATATTTTTGTAATATTTGTAAAAAAATGGTAAACTATTTCTGAACACACTGAGATTGTTTTTTGATATGCTATGAAAGACATTAAAATAGTCCAGATATTTTACTGAAAGGGTTTATCTATGAAAGAGCATCAAAATCCCATGACTGGTAATCGTTCCCTATCGCGTTTCATCAGTCGTCAAAAAATCGAAATACTGTCACTCTTCCTTGTATTTGTTTGTTCCTTATCTGTCTTTACTAGTCGTATAGGTAACAAACAAACTATCACTCTTGACAATGGAAAGCTACAATACAATGGTTATGTTGTCGCATCTAAAATGAACGGTCAGGGCAAACTCACTTTTGAAAATGGCGATGTATATGAAGGACAATTTAAAAATGGCATTTTCAATGGAAAGGGGACCTATACATCAGCAAGTGGTTGGACTTATGCAGGAGAATTTAAAAATGGCTACGCTGACGGACAAGGTAAATTAACGACAGAAGGAAAAGCTGTCTATGAAGGAAGATTTAAACAGGGGATTTATCAAAATGAAAATTAAATGGTTATCTACTATTCGTGTCATTGGCTTAGCTTTTGTTCTTCTCTACCACTTCTTTATCAAACTGTTCCCTGGTGGATTTGTTGGGGTTGATTTGTTCTTTACCCTATCTGGCTACTTGACAACAGCCCTCCTAATTGATGAATTTTCTAAGCATAAAAAAATCGATATTTTTGGATTTTTCAAGAGAAGATTCTATCGCATCCTACCTCCCTTGGTCTTTACTATACTTCTAGTCATACCACTAGCTATACTCATTCGAAATGATTTTCTAGCAGGTATTGGTAGACAAGTTGCTGCCGCACTCGGATTTATGACCAATTTCTTTGAAATCCTTTCGGGAGGGAGTTATGAAAATCAGTTCTCTCCCCACCTCTTGGTCCACACATGGACACTGGCAATCGAGGTTCAGTTCTACATTATCTGGGCGGGACTGGTCTGGTTTCTGGCTCGACTGTCTAAAAGTGTCGGTCAACTGCGGGGAACCATTTTCTTAACTTCTGCTAGTCTATTTGTCCTAACATTCTTGGGAATGGTTATTTCCAGCTTTTTTGTAGAAAATTATTCAACAATCTACTACTCTAGTTTTACTCATACCTTCCCATTCTTCCTCGGAAGCATTCTTGCAACTATCGTTGGAATACAGCATACAACTAGCTCTTTCCAAAACGTAGCACAAACATGGAGTGTTAAAAAAGCTATTGGACTGTTTGCCAGTGGACTAGTAGTCGAACTTATTCTACTCTTTACTCTTCAATTTAGTTCTATTTGGACCTACCTCATTGGTTTCCTACTATCCAGCCTTGCAACGGCGGCCATGATTCTTGCTGCACGCATACTTCATGAAAAAACGGAACATATTGAAGAACCTAAACTAATCCAGTTCTTTGCCAATATTTCTTACGGTATCTATCTCTTCCATTGGCCTCTTTTGATTGTTTTTACTCAATTAACAAATTCATCAATAGCAGTTGCCCTGTCTTTCATCTTTTCAACAATCCTCGCTACAAGTTCCTTCTATCTCTTGGAACCCTATCTTGCAGGAAAGGTAGGAAGCTTGTTTGGTCTAGCTATTGACCTCAGCCCTTACAAAAAATGGCTACTAACTAGTTTTGGATTTCTTGCTGTTTTAAACTTAGCAATCTGTCTATTTGCTCCAAGACTGGGCACATTTGAACAAGAAAATTTGATCAGTAGCTTATACCAAGCTCAAACGCAAATCAATACAACCCGCTCTGCAATTGAAAGCACAAAAGCAACGAGCTTTGATATTCAAAAAGGAGTCACTATCTTCGGTGACTCCGTTACAGTTCGGGCTAACTCTGCCCTACAAGAAGCATTACCAGAGGCACAGATAGACGGTACAGTTAGTCGAAATCTTACTGAAATTTCAAAACTACTCAACCTCTATAAGCAAAATAATACCTTGAAAGAAACTGTTGTCGTTGCTTTAGGAACAAATACCGCTGACAATTATCAAGAACTCTTGGATCAATTAGTCAATGAATTTCCTAAAGGACATCGTTTAATTTTTGTCACACCTTACGATGGAAACTTCACTCCAAGCAATTCTATTGCCTATCAAACAGGAAAATACGAACGTGAATTGGCTGAGAAACATGATTACATTTCCATTGCTGACTGGTATCAAGTATCCAAAGATAATCCAACGATTTGGTATAACACGGACCTAGTTCACTTCAACCTTGAAACGAATGGTGCTGAACTGTTTGCCCAAACCATTAAGGATGCAATTGATACTACTGCAAATGGACCTGTTAAAAACTAAGTATTTCCATACAAATAACAAAAATTGCCTCTCAACATATTCTAAACTCTAGTCGAATGAATTAGCATTCAGTCTAAAAAATGAGACAGACGAAGCAATCTACTTCCTTTAAAGTAAGTAACGGTGTATCAAAGCTCATTTAAAGGACTGTACATTCCGAATATCAAGGCTTCATCACCTAAGCTGGACCTTTCTTGGTCTAGCTTATTTTTTATCTATTTATTGCAAAAAATCCCGACCAATTGGCCGGGATTTTCAGGAGATTATGAAAAATATTTAGGATTAACTATAGTATAAATCATCCTATCGACTATCTCATCAGTTTGGGGACTGATTCTCTTCTTTTTTGGCAAAATAATCTCGGACAATTGGTGCAACTTCTTTTCCGTAGAGTTCGATGGCACGGAGGACATCTTCATGTGGCATTGAGCCGATTGGGAGATGGAGGAAGAAACGGTCCAAGTCAAGTGTTTCAATAGTCTTGATAATTTTTTCAGCGACTCGTTTTGGATCTCCGACGATGGTTGCTC
This sequence comes from Streptococcus suis, assembly GCF_024509555.1. Classification (GTDB taxonomy): domain Bacteria; phylum Bacillota; class Bacilli; order Lactobacillales; family Streptococcaceae; genus Streptococcus; species Streptococcus suis_AD. Next base: position 69,014 of record NZ_JAMWEL010000012.1, read on the forward strand.
CTTCGTCTGTCAGAGAGTAGAGATATTGCGCCTTGGTCATCTCGCTCCAATGTGGGCGGTCTTTGGCAATATTGTCCGTAATTACTTTGGTTGGATGATAATATTCTTCCACAGCCTTGTCATGGTCATCTGCAATCCAACCCCAAGAATGGGCTGCAACTTTCGTTTTCTTTGGATCATGACCTGAGTTACGAGCAACTTTTCGATAGGCATCTGCCAGTGGTTTAAAGCGATGGGCACCTGCACCAATGACTGCATACACGATTGGCAGGCCTTTCTTAGCAATCTTGATGGTGGACTCTACATTGCCCCCAGTTGCAACCCAAATGGGAAAATCTTCCTGAACAGGACGTGGATAGACTGGCTTATTATCGACTGACTGGGTAAAATGGCCATCCCACTTGAGATTGGTTTCCTTGTCGATTTCCAGAAGCATATACAACTTTTCATCGAAGAGTTCTTCATAGTCATGGAGATCATAGCCAAACAAGGGGAAGGACTCGGTAAAGGAACCACGACCCGCCATGATTTCTGCTCTGCCATTTGACAAAGCATCAATGGTGGTGTACTGCTGGTAGAGCCTTACAGGGTCCATGGAGGAAAGGATGGAAACTGCTGATGTTAGCTTGATATGCTTGGTATTGACGGCACCAGCTGCCAGCACAATCTCAGGTGCAGAAACCGCAAAATCTTCGCGGTGATGTTCCCCAATCCCATAGACATCAAGCCCCACCGCATCTGCTAGCTCAATTTCTTTAACCAGTTGACGGATCCGCTCGTCGTGGCTATATGTTTCCCCTGTTTTTTCTAGTGGAGTTGTTTCGCCAAATGTTGAAATACCTAATTCTACCATGATGTGTTCTCCTTTGAAATCACTATTTCTTAATTGATGCGTTCATTTTATCTCTAATTAGTGATAAAGTCAATTGATTTGCTCAAAAAATAAAACGACTAGGAAAACCTAATCGTTTCAATAGATTATTCATAGCGCAAAGCTTCAATTGGATCAAGCTTAGATGCTTTGTTGGCAGGTAGTACGCCAAAGACAATACCGACCACTGCTGAGAAGGCTAAACTTCCTAAAACAACCGGTATTGATATTTCAGCTGTCATCTCTCCCATAACCTTTGTGGCGTTGAGAGTAAACACAATGGCTTGAGCGATAGCTAAGCCGATTGCTCCACCTAAAGTAGTCAGAACCATAGCTTCTATCAAGAATTGCATCAAGATATTGCCTCGGGTTGCTCCGAGCGCTTTTCGAAGACCGATTTCACGAGTCCGCTCAGTTACTGATACCAACATAATATTCATAACACCGATACCACCAACTAGAAGAGAAATACCTGCAACTGCACCGATAAACATGGTCACACCTGACATTTGCGTTTTAAATTCATCCAACATAGCAGACATATCATAGATATTGTACCTAGCTTCTTTTAACCCAGTTACACGTGTTAAATAATCTGCTGCTGCCTGCCCGACTTCTCCAGCACGGCTGACATCGTCTACATGGACATAAAGACCGCTATTTTCTTTCATGCCCATTTCAGCAGCCAATTGTGTATTAGTCATGACAGCATTCCCACCTGAATTCATACCATAAAGTGCCGTTCCTGCTTTCGGATCTTTATACACTCCAACAACAAGGTAGGAATTAGCATTGACACTGACAACTTGGTTTAAGGAAGATTCAATCGAACCAAATAATTTTTCTGCAAGTGCAACATCCAACATGATGATTCGTGAAAAACGACTATAATCATTTGCTGTAAATTGACGTCCAGCTAGAATTTCAAATTCCTTTACTGTAAAGTAGGATTGACTGACACCGTTTATACTTACATTCTCAGCCTTTTTATTCCCGAATGCAACTTCTGCCATATTTGAAGTGCTGATATAGTAATTGCTAATTCCATCAATCTCCAAGAGCCCTTGTAGCATGGATTCTGTCAAATCTGGCTCTTCTTCCATTGACATTTCACCGCCACCAATACTGCCAAAAATCCCGGTTGTACCAGCACCTTCAACAGGAATATAAGGTGTAAAATAAACCTGAACATTATTCTGATCACCCGCCAAGGACTTTTCAATACTACGGGACATCCCCGTTCCCATAGCAACGATAATCACAACAGCTGCCACACCGATGATAATACCTAACATAGTCAAAAGAGAACGCATCTTATGGGCTAGGATAGACTTGAGGGCAAATTTCCAGTTTTCCATCTAGACTTCCTCCCTTCTACTATCTTCTGTAATGATACCGTCACGCAAAACGATTTTACGTTTGGCATAGGCAGCAATTTCAGGTTCATGGGTGACCATGATAATGGTTTTACCTTCATTATTCAACTCTGTCAGAAGTTGCATAATCTGCTCGCCTGTCTTGGTATCCAAGGCACCTGTTGGCTCATCCGCTAAAATAATGGCTGGTGTATTGACCAAGGCACGCGCAATAGCCACCCTTTGTTTCTGACCACCTGACAATTCTGACGGTAGGTGGGTCATCCGCTCAGCCAACTCCACTTTTTCCAAATAACGTTTGGCTAATTTTTTCCGTTGATTGGCTGGAACCCCTGCATAAATCAAAGGTAACTCGACATTTTGAAGGGCATTGAGTTTGGATAAGAGAAAGAATTGTTGGAAAACAAATCCAATCTGGTCATTGCGGACGGAGGCTAATTTCTTCTCAGACAGTTGACTGACTTCTTCTCCTTCCAACCAATAGTTACCAGTTGTAGACCGATCCAAAAGCCCGATAATATTCATCAAGGTTGATTTCCCTGAACCAGACGGTCCCATAATAGCCAAAAATTCTCCCTCTTCCACCTCTAAATCGATATCTTTGAGGACACGAAGTTCTTGGTCCCCGTTTTTATAGGATTTGTTAATATTGGTTAATCTAATAAGTTGGTTCTTCATTGGCTTCAACCTCTTTTCCTTCTTCAAGGTCTGGAGTTGGAATAGTAATGACCTGATCTCCTGCTGCAATCCCGGCTGTCACCTCTTGATTGAGAGCATCCGCATTTCCAAGGGTAACCTCTACTTTTTTAGCTTTGCCTTCTACAATTGTCCAAACATAATTCTTGTCATCCTCTGGTACAACAGACGTAACTGGAATTAGGATATGGTTTGTGCTATTAACCACTTCAATATTCACAGTAAAACCTTGTTTCAATTCGTCCAATTCACTTGTCAAGGCTGCTTTGAAAGGATACTTGGCACCTGAACCACCACCTGCACCTGCTACTGCACTTGTAGCTTGTTCTGTCGATGGATAGTTAGAAATGTAGGTAATCTTTCCAGTCCAAGACTTATCAGGATAGACCTTACTGGTCAATTTTACTTCTTGATCAACTGCAATGTTTGCCAAATCGTACTCTGTTAAGTTACCTGTAACCTGTAAGCTACCTTGGTTAACGATATGAACTACTGTCTGGCTAGATGTTGAACTTTTTGAGACAGATTTATTCACTTCCACAACTGTACCAGCTACGGTACTTGTAACTGTTGCTTCCTGTAAGGCTGTATAGGCTTTATCCACTGCTGCTTGGGCATCTGCATAGGAGTCATTCAAATCAGCCAATTGAGAATCCACAGAGCGCTGAGCTGCTGCAGTTGCTGCTTCATCAGTTGCTGCATCGCCTGTTGTTTGAACCGTTTGTCCACTAGTCTGCAATTCATAAATCTGACGCCCAATCTTATCCCGTCCTCGAACAGCACTATCTAAAGCAGCCTGCAATTCTGTTGCATCATAGCGAATCAAAGGGGTTCCGACTTGTACTTGAGTACCAGGCTCAACCAAGACCTCACTCAAATCCCCCTTGGAAGGGTCATAATAAACATATTGTTCATCAGCTGCAGAAATCGTTCCTGTCAATAAGGTCGATGAAGCAATCGAGCCCTCTTTAGCTACTGTATAGGTCAAACTGGTCGCAACTTGCTCTGTAGAAGTTGGTGAGGAACCACCTAATACACCTCCAAATACCAAGGCACCACCAATTAAGGCGATAGCCGCAACACTGAGACCACTGAACAAAGCAATTTTAGCCTTCTTTGTCTTTAACATATGATACTCCTTTTCTAAATCAAAACATATTTATTTTGTATTGTCTTTATAATACACAAATACACGTTTTTTTGCAAGTGTTTTCTTAATCATTTTACAAAAAGTTCGGTATTTTTCCTACTTACAATTTTGTAAGAGAACGTAGCGGATTTTTGATTGATAACTAAAAAAACGATAGAATGAAGATAATTATCATTTAGAGGAGAAAAACTCATGAAAGAATTTGATATTATTGCCATTGGTGGAGGCAGCGGCGGTATTGCTACTATGAACCGTGCTGCTATCTATGGGGCTAAGGCTGCTGTGATTGAAGGAAGCCACCTTGGCGGAACCTGTGTTAACCTTGGCTGTGTTCCTAAAAAAATCATGTGGTACGGTTCTCAAGTGGCTGAAGCCATTCATCACTATGGTCCAGAGTATGGTTTTACTAGCCAGGATGTGACATTTGATTTTGCTACCTTGCGAAAAAACCGTGAAGCCTATATCGAACGATCTCGTACTTCTTATGGAAATACTTTTAACAATAATGGTGTTGAAGTAATCAACGGTTTTGCCAAGTTTGTCGATGCTCAAACGGTGGAAGTCAATGGTGAGCTCATTCGTGCCAAACACATTGTCATTGCAACTGGTGCTCAGCCTGCTGTGCCAAACATTCCAGGAAGTGAACTAGGCATTGTATCTGATGATGTCTTTGCCTGGGAAGAATTGCCTACTTCTGTGGCAGTTATTGGGGCCGGCTATATCGCTGTGGAAATAGCTGGACTTCTCCACGGATTAGGGGTCCAAACTGACCTCTTTGTTCGTGGTAATCGACCTCTTCGTAACTTCGATAGCTATATCATCCAAGCTCTTATGGAAGAAATGGAACGGACCAATCTTCCTCTCCATACAGGTAAAACACCCGTCAGCCTTGAAAAAACTGAGGACGGTCTCATTCAAATTAACTTTGAAGACGGAAGTAGCCATCTTGCCCAAAAAGTTCTCTGGGCAATTGGTCGTAAACCAAATGTAGAGCAGCTCAATCTTGAAGCAGCTGGTGTGCAACTAACACCATATGGGCATATCGCTGTGGATGAATACCAAGAAACTGGCGTCCCTGGCATCTATGCCCTTGGTGATGTGACAGGCGAAAAAGAGTTGACACCCGTAGCCATCAAGGCTGGTCGCTTATTGGCAGAGCGCCTCTTCAACAATAAAGCTACTGCTAAAATGGATTATACGAATATCCCGACTGTTGTCTTTTCTCATCCTGCTATCGGAACAGTTGGTTTAACCGAAGAAGAAGCCATCGCCCAATACGGTCAAGAACAGGTAAAAGTCTATACTTCGGCCTTTACTTCCATGTACACAGCTCTAGCAAACAATCGCCAAATGGCTAAGTTTAAGTTAGTCACAGTTGGCGAGACTGAACAAGTCGTCGGTTTACACGGCATTGGCTATGGTGTCGATGAAATGATCCAAGGTTTCTCAGTTGCCATTAAAATGGGCGCAACCAAGGAAGAATTTGATGCCGTTGTAGCCATCCACCCAACTGGCTCAGAAGAATTCGTTACCATGCGTTAAAAGAAATAAAAAGACCAGACAAGTGTAAGAAAGCACACTGTCTGGCTTTTTTCTTATGGTAAAATCGCAATAGCACGCACTGGCGACCCCGAAGCCTTTTCCCAATGTGGAAAGGCAATGGAAATCAGGGCTCCTCTTGCTGGCACCTGGTCCAAATTATTCAAGACTTCCAACTGATAAATATCTTTGGACAAGAGATAGTATTCTTCTGGCAAGCTTCCACCATGCTTAGCGGCAGATAAACCTGAATCCGTATCCAAGGTTTCATGTCCAACCGCTTTTACCTTACGCTCTTCAATCAAGTATTGCAAGGCCTCGTGGCTCCAACCTGGTGTATGTTGTACCCCTTGGTCATCCAAATTTCGCACAGCATCCTGACTTGGCCAACGTTTTGACCAATCTGAACGAAAAGCAACAAAAGATTCAGGTGCAATTGGGCCATGTTCAGCTTCAAAATCCAAAATATCTTGTTTGGTAATCTCGTAGTCATTATTGGCTGCAACTGCCTCCGACTTATCAATCACATAGAGAGGTAAGAGCAAGTCTTTCAAGTCAATCTCATCTAGATAGCGAGCCCCTTCTACAAAGTGAATAGGCGGATCGATATGGGTACCGTATTGGCCGACAACCGTAAATTGTTCAACAAAAAATCCGTCTTTATGAGTGATATACTCCCCTTATAGTGGACAGTGAAAAAACAAAAATTTTCACTAGAAACTATGAGGGGAGTTTTATTATGTCCAAAAGAAGTCCAAAATCTGTATCTGAGAAACTAGAAATAGTTCTACT
>NZ_JAMWEL010000013.1 GCF_024509555.1 Streptococcus suis
GCGGCGAGATTGGGGAATAGTCAATGGGACGATGGGCTGAGACATAATAAATCCTCCAGTTTGTTTTTTATAACAGTATACCGGAGGAAGGAGTGAGTGGATAGATACCTTGTTATTGGGCGGTTACTTTTTATAACAGTATACCGGAGGAAGGAGTGAGTGGATAGATACCTTGTTATTGGGCGGTTACCCTTGTTATTGGGCGGTTACTCAGCTTATCTCCTAAAAACAAGAAAGAGAGAACGAATTTCGTCCTCTCTAGATGTTAGCTTTTCGTCTACCCACTACAGTTGACAAAGAGCCTATTATCTTAATGTTAGATATACATATGATTTCCAATTAGTCTTCTTTACGACGACGTTTAGCTGTAAGAGCAAATGTACCTAATAACATTGTCGCACCAATTACTCCAGCAGCCGCTGATGAAGACTCGCCAGTATTTGGCAACTGTGCTGTACCAGGTCTAGTTGGAGTTGATGTAGTTCCATCTGGACGTACAGGAGTCGTTGGTTGCTCTGGCTTAGCTGGTGTTGGTGTTTCTGGTTGTGTCGGTGTAACAGGTATTTCAACCTTACGATAGATGTGTGTGGTATTACCGTCTGAATCTGTCACAGTCTTAACAAATTCGTAGCCTGGGATTGACTTGCTTGATGTTGTACCTTCCTCTTGCGGTGCAATTGGATTGCCGTTTTCATCTACGTGGTTAGTTACAACCTTCTTAGCTGGTGCTTCAACCTTACGATAGATGTGTGTAGTATTACCGTCAGAGTCTGTCACAGTCTTAACAAATTCGTAGCCTGAGATTGACTTGTTAGGTGTTGTACCTTCCTCTTGTGGTGCAATTGGGTTACCATTTTCATCTACGTGGTTGGTTACAACCTTCTTAGCTGGGGTTTCAACCTTACGATAGATGTGTGTGGTATTACCGTCTGAGTCCGTCACAGTCTTAACAAATTCGTAGCCTGAGATTGACTTGTTAGGTGTTGTACCCTCTTCTTGCGGTGCAATTGGATTGCCGTTTTCATCTACGTGGTTAGTTACAACCTTCTTAGCTGGGGTTTCAACCTTACGATAGATGTGTGTGGTATTACCGTCTGAGTCCGTCACAGTCTTAACAAATTCGTAGCCTGAGATTGACTTGTTAGGTGTTGTACCTTCCTCTTGTGGTGCAATTGGGTTACCATTTTCATCTACGTGGTTGGTCACAACCTTCTTAGCAGGTGTTTCAACTTTACGGTAGATGTGAGTTGTGTTTCCGTCTGAGTCCGTTACTGTCTTACCTGTGAACTCATATCCTGGGATTGACTTGTTAGGTGTTGTACCTTCCTCTTGTGGTGCAATTGGGTTACCATCTTCGTCAACGTGGTTTGTCACAACCTTCTTAGCAGGTGTTTCAACTTTACGGTAGATGTGAGTTGTGTTACCGTCTGAGTCCGTTACTGTCTTACCTGTGAACTCATATCCTGGGATTGACTTGTTAGGTGTTGTACCCTCTTCTTGCGGTGCAATTGGGTTGCCATCTTCATCAACGTGGTTGGTTACAACCTTCTTAGCAGGTGTTTCAACTTTACGGTAAACGTATGTGACAACTGTTTCGCCCTCTACAACTATTCCGTTTTCAGTTCCTTCTGTACGAACGAGTTCGTAAGTTGTACCATCTGCGGTTGTAATTGTAGCTGGTTTGTTGTCTCTTGTATCGTAAGATGTACCTACTTCTGAAGCTGGAGTATCTGTCACTGGACTTGCAAGGACTGTACCATCTTCTTTGACGTAATGAACAACAACTGTACCTTGTTTTGTGACAGGGGTTGGACTAGAAATCTTACGGTATACATAGGTAATTTGAGTTGTTCCTGCTACGACTTTACCTGATTCTTCGCCTTTGGTCAATACAGGAAGGAGTTCATAAACCGAGCCGTCCTCTGTAGTGATAGTTGTTGGCTTATGATCTGTTGTGTCATAGTTAGTACCAGTTGATGAAACTGGTGTGTCAGTGACAGGTGCTTTGATAACATTACCTTCTGTATCGATATAGTTGACAACTACATCACCAGTAACTTCTTCATAAACATAAGTAACTTGCTTATCTTCTCCTGAAGTGATGGTTCCGTTTTCTTCCCCAGTAGTTAATTTTGGAACGATTTGGTAAGTTTTACCATCTTCAGTTGTAATAACTGCTGTTTTTTGTTCTTCAGTAGAATATGTCTTACCTGGTTCGGCATTCACTTCGTCTTTAACTGAAGGCTTGATGACTGAACCATCAGTCGTTACATAATTCACTGTTACAGACCCTGCTGGCTCGTAAACGTATTGAACTATCGTAGTCCCCTCTATTACTCTACCTTTCTCAGCAGCTGATGTGTCTTTCACTTCTTTGTAGAAGTAAATTATACCCTCTTTGGTAATCGTTGTTGGCTTATAATCTAGAGTTTCATAAACAGTGCCAATCGTAGTTTCTGGAGTATCTACAACATCCTCAGCAATTTTCTCACCGGCTGTATTGTAGTATTCAACCACTACATTACCAGTCTGAACAACTGGGGTTGGGCTTGAAACTTTTCGATATACATAAGTTACTTGAGTCGTACCAGCGACTACTTTACCTGATTCCTCGCCTTTAGTCAATACAGGAACTAGCTCATAAACTGAACCATCTTCTGTAGTAATCGTTGTTGGTTTGTTATCAGTTGTATCGTAAGTTGTTCCTGTTGATGTTAGATTAGTATCTGTTACAGGAGCTTTAATAACATTACCTTCTGTATCGATATAGTTGACAACTACATCACCAGTAACTTCTTCATAAACATAAGTAACTTGCTTATCTTCTCCTGAAGAGATTGTTCCATTTTCTTCACCAGTCGTTAATTTTGGAACGATCTGATATGTCTTACCATCTTCAGTAGTAATTGTAATTGGCTTGCTATCTTCTGTTGTGTATGACTTACCAGGTTCAGCATTCTCTTCATCTTTAACTGGAGTCTTGATAACTGTACCATCAGTCGATACATAATTAACGGTTACAGAACCAGCTGGCTCGTAGACATATTGGACGGTTGTAGTACCTTCCACAACAGTACCAGTTTCACTTGCAGACGTACCTTTTACTTCCTTGTAGAAGTACTTCACACCATCCTTAGTGATAGTTGATGGTTTAAATTCAGTAGTGTCATAAGAAGTACCAGTTGTTGTTTCTGGTGTATCTACAACATCCTCAGCAATTTTCTCACCAGCTGTATTGTAGTATTCAACCACTACATTACCTAATTGAACAACTGGTGTTGGACTTGAAACTTTACGGTAAATATAAGTTACCTGAGTTGTTCCTGCTACAACCTTGCCTGATTCTTCACCTTTTGTCAACACTGGAATCAATTCATAAACTGAACCATCTTCCGTAGTGATTGAAGTAGGTTTATTATCAGTTGTATCATAAGATGTACCCGTAGAAGATACCGGTGTATCTGTTACCGGTGCTTTGATGATATTACCTTCCGTATCAATATAGTTTACTACTACATTACCAGTAATTTCTTCATAAACATAGGTAATCTGCTTATCTTCACCTGAATCAACTGTTCCATTCTCCTCACCTGTAGTCAAGTTTGGCACAAGTTTGTAAGTCTTACCATCTTCAGTAGTAATTGTAGTTGGCTTGTTGTCTTCAGTTGTGTATGTCTTACCTGGTTCAGCGTTTTCTTCATCCTTAACTGGAGTCTTAATCACTGTACCGTCAGTTGTTACATAGTTAACTGTTACAGAACCTGCTGGCTCGTAAATATAAGTCACTTCGGTTGTTCCTTCTATTACTTTTCCAGTCTCATTGTCACCAGTCTTCACTTCTTTGTAGAAATACGTTACACCATTATGCTTGATAACTGCTGGTTTGTAATCTGTTGTATCGTAAGCTGTATCAAGTGCCGCATCAGTTGTATCATTCACTGATGTTGCAATTGTTTCACCATTAGTGTTCACATAGTTAACGACAACGCTACCGTTTGGATTTGGAGCTGGAGTTGTTACTTTTTGGTAAACATATGTTACTTGAGTTGTACCTTCAACAACAGATCCATTTTCTTCACCCTTAGTCAATACCGGAACAAGTTTGTACTCAGTACCATCTTCAGTTGTGATTGTTTCTGGCTTGTTATCTGTTGTATCGTAAGCTGTACCTGTTGATGTAGATGATGTATCTGTTACAGGTGCTTTGATGACATTGCCTTCAGTATCGATGTAGTTAACAACAACGTCACCTTTCACTTCTTCGTAAACGTAAGTGACTTGCTTGTCTTCACCAGAAGTGATTGTTCCATTTTCTTCGCCTGTAGTCGCGTTTGGAACAAGTTTGTAAGTCTTACCGTCTTCTGTTGTGATTGTTTCTGGTTTGTTGTCTTCAGTTGAGTATGTATTACCTGGTTCAGCGTTCTCTTCGTCCTTAACTGGAGATTTGATTACTGTACCGTCAGTTGTTACATAGTTAACTGTTACTGAACCTGCTGGCTCGTAGACGTATTGAACAGTTGTAGTCCCTTCAACAACAGTACCTTTCTCAGCAGCTGATGTGTCTTTCACCTCTTTGTAGTAGTAAGTTACACCATCTTTAGTGATCGATGCTGGTTTGAAATCAAGCGTTTCATAGATAGTTCCAGTTGTTGTTTCTGGGGTATCTACAACATCCTCAGCGATTTTCTCACCTGCAGTATTGTAGTATTCAACCACAACGTTACCTGTCTTAGCTGCTGGAGTTACTTTTTGGTAAACATATGTTACTTGAGTTGTACCTTCAACAACAGAACCATTTTCTTCACCCTTGGTCAATACTGGAACAAGTTTGTACTCCGTACCATCTTCAGTTGTGATTGTTTCTGGCTTATTATCTGTTGTATCGTAAGATGTACCTGTTGCTGTAGATGGTGTATCTGTTACAGGTGCTTTAATTACATTGCCTTCTGTGTCGATGTAGTTAACAACAACGTCACCTTTCACTTCTTCGTAAACGTAAGTCACTTGCTTGTCTTCGCCTGAAGTTACGGATCCATTTTCTTCACCAGTAGTCAAGCTTGGAACAAGTTTGTATGTCTTACCATCTTCAGTAGTGATTGTAGTTGGCTTGTTGTCTTCAGTTGAATATGTCTTACCTGGTTCAGCGTTCTCTTCGTCCTTAACTGGAGATTTGATTACTGTACCGTCAGTTGTTACATAGTTAACTGTTACTGAACCTGCTGGCTCGTAGACGTATTGAACAGTTGTAGTCCCTTCAACAACAGTACCTTTCTCAGCAGCTGATGTGTCTTTCACCTCTTTGTAGTAGTAAGTTACACCATCTTTAGTGATCGATGCTGGTTTGAAATCAAGCGTTTCATAGATAGTTCCAGTTGTTGTTTCTGGGGTATCTACAACATCCTCAGCGATTTTCTCACCTGCAGTATTGTAGTATTCAACCACAACGTTACCTGTCTTAGCTGCTGGAGTTACTTTTTGGTAAACATATGTTACTTGAGTTGTACCTTCAACAACTGAACCATTTTCTTCACCCTTAGTCAATACTGGAACAAGTTTGTACTCAGTACCATCTTCAGTTGTGATTGTTTCTGGCTTATTATCTGTTGTATCGTAAGATGTACCTGTTGATGTAGATGGTGTATCTGTTACAGGTGCTTTGATGACATTGCCTTCAGTGTCGATGTAGTTAACAACAACGTCACCTTTCACTTCTTCGTAAACGTAAGTCACTTGCTTGTCTTCGCCTGAAGTTACGGATCCATTTTCTTCACCAGTAGTCAAGCTTGGAACAAGTTTGTATGTCTTACCATCTTCAGTAGTGATTGTAGTTGGCTTGTTGTCTTCAGTTGAATATGTCTTACCTGGTTCAGCGTTCTCTTCGTCCTTAACTGGAGATTTGATTACTGTACCGTCAGTTGTTACATAGTTAACTGTTACTGAACCTGCTGGCTCGTAGACGTATTGAACAGTTGTTGTTCCTTCTACAACCTCACCTGTTGTTGAAGCTGAAGTGTCTTTCACTTCTTTGTAGTAGTAAACTGTACCGTCTGCTGTTGTGATAGTATTTGGTTTGTGGTCTTCGTCAGTGTTGTATGCTGTACCTGTTGATGTTGATGGGGTATCAACTTCTTTAGTATCTACAGCTTTACCTGAGTCAGATAGACCTGAAATCAAGTTGCCTTCTGTATCGTAGTACTCAACTACAACGTCACCTTTCACTTCTTCGTATACGTAAGTGATTGATGTTGTACCTTCTACAACGTCACCTGTCTCGTTACCTTTTGTAAGAGTTGGCACGATGCGGTATGTCTTACCGTCTTCTGTTGTGATAGTAGTTGGTTTGTTGTCTGTTGTGTCGTACGGTGTACCTGTTGATGTTGATGGTGTATCTTCAACTGGTTGCTTGATCACTGTACCGTCAGTCGTGATGTAGTTAACAACAACGTTACCTTTCACTTCTTCGTAAACGTAAGTGATTTCTTTTGTTGTACCTGCTTCAACTGTACCTGTTGTTGAATCAACACCTGTTGCAGTACCATTACCAACTGAAGTCAAGTTGTTATCATCTGAAACTGTACCTACGTTATAAGTACCTGCTGGAACGAGTTTGTAGGTCTTACCATCTGCTGTTGTGATAGTTGTTGGCTTGTTGTCCGCTGTAGCGTACTCAGTACCAGCTTTCTCGTTAGTTTCGTCAGCTACTGGTGCTTGAATTGGGTTACCATCTGTATCAACATAGTTAACGTTAACAGATCCAGCTTTTTCATAAACGTATTGAACAGTTGTTGTACCTTCTACAACTGTACCATCTTCAGCTGCTGAAGTTGATTTCACTTCTTTGTAGTAGTAAACTGTGCCATCAGCTGCTGTAATTGTTGCTGGTTTTTGATCCAAGGTATTGTATGGTGTACCTGTTGATGATGTCGGTGTATCAACTACAGTTGTAGCGATGACATTACCATCTGTATCGTAGTACTCAACAACAACGTCACCTTTCACTTCTTCGTAAACGTAAGTGATTTCTTTCGTTGTACCTGCTTCAACTGTACCTGTTACTGAATCAACACCTGTTGCAGTACCGTTACCAGCTGCTGTCAAGTTGTTGTCGTCTGAAACTGTACCTACGTTATAAGTACCTGCTGGAACAAGGCGGTACAATTTGCCGTCTGCTGTAGCGATTGTTTCAGGTTTGTTATCTACAAGAGTGTCATAGTCTGAACCTGGTTTACCATCCGTCACATCCGCAACTGGGTCAAGTAGTGGTTTACCGTCTGTATCTACATAGTTAACATTAACGCTACCAGCTTTTTCGTAGATGTAAGTAACTTCAGTTGTACCTTCAACAACTTTTCCAGTTTCATTGTCACCAGCTTTAACTTCTTTGTAGTAATAAACATCGCCGGTTTCATTGTTAACGATTTTCTCTGGCTTGTTATCAGTTGTGTCGTAAGCAGTACCTGTGTCTGTGATTTGTGTATCTGTTACATCGTCTGCAATTGTGTTGCCTTCTGTATCAACGTAATGAACAACAACATCACCTTCAACCAACTCATAGACATAAGTAATCTCTGTTGTACCAACAACAACTTCACCAGTTTCGTTACCTTTTGTTGCTGCTGGAACAAGGCGGTAAACTTTACCATCGGCTGTTGTGATGGTGTTTGGTTTAAGGTCTTTTGTATCGTATGGAGTACCTGTTGAGCTTTCTGGTGTATCTGTTACTGTGCTTGCTGTTGTTGTACCTGCATCTGTTGTACCTGAGATTGGATTACCATTTTGGTCAACGTAATGAACAATAACGTCACCTTTTACTTCTTGGTAAACATAAGTGATTTCTTTAGTAACACCTGACTCAACAGTACCAGTTGTGCCATCGATACCTGTGGCAGTGCCGTTGCCAACTGTAGTTAAGTTATTACCTTCGCCTACTGTACCAACGTTATAAGTACCTGCTGGAACAAGTTGGTAAGTTTTACCATCGGCTGTTGTGATTGTTGTTGGTTTGTTATCAACTACAGTATCATAGTTTGAGCCTGGTTGACCATTTGTCACATCTGCTATTGGATCTTGAAGTGGCTTACCATCTGTGTCCACATAGTTAACGTTAACGCTACCTGCTTTTTCGTAGACATAAGTCAATTCTTTAAGCGTATCTTGTGCTACTGTACCAACTTCTTCGGTAATTTTTTCAATTGTACGTTTCTCAGTGTCTGTATTACTTGAAGCTGGGTTAAGTCCTGTTGTATCGATTTCTTTGTAGTAATAGACTGTACCGTCAGCTGCTGTGATCTTTTCATCTTTTACAGACTTCGTATCATATGCTGTGTTTGTTGCTTCATGATCATAAATAGACTTAGAGTCTTGTAAAACGTTACCCTCAGTATCAACGTAATAGACTTTAACGCCACCTTTTTCAGCGTAGTAGTATTTTTGGTTATTAAAGTTAGCACCATTTGAGTTAAACATGCTCAATTGATGTCCTTTAAATGTCATTGTTGTGTTAGTATACGGGTTAATAACAGGCTTACCATCTTGATCTAAAATTGTCAAAATACCTGTATTTACGTTGTTCCAGATAGCTTTTGGATATCCTTGGTACTCTCCAACTTTAGATGACAATGTAGCAGAAGTAACATTGTTTGCAGAGAATTTATATTTTGTTGATGTATAATTCCACTCATCTAGACCTGTAACTACATCGGCTGTATCATTATAGTCAAATGGATCAAGATTTTCACCTGAGTAAGTGAGGAAGAACTTGTCATCTGCTGTGTTAATTTTAGCTGTTGCTTCTGTTCGGAGTGCTTGGATCTTAGTTGCTTTTTCTGAATCAGATAGTGTTGTGTCAGCATTAACAGCAGCAATGTCAGCTTCTACTTTTTCTACGATAGCAATACGTTCAGACAAACGGAAAGCTGTCTCACCTTCAGCTTGGAAATCTGTTTCAGACATCGTTTTATACTTAGCATATGTCTCAAGGAAATCCGGGTGATCTGGATTGACTAAGAACTGTAGGTAGCGGGAACTTCCGTCATCTTTTGTAATATACTGTACTTTGGATTGAAGAGAAGAACCATACCAACGAATTAAAGACGTTCCTGCAACATAGTCGGAAGCCAACGTACCACTTGTTTTTGTAGGTGATTCAATTAGTTCGTATTTATCAAAAACCGACTCACTCGCAATTGTAAAACTATCTCCAGATAAGTCTCCTTTTTGAGTATATTTCGCAAGAAATTCTTCGTCACGAAGATCTGTAGCTTTTACAAAATATGATGTAACCTGACGTGGTGTGTAAGTCGGTGCTGTACCAGAGTAATCATTGTAGTCCCCACGTGACGCGGTCTGGTTGTGATAGACCAATGTATTTAATGCTTTTCCACCCATACCTGACTTCAACTGCATATTACGTAAAACTTTTGATTCACCAGCAGCGTTTTTAAACACAGTTTCTGTCAATGACAATGTGTACTTAAACTTATCAGTTAACGTTGATTTTTTTGCAAAGGCATTCAACCCTGTAAGTTCTTTGTTTTGACCTACAGCTACTGCAAGTTCTTCTTGGATTTTATTACCATTATCATCTAGTGCAATCTGACCAGTTTTTTTGTCGTAAAGATTAAGATAGATAAAATCACCATCAGTACTCGAGCGGTTCGTAGAAAGAACCATATAAAGATCTGTTCCACGACGCAGGTTAAACGAACCATCTGTTGTACCAGGTTGAACAGTTGAATCTTGTAATCCTGACAAGCTATAGATCATGAAGGTTGTACGGTTGGTGTTTGGATCCCCAACATAACCAGCTGGAAAATCTTGAGAGCTTGGCGATAGTGTCGCAGATGCAGCTGCTTCTTCTTTGTTTAATACAGTTTCATCCTCAACCCAAGTCCCCGGTACACCATTACCATTTTCCATGGTTGTAGTTGTTGTCAAGGCTACTTGGATAAGGTCAGTTCCTAAGAACTTACGCAATTCCAAAGCAAGAGCTTCAACGTTTGTACGTACAGCGTCGATTTGAGCGTTAACAGATTCAAGGGTTGCTGCTGAATCGTTCAAGACTGTAGTCGCTTCAGTTGCAGTCAATTTCGTTGCTGCAGCAGCTGCTTTCAAGGCAGTGTTGTCACTATCCGATGCTGCTACAAGTCGTTCTGCTTCGTTAGCCAATACCTCTGCTTCTGAAGTAACTTGCTCAAGAACTACTTTTGCTTCTTCAACAGTTACTGGTGTTTTTACTGTTTCTGCTACTTCTGACGCAGTTGTAGTAGTACTCGTTTCAATTGCTGTTTCGCTTGCTACAGTTGCAGTTGCCTCAGAAGTTGCTGTCGTAGCTGTCGCTTCAACTTTCTTAACAACTTTTACAGTTACAACATTTTCTGCACCTTCTGTCACCTCTTGAGAAAGTGAAGCTGACTGACCAGAAGCCAATTCATAGCCTGCTGGAAGTTCTAGGCTGATTCCAACAGTGGCTGTTCCAACAGCATCTGTTGTTGGGATAGTAATCGTCTGAAGTGCTGCGTCAACTAGACTACCAGCTTCATCAATATATTGAATAATATAATTGATTGTAGCCTTACGCTCTGGCGAACTTGTTACCGTTTCAGTGCTTTCAGCCAGAGTATCACTTGCATTATCAACTGATTCTGCTACAGTTGCACTCGTTTCAGTTGAGGCAGTTGTGCTTGTTTCGGATGACGGAGTACTTTCAGTGGATGATACAACTGTTGTGCTAGAGGCTAAAGTCTCAGAAGCTACAACAGTATCTTCAGCTTGAACAGTTGTGCCAGTCCCAACTGCCAAAGACATACCTAGCAAGACACTGGCTGCACCAAAATGATACTTACGGATTGAGAAATGCTGTCTCGTTCCATACCAGTCAAATGATTTTTTCTTTATTTTGCGCATAAAGATAAATTCCCCCTAAAAATTTCCCCACATTTAGTATACTCAGAAATAAATGCTTAGGATTTAATTACATTAAATTATATCATTATCCACCACAATTAGACAAGAATTTTTACTCAAAATGTCCAATGTTTTAGAATGTTTTAAGGTATATTTATTGGCAAATATAGATTATGTCATTGCCTTGTAATTCATCTGCAATATTTCCGGAATATACTTCAAAAATTTATAATATCCCAGTTATAAACATCATAATTTATTTAACCTTCTCTAATCCTTGAATGGTTTAGATACAATCACTAGGAATCAAAAATCGCCTATCAAAAAATCACCTAGTTCAACTGACTAGATGATTTTGCAATTTTAATGATAGGAATAACCCTTCAGACCAGTAACCGAAGTTCCGGTTGCCAGTAAAACCTAGTGACTAACCTCATTTAACAATAAAACGTGCAAAGCGAGACACTTACGTAGTATAGCGCATGTTTACACCGCTTATTCAAATGTCAATATTACTCTTCCTTACTTATCGGTGCCAGGCTAGCCAAGACCTTCTTAAGCCCCATTTCTGGGAAATTGATTTTAAGTTCTTGGTTGCTACCCGAACCTGATACTTCAAGAACTGTTCCGCGTCCCCATTTCTTATGGATAGCGATGTCACCAACTGACCAGTTGGTGCCTGAGCTTGACGATTTGTTGCTTGATGCGAAAGGCATACTGCCTCCGAGCTTGGCAGATGGCTGTACGGTTGCTTTTCGGCTTTGCAAGGCTTGTTGTAAGCTCATGCCTTGTCCAAACTGTGTCGCTCTGCCATTGACATAAGAAGCCTTAAAGCTGGTATTAGCAGGACGAGCAAGACCTTGATAGTCCAATAGATCGCTGGAAATTTCACGAATAAAGCGGCTTGGCTGATTGTAATTGCTGCGACCAAAGAGCAGGCGGGAGTTGGCGTTGGTCAGATAGAGGGTCTGCTCAGCACGGGTGATGCCTACGTAAGCCAAACGACGTTCTTCTTCCAACTCGTCCTCTTCTTCTGCTGCGCGACTGAGTGGGAAGACATTTTCCTCCATACCAATTAGGAAGACAACTGGAAATTCCAGACCCTTGGCTGCGTGGAGGGTCATAAGGGTCACTTCTGATGACTCGGTATCGCCGTCGTCAGTATCTGCAATGAGAGCCAAATCAAGTAGGAAACGAGTCAAGCGATCCAGACCTGTTTCTTCCTCCTCAATATCCTTCTCATCGAAGTTTTTGGTAACAGATAGAAATTCCTGAATGTTCTCAATACGGGCATTGGCTTCCAGCGTGTTTTGAGCTGCAAGGGCATCGATGTAGCCTGTTTCTTTTAAGACAGCCTCAACCACCTCTGTCACTGTCAAATTGTCCAGTTGATTGCGAAGATTAAAGAGGAGATTGGCTAGGTCGAATACTGCCTGTGCCGCCTTGCCCTTAACTGGTGACAACATGATATCCTGCGAAGCTTCCAGTAAAGACATACCATGTGTGTTGGCAAAATCACGGATTTTATCAACCGTACCTGGTCCCACGCCACGTTTTGGCTCATTGACAATGCGTTCATAGGAAATATTATCCGATGGATTTGCGATGATATTCAAATAAGAAATCACATCTCGAATTTCCTTACGGCTGTAGAACTTGGTGCCTCCAACCATGGTATAAGGGATATTAGATTTGAGCAGGGCTTCTTCAATGGTACGGGATTGGGCATTGGTACGGTAGAGTACTGCAAAATCCTTATAAGCCTTGCCTTCTCGGTGCAACTGGTCAATCTGCCCTGCGACAAAGATCGCCTCGTCATTTTCATCTCTGGCACGATAATAGGTAATCAAGTCCCCTTGAGCATTCTGAGTCCAAAGTTTCTTAGGACGACGGTTGCGGTTGTTCTCGATGACTTCATTGGCTGCCTGTAGGACGGTCTTGGTGGAGCGATAGTTCTCCTCCAAGAGCACGACCTTGCTCTCTGGATAATCCTTTTCAAAGTCCAGGATATTTTGCATATCCGCTCCACGCCAACCATAGATAGACTGGTCCGCATCTCCGACCACGCAGATATTCTTGAAACGTGATGCCAGGAGCTTGACCAATTGGTACTGGGCATGGTTGGTATCCTGATACTCATCGACATGGATATACTGGAATTTCTGCTGGTAATAGGTCAGGACCTCTGGATTTTGGTCAAAAAGGCGGAGCGTCAGCATGATCAAATCATCAAAGTCAACGGCCTCTGACTGTCTTAGTTCCTTTTGATAAGCCGTGTAGCATTTTGCAACAATCTGCGTGTATAGGTCGCCTGCCTGGGCTTCAAATGCCTTGTCATCAATCAAGTCGTTTTTGGCATTAGAAATGGTTCCAAGGATAGAACGTTCACTCCACTTTTTCGGATCTAAATTAAGATTTTTCAAAATCCGTTTCATGAGACTGCGTTGCTCACCTGGATCAACAATGGTAAAATTGCGATTGTAGCCGATATAATCAGCGTCTCGGCGTAAAATACGGACACACATAGAGTGGAAGGTCGCAATCAAACAGTCTTGCGTTGCAGGATTGAGGGCGTAGGCCCGCTCCTTCATCTCACGCGCAGCCTTGTTTGTAAAGGTAATAGCTAAAATATTCCAGGGATTGACCATTTTCTCATCAATCAAGTAGGCGATGCGGTGGGTTAAGACTCGCGTCTTACCTGAACCAGCACCTGCCATAATCAAGAGCGGACCTTCAGTTGTCTGCACCGCTTCCGCCTGTCTGTCATTCATTCCGTTTAATAATGGGTTCATTATCTCTTACTCTCTCTAAAAAATTCATTCTCTCCATTATACCAAAATTTCCAAATACTGCTGAAGATTATCCTCAGTCAATCTATACGGTCATCATGTAGAATAAATTTTCAGAATTTACTGTAAATTGCACTTGAAAATCCATATCTTTGTTTAAAAATCTTAAAAATCATGGTATAATTGAAAAAATCTAGGAAAGAAAGAGGACTTCTATATTGTTTACACCAATCAGTGAAAAAATCGACATCAATCAAGTGCGAGAGCATTCTAAATTATCTCCCGAAACTCTTGACAAAAAACAAGCCCGTGACCGTGAATTAGAAGCCATTCTAAAAGGTGAGGATGACCGGCTTCTCTTGGTTATCGGCCCATGTTCTTCTGACAATGAAGAGGCCGTTTTGGACTATGCTCATCGCCTGGCAAAACTTCAAGAAGAAGTCAAAGATAAAATTTTTATGGTCATGCGGGTCTACACTGCCAAGCCTCGTACCAATGGTGACGGCTACAAGGGCCTCATGCACCAACCTGATACTGATGCAGCACCAAGTCTGATCAACGGCATCAAGGCTGTTCGTAATTTGCACTACCGCGTCATTACCGAAACGGGTTTGACTACAGCTGACGAAATGCTTTACCCAGAAAACCTACCATTGGTTGATGACTTGGTTTCTTACATTGCCGTTGGTGCTCGTTCTGTTGAAAACCAACAACACCGCTTTGTTGCTTCTGGTATTGACGTTCCAACTGGTCTTAAAAATCCAACTTCTGGAAACCTTAAAGTTATGTTTAATGGTATTTTTGCCGCTCAGAAGAAACAATCCTTCCTCTTCAACAATACCGAAGTTGAAACATCTGGCAACCCGCTTGCTCACGTTATCCTTCGTGGTGCAGTCAATGAAAATGGCAAATATTTACCAAACTACTACTATGACAACCTCTTGGAAACCATTGAACTCTATGACCAATTTGGTTTGAAAAATCCATTCATCATCATCGATACCAACCATGATAACTCTGGCAAAAATTATATGGAGCAAATCCGCATCGTACGCCAAACCTTGATTAACCGTGACTGGAATGAATCCATTCGTAAGTATGTTCGCGGCTTCATGATTGAATCTTACATCGAAGATGGTCGCCAAGATAATCCAGATATTTATGGCAAATCCATTACAGACCCATGCTTAGGCTGGGAAAAAACGCAAGAACTCATCCGAGAAATCCACAGTAGATAGGAAAAGATTATGGGAATTCACAAACGTAGCACCAGTCTAGACATTGATAAAGTAAAAGAACTCTCCAAGTTAGAAGGCGAATTTTTAGCCGCTAAAAACCAACGTGACGAAGAATTAAAAGGCATCATACGTGGTGAAGATGACCGCCTGCTCTTGGTCATTGGTCCATGTTCTTCTGACAATGAAGAAGCAGTTTTAGAATACGCCAATCGCTTGTCCAAGCTTCAAGATGAAGTCAAGGATAAAATTTTCATGGTTATGCGTGTCTATACTGCCAAACCACGAACTAATGGCGAAGGCTATAAAGGACTAGTTCACCAACCAGACACTTCTAAGTTGCCAGACCTCATCAACGGTATCGCCGCTGTTCGTAACCTGCACTACCGTGTCATTACTGAAACAGGACTAACGACTGCTGACGAGATGCTTTACTCTGCCAACTATCCACTGGTAGAAGATTTGGTGTCCTACCACGCTATCGGAGCTCGTTCTGTCGAAGATCAAGAGCACCGTTTTGTTGCCTCCGGTATTGATATGCCGACGGGTATGAAAAACCCTACTTCTGGCAATCTTAAAGTCATGTTCAACGGTATCTACGCTGCCCAAAACAAACAAAACTTTATCTATCGTGATGCCGAAGTCGATACAGACGGCAATCCACTTGCCCATGCCATTTTACGCGGTGCCGCAACCGAACAAGGTACATACGAGCCAAACTACTACTACGATATTCTATTAAAAACTATCAAACAGTATGAACAGTTTGGTCTACAAAATCCATTTATCGTGATTGATACCAACCACGATAACTCTGGAAAAAATTATTTGGAACAAATCCGTATCGTCCGTCAAACCCTCATCAACCGAGCTTGGAACGAATCCATTCGCAAGTACGTTCGTGGCTTCATGATTGAATCCTACTTGGAAGACGGGCGCCAAGATAGCCCCGAGGTTTTTGGGAAATCCATTACCGACCCTTGCTTGGGCTGGGATAAAACAGAAGCACTTATCCGTGAAATCCACCAGACCTTATAAACTCAACAATATAAAAAATCATATGAAAATGGAGGAAACCTGTGACTATTGATGGATATACTCGCCTGGCTGCCGTTGTAGCCAAGCCAATCAAGCACTCTATCTCTCCCTTCATACATAATCTGGCATTTAAAGAAACAGGTGTAAATGGAGTATACGTCGCTTGGGAAATTCCAGAGGATGATTTGGCTGTTTCGCTTGAGAATATCAAACGCTATGACATGTTTGGTATCAATTTGTCCATGCCCTACAAACAAGCCGTTATTCCCTACCTTGATGACCTAACCCCAGAAGCTCGCTTGATTGGAGCCGTTAATACCGTTATTCACAAAGACGGTAAACTAATCGGACACAACACCGATGGAATTGGTTTTTTCAAGAGCTTGGAAAGATTAAAAGGCTTTCAAGTTAAGGACAAGCGACTAACCATCCTAGGAGGTGGCGGTGCTTCTACAGCTATCATTGCCCAGGCTGCTCTGGAGGGCGCCAAAGAAATCACCATTTTCTGCCGCCAACAAAGCCTGGAACGAACACAGACAAGTGTAGCACCTATTGCACAAGCTACTGGTGTTCCTATGAAAGTTCTAGCCAACAAAGACAGCCAAATAATTCAAAAAGAAATTACTCAATCAGACTTGCTAGTCAATGGAACCAGTGTAGGAATGGATGGAGTTTCTCTACCTATTCCTGCCAACCTACAATTCCCAAAACAACTCTTGGTTGCAGATGTGATTTACAAACCATTTGAAACACCCTTATTAAAACTAGCCCAGTCACAAGGAAATCCAACTATCAACGGTTTGGGCATGCTGCTCTTTCAAGCAGCCGAGGCCTTCCAAACCTGGACTAGAAAGGAAATGCCAACTGACTTGATTTGGGACCAATTAGTCCAGAAATACGACATCAACTAGAGAGGAAACCGGATGAAACTAACCGTCAATCTCCCCCATAATCCCTACGATATCCTCATCGAAAGAGGAAGTTTAGCACAGGCAGGTTCCTGGGTCAAAGGGCTCTGGAAACCTCAGAAAATCGCCATCATCACAGATGACCACGTCGGCTCACTCTATGCTGAAACTGTTCAATCAAGTTTAGAGGAAGCTGGCTTTGAAACCATTGTCTTTGCATTTCCAGAAGGCGAAGCTTCAAAAAATCTTGACACTGTCAATCAAGCCTACGAATTTCTCGTACAGCATGACATGACCCGAAGTGACGGAATTATCGCCCTAGGCGGCGGTGTCGTTGGCGATTTGGCTGGATTTGTTGCGTCAACTTATATGCGTGGCATCCATTTTCTACAAATTCCAACCAGCTTGACAGCCCAAGTTGATTCCTCTATCGGGGGAAAAACTGGCGTCAATACCCCGTTTGCTAAGAACATGGTAGGTACCTTCTGCCAGCCAGACGGCGTTTTAATTGATCCTGATACCCTCAAAACACTTGGCAAACGAGAATTGATTGAAGGAATGGGTGAGGTGGTTAAATACGGCCTAATCGATGACCTTGAACTCTGGGAAAAACTAGCTCAACTTGACGGATCTGTCAAAAGCATTTTAGAGAACGCTGACTACATCATCTACCACTCCTGCGAAGTCAAACGCAAGGTTGTTGTCGAAGATGAATTAGACAACGGTGTCAGACTCTACCTCAACTTCGGTCACACGATTGGACATGCCATTGAAGCGACTGCTGGTTACGGCCAAGTCATGCACGGTGAAGCTGTTGCCATCGGTATGGTGCAAATCTCACGCGCTGCTGAAAGAAAAGACCTCATGCCAGCTGGTATGACTGAAAAGATTATTGCCATGTGTGAAAAATTCGGACTACCAACTGCTCATCAACCTTGGAATGTAGATGAACTGTACGCAGCCCTGACACGAGATAAAAAGGCACGAGGCAAGTCAATCAAACTTGTCATCGTACCACAATTAGGTCAGGCTGCCATCCATCAAATCCCGATGGAAGAAATGCTAGAATTTTTACAACCATAAGAAAAAAGACTACTGACTTAAATGAAATCAGTAGTCTTATTTTTTATAAAATCATCTCATCGTCAGTGAGCTTTTCACCGCTATTTTTGTAGAAGAGGTCCATCAAGTTTTGAACAGTCAAGTTCTTTTTCTCTTCTCCTGCTACATCGACAACAATCTGACCACGGTGCAACATAACCAAACGATTTCCATATTCGATGGCATTTTCCATGTTGTGCGTAATCATAAGAGCTGTCAACTGGTGACTTTCCACGATTTTTTTGGTCAATTCCATAACCATGTCGCTGGTTTTTGGATCCAGGGCGGCAGTATGTTCGTCCAAGAGCAGAACTTTTGGTTTAACCAGCGAAGCCATCATCAGGGTCAAGGCCTGACGTTGACCACCCGAGAGGAACTGCGTATCCACTTTCATACGGTTTTCCAAGCCCAAACCAAGCTCTTTCAAGGCTTCTTTGAAAATAGCCCGTTCGCTGTCTTTCACACCCCAAGCAAGTCCACGAGATAAACCACGGCGGTAGGCAATGGCCATGTTTTCTTCAATGGTCAAGCGAGAAGCTGTTCCCATCTTTGGATCTTGGAATACTCGACTAATGTCCTTAGAACGTTTAGCAGCTGATACATGCTTAATGGATTTACCTTCAAGCAAAATATCGCCCGAATCAACCGTCAAGGCACCTGCAAGTGAGTTCATGAAAGTTGATTTACCTGCACCATTACCACCGATAATAGAGATAAAATCCCCTTCTTTCACATCTAGGTTCAATCCACGAAGAACATGGTTTTCATTGACCGTCCCTGCTTCGAAGGTTTTATGAATATTTTGTATTGATAAAATAGTAGTCATGGTTTCCTCCTAAGCATTTCCATTCAATTTTGGTCGACGAATGTTGAGCTTCTTCTGCAATTCTGGCACATAAAGGACTGTTGCCAAGAGAATGGCTGAGAAGAGTTTTACAAGATCTGCATCCATGCCTGGAATTTCCAAAATCGCAAGAATAATCAATCGATAAACAACTGCACCAAGTACAACGGATAACAATCTCCAACCCAAGCGCAAGTTGCGTAAAATTACTTCTGCAATAATAACAGAGGCCAGACCGATAACAATGGTACCTGTACCAGAGTTCAAATCCGCATAGCCATTATTCTGTGTCAACAGGGCGCCACAGAGGGCAATCAGCCCATTTGACATCATGTAGCCGTAGATTTTCATATTGTCAACGTTGATACCATTGGCCTCACTCATTGGGATGTTGTCTCCGGTTGAACGAATAGCCAAACCAATTTGCGTATTCAACAAGAGAGTAAGCAGACCTACAACTGCCAAAACAAAAACAAGACCGATAACCAAGACGGCATTTGTTTTGGTCAAACCAAATTCCTGCAATTGAGTTACCAAGGTTTCTTGTTTTAGTAGGGCCACGTTGGCCTTACCCAAAATTTTCAAATTGATAGAGTAGAGACCTGTCAAAGTAACAATACCGGTCAAAAGGGCTGGAATTTTCAGTTTTGTATGAAGCAAACCTGAAATCAAACCTGCTCCCATGCCTGCAACCATTGCCAAGAACGTTGAAAGCAGAGGATTTACTCCATTGACTATCCCTGTTGCACAGACTGCAGCACCGAGGGGATAAGACCCCTCCGCTGTCATATCTGCAATGTCTAAAATACGAAAAGTCAGATAAACCCCAATCGCCATGACTGACCAAAGTAAACCTTGCGATATACTTGATAAAATAATATCCACAATTTTCTCCTTATTTGATAAAAGTAAAACTAGGTTCTATTCTACCACTTTTATTCTGTTACTGAAAGGTTAGAAGTATCAATACCCAATTTCTCAGCCATTTCTTCGTTGACATGAAGGCTAACTGTTTCAGGATATTCTACAGCTGTTTCAGATACCTTAGCACCTTCAATAATCTTAATGGCCATTTTGGCCGTTTGACGACCGAGTGCCTCATAGTTTGTGCCATAGGTCAAGAGTCCACCTTCGTCCACCATATCTGTTGAACCACCGATGACAGGAATCTTATACTCTACAGACAATTCACCAATCATTGTCATGGTTGAAGCAACAGTATTATCGGTTGGGATGAGGAGGGCATCTACATCCTTCATCAAGCTAGTTGTCGCATCTTGGACTTCATTTGAAGATGTGATTCCTTTTACTACTACCTTATAACCTGCTTTTTCTAGCAATTCTTTGGCTTGTTCAACTTGAACTTCTGAGTTCCGTTCGCTGGTAGTGTACAAAATACCTACTGTCTTAGCTTCTGGAACAGCTTGACCTAGCAATTCAACTTGTTTATCAATTGGAGCTTGGTCAGATGTACCCGTCAATAAGCCACCTGGTTTCTCGATAGTTTCAACTAAATCAGCCGAAAGCGGATCTGTAACTGCAGTAAAAACAATTGGCGTTTCCGTTGACACTGTTGCCAAACTTTGAGCAGATGGTGTCGCAATTGCTAAGACAATGTCATTTTCTCCGATTAATTGTTCAGAAATGGTTTGAAGGTTGGCCTGGTCACCTTGGGCATTTTGATAATCCATGACCAATTTTTCACCTTCTTTATAGCCATTTGCTTCTAATTCAGCTACAAAGCCTTCACGCGCTGCTGTCAATGACTCGTGCTCCATATACTGAAGTACACCAACTTTAACCGCTTCAGAAGAGGCTTGTTCTGAAGTAGATGAACAAGCTGCAAGAGTCAAAGCTGCTACACTTACCAATGAAACACTTGCTAATTTTTTTACTAGCTTATTATACATATAATCCAATCTCCTAACTGTTTATTCTTCTAGTAATTTAATGGTTGCTGCATCAATACCAACAGCACTTGCCATTTCTTCGTTAACTGTAATCGCTGCTGAGTTTGGTTTTTCAACTGCTAAATCAGCAGACTTTTCTCCTTCCAAAATCTTAACTGCCAATTCTCCAGCTTGCACACCGATTGCGTGGTAATCTACACCGTAAGTAAAGAGAGCTGCATCAATAACCGCTGCGTCAGATCCCATAGCTGGAACTTTTGCCTCTTTCAAAACATCACCAATGGTTGAAGCTGTTGAGGCTACTGTGTTATCAGTTGGAAGGTAAATTGCATCCACTTTGCCAGCCAATGAAGTGATGGCTTGTTGAACATCATTTGTCGAAGTAACAGTCGTCACTTCTACCTTAATCCCTTTAGCTTCAAGAGCTTTTTTAGCTTGCTCAGCTTGAACTTCAGAGTTTACCTCGCTAGAATTGTAGAAAATGCCGACAGTTTTAGCAGTTGGAACAACCTTGAGCAACATGTCAATCTGACCCTCTACATCAGTCGCATCAATTGATCCTGTCATGGTTCCTCCTGGGGCTTCCAAAGATTCCACCAAGCCGGCCTCCACTGGATCAGTAACTGCTGTGAAGACACCAGGAGTTTCAGCATCTGCGTTTAACATGGCCTGGGCTGCTGGGGTCGCAATAGCAAAGTTAAGGTCATTGTTACCAGCTAACTTTTGAACCATTGTCTGCAAGTTGGCTTGATCACCTTGTGAATTTTGCAAATCAATTGTTAAGTTTTCACCTTCTTTGTAGCCTGCTTCTTCCAATGCTTCCACGAAACCTTCACGGGCCGCAGTTAATGCCTCATGTTCTGCATACTGGATGATACCAACATTTACAGAGTCAGTGTCTGATGAACTTGAGCTACAAGCGGCCAAGGTAATTGCTGATAAGAGTGTTACTGAACTAAGAATAATTTTTTTAAATCCCATGATTTATCTCCTTTTTATATATAAAAAATGAACAAGAAAGGACCGCTTAGACTACACTCTAAACGGTCCTATATTTCAACTGTATATGAAAACAGAAGGAATTACTGTGCCATTTAGATGTATCATCTATGAGGCACATGTCAAAACAACTACAGCCACATAGATACAAACTTTACGTTCCCGTGTTTGCATCCATGTTTACCATGACTACAAACACTATCTAAAATAGCCGTAGAAATAAGTATGATTAGCTGAAAGTTTCTGACACATTTGCAACATTTCTGTTTTCCTTTCTGATGATTTTTTATTCTCATCTATCTTAAATCATTTGAAACAATTTGTCAACAAAAATTGCTTAAATTTTCAGATTTTTCAACTTTTTTAACAAATTTCATGAAAAAAGGAATTGGAGATTGTCCAATTCCTAAAGTTTTTATTTAACCTCAACTTTTTCTGTCCAAGGACGAGCAGTTGTTGCAAGCACTTCGTTAAGTTCTTCTACGTTGCGACGGCCTTGGTCAGCCAACCAAGCTTTAGCTGCTTCTTCCCCTTCGCTTGCAAATATAGCTACTGCATCCTTCCAAGTTGCACGTCCACAAAGAACACCGTTAAAGCTTGAACCTGCTTCTTTAGCAAAGACAAGGGTTTCTTGGAAGAGTTTCGCAGACACGCCCGCACTCAAATAGATAAACGGCAAGTGAGTACTGTCTGTTTGCTCCTTGAAGAAGGCTTTGGCTTCCTCAACTGTATATACTGGCTCTTCATCTGTGTAGCCTTCTACAAAGTTCATGTTAACCGGTACTTCTACCTTGAGGACATCTGCATTGTAGCGTGGTTTACTGAACTCACGCATAGCGCCATTGACCTTGTGTGGTTTGAGGGCTGCGTATTCACGAGAGGTTACATCCATGTCGCTGGCATCGTAGGTCAAGATTTCAACGAAGTAAGGAATATCTTCTGCAACACACTCGCTACCAATACGTTCTACCCAGGCATGCTTGATGTCATTGATTTCTGGCTTGTCATCTACATCATAGTAAAGCAAGATTTTTACGGCATCCGCACCCAATTCTTTGATGCGTTTTGCTGACCAGTTTGGTAAAAGGTCTGGCAAACGACCTGGAGTTGAGGCATCGTAACCTGTTTTTTCATAAGCTGCGATGAAGCCACAATCTGCATGGCGCAATTCTGAAGCTGGAACACCGTATTCCGCATCCAAAAGGATGGAGCTTGCATAAGGGGTCAAATCGCTTGAGATGACTTTCTTGAAGTCAATCAAAATATCATCTCCAAATTCTCCACCACCTGCAGCTGCTGCTAAAAGGCGTTTCAATGCACCACGTTGGTCAATAGCCAAGGCCGCAATGACCTGATCGCTGTTTGACAAGCGCGTCATATGGTCAAACTTAGCCTGTGAAAGTTGTAATTTTGTCATTCTTTTCCTCCTAAGGATTTTATTAACCGAATCGTTTGACTCCATCGAGGTAGGTGGCTTTCAAACGTCCTGCATCATCTACAACGATAAAGTCTGCTGCCCTTCCTTCTGCAATCTGACCACAAACATGGTCGATGTTGACAGAACGAGCTGGTGCCAAAGATGCCATTCGAAGGGCATCCGGCAAGGAAACCAAGCCCCATTCAACCACATGCTGAACAGCTTGAATCAATTCGAGGATTGATCCTGCCAAGCTTCCATTGTGCTTGAGGCGGGCTGTGCCGTCTTTTACAACGACTTCAAATTCTCCAAGTCGAGAATCTCCTTCACCCATTCCTCCAGCTCGCATACAGTCTGTAATCAATACAGTTTCTTCTGCGCCACGCGCTTTAATAACGACTTCTGCTGCCGCTGGATGAACATGGTGACCATCACAAATCATTTCTGCATAAACATTTTTTAAGTTCAGGGCTGCGCCAACCATTCCTGGCTCACGATGATGTAGCCCACTCATACCATTGTAAACATGGACAAAAATATTTGCACCAGCCTTTACAGCCGCTTCTGCTTGCGCATAGGTCGCATCACTATGAGCGAGAGCTGTATGAATGGCCTTGCTGTTGGCAAATTCGATAAATTCTGTCACGCCTTCTCTTTCTGGCGCAATGGCAATTTTGTTGACCAAGCCTTTGGAAAGCTGGTGCCATTTGTCCAATTTCTCAATCGATGGGTCGCTCATATACTTGGGATTTTGAGCTCCCTTGTATTTTTCTGTAAAGAAGGGACCTTCTAAGAAAATTCCTTGGATCTTGGCACCTGTTTCCTGCCCTGCATAGGTTCCAATGGTTTCACAGACGGCATCCAGATTTTCTGTGGAATCTGTTAATGTTGTTGGCAACCAAGAAGTTACCCCGCAGGATAAGAGACCTTCTGAAATGACTTTGATGCCTTCAAAATCATTGTCCATAACATCGTGAGATGCATAGCCATGAATATGGGTGTCCACCAAACCTGGTGCCAGATGATAGTCGGAATAATCAATGATTTCCCCTTCTGGTTTTTCCGTCAGAATCTGCCCGAAGGTGCCTGCTTCTGTTAGTTCTAGATAAGCAGATTGAACCTCACTGTCTGCTAATACAATAGATTTTACTTTAATATATTTGACCATAGCCCCTCCTTAATCAATATATTGTTTATTGAACTGGTTATAACCATATATTAATTGTATTATAGTATGAATTTTGGAAAATGTCAAGTTTTTCATGAGAATTTCTTCTCGCAAATACGAATTAAGAAAAATACCAAAAATTTGCTTCTCCCTCCCTGTTTGATTACTAAGGACTCAAATAAGAGAGGGGAATGGACTAATACTTCTCTTTCCTTTTTTGGAGAGCTAATGCAAGGCAGCCAAGCATGGTGAGACCTGCCAAACTTAATTCAGATGATTGGTCACCTGTTTTTGGCAAGCTCTTTTCTGTTGAACTATCTCTGGTAGAAACCGATTGATTGTTTGAGATGGCATGGTATTGTGCTATGGTATCCAAATCCAGTTCAGGAAGATGGTACTTCACACTCTCTCCCTTGGCTGTAATCAACTTCGTTTCAACTGGGGATATTTCGCCAGTTGGTAATTCCGGAGCTTGTACCCCTTCACCGTGAGTTGATACTTCTTGATAAACTAGAGCATAATAGCTAAAATGTTTTGTCTTGAAAGCAATAGCTGGGATTTCTTGACCATTATCATTCTTAATAACTGTTGGTGTAAAGTCTAAAACTTGGGACTGTTCTAGAGTCGGTAAGTATACAAGCTTCGCAACTTGTTTGCCTAAATCAATCGGAACAACCACCGACACTTCCTGACTTGGCTCAATCACATTATTTTCATGATCGAGTAATTGTAGATCATACAGATCAAAATCTTGACCAAGGAGAGCTAGTGGGGTAGTTGAACCTCCAGCTTCTAATAACTCTACTTTGAGTGCAACGATAGACTTACTTTCTCCTCTTGCCAACTCAACTCGCAAACCTGTCTTACTATCCTTAAATTCACGAAATTCTTCAATAATTGGCTGATTCGTTGGTTTTTCAACAGGCAAATCAACTGGAGTATCTACTGGTTGTTCAGTTGGTTTGTCTGATGGTGCATCTTCTGGATTATCTCCTGAGCTATCTACTGGTTGTTCATTTGGTTTGTCTGATGGTACATCTTCTGGCTTATCAACTGAGCCATCTACTGGTTGTTCAGTTGGTTTGTCTGATGGTGCATCTTCTGGCTTATCTCCTGAGCTATCAACTGGTTGCTCAATCGGTTTGTCAGTTGGGGCTTCTACCGGTTTATCAACTGAAGTATCCGCTGGCTTCTCAATTGGTTTGTCAGCTGGGGCTTCTACTGGGTTATCAGCTGAGCTATCAACTGGTTGCTCATTTGGTTTGTCAGTTGGGGCTTCTACTGATTGCTCTGAGGAATTCCCCTTGTCTGAAACCTCCGACTCTGTTTTGTCATTTTCAGACTGCGGTGTTTCATTAAATGTTGCCAAGGCTGTCTCAATCCATTCATTGATTGCATTGATACTTTCCTTGGTTGGAGATTGGCGAATCAGTTCAATAGTCGCCAAGGCATCTGCTAATATAGCCTTGGACTCAGCATTTTCTTCAGTGGCCGGCAAAGCATTCACTTTGTTTACCAACTGAGCGAGAAGTTCTTCTTGAATCATAGGTAGTGGTGTTTCTGGTTTATTGGTTGGCTTATTCTGGTTGTCGTCAGTCTTGTCTATCGGTTGATTTACTGGCTCTTCGCTAATAGGTTTTTCCTCTACCGAGGACTTGGAGGTTAAGGCAGATAAGCGTGCTTTAGCAGCTTGAATCTGCTCTTTGCTTGCGTATTTATTTTTTAAAACATTATTTATCAGTAACCAATCTGCACTAGTTAGCTCTACTTTTTTCTCTGCAAACTCTCTAGCAAGGCTAGCTTTTTCAGTCCTTGCTAGATCTTGAAAGACTCTCAGCTCTTTGACGGCAATCTCATTTTTTCCTGCCTGACGATTCACACTTTCAAACTTGATGTAGCGAGCAGTTTGTGGAGAGAGAGAAATGGACAAATCCGCCTGAGAATTATTGCTAACTGTATGGATTTCTCTAAAGTTCACCATATCATCCGATGTCAGAATCTTAAAGGCAGTGGCTAACCGTTGAGGATCAAATAAAACTTGAAGAGCAGAGAAGTTTTGAGTTTTTTCTAGGTCAATGATAAAGAAGTCTCGATCGTGGTTACTCGAATTCCATCTTCCCTCACTGGCATCTACATCACCATCCGTTACCCGTAACTTGTAGTAAGGACGAATTTCTTGATTCCAAAAGTTGGAATTGTGGCGATAATCATAAACAGGTTTATGAAGGGCAATATTGACCTTACTGAGATCATCAGTAGCCACCTCATCAGTTGCACTGGTTCTATTGTAAACCTTGATGTCTTTAATATAACCCTTGAATCCTTTAGCGATTTCCTTAAATGGAAGATTGAAACTTGTGCGGAAATTCTTATCTGTTCCAGTTGCCACACCCGGACTAACATCATGGCTGAAGGTGACTATTTTTTCATTATTCAAATATACAGACAAGACCTGTCTCGTACCAGCCAAAGTCAATTTGTATTCTTGTCCCACTTCGAGTTTTGGTCGAATGTGTTGAGAATAGAAATATCGGTTGAACATCAAGCCCTCTTGCACTTGACCAGCTTGATTACGTCCTTTTTTATTCAGATAAATTGCTCCATCTTCACTCAAAAGAAGACTTCCTTGATCAACGTCGGTAGGCTTGAAGGTCATTTCAAGTGTATATGGTAAGCCTATTGTCTCAATGTCTGTTATCAGATGATTGCTACCGTCAAATTTCAACCATTTTTCACCATCCTGCTCAACAACCTCAAGATTTCCTTGAACCTGAACATCATGACCATTTGTACTCAAGTCAATGATTTTCTCGTTTTCGATATGTTTAGCATCGATGTGAACTAAGACTTCTGAATGGCTAGCCAACGGAAGATAATTATCCTTTAGTCTAGTTGCCTCGATTGCCTTCTGATAATCAATGAAGGAACGTTGCGATGTCGGGTTCCATGTTTTGAAACCAATCATAGCCAAAGATTTTTCCAAACGATGATAAAGATCACTTTCTTCAATACCTTCAGCATGCTCATCCCCCCACATGGCCCCCTTGGCACCTAATAAGAGAGGCTCGCCCTCTAAGGCTGCTCGCTTACTTGCATCCCGCATATCAAGATTGAAAACATTTGGTTTCCAATAATCATATACATATTGCTCATTGATAATATCCTTGTGGTTTCGACCTGGTGTAACATAGGTAAATGGCTGTGGCACATTGACTACCCTATAGCCTTCGTTAATTCGATCCATGGTTACTGATTCATACTGTGCCCATTCATCGAAAATAATATCTTTTGATACTGGGGTTCTACCATCAAATTTCGTCAAAGCTCCCCATGTCCGAACTGTTTTCCCCTTGGATTTTGCCAATTCATTCAGTTCATTCATATAGGCACGGAAACTTTCCTTATTTCCATCTGGTTTCCAATACTCATCCACACCTAAATGGATATGTCCATAAGTAAAAACATCGTTATCCAAATAAGAATTTAATAAGTCAGTAATAAAGCGTTTAGCAGCCTGTGTTCTCTCTGGATGATTGGTTTCATTGATTGATAAGAGTTCATAATCACCAGGATAGTTGATTTCCTTGCCCAGATAATCAATCTTATCTGGATTATCAATGGCATACAATGTATAGGCAGCAGAGTGACCAGGTGTATCAATTTCAGCTAGAATATTGACACCAGCAGCATGACTATCTTCCTGGAAAATGCGAAAGGCATCTAAACTATAGGTTGGATTTTTGTAAATTTCCCGATAGAAATCGTATTCACCCTCGTAACGATCATGCTTAAAGTCACTTAAATGAAGGGAAGGAAAAGCTTGGCTTTCCAAACGATGCGCAGCCTCTGTTTTTCTCCATCCTTCTAAATCTGCCCTAGATCCTGGTGGCCACTGGGTATCATTGATGTGTAAATGAAGTTCATTAAGTTTATACCATCTGAATAATCGTGACACTTCTTGAACGAAGTCCAATCTCATCGGAATCCGTGCCACGTCTAAGAGCATGCCACGAATAGCATAGGTTGGATAATCCCGATAGACACCTTTGGTGATTTCTCCATCCGCTTGAAGCATTTGGGCAATGGTTACTGCAGCATAGTTAAAGGCTTTGGCATTGTTGGCAAAAACCTCAATCTTATCACCAACCCTCATCAGATAACCTTCTTCTTTTAGATTATAAGGATCATCTTGAGTCAGTTTGAATAGGACTTTAGCATCACTTTCAGTGCCTGTCCCTAGACCAAAGCCAAGAATCGTTTCCAAATCCTTGTTGAAGAGTTCGCCTTGCTTTTTATAATCAGAGGCAATATAAAATTTGTCACTAGACTGAAGTTTTAATTTGCCTTCACCTGCCAGAAATTCTTGAATTTCCAAAGCAATGGTTGGTTTCTGATTCTGTCCATTGACGATTTCTTGATGATTAGAAGAGATGCGAATGGTTTTATTTTGCTTAGCCGTAGAAACAAGTTCGCCTGTATCCTTGCGACGAGCTGCAACTACCATTTTGACATCTAGGTCATTCAAAACATAGTTAGAAATAACTCCACTATTATCAACCACATATTGATTTGCAGAACCAATAACCTCATAGCTATATTCATCATCAGCTTCGATATTAGTCAATACAACTCGACCATCTCTCACAGCTAGGCTCGCTTGTTCAAGTTTCGTTGCCGGATTAATCGGTGTTGAAATTGTCCCTAAAAGCTGACCATTCACTCGAATATCCTTAATGGATACAGCCTTACCTCCAGCAAAATAATTGACCTTATCAAAATGGAAACGAAGGTAGCGGTCTGACGTTAGCGGTGTAGAAAACTCCATTTTATCTGTTGGGTTTGATTTTTGAGCATCTGGAGCTAGTTGTGTATTGTGATATAGCTCTCTCCAACTACCATCTTGACCAGTTGCAGATGTCAAAATTTTATAATCAGTTGCATAGACCCGCAAATAATAATCTACTTCAATGGAACTTATTTTTGCTTGTGTCCCCAAATCAACCTGCAACCATTGTGCTTGTTGAGGTGTGTTTTCACTGGTCCCATTCTTCATATCCGCAGCGGCGTAACGCGTATTTGGGTTGTTATCAAAAGCACCTTCCGCAGTCGTTCCAGTACCTGCCTCAACTCCTGAGCTAGTAGCTGGACGATTGAGGGATATATTAGAAACTGTAAGTAGGCTAGTCGAATCTCCTGATTGAGGGAGTGTTGCTGGCTGCTCGGTTCCAGCCTGATTTCCTGTCTCTAAAGTCAAAAATTGCCCAAAAACGCGAACTTCATTTACGGATACCGCATGACCTGCAGCGAAGGTATTAAGTTTCTTAAATCTCAATCTCAGATAGCGTTCCACATCACGAGCAGCCTCAAGTTGAATGACATCTTTAGGATTTTGCGTAGTATTGCTGGCTTGTAAATTCTGACTACTTGCAATCTCTTGCCAATCTGTCCTATTGGCTGATGTTTCTACCACATAATCAGTTGCATAGACTTTCCTATAAAAATCAACTTCGACCCGTTCTACTTTGGCTTTGGCACCCAAGTCAACACTTAACCATTGTTCTGTCTGATTTGTAGTGTCAGTGGCTGTCTTCATGTGTTGTGAAGAAAAACGACTAGTAGCATCACCATCAAATGCAAGATTAGGTGTATATTGTGTCCCAGGCTCAACACCAGAAGCTTGAGCAGTTGCTGCCTTCCCCTCAACTAAGTTCACTGTTGCATTCTGATTAGCAGTGCTTGAATTTGCTTCCTCAGACACTGCAAATTCCATACGACCAGTTTCTATTGCTTGATCTTCAATCAAGTCTTTTGTAGTAGGTTGTTCTGTTAGCAGGGTATTTTCAGAAGAAACGTCAACCGTTGAAGAACTTTCCAATTCAACTTGTTTCTCCGTACTTAGTTCGAGCTGGTCTGCCAATACTATATGAGGAGTATTGGCAAATAAAAAGGCACCAACTACAACTGCACCAACCCCTAGACTGGTCTTACGTATAGAGTAGCGGTATGCACGTTCTAGATGAGTTTTTTCTTTTCTTCTCATCCGGATACCTCCAAGAATCCTTATTTTA
The DNA here is from genome assembly GCF_024509555.1 of Streptococcus suis. Classification (GTDB taxonomy): domain Bacteria; phylum Bacillota; class Bacilli; order Lactobacillales; family Streptococcaceae; genus Streptococcus; species Streptococcus suis_AD. Next base: position 30,383 of record NZ_JAMWEL010000013.1, read on the forward strand.
TGTGTATTTACCTATTGTTATATTAACATAAAATAAAAGCGTTTTCAAGGAATTTCCTAACTATGTTAAAAGAAAGTAAAACGATTGAATATGAATTGGTCCTTTGTCGTTCGGTTTCATTTTAGTTCTTGCTCCAAGTAACTGAGAGATTGATGGATGTTGGAATTAAAGACTTATTGACAAACTCTTAGGAGTGGCAGTAGACTTGAGCCCACCCTCAAGTCCAATTGACAAAATATAAAAAGAAAGACTCTATCAAACTGAATTCGAAACAGGACATGTTTAGGGTTCATAAAGTTGAAAATTCTAGAGATTTTTTGGTGCGGTTTCATAACTTGACAACTCAAAATCGCCATTTTTTAATTCAAACTGCTATAAATGACATACAAGGCAAACAGCACCTCAGGTCCTTAGCTGAATGCAAATTCATTCGTGTATACAAAAAAACAGCTTTACAGCTGTTTCTTATAGCAATTCATTCAAAGGTTGGAAAATAATGCGTTCCAAATCTGCAACATAGCTTGCCAACTGTTGTTGTTTGCTAAAGTATTCCGTCAATAGTGGATTAGCCTGAACCTTCTTATTGAAGTCCAACATAGTTTTTTGATCTGCCTCTGTAGGAATGTCTCCAGATTGGATTTTGTTTTGGATATCTTTTTGGAAAGAAATATAGCTATTCAAAATTTCTTTAGCTTCTGGATTTCCCTCAACTGAGACCTTAACAACTTCTACTGCCTTATATTCAGGCAAGTTGCGGATAGCACGTTCCAATTCATTTGCGATATCATAGATATTTGTTGACATTAACTTTCTCCTTTAATCGTGGTAAATTTGATAATTCGTTTGCTCATTCAAACGTTGAGCTGCTTCTTCCAAGTTCACCTTATTTTTAAACGTAATTTGTAATATACCGTGTATATCTTCACGGTTCTCTTCGTTGATACGGATATTGACAATGGAAATTCCACGTAGAACCTCCAAAACCTTCAAAATCGTATCTTCCTCATCGGGAACGCTAAGGAATAAATCATAGAAGGAATCCACCCCTGCTCGCTTATGAATTTCCATAGCCTTGCGGGTTTGACGACCACGTTCAAAGAATTCCCAAATAGCTTCTTTATTCCCGGATTTCAAGACGGTTGAAACTTGGTTCAGTCGATCTTGAAATTCCTCAATCCTATCCAAAATCGCTTCTGGATTGGTCATGAGAATACTGGTCCACATCCCCGGCTCACTTTCAGCAATACGCGTCATATCTCGAAAACCACCTGCCGCAAAATTGTTTGTGAAAGGATGTTCTTTTGCATAGTCACCAGCCTGATTCATCAGACTAGATGCTAAGATATGTGGAAAATGGGAAATTTGACTAGTTACTTTATCATGTTCTGAAGCATCTATTTGGACAAAGCGGGCACCTGTTCCAGATAGTAAATCAGTCAATCTAGGAACAGCATCTGCCTTTGTAGCCTGACAGGGAGTCATGATAAAATAGGCATTTTCAAACAAGTGTATATCTGCTGCAACAGCACCTGACTTGTGACTGCCCGCCATGGGATGTCCACCAAGGAAATTGATGTGTTTGGGAAGCAAAAATTTCTCGGCAGCATCTACAATAGCCGACTTAGTCGAGCCTGCATCTGAAATCAGAACTCCTTCTTTCATGTTCATTTGACTCAGTTTTTCTATCAAATCAAGCGAAACCTGAATAGGAACACATAGCAAAATCACATCTGCTTTAGAAGCTAGTTCAGCTAGATTATCCGATTGTTCATCAACCATCTGTCTTTCCAAGGCTATATTCGCTGATGCTTGATTGGGTTCATAACCCAAAAGATGATAATCTGGATGCTGTTTGCGAATACAGAGAGCGAGAGAACTTCCAATCAGTCCTAGACCGACAATCAAAATAGTTTTTTTCATTCTTGACCTAGAAATTTCTAACGTAGTCTCGGTGACTAGCTACCGCCGCTTTTAATTCTTCCATGTTATCAGAAGAGAATTTCTCCAAGATTTCTGTTGCAATGGTCGTAGCAACGACAGATTCCATAACAACACCTGCTGCTGGAAGAGCCGTTGGGTCCGAACGTTCCACAGTTGCTTTATAAGGCTCATGCGTGTCAATATCAACGGACATCAAAGGCTTATATAGGGTTGGAATTGGTTTCATCACACCTCGGATTACCAATGGTTCTCCATTTGTCATGCCCCCTTCAAAACCACCTAGGTTATTGGTTCTGCGTGTGTAGCCCTCTTGTTGAGACCAAAGAATTTCATCCATGACCTGACTACCTTTCAAGTAACCAGCTTGGAAACCAACACCAAACTCTGCTCCTTTAAAAGCATTGATAGAAACAACTGCCTGAGCCAGTTTAGCATCCAATTTCTTATCCCATTGAACATAGGAACCCAGACCAACAGGTACACCGCCAACAATGGTTTCGACGACACCACCAATGGTATCACCATCACGCTTAATCTGGTCGATATAGGCCTTGATTTCCTCTTCACGTTCCTGGTTAACGATAGATACTTCAGACTTAGCTGCACGTTCCTTGATCTCTGCGACTGTCAATCCATCTGGTACATCAATTTCCTTACCACCAAAAACGACCACATGGTTAGCTATTTCTATATCAAGCTCTTTCAAAATTCGTTTTGCAACGGCACCAACTGCCACACGCATGGTTGTTTCACGCGCACTAGAACGCTCCAAGGAATTTCGCAAATCATCGAAACGATATTTCATGCCACCAACCAAGTCAGCATGACCTGGACGCGGATGTCTAATCCGACGCTTGCTTTTTAGCTTATCTTCAATATCCTCAACAGCCATAATATCCAACCACTTTTGATGGTCCTTATTGGTCACATTAAGTGTAATTGGTGCTCCAGTTGTCTTACCATGGCGAACACCGGCTGTAATTTCAACTCGGTCTGTTTCGATTTGCATACGGCTTCCACGACCGTAACCACCTTGGCGGCGTTTCAAATCCGCATTGATATCTTCTGCAGTCAAAGGAAGACCAGCTGGAACTCCCTCAATAATGGCTGTCAAACGTGGTCCATGGGACTCACCAGCTGTTAAATAACGCATTTTAATTCTCCAAAATTTCCAAAAACTTGCGTGTATTGGCCAAAGACATCTGTCCTGGAGCCGATACTTCATCTAAACTTGCAAAGGTCCAACATGAACCCGTTATTACACCTGCAATCCGAGTGATTTTTCCTAGCTCACCCATGGCAATGGTTGCAAAAGTCTGTTCAGCATTTAAGGTCTTGAAGCCACGAGTGTAGTTCATAACATCCAAGACATCCTGTTCACTCTTAGCCAAGACAGCCATTTTTACTACTGCAGGCGAAAGACTAGTCAATTCAGACATGATTTCCAGATAGTTGCCTGGTGTTTCATCAAAATTATGATAACTCAAGACAAGATTTGGAAACTCCAACATCTGCTCAAAGACTGACTGATAAGAATAATATTCAAAATCAATATAGTCTGGTTGATAGAGGGCTGCAACTTCCTTAATCAAGTCCACATATTCCTGATCTGACAAGTCCAAATAGCCACCCTCACGAGTCGTGCGAATTGTAAAAATAATTTCCTTGCCATTGCATTTTTCAAAAATAGCTGGAGCAACTTTTAGAATATCTTCTTTCGGAAGATAGTCAGCCCTCCACTCAATGAGGTCTGCTTCTGCTAAACGCTCCACATCAAGGGCATCTACTTCTTCCAAATTTCTAGGCATAATAGGTACTACTATTTTCATTTTTCTACCCTTATCGTAAAGACCTTGAGGTAATTACTACTTTCATCATGTTTATTAAATTTAAAATCAGCTGGTAAACGATAGTCAGCAATATAACGATGCTTTATAGAACCAAATCCCTTTTCGATTTGCTGACGGAATTTCTCCACTGTCACATTGGCTGCATTTGTTGATGCAATAATAATTCCATTGGAATTTAGTATCTCTAGTGACTGGGAAATCAGTTTATGGTAATCCTTTGCAACTGAAAAGGTCTGTTTCTTATTTCGGGCAAAACTTGGTGGATCTAAGACAATGACATCATATGACAGTCCTTTACGTTTGGCATATTTGAAATATTCAAATACATCCATCACCACAAAGTGATGATTGTCTAATTCTAGACCATTAACCTTAAAATGAGCTTTAGAAAGTTCACGCGAGCGTTTAGCCAAGTCAACCGAAGTCGTTTCCACTGCCCCGCCCATGGCGGCAGCAATGGAAAAGGCTGCTGTGTAGGAAAACATGTTGAGCAGTGATTTACCAGCTGCTAATCCATCTACCAAAGACCCCCGAACTTCATGTTGGTCCAGAAAAATACCTGTCATCAAGCCATCATTCATGAAAACTTGATAGGCAACCCCGTTCTCTAAAACAGTGAAAAACTCAGGTGCCTCTTGTCCGTATTGAAAGGCTGACTCATGGTCCAATCCCTTAAACCGGATTTTCTCATAGGCCCCCTTCACCTCTGGAAATACTTCTTGAAAGGCTGCTACTATTGTGTCTTTTAGCGAATAAACAAAGGTATTATACCACGAAAAAACTGCATATGTATCATACAAGTCAACAGTCAAACCACCGAAATCATCACCATCTTGATTAAATATTCGAAAAGCGTTGGTCAAATCCGACTCATAAAAACACTGTCTCTTTTGTCGAGCTTTCCTAAACAGATTCACAAAGAAATTTTCTGTCAATTCTTCATGGGAATTGCTATATAGCCAACCAATCCCCTTATTTTGAGGAGAAAGATAAGCCTTTCCAAGATGTTTTCCATCCTGAGAAACCAGGCTTACAACTTCGTCTTCTAATTCTGGAATTTTTGCAAAATCAGCACCATCAAGAAGTTGAATACCTCTATTTATCTTTTGTTCAGTAATACGGTTTACCTTCATTTTCATACATTTATTATACTTTTTAATATCTATTTTTTCAAGAGCTACCCTCTACTTGGAAAAAAAGATCAATGATTCTCTACTTATTTTTATATAAAACTCAGCTAAGGAACTAGCAGATAGCCCTAGTGTATTACGACAGATTCCCACTAAAAATGTTACTTCCAATGAAAGTATGGTATAATGAACTAACTTCTAAGAAAGGACAAGCGATTCTATTTGTGAAAAAACTGTTTCATACCGTTAAAAATCATTTACAAACCAGGCTGGGCTGCATCGCTCTTCTCCTACTTATTTATTGGATAAAATCTATCTGGGCTTACTTTGTCGACTTCAATCTCGATGCTCAAGGATTTTTTCAACACTTTATTGCGATTATCAACCCCGTCCCTATAGGTCTACTTCTCATGGGGATTGCTCTATATTTTAAATCAACAAAAGTATTTTATTCTCTTGCTATAGCTATATACTCTGCCCTATTTCTATGGTTATTTTCTAATGCCATCTATTTTAGGGAGTTCTCTGATTATATTTCCATATCTACCATGGCAGCAACCTCCAGTGTATCTGCTGGACTAGGTGAATCAGCTCTAAAACTCTTCCGTCCTTGGGATATCGTCTATTTCCTTGATCTGATTTTTTTCGGTATCTTAATTTACCGCAAGTCCATTAAGTGGGATTCACAAGCATTTAATAAACAAGCAAGTGTAGCCATTTCTTGTTTCTCTATTTTTTTATTCTCTGTCAATCTCTTTCTTGCGGAAATTGATCGACCAGAGTTACTATCACGAGGTTTTTCAAATAACTATATCGTCAGAGCCTTAGGTCTTCCTGCCTTTCTGGGCTACAATGCCAACCAAACCTATACAGCTCATAAGGATCGTTCAGGTGCAAGCGCAAGCGATCTTGAACCAGTAAAAGAATATGTGAACACTCATTATGCTGCTCCAAACGATAGTTATTTCGGAATTGCTAAAGGAAGAAATGTTATCTACTTACATTTAGAAAGTCTGCAACAGTTTATCATTGACTACAAACTAAATGTTGACGGGGTCGAATATGAAGTCACTCCTTTCCTAAATTCCTTATATCATGATAAGTCAACTTTGGCATTTTCAAATTTCTTCCACCAAGTGAAAGCAGGAAAAACATCAGATGCTGAGACCTTGCTAGATACATCCTTATTCGGTTTAAATCAAGGTTCATATATGGTTCAATACGGTGGGAGCAACACGCAACAAGCAGCTCCCAATATCTTATCCCAGCAGGCAGGCTATACTTCCGCTGTTTTCCATGGCAATTCTGGAAGTTTTTGGAACCGGAACAATACCTATAAACAGTGGGGCTATGATTACTTCTTTGACCAAGGTTATTTTTCAGAACCAACCGAGGAAAATTCTTTCCAATATGGTCTGAATGACAAGGTTGTCTTAACTGATTCAATTCAATACTTGGAACATTTACAGCAACCTTTCTACATCAAGTATCTTTTGGTATCCAATCATTATCCCTATACAAGTAGCTTGCCTGAAAACGAAAAAGGCTTTCCTTTAGCCCAAACGGACGATGAAACCATTAATAGTTATTTTGCCACTGCAAATTATCTGGATTCTGCCATAAAATCCTTTTTTGATTATATGAAGCAAGCAGGAATTTATGATAATTCTATAATTGTTCTCTATGGAGATCATTACGGAATCTCAAACTCACGCAATCCTTCATTAGCCCCATTGATCAATAAGGACCCACAAACTTGGACTGAGTATGATAATGCCATGCTACAACGAGTCCCCTATATGATTGTCGTTCCTGGAATGGCCAATGGAGGTATCTTTGATACCTATGGAGGCGAGGTGGATTCCCTACCAACCATTGAACATCTTCTTGGAATTAAAGCAGATCAATTTATCCAAGTGGGACAAGATTTATTGTCCCCAAGCCGCGATCAAATCGTAGCCTTCCGAACAGCTGGCACCTTCGTTACCCCAACTTATACTAGCTATGGGGGAAAAATCTACTACACTGAAAGTGGATTAGAGATTACTAATCCAGACGAAGAAACCCAGAAAGAAATTGATGCTATCAAAGAAAGAGTTGCAGCTCAGTTAGCTGCTAGCGATGCCGTTCAAACAGGCGACCTTCTTCGGTTCTTTTCCAACGATATAGAAAAAATTTCCCCAGAATCATTTAACTATATTGATTCCTTAGCCAGTCTTTTAGCCAAGGAAAACGAACGGGGACAAGCCTCCACTAGTATTTATAGCAAACAAAATAACATCTCTACTACTCACCTATTCAAAGCTCCAAGCTATGTGGAATTGCACGGAAGTCCAGAATCCAGCTCCTCCACATCAAATCCTTCAAGTACATCTACAAGTCAAGAAACAACTCCTTCAACTACACCGAATGATACTCAATGAAAATCAAAATCAGAGTAGCTCCAAAGGTTTGAGGAACCTTTGGAGGTTGGAAATAGAGCGAATGTAGTTCGTTTCTACTTAGCAGATAGAACCCTGTTACTATTTTGTTTCAAGGTAACAGGCTGAGGCTGGGCAAAAAGCCCAACCTCGCTTCTCAGGGTTCGTGTCAACATCTCAGCGCAGTGGTTGATTGGCAGATTTGTTCGTGTTTTACACTCCAAATCTGACCTAATCAACTGTGCGGGGGCGGGAAGACGAACTCTTTTTTGACCAGTCGAGTTCTTTCCCGCTCCCACTCATCAAATCAAGGCAACAACGTCTGATTTTGATTTTCGAAGAGTATGAATAAAGAAAACACTCGCTAGAACCTAATCTTGCGAGTGTTTTTGTATCGACATTCAGTTAAATTTTTGCATAAAATAATGGTTTGAATTGGAAAGAGAACATCTTTGAATACCCATGTCAGTTGCATATCTTCTTTTAGTTTTCATCCATTACTTAGTTAATACGCCTTACCTAACTCCAGTTATGACTGCAGCTCGTTTCCTAGTACTAAGAGTAAACTAAATGACTATACTTCTCAGACCCAATCTCAAAATATCTTTAGAGCTCTCAAATTCAAAAAGCCATATGTGTTCTGTTTCTGATTCTTTGATCTATAATACTTTCATTCTTACAAATCAAAATCCTCTTTCAACTTGTCAATCACCTGTTGGAGCAAGTCGCGATTGACACTGTATTTGACATTCTTGTCTTTGGCATTAAAGAGAAGCAGGTCGCCGTTAATCAGTTTCTGGGTGTGGAAAGACACTGCCGCCCCTGTAATAGCCAGGCGTTCTGCAATGTCCTTGCTCTTGGCATGAGGCTTGGTCAGTTCCACCAAGACCTGATAGCGCGTGCTATCGCTGATGACTTTAAGAGCCGTTGTCAAATCATCCAGATCCAGCTCGTCATTTGACAGCATAATCTGATCAATTCGACAGGAAGCTAAAAGAGCAACTTTCATATGGTCAAATTGTTCATTGCCATAATAAGCAAACCAATAATTCCACGGACTGAGAACGAAGAATTGGGCAGTTTCTACACCCAAGCTATCCAAGCTAGTCATGGCTAACTGCTTGGAGTCTCGATAGAGTTTCTCAATGTCAAAGTCTCTAGCAAAGGCTTCCCGCTCTGCTCTTGCCCCTTCAAAATAAGGCTGATAGATTGGTAGCAGCTTGTTCAGGAGATCGACAGACCGCTCAACTGTTTCCAGGGGATTGCGGATAGCCAATGACCAGTACCACTTATCTGCCGGCTTTTTATCCGTTTTTTCCAAAAGTTCCATGAGGCTGAGGGTCTTCTCACGATGTCCGTCATTTTCAGACGCTAGCATGGTCCGCATGGCATCTTCTACTTCTTCTTGAGACAGCTTTAAAATCAATTGACAAGCTTCCTCAACTGTCTTTGGATCCTGCCCATCATTCAAGATATAGAAATAAAGACTATGCAAAATGTTAAAAATATGTCCCCAAACAAAGACCTCATTGACTTCCTGACGATAATACGCCAGCTTTTCCTCTATCTCATCTCGAATTTCCAAAGCATCTTTGAGAATGTCTTTTTCTTTCTGTGAAAAATCCGCCTCAAACGGCTCTTCACGTTCCTTGACAATCAAGGGAATAAAGAATTTTTCGACAATCTCGCTTCTATAATCTCGGTAATCTAATTTCATACGCATACTTTCTAAGCTTTAACAACTACTTCATTTTTAGGCCTACGCCCCACAAGAATAGTATAGCTTACTAGTCCCACAGAAAGCAAGAGGAAGATGAGGGAAATGCTTGTGACAGATAAGATTGTCACCATTAGGGCGACCAAGGCTTGACCAGCAAGCATGCCGATATTAAATATGGTCCCCATTCCTGTATTGATGGTCGCCAATTTATCCTCGGGTAGTTCATTCATTATCAGGGCATACAATTTGGGATTGATAATGCCAGTCGTCATGGTAGTGACTAAGATAGTCGCCATCACAATATAAATATTATGAAAATAAAAACCAACAAACAGAATGACCGACAAAACTGTACAACACTTGAGCAGATTGGATAAGCTGATATGTTTGAAGAAAGCCATACCTAGACTAGAGCCAAGGATGTAACCAACAGAAAATAGATTGAATACCAAGGCAAGAGTTATACCAGAATTGACAATCACAAAGTCTGAAAATTCCTTCATAGACAGGATAACCATGGGAGATACGGCGCTAATAACCGTATTGATACCCAAAATGGTCAGAATTGAAACCTTTAGCAGAGGAATCTTTTGAATGGCTTGATAAGATTCTTTGAGACTCTGACCAATTCCCTTGATAAGCCCTGCTTCTGTTTTAGTTTGGTCAGCCTCTTGGATTGGATTTTCTTTCAACAACTTGGCAAAAGCTGGACGCAGACCTGCCATAATCGCAAGACTGACCAAGAAGGTCCCAGCATTGAAAAAGGCAAGATTCTGGTAAGACATATAACCGATTAGAATGGCACCGCTGGATCGAAAGACAATCATCAAGATGCCACCCACGGTGTTCTTAAAGGCCATGGCAGTTTCACGGTCTTCCGCTGCCACAACCCGCAAGCTGACTGGCATATAAAGGCCATTTTCGTATTGACCAGCCAGGTCAGACAGGAAGTTGACCACACAGACGACTGCTACAATCCAGAGGGCTGGTGTAAATCCCATCAATAAGCCAACGAGGGCATAAAGAACAAAACGAAACACCAGAGTAGCCAAAATCGTATCCAATTTATTTTTTGTCCGATCAGCCCAGATTCCCATAAAAAGTCCCGACAAGATCGGCAGAGTTTCAGAAACCGTAATCATGGCCAAGGCAAACTTGGTATCTGGCAGCAACAAGACATAGTTCATCAAAGCTAGGTAGTAAAGCGTGTCTCCAAAGTTGGAAATCACATCCGCTAGGTAGCTTGATAAGAACAATTTATTGTTGAGTAACTTTTTCAAAGCAATTCTCCTTCGTAGTAACCAGAGATTTATTCCTAAGCACTAGCTACAATCTTTTCAGGATTTTTTCCTGTAAAAATGCTATAAGCTAATAGCACCACAGAAAGCAAGAGGAAGATGAGGGAAATACTTGTAACAGATAAGATTGTCACCATTAGGGCAACCAAGGATTGACCAGCCACCATACCGATTTGACAGAAGCTTGTAATACCAGCGTCAACAGTTGCCAATTTATCCTCTGGTAATTCATTCATAACAAGGGCACTCATTTTTGGATTGAAGACACCCAAAGTCATAGCTGTCACAAAAATAACCGTCAATACCACATAAATATTGTGGAGAAAGAAACCCGAGAAAAGTAAAACAGGCATAAGAGTAGAAAACTTGAGGAGATTGATTAAGCTGACATTTTTGAACAAGGCCATACCGATACTTGACCCCAAGATACTACCAACTGAGAAGAGAATGGAAATCAAAGCAACGGTTGTCCCAGCATTGACAATCAGAAAGTCTGAGAACTCCTTCATATTGAGAATAACTAATGGTGATAGTGCGGTAAAAATGGCATTCAGGCTGGCAATGGTCACAATTGACGCTTTGAGAACAGGAATATTCTGAACAGCTTGATAGGATTCTTTGAGACTGTTACGCATGCCCTTGATAAGTCCTGCTTCTGTTTCTGTTTGCTCAGCTTGCTGGATAGGATTTTCCTTCAGTAGCTTGGCAAAAGCTGGACGCAAACCTGCCATAATTGCAAGGCTGACCAAGAAGGTCCCTGCATTGAAGAAGGCAAGATTCTGGTAAGACATGAATCCGATCAGGATAGCACCACTGGCTTGAAAGGCGATTTGCAAAAGTGATCTCACTGTCATCTTAAAGGCCATAGCAGTTTCACGGTCTTCCGCTGCCACAACCCGCAAGCTGACTGGCATATAGAGACCGTTTTCGTATTGACCAGCAAGGTCAGACAGGAAGTTGATGACGCAGACCACCGCCACAACCCAGAGGGCTGGTGCAAATCCCATCAAGAAGCCAACAAAGGCATAGAGACCGACACGAACCAGCAGGGTTGCAAGAATAGTATCCAATTTGTTTCTGGTCTTGTCTGCCCAAATCCCGATAAAGAGGCCTGCCAAAATCGGCAAGGTTTCAGAAGTGGTAATCATAGCCAGGGCAAACTTGGTATCTGGTAAGAGTAAAACATAGTTCATCAAAGCCAGATAATAGAGCGTATCTCCAAAGTTAGAAATCAAGTCCGCCACAAAGCTAGATAGAAATAATTTGCTGTGAATCAACTTTTTCATAAACATCTCCTTAAACAAAAATTAAATATTTATTTAACATTATTTTATACTTTATTTTAATTAAGTCAATACTTAATTTTATTAAAATTAAATATTTTTTAAGCGATTGTTTAATTTTTCTTCTATCTGACTTTTTCTTGACAAGATTAGCACAGTTTGTTATAGTATTGTTCGGGCACCTCTTTTGAGAGGTCGGAGAAAAGGCTCCCTAGTTTTAGGGAGCTATTTTTTGTTTTCCCAGAGATTAATACACATTTGGAGGACATATTTATAATGAAAAAAATCGCATTTGATTCAACTAAATACTTGAATTTGCAACGTGACCACATTTTAGAACGTATTGCCCAGTTCGAAGGCAAACTCTATATGGAATTTGGTGGAAAAATGTTAGAAGATTTCCACGCAGCCCGTGTTTTACCAGGTTATGAACCAGATAATAAAATCAAGCTCCTCCAAGAGTTAAAAGACCAAGTAGAAATCGTCATCGCTATCAACGCCAGCAATATCGAACATTCTAAGGCACGTGGTGACTTGGGTATTTCTTACGACCAAGAAGTCTTCCGCTTGATTGATACCTTCAATGATATTGATATTTATGTTGGTTCTGTGGTCATTACCCAATACCGCAACCAACCAGCCGCTGATGCCTTCCGCAAGCAGTTGGAAAAACATGGTATCAAGTCCTACCTCCACTACCCAATCAAGAGCTATCCTTCTGATATCGACCACATCATCTCACCAGAAGGGATGGGGAAAAATGACTACATCGAAACTAGTCGCAACCTCGTCGTTGTCACCGCACCCGGACCTGGTTCAGGTAAATTGGCGACCTGTATCTCCCAACTTTACCACGACCAACTGCATGGCGTAACATCAGGTTATGCCAAGTTTGAAACCTTCCCAGTTTGGAACTTGCCACTCCACCACCCAGTCAACTTGGCCTATGAAGCAGCAACTGCTGACCTGGATGACCTCAACATGATTGACCCTTTCCACTTACAAACCTATGGAAAAACAGCCGTCAATTACAACCGTGACATCGAGGTCTTCCCTGTCCTCAACCGTACCTTTGAACGCATTTTGAACAAGTCTCCTTATGCCTCACCGACAGACATGGGCGTTAACATGGTGGGCTATTCTATCGTGGACGAAGATGCTGCGATCGAAGCATCTAAGCAAGAAATCATCCGTCGCTACTACCAAACCTTGGTTGATTTCAAGGCAGAGAGAGTTGGTGAGCAAGCAGTCAAAAAAATTGAACTCCTTATGAATGAAGTTGGCGTGACACCAGCCAATCGTAAGGTTGTTATCGCTGCGCGCGAAAAAGCAGAGCTGACAGCCAGCCCTGCCCTAGCTATTCAGTTGCCAAATGGTGAGATTGTCACAGGTAAGACATCCGACCTCCTCAAACCAACTGCCACTGTCCTTCTCAATGCCATCAAGCAAATCGCACAAATCGATGACGAAACCCTTCTTATCGAACCAAACTACATCCGTCCAATTCAAGAATTGAAGGCAGATTATCTGGATAAAAATAATACTCGTTTGGATGCCAGCGAAATCCTTAACGCCCTTGCCATCACTGCACAAGATAGCCCTGTCGCTACACAAGCCATGAAAGAATTGGGCCAATTAAATGGTAGCGAAGCCCACTCAACCGTTATCCTCTCAGATGAAGATAAGAGTGTCCTTCGTAAATTAGGCATCAATCTAACCTTTGATCCAATTTACCAACATAATAAGTTTTATCATGCTAAATAACTTGCCCTTTTAACAAAAAAATCCGCCCAGTCGAGCGGATTTTTTCTATTTCATCAGTTTAGAACAAACCAACTGCTGTCCCATCCTCTGCCACATCCATATTGAGGGCAGCAGGTGCTTTTGGAAGACCTGGCATGGTCATGACATCACCTGTAAGAGCGACAATGAAACCTGCTCCCAATTTTGGAACAAATTCACGGACTGTAATGTCAAAGTCTGTCGGCGCTCCAAGGGCAAACTGATCATCTGAGAAGCTGTATTGGGTCTTGGCCATGCAGACTGGCAACTTGTCCCAACCATTCCTAGCAAATTCAGCCAATTGATTGCGAGCCTTCTTCTCAAAGACAACACCTGTACCACCGTAGATTTGGGTAACAATCTTGGTTACTTTTTCTTCCAGGCTATCTTCTGCCTTGTAAAGTCGTTGGTAGTTGGCTGCTTGATTTTCAATAGTAGCAACAACTGTCTCAGCCAACTCAATACCACCATCAGCACCATTTGCCCACACACTTGCCAACTCGACAGGTACACCAATTTCAGCGCAAAGTTCCTTCAAAGCGGCAAGTTCGGCAGCTGTGTCAGATACAAATTCATTGATAGCGACGACTGCTGGAATACCGTATTTCTGAATATTTTCAACGTGGCGTTTGAGGTTGGCAAAACCAGCTTTTACAGCTTCTACATTTTCAGCAGAAAGTTCTGTCTTAGCTACCCCACCATGCATTTTAAGGGCACGGAGTGTGGCAACAATAACTACTGCATCAGGAGCTTTCGGCAAGTTTGGCACCTTGATGTCGAGGAACTTCTCTGCTCCAAGGTCAGCCCCGAAGCCTGCTTCTGTGACGGTATAGTCCGCCAAACGCAGAGCAGTTGTGGTAGCGAGGACTGAGTTACAGCCGTGGGCGATGTTAGCAAATGGACCGCCGTGGACAAAGGCTGGCGTGCCATAGATAGTTTGGACAAGGTTTGGTTTAATAGCATCCTTCAAAATGAGGGTCAAAGCACCTTCCACCGCCAAATCACGCACATAGACAGGACTGCGGTCGAAACGATAACCAATCACAATATTTGCCAAGCGTTCTTTCAAATCATTGATATCTGTTGCTAAACACAAGATAGCCATAATTTCAGAAGCGACCGTGATATCAAAACCATCTTCACGTGGAATGCCATTAAGCGGTCCTCCCAAACCAACAGTCACCTTACGAAGCGCGCGGTCGTTGAGGTCCACAACACGTTTCCAGATGATGCGGCGCTGGTCAATACCAATCGCATTTCCTTGATGGATATGGTTATCAATCAAGGCAGAGAGAGCATTGTTGGCAGTTGTAATGGCGTGCATATCCCCTGTAAAGTGCAGGTTAATATCTTCCATTGGCAAGACTTGGGCAAAACCACCACCGGCAGCTCCACCCTTGATACCCATAACAGGACCCAAAGAAGGCTCCCGGAGGGCAATCATAGTTTTCTTACCAATTTTTGACAAAGCATCAGCCAAACCGATAGTAATTGTTGACTTCCCTTCACCTGCAGGTGTAGGGTTGATGGCTGTAACCAAGATCAATTTCCCTGGCGCATTGTCTTTCACCGCATTGATTTTTTCAAAGGACAATTTTGCCTTGTATTTTCCATAGAGTTCAATATCGTCATAGCTGATACCAACTTTTTCAACGATTTCAGTAATAGGTTTCAAGGTCACACTTTGTGCAATTTCAATATCTGTTTTCATGAGAGCTCCTAAATTCCTTATTTTTCACAAACATTATACCATAAGAATTTTAATTTTCGCATGTTGCTTATAAATATTGTAAACAACGTACGGATTTAACAACTGTTAAATTTTAAATATACTATTAAGTAAAATAATATTTTGATTTAGTAAATCTTTGTGAAAAATGGGTCGCAGAAACTTTACGAAAAATGGAAATTCTAGTAAAATATGTACATGAAACTATTGATTACATCAGGTGGCACCAGTGAAGCCATTGACCAAGTTCGATCTATTACCAACCACGCCTCTGGCAATCTTGGAAAAATCATTGCTGAGCAGGCTTTGAAACTTGGACATGAAGTGACACTGGTTACAACAAAACAGGCTGTCAAGCCTGAACCACAGAAGAATTTAACCATTATTGAAATCACAAATGTTGAAAGTTTAAAATCAACTTTAGAACCCTTGGTTAAAAACCATGAAGCCCTCATCCATAGCATGGCCGTATCGGATTATACACCTGTTTACATGACCGGCTTGGATGAGGTTCAGGCAACCGAAGATGTTACTAGTTTGTTGGACAAGAAAAATGCTGAGAGCAAGATTTCTTCAAAGGATGACTACCAAGTCCTTTTCCTCAAAAAAACACCTAAGGTTATTTCCTATGTCAAACAATGGAACCCAACTATCCAACTCATCGGGTTTAAACTTTTGGTCGATGTTACACAGGAAGAATTATTTGCTGTTGCCCGCCAAAGCATTGAACGCAATGGAGCAGATTATATTCTTGCAAATGACTTGACAGACATCAAGGGCAATCAACACATTGCCTACCTGGTTGACAAGATTTCGGAAGTTAAAGCAAATACAAAAGCAGAAATTGCCCAGCTGATTTTGGAAACTCTCGAAAAAGGAGAAAAACATGGCTAATATTACCCTTGCCGTTACAGGTTCAATTTCTGCTTATAAGGCAGCAGACTTAACCAGTCAATTGACCAAACTCGGACATCAGGTAACTGTCCTAATGAGCCGCTCTGCTATGGACTTTATCACACCCTTGACCTTCCAATCCCTAACTAAAAATCTGGTCCATACAGATGTCATGTTGGAAGAAAATCCTAGTTCTATCAAGCACATTGATATTGCCAAGGCGACAGACTTATTTATCCTAGCACCTGCTTCTGCCAATTCCATCGCTAAACTAGCCCACGGGCTGGCAGACAATATGGTCACTGCAACAGCCCTGGCCCTGCCCCTTGGAACTAAAAAGCTGATTGCCCCTGCTATGAATACCAATATGTACCTGAACCCTGCCACACAGAATAATCTCAAAACCTTGTCAGAATATGGCTTTGAGGAAATTAAACCACGCGAAGCCCTTCTTGCTTGTGGCGATTTTGGAACAGGGGCCCTTGCAGAAATTGAGATTATATTAGAGAAAGTGAGTTCTACACTGAATGAAAACTAGACGACCAAATCAAGTTGCAACGCTAGCAATTTTTATCGCCATCATGGTGGTCATCGAATCCATCAGTCAAGCAATTTTTGCCGCTTTTGTCCTCCCTATCAAACCAACCATCACACATATTCCAGTTATCATTGCGAGCATCATCTACGGTCCGCGTATCGGGGCACAACTCGGTGGATTCATGGGGATTATGAGTATTATCCGCAATAGTATTATTCTTTCACCTTTGAGCTATGTCTTCTCACCTTTTGTTGAAAATGGAAATCTATTCTCAGTGCTCATCGCACTTGTACCACGGATTTTGATTGGAATTACTCCCTACTTCATCTACAAATTGTGGCAAAATAAGGCTGGTCTTGCACTCGCAGGGTTAACCGGAACAGTCACAAACACCATCTTTGTACTGTCAGGAATTTTCTTTTTCTTCGGCGGGGTCTTCAAGGGTGATATAAAGGCAGTCCTAGCAGCCATTGTTTCTGTCAACTCAATTACTGAAATGGTGATTGCAACCATTCTGACCCTTGCAATAGTTCCAGTTTTACAGAAAGTTAAAAAATAAATATCAGAAAATCACGTGAAAGCGTGATTTTTCTTTTCAAACATGGTATAATGAAAGCGTTTAATAGAAAAATCTTTAAGGAGATATGCGATGACTTATCAAGAAACCTATCAAACATGGCTAGATTTTGCTGGACTTCCAGACTACTTGCGTGAAGAATTAGTTGCAATGGATGAAAAGACCAAAGAAGATGCCTTCTACACAAACCTTGAGTTTGGTACGGCCGGTATGCGCGGCTATATTGGCGCTGGTACCAACCGCATCAACGTATTCGTAGTCCGTCAAGCTACTGAAGGTTTGGCAAAATTGGTAGAATCAAAAGGTGAAGAAGCTAAAAAACGTGGTGTTGCCATCGCTTACGATTCACGTCACTTCTCGCCAGAATTTGCTTTTGAATCAGCTCAAGTTTTGGCAGCGCATGGTATCAAATCTTATGTATTTGAAAGCCTTCGTCCAACTCCTGAGTTGTCATTCGCTGTGCGCCATTACAATGCCATCGCAGGTATCATGGTGACTGCCAGCCACAACCCGAAAGAATTTAACGGCTACAAGGTTTACGGTGAAGACGGTGGACAAATGCCTCCTGCTGATGCAGATGCATTGACCAACTTCATCCGTGCCATCGACAATCCATTTGCAGTTGAACTAGCTGACCTTGAAGCAAGTAAAGAAAATGGTTTGATTACGGTTCTTGGCGAAGAAACTGACGTTCAATATCTGGAAGAACTCAGAGACCTCAACATCAACCCTGAATTGATTGCTGAATACGGTAAAGACATGAAGATTGTCTACACACCGCTTCATGGTACGGGTGAAATGTTGGCGCGTCGTGCCCTTGCACAGGCTGGTTTTGAATCTGTTCAAGTTGTTGAAGCACAAGCAACTGCTGACCCCGACTTCTCTACTGTCGCTTCACCAAACCCAGAAAGCCAAGCTGCATTTGCCCTTGCAGAAGAACTCGGCCGTGAAGTCGGTGCGGACGTCCTTCTTGCAACTGACCCTGACGCTGACCGTGTTGGTGTTGAAGTTCGTCAAGCTGACGGTTCATACTGGAACCTTTCTGGTAACCAAATCGGCGCTATCATTGCTAAGTACATCCTTGAAGCCCACAAGCAAGCAGGTACACTTCCAGCAAACGCTGCACTTGCTAAGTCAATCGTATCAACTGAGTTGGTCACTAAGATTGCTGAAAGCTACGGCGCTACCATGTTTAATGTATTAACTGGCTTCAAGTTTATCGCTGAGAAAATTCAAGAGTTTGAAGAAAAACATAACCATACCTACATGTTTGGTTTTGAAGAAAGCTTCGGTTACCTCATCAAGCCATTCGTACGTGACAAGGATGCTATCCAAGCAGTTCTTATTGTTGCTGAAATTGCTGCCTACTACCGTTCACGTGGCATGACCTTGGCTGACGGTATCGATGAAATCTTCAAGGAATACGGTTACTTCGCTGAGAAAACAATTTCTGTCACACTTTCTGGTAAAGATGGTGCAGAGCAAATCAAGGCAATCATGGCTAAATTCCGTGACAATTCACCAGCCCAATTCAACGCAACTGACATCGCAGTATTTGAAGACTTTGCCCTTCAAACTAAGACAGGCAAAGATGGAAACGTTGAAAAACTCACTACTCCTCCATCAGATGTCTTGAAATACACCTTGGCAGATGATTCATGGTTTGCCGTTCGTCCTTCAGGAACAGAACCAAAAATCAAATTCTACATCGCAACAGTCGGTGAAACACTTGCTGAAGCAGAAGAAAAAATCGCTAATATCGAAAAAGAAATCAACGAATTTGTTGGGTAAGATTAAATCATGACCACCCGTCAAACGGGTGGTTTGAACAAGGGCTATAAGCCCACATCACCAGCCAGCGCCTAAAGACGCTGGCTTTCACTTTGTTCAAGCCTCACTGCTTTTGACTCGTCACTAGCCTCTTAAAGAGACATTCGTACTACTTGCCATTATCCCTAAAGGGATCTTCATACTCTTTTACACTTAACTTATCAAGTGCTATATCATGTTTTTCCTGTTCTTGTATATATTTCTTAATTGTGGCTTCATTAAGTCCAACCGTACTTACATAATATCCCTCTGCCCAGAAATGACGATTGCCAAATTTATATTTGAGATTGGCGTGTTTATCAAACATCATAAGAGCACTCTTGCCTTTTAAATAGCCCATAAAACTTGATACACTTAACCTTGGAGGAATACTGACTAACATATGAACATGGTCTGGCATCAGATGACCTTCTATAATTTCAACACCTTTATAACTACACAATCGTCGAAATATCTCTCCAAGACTACTTCGATATTGATTATAGATAATTTTTCGTCTATACTTAGGGGTGAAGACAATGTGGTATTTACATAACCACTTTGTATGTGATAAACTATGTGCTTTTTGCGCCATATTTTTCTCCTTTCGCTTTACAATAGGATTGAACACCTTTATTGTATCGCGTTTGGAGTTTTTTTGGTATAACCTTCGTCGCGCACCCGCATAGCGGGTGGTTTATTTGTCACGCACCTTACGGAGCGTGACGGACTAAAAGTCACATAAAGCAAAAAGAGTCGCAGACGCGGCTCTTTTAGTATTTTCTAAATACAATATCAATAGAAGGTGAGAAAATTTAGATCGACATTTAAAGTGTAAATACATTTACTTCGACAATCAATCTCAGATGTTATTAAAATTGAGTATAACTCAGAGATCATTCAACCAATTTCAATGTATAGCAAAAAGAAAGACTATTCAATTTATATGCATTCAATAATTTCTGGTCTCCAAATTCGAGAACCTTCTTCCATTTTTCTTTGCAGGTCACATCTCTTGCTGAGTGAAAGACAAGTCATCCGCTGTAATTAGCATCAATTCATCATCATTAATCTGCTCTTTCTGTGCAAGACGATTAGCTTGAAGGGACAATGAAGTTTCAAAAATATTTCGAACTGCTCGGCCATTTGCAAAATTTTGCGGTTTCTTATCACAAATCTCTTGTAAATACTGTTTTAAAATAAGGCTTGCATCGGATGAAATTCGCATCTCATTTGTCTGGCAATATGAGTTAAAAATTTCCAATAATTCTTCAGCAGTGTAATCGGGAAAATGTATCAACTTATTGAAACGCGACCTTAAACCAGGATTTGATTCCAGGAAATCATTCATTGGATCAGAATATCCTGCAACGATAACTACAAAATCATCGCGCTTATCTTCCATGGCTTTTAAAATTGTATCAATCGCTTCTTGACCAAAATCTGTCCCACCTTTAGCCAATGTGTAGGCCTCATCAATAAATAAGATTCCACCCAGTGCCTTGTCAATTACCTCTCGCGTCTTGATTGCAGTTTGCCCAACATAACCAGCAACTAAGTCAGCCCGATCTACTTCAATCAACTGCCCTTCTGATAAAATCCCCAAAGACTTGTAAATCTTAGCAATGAATCTAGCAACGGTCGTTTTTCCAGTTCCTGGATTTCCTAGGAACACCAAATGATTGGAGGTTTTTAGGGTTTTGAATCCCCGTTCTTGTCTCATTTTATTGAGACGTAGTAAGTTTGTTAAATTATGAACCTCTTTTTTTACAGCATCTAGTCCAATCAACTGGTTTATTTGGTCTAACACCTCTTCAATCGTTTCAGCAGTTACAGAAGGAGAACTTTCTTCTAATCCAACCTCTTGTTCTCTTTTGTTGACGACCAACAATTTCTCAGCAACTGCTGCCTCTCCTAAATCCGAAATCAGACCAGCCGTCATATATTGTTGTAGGTATTTCACATGATCAACAAAACCTTGAATATCCGTCAATTTTTTATGATCCTTACTTAGTGTATAGTGTCTTCCAATTGACGTGATTGTTTTTAGATAGAGTTCAGAAAGTACAGATCCTTCACTCTCCTTATTTATTTGATCTATTTGACATAGAAGTTTGAAAGCTGAAGGAATTTTTTCTAGTTTATTAGCATCAGCCTCAGAAACTTCAACTTGAATCCCCGATAGATAAGTGTTAACAAAAAGATTGATTCGCTCTGTGCCATCAGTCAATGATATTCTGTGAATAAAAGTAAGGATTTCTTGAAGAACCAATTGCTTCAATGAAACTGTCAAAGATATTGGTAGCTGTTTGCTTTCAACTTTTTCACATGCAATCAACAACCTATCCATAGCATTTTTGATTTCTAAATCCATTTTCAAACCTCAAATTTAAATCAGAGCGACTTGATCCATGATGGCCTGATAGACTTGACGCGAGGCAGCCGAATCTTGATCTAAAGATTCGTCCAAACTGGATACAATAGTTTCTTTTAGTTCAGCTGTATTAACTTGATTAAAAGTTTGGAAAGTTTGTTGATCATCCAAAGCAAGAATGAGTGCTTGATTATCTTCAACTACCTCCTTCTGAGAAGAAACTTCTTCCATTAATTCTTTGCAGTAGATATCCATTTCAACTGTTGTCATATCAGACTCCAAAAATGCATAGTCTTGTAATCTTTCCAAAAACCAACTTGATTGCAACACATCATATACACCCATCCATCTATCATGAGCAGAATGCCATACACTTCCACTATTTAGTTTTTCCTTATTATTAAAATAGTAGAGCTCATCATAAAAACGTAATGACATGGTTAACATAGAAAGAAGCGAGAAAATTGACAAGATGATTGAACTTTTATCTGTTGCAATTTCCTTCTTAAAAACAGCAATTAATAACTGTAAAACATTGTATAGTTGATCAACTAGTTCACGCATTATTTCTTCAGAATATGGATTTTGGCGTCTTCTTGCATCCAACATGTCAGTATATGAAGAAAGAACTTTATTAAATTCATAGCCAGTCTGAATATCATGTCCTTGTTTTACAGTTTGATGGAGATGTTGAATTTGTTGAGCAATTTCCTCACTCATTTGTTCGAGTTCAGCATATAAAATTGCAAAGCCTGCACAGGTTGCAACCAGATTCAAGCAATTCAATGCAAGGGTTAGATTTTGTAAAACAGTAACATTCTGAAGCAATTGAAGCCCATTATTGGTTAATTGTAAATTTTTATGTATTGCTTGAAAGGCCTGATTTACCAATTGAGCAGCCTCTTTATTTTGAACTTGATTAATCGCAACTTTCTGAATCGCTCGTATTTGTTTATTATTCCCTCGCACCACTATTTCAAGGACATTTTTCTCATTAAGAAAACGATACAGTTCCTGCAGACTATGAATATTTATGACATTAGACATTGCTACTCTCCTTGGTTCTTGCTATTCTTTAACTCACAATAGACGATGATTGTCATGATTAGGTAAAAAACTTCACTTGAATAGATTCCATTCTTTGAGAAAACTTCTGCCACTTGATAGTTCAATTTTTTAGCCTGTTCCTGCTTCATATTGAAAATAATTTTTTCAATAGATAGAGCATCAATCGATAAATCAAAATTTTCAAATTGCTTAGCATCAGATTGGAGAGCAGAATTGTAAAGACAGAACATAACTCTGCAATAATCAATCAATTGATGGACAGAATGGAGACCTTTTTTTCCACTTGCCTTTGCTTTTTCATAATAGCGTCGAGATCTAGGTATAAGATGGGGGGGCATGGCCTTCAAATTGCCTTTTGGTGCTTTGGCAATTTTATTTGAAACCAATTTATCTAAGAAAATACTGTAATAAACCAAGTGTTTTTGAAAAGGTATCTTGGTCTTCAATTCCAATTTTTCTAAATAATCACATAATTTTTCAGAAAAAATATACTGATCAATCCGATTATCCTCCAAAAAGGAAAATTGAATATACTCTCCAATAAGTAAAGCTTTGATATTCTTAAACTCTATAGAACTGAAATCCATTATAGTTTCTTTTATGAAGTCATTATATTTCATACTCTCTTCTCATTCTATACAATAATTTTTCTTTTATTATATCACATTTCACATCTACTCATTTCCCTCTCTCCCCATCCCTAATTCTTCCAAAAAGAAGTTATTCAGAGCTGAAATATCTCGTTTCTCTTCCTGAACAGTTTGGAGATAGGCTTCAATTTCTCGAATGCTTTCTTCCACATAGTTTTGAATCGGAAGTAAGGGTGAAATGAGTGTTTCTTCTGGATGGTTGATTTTCAAGTCCAGCAATGCTGCGACATGGGGTTTCATTTCCTCTGGTAGCAAATCCTGGACAAGGTCTTCAAACAAAATAGGGGGAATGGAATGGTATTTCTCAATCCAACGACATGCCAAAATAGGGCGTAAAGCATAAAAATATTTTTTGGGTTTGACCTGTTCACTAAGTAGGTATTTTTGCATATGGCCTTTTGCAGTGTTGAGATAATGATGGAGCATCTTTTTCTTAGAAAAATAGGTCTGAGCATACTGGCGAATTCGCTCAATAAAATCTGTCTGATGATAGACAATCGGCGACTGCAACCATTCAAATAAGGTTGGGTTTGACTTAAACAAGAGTTTCAAAGTTTTGTCCAAATCCCAACCACTCACATCCCAGGTTTCATCAATAGGCAATTCAATCACATCCCTGTCAGGTGTCAACTTGAGGTAGTCTTGTATCTTGCGTTTATAGATAAATCGAACATCAAAATCACTATCAGGAGACTCAAACCCCCAAGCTCTACTGCCCGACTCTACTGCCCACAAGACTTCGACATCATATCTTTCTTCAATATCCCGTAATTTTTGGGGGACTAAGGTCATCATTTCATTTTGTGTTTTCATTATTACTTTTCTTTCTTTAGATAATCCTCATATGATTTAAAATCATATGGATTATCAGCATACTTGCATTCATTAGAACAGATAAAACGTTTCGTTTTTAGACTGGTAAAATAGGTCAGGTGTCCACAAGAGACACAAGTTCCTCGATGTCTTTGTTCAGCTAGGCCCAATATTGGTAATCTATCCTCATAAAGAGCATCTTTAAAAAGATTAGGGCGAACCTTCTTTTGTTGCTCCCAAACTTCTCTACGATTCCGTAAATAGTTATCAAATTTTTTATGCCAAAAAAGCGTCGGATGCAATTCCTCACATTCTTTACACCAAAAACCATCAATTTCAATATCCACTTCTCCCATTTTTTCCACCTCAAAATAAATCATCCCATTTATTTCTAATACTGTCAAACTGTGGATCTTCCAATAATTTTACAACCTGCTCATAGGCTGATTGGTAATAATACCCTCTGTTTTGCAGCTCGAATTCATACCCCTTCTTTGCAAATACCAAGAACTGATAGGCAAGGTCAAAATTGGTAAAAAGTTGTCCTTCCGGAAGCATAGATTTCCCTAAAGCAAGGCAGAGACTAGGATAGTTTTGCAAGCTATGACACCAGCTAATATCATGTAGGGCCTCTAATGGTTCATCTAAAAGATTGGATGCAGCCAATCGATAATAATAGATAGACAATTCAATGTTCTGTATTCCCCACTTCACAGTTCCATATATGTCACCTAATTTATATGTAGCATCGAGATTTCCTTTTTGAGCAGCCAATTTAAAGTAGGCGATAGCTAATGACAAATTGGGATCAGTATGTCGACCATAGAGATAACAATAGCCTAAATTTGACAGCGCATCAGAATTTCCCATACTGCCTGCCAAATGATAATAGGAAGCTGCAAGACTGTATTGTCCTTCACGGTAATAATTCGCACCTTTGCTATTCAGGTAACGAGAATCATTTCCCTCAATCGCTTTATAATCTGCCGCTGATAATTCTACTGTATTGTTCATTTTGCTTTCCTCCATTTGAGTATTGATTACGATTAATATATTTATTAAAATCCTTTGATTATCCTTTACTTTAATCACTGTTACATATATTATTTTTAATCTTTTTATATTGATTATACCATTAAAATAATAAATAAACTAAAACATATATGCCATGATGACAAGAGGTATTGGCATTTGAATCAACTTTGATATAGTCAATTTCGGCTTACCTTACTCTATTAACAGAAAGTTTAATAGGAGCAGACCAACAGACTACTCCTATTTTTTGTTATATTAAAGTTTATTATTTCAAAAATTATTCTTTAGTTGTGTGCCGTTTTCCTAGCTGAAGTGCTTGCTCCTCAGACATTTCAACAACCTTTGCAAAATTAGTATTGGCAGGCATGTTTTCCTTTTGGTACCAATATACATTAGCTGACCCGTTTCGAGCTACATAAACAACTGGTGCTAGTTGAGTAGCTGGTAGACTGACTTGCGCACTCTCACTTGGTTGTGAATCAGTTACTGCATGAGAGGATGCAGATTGACTACTTTCCTCAATTGGTACTAATGAAGGTGTTGCAGTACCTTTCAAATAATCAATGGATGCATTTTTAGAGTAATTATCTAAAACAACCGTTGTAATCCCATTCCCGTCAATCGATTCCTTCGGACTACCTAGGTTTATGTTTATCAGATTTCCTGATTCATCCAAACCAACATACTGAAGCAAAATTTGTCTAGGTATCAGTTCCTCTCCTGAATAAATAGGAGTGACTTTATAGTCTAACCAAAAATGAGGATGATTCGCTAGCCAATTATCAAGCCGATTTTCATAGTAAAGCATCCCTTCAATATTACTGTCATCCGTCCCCTTGTAATGACCACTATTAGTCCAGGCAGTCAAAGGAACCAGATTTTTCCCCTCATCGGAAAGACCACTGAATTGGTAACCAATTAAATGTCCCCTGTTGAAAAGCCAAGATTTCTTACCTTGGTTTCCATAGGCGAATTTGTAGTTATGCCAACCCACAGGAGTATATTTTATTCGCGGTTCTCTGCGTTTTTTAGGCTCATCCTTATCCTGAAGTTGAATATGTGCTGAGGTTGCCCTCCCTAAATGATCAAATTCACCAAGAAGCAGTTGTTTATTCCCATTAAAGGTAATTAAGTTTAAACTTGAATAATCAATACTAGCTTGTCCAGCTTTGACTGTAAAACCACTAATTACAAATGAAAAAAATACAAATAGAAATAGACTAATTTTTTTCATAATAACCCACCTTGTATTATAGAAAATGACATGATAAACAACTAATCTTTTAAGAATGGGAGCTACATACTAGAATGACTGCAGCTACTTTTCAAATTGAAATAAAGAAATTTGCAATACCATTTTTACCAATAAACAACTATATCTATATATTACATCAACAACTACATAAAATCAACAAATTATTGCATTCTGCTTAATAAAAAACAAGTTTTCATGAGTGGACATTGCAAATATTAAAAAAATGACACCCTGACAATTTTCTAGATTATTAGCATATCATTTCCAAATTTCAACTTAAAAGTAATTCAATTCTAACAAGTTTCACACAATAAATTATCAATATTAATACTCATCATCAGGCTAGATGTTGTCAGATTCTTTCTTCAAAGATTTTATTAATTCTTCTCTAATTAAAGATTATATAAAATAGCAGATTCAAATCCACAAAAGTCGGCAAACACCTAGCCCAACGATAATTAATATAAGAATCAAATATAAACTAATGTAAAAAATCTACAAAATAATCCAAGGCTACATATATCAAAGCCTGAATACAAGTCCTGAACAATTGGAACAAACTGATACGTATTTTAAAGTATATTGCCAGAAAACAAGAGAGCGAGTTGGACAATCTAATTGCGTTTTTCTAACAAACTCACAACTTCAATATATAGTGATAGCAACCCTCTATACTATAGAACGAAAAGTCTAGTTTGGCTTTATTATGATACAAAAGAACGAATTTATAACTCTAAGAAATATAAAAGTCTACCGACAAGTCTTTGTCAGATTCATGTCGTTTCCAAGCTAAATTAAAACCGTATCTATCGCTCCAATCTGGATGCCAATCGACATAATATGGAACACGACTGTATTTGCCAAGTGTCACCTCATCCTCCTCTAATGATTCCTCACAGGTTATCCCAAACTGGATACCATCAAGTTCCCAGGAATTTCCCCAAACATATTCATCAGAAATGACATCAACCCAGCGTGAAGCGTCAATCTCAAAGTCGGTACATAACTTCAACGATTGGAAAGTACTATAGTGAATATTGTGGGGTTTGATATGTACAGCACAGTCAACATGATACTTCTCATAGTTGGTATTCGATAGGATAACTTTCATTGGAATAGGAACACCATTGAGTTCCAACCACCAGTGTCCAAGTTTATTGTACAAAACATCAAAATACTCGTCTGCTGCTACTGATTTAGAAAAATCATCAATTTTCAAACATCGACCTGACGTTACTAACTCAGCTGCAATTTTCTCTGCACTCTCTTTATCAAAATCCGAATAACGCTTTATCACATGTTTCAACTTGTTAATTGGATATGAGATATCTTCTTGGGTAGCCTGACGTACTTTTACAACATGAGCAACTTTTTCGACATTATTGATACCTACAGGTACAACCACATAATGGTCTTCCTTGATTGATTCATCCTCACAGATATAGGAATATTCCTCACCAAACTCTGAGAAAGTGACCGATGCAACTCTGTAAACTGTGTCTGATGAACTTTGAACAGTAGCTTGATCCGCTTGCTCTTCTTCACTACTATCTAAATCTATCCATTTATAAAATGTATAACGATTAGGATTCTCATCCTCACCGAATACCATCAAACTGTGACAATTAGGGCATTGCCAAGCATAGTAAGAAGCATCAGAAATATCATAGTAATCAATTTTATTATTTTCATCTGTAGTATCTGTTATTTCTTCCCACAACTCATCCGAATATATTGAAAAAGCATTCGGATCAGGAGCTGAATGGTCATTCATTGGATGCCCGCATTGACAAGTCCACTTACCCATAATAATACTCCCACATTTAACTTCATTTCTGTTATGCCTATTATACCACTAAAACAACAAAAAAACTGTAACCTTCCGGTCACAGTTTCTTACAAGTCTACCTCAGTCTCCTCTAAAAATTTGACGCTTATCTGCCCATCTTCTGAAATTGTAATTCTGTCCAATACCTGACACATCTCATACGAATCAAATTCCCATGAAGGCTTGTTTATCATTTCAGCCAACTTCGTACAATAATGCTTTTCTAGCGGACGATTTTCGTCCAGAATCTTAGTCCACTTCCCATGCAATAGATCTACATTCTCAATTAGAAGTGCCACTGCCATATCTGATTTATCACTAAAGAAGAAATTATTACTCCTCAGTCAAGTATACGCTGGGCAGCTACACACGCGCATTCAAGTGATTGAAAAAAACAAGCGTGTTTCCTACACTGGAACAATACCAAGTCTGAATAAGGATTTTATTTTGATAAAAACTACAACAGGTCACATCAATCAAAAATTGAAAGATATTATTAGTATTGAACTTGTTTAGGAAGTGCTTTATGAATCAGCTTGAGTTTCATCGTAATCACCTGCAAATGGACTATTACAGCGAGAGCTACCAAGATTTTGAACGTGACTTCTACCGCTACTCCAACATGAATATTCCATTGACTTTCCTGACAGATGATATTCTAAAAACAATGGCAACTTCACGTAAGAACTACTTTGTCCTGAATAAGGAAAAGGCTAGAGCTAATCGTAATCACTTCTTCATATTTGAGATAAGTACCATAGATGAAAATCCGCTAATCTATCGCTATTCTTACAAGAATATAACAACTTACTTAGCACAAAAATAGGAGTGATGCAAAAGACCACTCCTATTTTCTATCATCTCATTATAAAATCAAAATAACCATTTTATTGAAGCAACTAGATTCTTACCAATTATTTTTTCTATAATATCTAATCGTGCCGAATGTACTGGTACTTCTTCCTTTTAAATGAATTGTTTAGGTTTTGTTAGTTTATCAAAATAGATTGGTTTGCAAGAATATCTCTACTCTCACTTACCCTTTTGGGAGACGAGAATTTTAAACATCTCGTCCTGATGTTTGTGTGCCAATTTTTGATCCCAAATATTGTTATTTTGCCTCATCATTTCAGCCATGATTTTCAACTTCAAACTCTGTGAAATAATTCCTGGGTTTGAACTAGCTTTACCAACAGGCGTTGCATTATTAAACGTTGAATTACCAGAGACCGTAATCAAGGCTAAATTACCAAAGCAATTCAGATCTTCATTTTCCCAAGGGAGCAACTCTGTTGGATGTTGAGGATAGAAGTGTTCAATTGAGCTTCTGAATTGAAATTGCCAATCACTTGATAGTGGACTAATTATTTCATGACCATTGAATGAATATCCATCTCGGTAAATCAAATAATCTAAATAACTGAATACAATCCGCTCAAAACCAAATCCTGAAGCTGTTTCATATCCAGCAGCATCAACTTTTGATTGAGCATAATTTTCAAGAATCTCTAATACATCAGCATTCTCATCATTAAAATAGCTTGATAAGACTAATGAAATCCAATGCATTGTTTTTGGAGATGTGTATGTTATACGTAGGGCAGATTGCAAGGTTCGAATCTGTCTATTTCGATTATCTTCATCTCCGCCAAACGTTCCGATATATTTGGGTTTATCTGTTCTAGTATCACGATATTTTTCAAGCCTTTGTAATGACCACTTTCCTGTTTCTTTATAGTCACGCGCAAATTCACGCTTTAACACATATTTGTCGAATATAACGCGTGCTTTAAGCAGCATAAATAAAAAGTGCTTAGCCGACAATTCATCTGCCCAATTATTCTGAAGATTTATTAAAAAATTCTTATCATCCAAACTTGAGTCATCGTCCGCAATTGATATCGTAATTGCTTTATTGACTTGCAACAAGAAGTTTGGGAAAGAAATAATCGACTCAAATCGTTCATTCTCTAACTCTTCACTTGATGTTGATTCACCACTTAGTTCTCCCTTACCTTGTAGTATTTCTTCAAGTGTGAAAATTTCTTCATCTACTGTCTCATTTTGATAGCAACAGGATAATGAATCAAAATCAACAATCCTATCAGACAAGCTACTCCAATCTTTACTGAAAATCTGATCACGTTTGTCTTTAGGATAATTCATTTGAATATAGGAGTCCATATTGGAACAATATTCCCAAATATCACTAGCTATTTTCTTAGCTTCTGGTGATGAAACTTTTGATAAAATGTTTGCTTTGGCAATTTCATGCAATTCGAGTTGCTCACCACGCGTATTCATAATTTCAAAATAATGGTTCAAATCGATTTTAGCGGGTACTTGGACACGGATGAGATTAACTTTATCCAAACGCTTGATGAATGATTCTTTTTCTTCTTTCAGACCTGTCTTCTCAAAATAATCATCAATAATTTTATAGCCCTCTTTAATTTCAGAAGACAGTAACTCATCAGTTAATTGGTTTGAATTGGGTAATGCTGTAAGTGTTCGATTCGACTTATTTCTTGCTTCAAACCGTAATGAATCATTAGCTATCGCAATGCCCAAATATCTTTCAAGTAAAAATAATGTTGTCAAGCGCTGTTGTCCATCAATAACTTCATAAACATTATTATCCTTTTGATTAACGATTAGATTGCCCAAAAAATAATCATCTTTGGTGCTCATAATATCTTCGATTAACTGTTCAATTTGGTCCGAACCCCATGCATAATTTCGTTGATAAATCGGAACTTCATAATGAACATTAGAAAATATTCTTGAAACTGGAATCATTATTAAATGATTGTCCATGATTACCACCCATTCCATTGTTTAATTAATTCGTAAATTGCCTTGTAACTATTACTTTGAAGGGTGCTCTCGTCAACACTCTCTAAAAATATAGATTTCAACTCTTGCGGGTCATTCATTTCACTCATCATAGAAAATACATCTTTACCAAAATTAATCCGATCATGTTGTCCGATTGCATATTTATTTACGGTTTGTGGATAAATAGCCTTCATTCGTAATCTTAATGAATAACACCAAGTGTATAGCTGATGCATGACCGATTCATCTATTGTTTCATAACCAAACCTGTCAGCATAAAAAAGTAATGTAGCTTCATAAAGTTGTTTTATATAAATATCACCAGTTCGCTTTCCTGGCACCTCTTCTTTTGTATGGTAACTATCAATCTTACTTTTGACTTGTTCCAACAAAACTGAATAATGCAAAGTCCAAGCAAAAAAGCGTTTCCCGGCAATAATTGGTTGCGTCAACTGAAATTGGTTTAATTCCCCAGAACTGAGCAATTCGCTTGAACCACTCGTATTGAATTGTTCAATGAAAATATTACTTGCCTTATGATAAATTGAATAGTTAAAGGTATTAGATTGCTTTATTCCTTTAAAATATTGGATTTTATCCGATGAATAATGTAACCCATCCCTGTTTTTAACCCAACGAATGACTGGATACAAATAATTGTGAAATAAATCCTCAAGTGCATTTTGATCCGTATCTTCCCACTCAGAAATCAGACTGATTTTCAACTTTTCAGGATCTCGAGTCATTTCTCTTAAATGATAAGATTTTAATAAATCGTGAGGCTTGAGCGCTTTTCCACGTGAATTTTGTGAATCAAAGAATTGGAAGGCCTCCTGCTCACTATCTGTCACAATCTTTACGACCGTACAATTCTTTTCAAGATAATCTTTATACTTGCTTTTTTCTTCTTCGGAAAGTTCGTTCACTCTTTTTTGAAGCAACTTATAATTATTGTAAATTGCATCACGAGATGAAGGTTTATAGTTCTCGCTCAGAAGTTTTTGGCTTCTTTCACCAAGCACATAGAGCAAAATTGATAAGGTCGTAGTTCGCTGCTGACCATCAACTAGATTATACTCGATAGGGTTCATTGTCTTATGAAGAATTACCGATCCTAATCTATACTCATCTATTCTTGATTTAAAAGCTTCAAATGTATCTGCAAAAAGGGTATTAGTAGAACTTGATGACCAACGATATGGACGTTGATATTCTGGAATCTTTAACTCTATTTTCATCAGTTCATTTACGCTGATGATTTTTAGTTCTTCTTGAACTAGCGTCAAAATTCTTTCCTCCTTTTTGATTTCTAGTATCATCATTATAACACATATAAACTTAATAAAAGCCCGTCATTATTAATCTGAGAACATCAGAAAGAATACGAACCTGATATCCAAAGAAAAGCCTGGGTGTATGCAAATCTTAGTAATCCTAAGTAAAAATGTGTAACTTGTAAAGTTGAGAACTTATTATCTTTTCTTTTCAACACTAGCATTTGGAATATTTTTTGCATAAAATTCAGCTGATTGTTTGTCGTAGAAGCCTTGAGCAATCATATTGCCAAACTGATCAACAACGATCCATTCTTGCATGCTAATCATCTCCTTTCTATTTGAGTAAAATCTATTTAACATTTCATTGAGTTTCTGAAACCACACTCGTTGTTAGTCCCCATTGTAACCGTTCCTGTAATTTGCTAGAAACTTCCAGGCTATTTTGGGAAACGGTTGATGTAATAACCAACTGTTTTTTGTGTTCTTCAATTAGCATTGCGAGTTGCTCTTCAAGAATCACATCTTTAGGCATTAGATTCAAATCATCAATTAAGATATAGTCAAATTCGGAATTTGTAAGAGTTTCTACTAAATGATAGGTTAAACTGTCTGCTATTAACAAGATTACCTTATTTTGTTCAGATAGTAGGGCATTGTTTGTAGCATTTAGCAAATGAGATTTCCCAACTCCCTTTTCGCCGTAAATATAGACTGGATTGTAGCGATTTTTGTCCGCGACAACAGCTTTTAATGCGGCAATAGACCAAGCATTTCCATCATTGACCGAAAAATTCTCAAATGTCTGATTCTTGTTGATTCGTTTCATCTTTTATACCTCATTTTTTAATAAGTTTATTATAAAAGATTCCATAGACAATATTTGTCCACCTGATCTACTTGTCATAATTTTGCTGCATTCTTTTAAGAAAATTCTTCATATCATTTACTAAAGATTGAGGTGATAAAACTTTTAAAGCATCTGCTTGACTCAACAACCAACGTTTCAAGCCTGGTGTGTCTTGACTGATAAATTCAATCACAGCTCCGTCTGGTGTATGTTCAATAATCCTAGCAGTTGGAAATTGATCAGTTACAATGGTAGGGTCATAGGCAAATTGAACTCTAATCGTCAACTCTCGTCCCATAAATGGATCAACACGTTTGTTCCGTACTTCGCCATCACGAAACTTCCTTCCATAAGAAATCTGTGGTTTCTTTTCTTTTGATACTTTCCAATCTATAATTCTATCCAATTTTAAGGTCATGTACGATTCAAAAGTCAAATTAAATGCAACAACATAAAAGTAATGTACATCATAGTAAAGGGATACAGGAAGAATCGTATGTTGTTTTTCAGTATTATAAGGTGACTGATACCGAATATCTAGAACCAACTCTTTACGTATCATTTCCGACCATTCCCAAATTTTATCAATCCGATTTTGAGTATCAGACAGTGGCGCATAATTTAGCAATTCACTTGCAATAATCTGATAAATCTCTTTTTGTTCCTCTTTAGAAACCAATGCGAATAAACTATCGATCAGAGACTTATTTTCTTCTTTGTTCAAAGAACGATTCTCTAGCAAAATCTTTGATATAACCAAAATATCCTTTTTATTAAATAAGGATTTTCCTTTTAGATATCGAGTATGGTATTTTGCATCATAGGCAAGTTCCGCTGCAACTATAGGCTGAGATTCCAAGTAATGACCTAATAGAGAAAAATCTCTCTGTATTGTTTTTTCACTAACTCCAAACTCATGTGCTAACTGTAACTTAGAAAGATGAGCACCTGATTGCAAACGTAGAAAAATCGTTAGTAAGCGTTCTTGATCGTTCATATTTACCTCAATTCCTTAGAAACATTATAACACCTCAAGTAGTCCCTATTCAATGATTTCCCGACTTTTTAAAGGCTAATATTTTTACAAAAAACGATTCAAATCCTTGTAAAAATAAAGCTTTACCGTCCCAAGTCTCCCGTTCTGATTCTTTCTAATAATTAGCTCCGTCAGATTACATTCCGCCTGACAGACTGTTTTCTCTTGGTAGTAGTCATCACGATAGAGAAAAGCGATAATATCAACATACTGCTCTATACTAGTCTCTAACTCCCGCAAATCACTCGAAATCGGCCTCTTGTCCTCCCGTTGCTCAACGCTACGACAGACCTGAGATAGAGCGATAACTGGCACTTTCAATTCCTTAGCAAGGATTTTCAACTGATGTACGATTTCAGATACTTCCTGCTGACGATTTTCCAACCGTGATCCTTGGATTAGCTGGATATAGTCAATGATAATTAACCCTAGACCGTTCGTCTTATTGGCTAAACGCCCTACCTTATCCCTAATATCTGTAACCCTTAATCCGACTGAGTCATCAATAAAAATAGGAAAATCTGTCAGCTGACTCTGAACAAGGGAATGCCTCTTCAAGTCCTCAACCGTTTTTTTCCGTGTAATGGTATGTTGCTGTGTTTGTTCCTCCTGATTAGCTAGGAGCCGTTTTACGAGGATTTTCTCCTGCGTCTCAAGAGAAAAGAATACTACAGCTTTTTTCGAACTTCGAGCCACATTTTGAGCTATATTTAGAGCAAAAGCTGTTTTCCCAATTGCAGGACGAGCTGCCAAGATGATTAGCTGCCCCTCATGCAAACCAGTTGTTAACTTATCAAAGTCATAAAAGCCTGTCTCCAAGCCACTACATTTTAATTCCTTTAACTTTTCAGCTTTGAATTTCATCATTTTTGACCACCTCTAATAGTTTATTGATGATATGAGTTTACAAAAAAGAATGGACAGTAATTGTCCATTATAATGATTTTATTCTAACCTTTCAAATATTAATAAATAATCCTAACAATTCCACTATAAAATTCAGTAATACAGCACTTCTTTCGAAACAAGTAAACGTTAATAAATGAACCAATTCATGCAATTATAATCCACCTTGAAACCAAGCATTTCAAGGTGCTTTTTAATATTGTTAATATCACTTTTCTTCTACTAATTTCCCTAGACTAAAGCTTACTTGGTTTCATCAATAGGGTGGGGACGTTTCTATTCCCACAAACTCCTTGTCAATGGAAATAAACACGTACCCACAGGGTAAATGGAAATAGATTTTGATAATTTCTAGCTATCACTTCTACACACTCAAAAAATTTACTCACTCTGATACTTCCCCCATACGACAAAAAGCCTTGGTTTCAAGGCTTTTCATTATTCCTTTCGTTCAAAGGTTTCTAGGCTTTTACTAGCAGAGTAACACACTTGACGTGTGCTGAGAGCTTTCTTCTATACTAATAGACGAAAGGAGGTGAAAATGATTTTAGAATGATACTGTGAAACGGAATTTACTTTTTGAAGCAATTAAAGTACATTTTTCATCATACCACTCTATGCCAAAATTTGTTAATTAAGGCGACTCGATATAGCATACAAAACTATAGTTGTTATCCTAGTTGATTAAAAAAATCTCTGATTTCCTCATCTTTTATAAAATAATATATAATTTTCCCCTCTCTTCTGGTGTCCAAGATGTTTTGATTGGCTAGTTTACGAAGATGATGGGAGGCAGATGCCATACTGAGATTTAGTAAACAGGCTATATCGCAGACACAGAGTTCTTCAACGGCAAGGAGATAAAAGATGATATTTATCTGTTTATTATCGGTAAACTTTGATAAAATGCGAAGTGATTTTTGGACTTTTTCCTTTTCAAGGTAGTTCGTTGCGGTTGTAACATTTTGTTGATTTATAACATTCACTTGGCAGATACTATCTTTTTTCAAAATATTTTCTCCTAGCCTAACACAGTCCATAGCATGTCAAAACTGTTGTTTTCAATCAGGATATATATCCCCAATCCTAAATAAACAACGGCAATAAACCATCTGCTATATTTTTCCAAAGTTTCTCCAACAGAAGGGACTTGTGCCAATTTTTGGGCAGAGAAAACCAAGAGATAAATCATGACTAGAAAGGTCAGTAAAGACACTATCAAATTCGCTAAATTTAAGGTAGTAAAATATGGGACAAAGACACCAATATTGTCAGCACCACAACTTGCAAAAGTAATCATAGCAACTAGAAAAATCAGGTTTTTATTATCTTTGCTCAAACCTTCTTTGGCAATAGCTTCTCCATCAGAATCTCCTAAAAGCAAAACTTTGAGGCCTAGGAGGATTGGAATCAAACCGAGCAAACCTAAAATCTCTTTACTAGGAATATAATCTAAGACAAATGCAAAAAGCAAACTTAGCAATATTAGACTAACAGAGCCTAGAAATTGTCCTAAATAGATGTTAATGATGTCTTTTCTGCTTTTTCTTTTGGCAAAAAATAACATTAGGATAATAAGTAAGTCTACGGCTGTCCCAGAATACAGGATTATTGAAGTAACAACATTTTGAATCATAAAATACCTCATTCAAATATATTTTTGAATGTATTTTAACATTAAACTTTGTAGATGTCAAAGAGGTCATACTGAATAATTGTTTTTTGTTCTTCATCTACTACGACTGTTGGGTAATCAATTAGCACCATATGGTTACAGTTATGGCAGGTAAATTTAAAGAAAACCCAGTCCAAAATAGCAGAAACAATCTCAGGGGTCTTCACCTCATAAACCCTATCAAATCTTTCAAAAGTACTTTATTTTCCGCAATTAGTGCAGTTTGTTTTTGTTAAAAAAATTGTTGTCATTCTACTTTTCCTCTTCATCATTATTAAGTAAGCAACTTGCTCTCACTTATTATATTCGCAATGCAAAATAAATTTTGGAATTTTTTTCAAAAAAAGTTAAATTGTATCAATTTCAGAACTCACACTTCAATCGCCCATTCTGGAGATATTAAAGGTGGGGACGTTTCTATTCCCACAAACTCCTTGTCAATGGAAACAAACACGTACCCACAGGATAAATGGAAATAGATTTTGATAATTTCTAGCTATCACTACTCTTCACTCCAAAAAATTTCCTCACTCTGATACTTCCCCACCCCAAAGCAAAAAAGCCTTGTCTCCAAGGCTTTTTGCTATCACTTTCATTCCAAGGTTTCTAGACTTTTACGAGCAGAGTAACACACTTGACGTGATGTATATTTGGGAGTTCAAAGGTCCTGCAGACCTTTGAAGCAGCTTAACAGAAAACAAGAGAGCAAGTGGGACAATCTAATTGCGTTTTTCTAACAGACTCACAACTTCAATATGATGTGTTTGTGGAAACAAATCCACCGGCCGTACCTTCGTCAGTTTATACCCCAATTCCTCATAGAGCTTAATATCACGCGCCATTGTGGCCACATTACAAGAGATGTAGACTATTTTCTCTGGTTGCACCGAGCTACTTGCCTTGATAAAGCTCTCAGTCAAGCCTTTTCTCGGCGGATCAACAAAGATAACTGTCGGTTTAATGCCATCTGCCACCCATTTCTTCATAGCAGACTCCGCACTATCACAGATATAAGTCACATTGTCAATCCCATTTCGACTAGCATTCTTTTGGCTGTCAAGAACAGCTTTTTCCACCACTTCCACACCGTAGACATGCTTGACCTGTTTAGCAAAGGAAAGACCGATAGTTCCAATTCCAGAATAAGCATCAATGACAACATCCTCTGCTAACAAATCTGCAAAATCGATAGCTGTCTGATAGAGTTTTTCAGCCATTTCTGTGTTAACTTGATAGAAAGACGGTGCAGAAATCTCAAATTCATTCCCCAGCATGGTGTCGACAATGGTTTCACTGCCATGCAAAAGACGGAATTCTTGACCAAATATCGCATTGGTATTCTGGTCATTGATGTTCTGGATGATGGAAACTAGACTTGGAAACTGGCTTGTCAACCGTTCAATCAAGGTTTCAACACGGAAAATTTTTGGTCGAGTTGTAACTAAAATCAACATCAATTGGCCTGAATAATGACCGCGTCGAACAACAATATTTCGAACAAGTCCTGTTTGTTCCTTTTCATCGTAGGGCTTCAAGTCCAATTTACGCAACAGGTCACGCGTCGCTAAAATCAAAGCATCAATTTCCTTGTCTTGAATATAAAAATCTTCAATCGGTACTAAATCATGAGAATTTTTTCGGAAGAATCCAGTTTCCAACTGACCATTGACACGACGAATAGGTACTGCCGCCTTATTGCGATAGGCTACAGGATTCTCCATACCCATTGCGTCTTCAATAGCGATATCTGATAAACCAGCAATTTTTCTCAGGCTGGTTTCCACCTGTTTCTTCTTAAAAGCTAGTTGAGCTGGGTAGCTCATATGGCCCAGATCAGCAATGCCCGTTCTCAGATAGGTCAAATCTAAGTCTTGGTTACGGTCTGGTGAGAAGCTCTGCCATTCTTCCACCTTACCAAAACCGACATTCTTTTTGATTTTAAGGATTTTCATCTTGATGCGCTCGCCTGGTAGAGCATTGTCCACAAAAAAGACAAAACCATCAAGCTTGGCTACTCCCTGACCCTCGTGAGTCAAGTCAACAATTTCTACTTCAACAATTTGATTTTTTTCTAACATAATTCTACTTTCTATATGAGGTCACGAAAAAAAGTGACCGAAGTCACTTTCTAGTATATCATATTTCTTAGCGCAAACCTAATTCGGCTAAGCGTTGTTGGTATTTTTCAAAGTCAATACGTAGTGCCATACCACCATACAGATCGTAATCGTCAATCCAGTCCCCATTTTCTGGAATCGTAAGACGGTCAATGCCATTTGCGGCATCCGATGCAATGCCCATTCCCTGTGTGAACATAAAGGTTTGAGGTACAGTTGTTGGGGTCATAGCAATAATCTTCCCAATTGCCTCTGCACCTGAAAAAAGTTTCATTGGATTCTTAGCCTGTGTCATAACAGCTGATAAGACCTCTTGTTGCCGTCTTGTTCGACCAAAATCACCTTCATCATCCGAACGATAGCGAGCATAGTTGAGCAAAGTTTGTCCATTCATACGTTGTTTACCGACTTGGATGGTCTGATAAGGTGTCGATTGATCCCCAAAACCAATATCATTTGGAACTTCTACAGAAGAAACTGTTTCACCATCGATGGTTGAAAACTGAGCATCTATTTCCACTCCTGCTGGGAATAGTGTATCAATGGTTGTTGCAAAGGTTGAAAAATCAATCATCGCATAATACTTGATATCAATATCAAAATTTTCCTTCAAAATCTGACGAACATTTTCAGCCCCTTGTTGATTGTTTTGCTCACCTAAACTATAAGCGGCATTTATTTTATAATCATAGCCACCAATAGTAACCAAGGTATCTCGCATAAAACTCACAAGTTTCAACTTGTTATCTGAATTATTTACGTTTAGTACCATAATTGTATCTGTCCTAGTTTCATCAGTAGTTTGGCCAGTACGACCATCTGTTCCTAAAATAAGAATATTGGTTCCGTTCAGTGTATCTACTCCATTAAATACTTCTGCGACTGGTTTTTCAGAAACACTGTTCATTCCTTTGAAAAAGTTAAAACCAATCAGGAGAAAAATTAGAGAAACAGCCAGCAAAAGAAGGCTAACAATTCGTTTCAATCCCCATTTACGACTAGATGATCCAACAGCACCACGGTTAGAATTTGAAGCACGATTCTCTCCCCTGCCTCTATTTCTTCGACTTCTTCCTGAATCAGAATAGAACTCATCTGACCCTAGATCATCTTCGGATTCCCTATCACCAAATAACAGATTTTCAAGTTTTTCTTCAGAATGACTAGCACTTAAAATAGAACCCCTTCTTCGAGAACGGATCTCTTTTTTATATCTTAAATACTCTAGTTCCTGTTTTTCTTTTTCATTCAGGTAATGGATATTCTTTTGTAAATAATCTAATCGCAATTCCTCATGATGTGTGAGGTGACTTTCTCTATCTTTCATTCAACACTTTCATACTATATAGCCTCAAAAACTATATAATTTCCTAATATTTTATAATATATTCCCAAACTTTTCAATTCTTCCAATGAATAGGTCATCAATTCAGGTTGCTCGTTCTCAATGTCTAAGATGAAAAAATACTCACCCAGCGCAGTTTTCAATGGCCTACTTTCAATTTTTGTCAGACTAATTCCTCTCCAAGAAAAAACTGACAAAGCCTTATATAAAGCTCCTGGTAAATTATCTGGTAAGGTTAAGGCTAAACTTACCTTATGCGTTACTTCCTGAAGTTGTAAACTAGGTGCATCACTACCTAAAATCCAAAATCGAGTAAAATTCTCACTCATTTCCTGAATATCCTTGGCAATCACTTCCAAGCTATACTCATCTGCAGCAGCCTGTGGTGCTATAGCCGCAAAAGGCTGGTCTGGATGCTCAGCCACATACCGAGCTGCATAGGCAGTACTAGCTGTCACCTCAATCCGAGCATTTGGGAAATGTTCAAGTAGGTATTTCTTCCCCTGTGCAATAGCCTGTGGGTGTGAATAAATAACCTCGATTTCTTTATGGGTTGCCGTCGCTAGTAATTGCTGGGCAATAGGCTGAACAATTTCTGCAACTGCATGGATTTCCGCCTGATGAAATAGGTAATCAATAGTCTCGTGGACACTA
Source organism: Streptococcus suis (assembly GCF_024509555.1). Classification (GTDB taxonomy): domain Bacteria; phylum Bacillota; class Bacilli; order Lactobacillales; family Streptococcaceae; genus Streptococcus; species Streptococcus suis_AD. The sequence goes on from NZ_JAMWEL010000013.1 coordinate 71,072, forward strand.
CCCTCAATAGAGTTTTCTACTGGAATCACAGAATAGACAACCTGCCCTGTTTCATAAGCCTTAATCACTTCTGTAATAGTTCCAAATGCCTGCAAATCAGCATTTGGAAAGGCCTGTTGGGCAACTTGATGGGTAAAAGAACCACGAGGTCCTAAGTAAGCTACTTGCATAAAATTTTCCTTGCTACTTGTTCTGGAGTTAGGTGGTCTGTATTGATAATGGTAGCTGCCAATCCTTGATAGAGGGCCATGCGTTCTTGATAGATAGTTTCAAATTCTTCCTTGCTATTCTGCAAAAAAAGCGGTCGCTTTGATTGACTATCCTGACTAATTCGCTCGTAGGCAACCTCAAATGAAGCAGTCAAAAGAACATTATTAGCCTTATTTTCTAATAGCAACTGACGGTTAAACTCTGATTTGACAACACCACCACCAGTCGATACAAGACAGTCAATAGGAAAAGTCAATAATTCTTTCAAGACTTCAGTTTCAACTTGACGAAAAGCATCTTCACCTTCAAGCTTGAAATAATCAGCGATGGTCATGCCAATCCGTTCTTCAATAATTTGGTCCATATCATAAACAGGGAGATCCAACAAACGTGCTGTGGTTGATTTTCCAACTCCCATAAATCCAAGTAAAACGATTGGCATCTCTTCTCCTAGTCTATCAAACTATTTAGATGGTCAAAGAAGGCTGGATAGCTAGTATTGATAGCCTCCGCTCTCTCTAACTCAACTTCTCCATCCTGAGCCAAAAGGGCCGCAATGGCCGTCATCATACCAATACGATGGTCACCGAAGGTATTAACCTTCGCACCATGCAAGGCAGTCGGACCATGAATAATCATACCATCATCTGTCGGCTCAATCTTGGCTCCCATGCTATTAAGGGCATCGGCCACCACTTGGATACGGTCTGTTTCCTTGACTTTCAATTCTTCAGCATCTCGGATGACCGTTGTCCCATTTGCCTGTGTGGCTAAAAGCGCAATAATTGGCAATTCATCAATCAAACGAGGAATGAGGTCGCCAGCAATCTCCGTAGCCTCCAAGTCAGAAGTTTCCACCGTAATAGTCGCAGATTTAGAAAGCTCATCAATATCTGAGAGCGTCATCTGACCACCCATGGCTTTGATGACATCTAGGATCCCCGTACGAGTCTCATTGATACCAACATTCTCCAGAACAATTTTTGAACCCGGCACTACCAAACCAGCTACCAGCCAAAAGGCCGCACTAGAAATATCGCCTGGCACTGTAATCTCCTGGGCAGTAAATTCCTGTCCGCCTCGGATACGAATTTCCTTACCATTGACTGTCAACTCACCACCAAACTGGACAATCATATCCTCAGTGTGGTTGCGGGTCAACTCTTTCTCTATAATGACACTTTCTCCTTCGGCTTGTAAGGCTGCAAATAGCAGAGCAGACTTAACTTGGGCAGATGCTACAGGGAGTTGGTAGTGAATTGGTTGTAAATTCTTGCTACCCTTGATGACCAGAGGTGGCAAATCACGCTCGGTCTGACCAGAAATTTCCACACCCATTTGACTAAGAGGAATGGTCACACGATCCATCGGTCGTTTAGAAAGAGAATCATCACCAAACATAGTCGCTTCAAAGTCCTGACCGGCTAAAACACCAGAAATCAAGCGAATAGATGTCCCTGAATTCCCCATATCTAAGTGATTTTGGGGTGCTTGAAGACCATCGAAACCAACACCGTACACTTCAACCACATCACCGTTGTCTTCAATTTTCACACCCAAATCACGAAAGACCTGCATGGTAGACAGTACATCCTCGCCACGCAAAATATCATGAACACGAGTGACGCCTTTTGCAAGGGAGCCGAAAATAATCGAACGATGGCTGATGGATTTATCACCTGGTACTCGAATGGTTCCAGACACTTTATTTATATTAGTAATTAGTTTCATAAAACACCCCAGATATAGTATTAGTATTATTTTAGCATAATTTTACAATATTTTCAGACAATTTCCATAAAAATCTAAAAAATCCATCCTTAGTCCGATTGGCTTGGCTAAAATCTTACATCATATGTATTATCAGAAAATGTAACATTCCCTCAAGCTTAAGTAAATAAAAAAATAAGAAAAAGAGTCACTGATATACTCCCCTTATAGTGGACAGTGAAAAAACAAAAATTTTCACTAGAAACTATGAGGGGAGTTTTATTATGTCCAAAAGAAGTCCAAAATCTGTATCTGAGAAACTAGAAATAGTTCTACT
>NZ_JAMWEL010000014.1 GCF_024509555.1 Streptococcus suis
GTTTTGATTCAAACTCAAGCTATTGCTAGCTTTCCGTTTTATTGTTTTTCTTTTGTCATTGACGATTTATCTATTCGATAAATCACCCTGCACGTTTGGTTCGTCTTCTTTAATTTTCAAAGGTCTTGTTCATCGCTCTCGCGACAACTATCTTAGTTTATCATTTCTTCAACTGATTGTCAACACTTTTTTGAAACTTTTTTTTGATTTCTTTTTTCGTGTTGTTTTGTTTCAGATTTGACAACTCAATTATTCTATCATCTTCAACTTGCTTTGTCAACTCTTTTTTGAAACTTTTTTTCGTTTCTTTTTCGTGATAACTTGGCTTGTTTTGACAACTCATTCATTCTATCATCTCAATAGAAAATTGTCAACACCTTTTTTTGAATTTTTCTTAGTGTCTTTCGTACAGTGTAAATCATTTTTCACCATCTTTTTTTCACCCATCTTTTTATATAAAGAAAACACCTGAATGATTTACATCTGACATTCGGTGTTTTCATGATTATCATCATCTGTAGATTATTTTAACGTACTGGTGACATTGCATTACGGATATTATACTTCTTTTTCAAGAGATAACGGATACCGAACGCTACTGCACCTATAAGAATTGTAGCAATTGGAGGTAAGATAGGGTTGAATGTTGCTGGGATTAGTGCTGCTAATAGAAAAACAAGTGACCATGCCAACGTAGCAAGACCTAGGAATAGAATTGCCTTCAACAATTTTGGTCGTTGACCTGTTTGTATTTGCTCTCTATAGACAAAGTGATACATAAAGTACATTCCCGCACCGACACCAAAGCCAATCACTAATAGAGTAACTAAACCATACTGTGCACCTTGTCCCAGTAAGTTCATAACACCATTGATGCCTGCAATGAGGGCCAACATAAACAGACTGGAATCCAGCCACATTAACCACGGATTTTCATTGAACTCCACTTGGTCCTTCATTTCTTCCTTAGAAAAGGATTTTCTAGCAGCCCATTCGCTTGGTGCCCCATAGAGAGTACGAGCAGTCACGCCAGTTTTTTGCTTCTCGATAATGGTTGGCAAAATTTCTTCCAATAATGCTTTTATTTCACTATCGGTTTTACCATCCTTGATTAGTTGGTTTGTAGCGATATGGATGAATTCTTGATTTTTTTTTGTTAATTCTTTAAATTCTGTAAATGACATGTTAATCTCCTATGTTAAAACCATCTCTTACGAATGAAGTAGAAGGTGAGTGATAAGCTGATAGCAAAGGCAAACAAGATAATCCACCAGAAAGCATATGGGATGTCATTGAAAGGAATGACATTATCCTTGAAGTTCATACCATAGGCGGAGAAGACCATGGTTGGGATTGATAGAACAATGGTCACCAAGGCCAAGGTTTTCATGATGGTGTTCTGGTTGTTGGAAATGATGGATGCAAATGCATGGGTCATCGAATTTAGGATGGAACCATAGATATCTGCCATCTCGATTGCCTGTTGTGTTTCGACCAAGGTGTCTTCCAGCAAATCTTCGTCCTCTTCGTATTTACGAAGGAGACGAGAAGAACTAGCCAACTTTTTGACCAACCGTTCATTGGTTTTGAGGGAAGCCTTGAAATAGACGATTGTTTTTTCTAATTCCATGAGAACGATTAATTCTTCGTTACGAGTTGCTTCATGGAGTTGTTTTTCGATTTCTTCACTCTTTCTGTCGATGGTCCGTAGGGCTGACAAGTAGAGTTGTGCATTGCGGTACAAAATTTGGAAAACAAAACGTGACCGCATAAAAGTATAGAAATTGCGCAGTCTCCGATGGATAAATTGATCAAAGAGAGGCAGAGGTTCCAAGCAAGTGGTAATAATGGCATCTGTGGTCAAGATGATTCCCAAGGGAATTGTAATGTAATAAGTTTTGTTGTTTCGCTCTTCAAGAATTGGGACGTCGACCAGAATCAGTGTGTAATCATCTTCGACGGTGATACGAGATGACTCTTCCGCATCGAGGGGTGCTCGTAAGTCGGCGATGTCAATTTTATAGTGCTCAGCCACTTCCATAGACTCGCTCTGGGAGGGGTTGACCAAATTAATCCAAGCTCCTGGTTCAAAGGTTTGGATTTCTTCTAATTCTGTCATAGTAGATAGAAAAATCTGTTTCATATGATTCCCTCCTTTGTGCTTTGTTGCGTTGACGCAACCTTTATTATACCAAAAAATATGCCATTGCGGAAAGGTTTTCTGCAAATTTGTGTTATAATATGGAGACTTTTAAATGAGTAAGTTGTACGGTCTTTTCCTTAGTCCGTATGCCATAGCTTAGATCCTCTTTAGAAAGGAATTGAATGCGTGTAAAAACATAGCAAAAAAAGATACGCATCCGTTTCAGCTTCATCTGATTATGGATGTGGATGCTGTAAAGTATAAATCTTCTCGTGTGTTTGACACACTTTGCAGATTTCCTATTTTTGTACGGTTTTATTGACATGAGATTTTCAAAACGATATTTTTTGAAAATCGAGCTAATGCAAGATATAGGGAGTGGGAAAGAACTCGACTGGTCAAAAAAGAGTTCGTCTTCCCGCCCCCGCACAGTTGATTAGGTCAGATTTGGAGTGTAAAACACGAACAAATCTGCCAATCAACCACTGCGCTGAGATGTTGACACGAACTCTGAGAAGCGAGGATGGACTTTCTGCCCAGCCTTGTCTGGTGACGCGGAGTTAATCGACCGTCACCAGTTATCTTGTGAACGCCCTTATAAATTAGAAAGGAATTGAACACGCCCTAAACGCTGTGTGAAAAAAGTGATGCTTCTTCGTGTTCAAACATGGAGAACAGGTTTCTGCGTCGTAGACATCTGTGCCTTCTTCGGTTTTCAACCTGTGAAAGCACTAGTTGTCTTGACGGGGGTGCGTCTTCGAAATCACAGATTTCGGACTTACCGCCTATTTTTACCTTGCGTTTTACGGGCTTTGTATCTTAAATTATGCAAGAAAATATTGTGATTCATGGGGCGCGTGCCCATAATTTGAAAAATATTGATGTGACCATTCCGCGTGAGAAATTGGTGGTGGTGACTGGTTTGTCGGGGTCTGGTAAGTCGAGTTTGGCTTTCGATACTCTGTATGCCGAAGGCCAACGTCGCTACGTAGAGTCCTTGTCTGCCTATGCTCGTCAGTTCTTGGGCAACATGGATAAACCGGATGTGGATTCCATAGAGGGGCTCAGCCCTGCTATTTCCATTGACCAAAAAACGACATCGCGGAATCCGCGTTCGACAGTCGGAACGGCAACAGAAATCAATGACTATCTCCGTCTGCTTTATGCTCGGGTTGGGGTTCCTTACTGTATCAACGGCCACGGAGCGATTGCGGCTTCTTCGGTGGAACAAATCGTTGATGAAGTTTTGGAATTGCCAGAGCGTCAACGTTTGCAGATTTTAGCTCCGATTGTTCGTAAGAAAAAGGGGCAACACAAGACCATTTTTGAGAAGGTGCAGAAGGATGGCTATGTTCGAGTGCGGGTCAATGGTGATGTCTATGATGTGTCGGAAGTGCCTGAATTGTCCAAGAGCAAGGCTCATAATATTGAAGTCGTGGTCGACCGGATTGTCATCAAAGAAGGCATTCGCTCGCGACTTTTCGATTCTATCGAAGCGGCCCTGCGGATTGCGGACGGCTATGTCATCATTGATACCATGGACGAGAAGGAACTGCTCTTCTCTGAGTACTATGCCTGCCCAGTTTGTGGTTTTACGGTGCCTGAGTTGGAACCCCGTCTTTTCTCTTTCAATGCGCCTTTTGGGTCTTGTAGCGATTGTGATGGTTTGGGGATGAAGCTGGAAGTGGATACGGATTTGATTGTCCCAGATGCCAGCAAGACCTTGCGTGAGGGTGCTTTGGCTCCGTGGAATCCAATCTCTTCCAACTACTATCCTCAGATGTTGGAGCAGGCCATGAATCACTTTGGTGTGGATATGGACAAACCTTTCGAGGAATTGACGGAAGAGGAGAAGAACCTGATTTTCAACGGTTCTGATGGGAAAGAATTCCATTTCCATTATGAAAATGAGTTCGGTGGGGTGCGTGATATTGACATTCCATTCGAGGGCTTGATTACCAACATTAATCGCCGCTATCGTGAAACCAACAGTGACTATACACGGACAGTCATGAAGACTTACATGAATGAGCTGACCTGTGGGACCTGCCACGGCTATCGCCTCAATGACCAAGCCCTGTCTGTCAAAGTCGGTGGAGAAAAGGGACTGCATATCGGACAATTATCAGACTTGTCTGTGGCGAATCACTTGCAAGTCATTGAACATCTGACCTTGTCTGAAAATGAAGCGACGATTGCGACGCCCATTGTCAAGGAAATCAAGGATCGTCTAAGCTTCCTCAATAACGTTGGTCTAAATTACTTAACGCTTTCACGAGCAGCGGGGACGCTTTCTGGTGGTGAAAGCCAGCGGATTCGTTTGGCGACCCAGATTGGCTCCAACCTGTCTGGTGTCCTCTATATTCTGGATGAGCCGTCGATTGGTCTGCACCAGCGGGACAATGATCGTCTCATTGCCAGCCTGAAAAAGATGCGTGATTTGGGCAATACCCTGATTGTTGTTGAGCATGATGAGGATACCATGCGGGAGGCGGACTGGTTGATTGATATCGGTCCAGGTGCAGGTGTCTTCGGTGGAGAAATCGTGGCCTCTGGAACGCCTGCCCAAGTGGCTAAAAACAAGAAATCCATTACAGGCCAGTACCTGTCTGGCAAACGTGAAATTCCTGTCCCTCTAGATCGCCGTGTCGGAAATGGTCGTTTCCTGGAGGTAAAGGGTGCCAAAGAAAACAACCTGCAAGATGTGACTGTTCGTTTCCCGCTCGGAAAATTTGTGGCGGTGACAGGGGTGTCTGGCTCAGGTAAATCAACTCTGGTCAATTCCATTTTGAAAAAAGCTATTGCTCAGAAACTCAATCGCAATTCGGACAAGCCAGGCAAGTTCAAGTCCATTTCAGGAATTGAACACTTGGACCGCCTGATTGATATTGACCAAAGTCCGATTGGACGGACACCGCGTTCCAACCCAGCTACCTACACAGGTGTCTTCGATGATATTCGTGATCTCTTTGCCCAGACCAATGAAGCCAAAATCCGTGGCTACAAGAAGGGACGGTTCTCTTTTAATGTCAAAGGTGGACGGTGTGAAGCTTGTTCTGGTGATGGTATCATCAAGATTGAAATGCACTTCCTGCCAGATGTCTTTGTTCCTTGCGAAGTCTGTCATGGACACCGTTACAATTCTGAAACCTTGGAAGTACACTACAAGGAGAAAAATATCGCCCAGGTCCTTGATATGACGGTCAATGACGCGGTCGAGTTCTTCAAGCATATTCCAAAAATTGAGCGGAAACTTCGTACCATTCAAGATGTGGGCTTGGGCTACGTTACTCTAGGTCAACCAGCAACCACTCTATCAGGTGGGGAAGCCCAGCGGATGAAGTTAGCTTCTGAACTCCACAAGCGTTCAACTGGTAAATCCTTGTATATCTTGGATGAGCCGACGACAGGTCTGCATACGGAGGACATTGCCCAGTTGCTCAAGGTCTTGGCTCGCTTTGTTGATGATGGCAACACCGTGCTGGTCATCGAGCACAATCTGGATGTCATCAAGACAGCCGACCACATTATTGATATGGGGCCAGAAGGCGGTGTCGGCGGTGGTACCGTTGTCGCGACAGGAACACCAGAAGAAGTGGCGGAGAACCCAGCCAGCTTTACAGGTCAATATTTGAAAATGAAGTTGAAATAGTATATAAAAATAGCAGTGTGCGATTTCTTAGAAATCAGTAAATGTGTACACTGCTATTTTTTATTTTATACCACTACATTATTTCTTATCATCAAATTTTTCAAGCAATTCTTCAGCAATAGATCGACTTTCTAACCTTAACAAACTAGCTTGGTCATCCAACTGATAAATAAAGGGAGATAAATTGCCATACCAAACGGTAGTACTATCTAAGATAACTGTGGTCGTACCAATCCTTTCTGTCACAAGTTTCACCTTTATATTGTCACTGTCTAACCCCGTTAGCCCCCCGCTTAACTTATGGCTTTTGGAAATATGAATAACGACTTGTTTTCCTAGGAGCAGTCCCAATAATTCCTGAATCCTACTAGAAGTGAATGAATGCAATTGTAATTGGACAGTTGAACGTGTGTTCAGCAAATCCTCTCTAAATTTCTCCTCGTAATTCCTACTACTATAAAATACTTGTGTTTGCTCCTTTTCTCCAACTTGGTAAGCCATTTTTCGATAAGCTATCTGACGTTTCTGGTACATTTTTTCAAGATAGGGAACGTGTATATCTAGATAATCAACTATTCTCACCTCAGTTTTACCTCGATAGGGACGGTGAAGCCGCCCTGCATACTGTATGAGATTATTTTTCCAAGACAATGGAGCTGCCAAGATCAATGTATCCAGCCTTGGCATATCGAAGCCCTCTCCAATAAATTTTCCTGTTGAAATGAGGACAAATGGGCTATTCTCATCTAGTTCACTGATTCTTTTCAGGAGTTCTTTCGTATCTCTTCTTTTACTCGCTCCACTCAGACAAAAAATATTGGTCATTTCTTTTTCAATAAGTAGCTTTTCCAATAGTTCTATATGTTCTCGTCGATTGACCAAGACAAGGATGTTTCGCTTTTCTTGATATAGTTTGAAAATATCTTGCACAATCAAAGAATTACGATGTAAATCTTTGGCAAGCCAATCATTAAGGGATGCAAAGTTCGTACTATTCGACTGTTCCAAGTCCAATTTCCCAAAAGATGTTAGACGGAGTAGTAACCTCTTTTTAAAATCGTATTGACCTGATTGAGCAGTATGTAAAATTGGACCAATACGTTGAAAGACAATCGGTTGGTGCCCGTTTTTGCGTTCTGGCGTTGCTGTTAAACCATATAGATATTGACCAGCAAATTGAGCAACTACTTTTTCAAACTGCAAGGCTGTCACATGATGGCATTCATCCACAATCATCATATCGTAATCCGACAAAAAGTCGGAAATAGTGTCCAATTGAAAGAGAGATTGAATCATAACCACATCCACCAGTTTGCTCCTCCATCTTTTAGAAGCCCCATATTGCCCAATATGCCCTATTACTTTTACACGCCCTGAAGGAGTATAGCGAACAGCTTCTTCCTCATCAATCTCTAAAAATTCACCCAACCTTTCCAACCACTGCTCCATCAGTTGACGATTGTGAACTAAGATAATCGTTCGGCATTTCCTTTGTGCAATCAAGGCTGCCCCCAGAACTGTCTTCCCAAAACCTGTTTCAGCACATAGCAAGCCATTCTCACTAGCTAATAAATCTGCCAAAGCAAGCTCCTGCTCAAAACGTAAGATCCCTTTGAAAGAAATCTGAATCGGAGATAGAATGTTGCGATTGTCCCTAACAGTTACCGTTTCAAATATTTCTTGTAAGCTAGCAAGTATTCCTCTTGGAAGATGCAAGGCTTCATCCGTTTCTTCAAATAAATAGATACGTTCTGGAGTCTGATAGGTTGGTTGTCTGGTCGCTTGTTTTAGATAAAATTCAGGATTAGGAAAAGATGCCAGCTTTCTCAATAAATAATTTGTCTTTGAAGAAATTGTCCTCTTCTCAACTCGAATAAGATTTGATAGGCTACAATCTAATACTGTATCACCTACAGAATCCGAAAACTCCTGCCCTAAGAAATCTAGAATTTTCTTCTGTCCAATCTTTTGAACCTGTTGAAGATAGATCCATTGTTCAGAAAAGGGCTGAAAATATTTATCAACAAAAACGGTTCTTCCCTTCTTGAAAGCTTCCCCTTGTAAGGGCAGGGCGATAAGATTGCCAAATCCTCCCTTGGGCAGAATATCTTGATTTGGAAACATACGGTCAAATGAAGAAGAGCGAATCTCTTTCGACTCCTGCATAGCCAATTCCAGCAATCGTTTCCCAACATTTCTTGCCTGCTGACAAGCAATTTCTTCCTCGAAGAAAAACCAGAGGTGAGCACCATTGCCCGAACGAGAGATTTCAATATGCCCCTCAAAACCATATTGTTCTGCTGTATCTCGTAAAATGGAGACCTCTTCTCTCCAATTCTTTTTATCAAAATCAATCACCAAAAAAGAACACGTGTCTGATAGGCTCATTGGAAAAATGCCTATACTCATTTCGCCACGTAGGTGAGCCAATAATACCTGTTTAGTCAAGGGTTGACAGGTTCTCTTTTCAACAGGAAGGTTTTTCCAACCATAGTTGTAAGAAGGAAAATAGTTGATTTTCCCATTTTCATCAATATAGGATTTCGCATAGACATCCAAACGCCCCTTAAAAAGATTGAACAGAATGGAGAGTTTTTCATCGGTACTTAGTTGATGTTTTTGTTCCTCAAAGTAATCGTGTAAATGCTTATCGCTTATCAGAAATTGCTGATTGCTATCTTGAAATTGCAATAAATTCAGAATCTTATCGGTAGCATAATAGGGAAAACGAGCAAGATGCTTTGCAACCTTACCCGTTGATTTTTCATAATAATAGGACATGGGATTTCCTCCAAATTGCCTAACGAGACTATCAACCAAAATAATATTTTAATACTATTTCCTACTAACCCAGCCAATCGCATCTGCTGGTGGATTTCCCGTATCAATCCAGATAAATTCGATACCGATTTCACCATTTTTGAATTTGGTTAATCGAATACCGTTTATTTCCAGAGATTCTAATTTCTTACCTGTCAATACTTCTCGCTCAGCCAATTGGAAAACACCTCTCAATAGCCACTCTCCCAGAATATCTTGTTTGTCAACCGACTGAATAGCCTTACCTGATTCCTGATTAATATAGGCTTCTATAGCATCGCCTGATGATAGAAATCGAAGCGTGAAAGTTCGTTCTTCTTTCGACAGTGCCAATTTCTTGCCAGTTTCATCAAATGTCCCAACATTGTGACCGAAAAAGTCTGGTCGAGCATCATGAAACTTTTTAGAATCCGGGAGTGGAATGTAAACTTCACTAACAGGACGGTAAACCAATTTCTCCAGTTTTTCAGATAGCTTTTCAACTCCCGATTCATTAGCATAATTCATCAAGTCCGAGCGAATTTTCTTCATCTCAGCTTTCTCTTTTTTAGTGGACCACTTTTTCAATAAAATTTCTTCCAAAGAATAAGTTACAAACGCAAGTTCTTCCGAGCTGAGCTGATCCAAAAATTCCTCTTGGATTCTCTGAATGCGTGATAGTCTATCTTTTTTAGCTAACTTAGCTCCACCATTGAAAGCGTTGAAACCTGAATTTTCTTCAACATGACCATGCTTGTCTGTAATGACCCATGATACCGTATCAATAACTTGGTTTTCTTTCTCATCCGCAGATAACGTGTGGAGATTTTCAAAAATATAAAATGGATCTTCCACATAGTCCACATCCCATGTATCCACCACAATGTCCTTGTTATGAAAAGTCATGTGGAGCTGGCTATCTGCTGCTGTGTATTTGTAATCATGCTGGCCATCTGTAAAAGCAAAATTTGTCGGAGTTTTTAGACTGGTCGCTCCCTTAATCTGCAAATTTTCAACATCAATTGGAAGGTAGCTAGTTTCCCCTACAAAAATTTGTGGCTTAGCTCCCTTTGCCGTCGGCATTAAAACATGGTAAACAGATTCCACCGTTGAGTCCGATGCAAAACCACGAATTTGTGCTTTTGAAGATTCGATTCGTTGGTTACGCAGCCGAGAAATTTCCTTGGCTAACTTCAAATAAAGGTGGTAATTGTTTTTATCAGCCGTAGACTTATCTCGTGCAATCGAGGCATTGAACTTAATTTCTTGTAAAATCTCTGTCCAACTCTGTGAATCTTTCTTAAACTGAGCAACTTTTTGGTCACCTGACTGAATGCCGAAAGACTTGATTCCAACTAGGTATTTATGCTGACTATCTACCATAACCGAGGCATCAAAAGAAGTGTTGGCAATATCCTCACCAACTGCTTGAAAGGCTCTCTGAAAAACTGTTTCCTGGAATTTGGAATTGATAATCGGAGCTACATAATTAAAGGTTTCATTTTCCTCATCTGTTTCAGACTTTTGCGAAAAAGCCTCACTTAGACTTGCAAAATTAGTGATTAAGGTTCGATATTTTTCCTTCTGCTCTGCTTTTAATTTTTCCCACATAGACTCTACCTCTTTTTTCTAATCATAGTATAGCAAAAGAAGACTAGATTTTCACTAGTCCCCTTACTTAATTATTCGTAACAGCGATACTATAAAATTCTAAATTCCCACCTTTTTTAACCAAGCGTAAATAGTCTTCGTCTGACAAAATTCCTAAACTGTCATTGTAGCTATCTAACTTAGCAATCGCTTCGTCATAAGTCGAAACAAAGTCTTTCACATAAGACTGCCCTTCAAACTGACCATTCATCTTGGTATAGATGATAGCGACATTGCCAGTTCGTTCCAACTGTGACAGACCAGAGGAAGTTTTCAATGCTTTGGCAATCTTATCCGCAATCCGCTTGATAACTGGTACAACAACACTGTTGCCAGCCTGTTTGTAGAGTTGGCCATTGGAAACACCTTCTGGAATTTTGAAGGTCTTTGGATAGCCTTGAACGTTAAAGGTTTCTTTTGGCGTTAGCTTACGAATTTCTCCAGTGTCTGTCAAGATGAGGGGGACATTATGCCCACCTGTTCCCATGTTAGCCGTCAGGGTTGGCACGACACCATTTTTATTTTCCCTAACATACTGGCGTCGCCACTGGTAAACTGTATCTTGACTGGTAACAGCGTGCTTTAACTCCTCAAAGAAAGGTTGTTTCCCTTGACGATAATAGTAATTCTCCTCTGGTTTTGCCCCAAAATCAATAACATCTTGAAGCCCAGTGGTCAGCTTGATTTCCTCTGGAAATTCAAATTTATCGTAAGCTTCCTTGTTATCAAAACCAACAATGTAGATCCGCTCGCGGTTCTGCGGGATGTTCCCGTAGTCCTTGCCGTTCAAGACCTTCCACTTGATAAAGTAGTTGTTCTCCGTCAAGGCTTCACGGATAACCTTGAAGGTATTGCCGTGGTCATGAGAAACCATGTTCTTCACGTTTTCGACAAAAATCGCCTTGGGTTTCTTGGCTTCAATCATACGAAGCAACTCAAAGAAAAGGTCGCCACGGTCATCTTCAAAGCCCTTGCGATAGCCTGCGATACTAAAAGCCTGGCAAGGAAAGCCTCCTACAATCACATCGACTGTTTCCGAAGGGATTTCCTCTGGCAACACTGCATGAATATCACGCCCGTCCAGATAAGTATCTGGGTAATTCAACTGATAAGTCTGTCTGGCATACTTATCAAACTCATTGGCATACACCACTCTGAACTCGTTGGTCTGCTCAAAGCCCAACTCAATTCCACCAACACCAGAGAAGAACGCTGCAATAGCAAACTTCCCCTGCTGGCGTGAACTTACAGAATTCGTCATGTAAGCACCTGCTTTCTAATTATTAATAATATGCTTTATTTAAAAAATCAATAATCTCTTTTTTCAAAGACAATAGGTCGCGTCGTTCACTATCTAAATTACTTTCTTTGATTACTATATCTTGTTTCTTTAGCGAGCGAATATAATAACCTTCCTGATCAGAGAACCCTTCCTCTACATGAGCGAGCGAGTTTCTTTTCTCTATTAAATTTGACCATTTTTCTTTTAATTTTTCGTATTCTTGTTTTTTCCTAAACGATAAATTTGACCTACCTAATCTCACCTTTTCTCGAAAAAAATCATCAAATAATTTTCTATACGAATGGTCTAAATTATTATCCAATAGTTTTTCACGTAATAAATGTTCAATTTCTGCATTTTCACACATAAATCTTCCCCGAATAGCATTCAGTTCATCCCACCTACAAAGAATAACATCAATAGCTTCCTGAAAATGATTCTCTTCGTTACTATCTCCTGCCGAAAAGAATGTAAAGTTAGAAAAAATATTAATATTTTTTTCCTTTACCACTTCAATTATTTCTTTTTTGATTGTCGAGTACTCATTATTCGAATAGAGTATCACAAATTGCTTATAGCCATTTGCCTCACGAATTTTTTCTAGATATGTTAGACCTGTTTCCTTGTTATCTAGGTTAAAATCTGATATAAAGAAATCGTATCTTTTTACTGATGACAACTCTCTTTCCGCTTCAACAAAAGAGGAACATTCTTTAATTACTGCTCGATACCCTTTATCTTCCAAAATTCCACTTACAATTTCTTTCCTCTCTTCGTGAGCGCTCGAACTAAGTTCATCATCTAACCACAAAATATTGATATCCTGTCTCACAACTACTCCTTCCTAAATTCAATTTTAAAATCTACAAAATCATTCTCAATTTCTGATACAGATATTGTCCAACCAAAATCACTACAAATCTGTTGACAGATGTACATCCCTAAGCCTGTTCCTCGTCGTTTAGAAGTGACCCCCAATTTAAAGATATCATTTACAGGTTTAATCTCAATCGGTCCGGTATCTGAAATTATATGCATCGCAGTATTATCCTCTTCAAAATGAAATACTATGTTCTTAGCACGCCTATCTTGTGCATTTATTAATAGATTATCTATCAATGTTCCAAAATCATAAATATTTATTTTTTGTTTGACAGTCCCACTTCCAAGGACTAATTTTACTTTGGATGCATCTTCAAATGTATTCTCAATATAACTTTGCAAATAAGATTTTATCTCTATGGTTTCTAATTTACTGTAGGTTTCAAAATTTATTCTGAGTATCTGTTTCTTAATTGATGATAATTTATCAGAGGTTCTCCTTATTTTATATATAGACTCTGAAAATTTTTCTTGCTCGTTTTCATCCATTAAACGTATCATTTTACGCAACGTTCCATTCAACTCACGACTAACTTTTCCAAGCTCATGAAATAACATGTCCTGCCTTGCAGGTTTAGCTCCTTCAATAATCTTTTCTTTTATTTTTACCTCATTCTTTAGTCGAGCATTCTCTTTCTCAACTTGCTTTTTCTCTTTTTTTACCTCACGATTTTCTCTAGTTAATGCTTTAGTTGAATGCTCTACACTTTTTCGGATTTCTTGTTTTTCTGCCGAACTTAATTTTTCATCATTAAGAAGCTGAATTTTTCTTTCTAATGGTTGAGCTATCTTCGGCAATTCATAGTATTGAGGCTCAACTGTAAAATTATATTTCTTAAATCTATTTGTTAATTTTTCAACCGCATGCTGATCATCAATTCCTATTTCGTCTATTTCACTATTTCCAAACTTAACTAATTGAACATAGGACTCAAGCGGTCGCTGAATAAACTCCATATATAATTCTTCGAAAGCAACTGTATAAGCATTTGTAACAAATCCTCTATCACGGGAAGTTACTTCGTTAAAGTGATTTTCCGAGTCAGTAATATTAATCCAACCTAGCAATTCTCGATGTCCTAAATAACGATTATACCCCTGCGTTTTACGCAAGTTAAGTCCAAAAGCATCGTAATCAATTTCACCGTATGGAAAAATTCTAAAATTATTTTTATATAAGAAGATGGAACCGTAATTTTTAGGTTCTGTCCCCATAATTCGTGTAAAATTATGTTTTGCAGCTGTACTCAAATAATATATTTTAAAGTAAACATTCTTTAATATAGTTGAATTTTCAAATTTAAAAGAGTAGATAACTTTCTCTTTATCCAATAAAGAAATACTAATTTCTCTTTCTTCAATAGTACATTCTGTGTAGATTGTTTTTCTATCCAATATCGTGGCAATGTCATTGCTAACATCTACATCTAGTTCTGCAATACCTGTACTTGAAGAATGATACTTTACATTAATCTTTATTTTCCCATCATCTACAAATGGGTTAACCAAACGTTGTAAAGCAGAAACTACTTTATTAACTCTCTCCTTTGTCCAATCATCACGCAAGTCTGTAATTTTTAAGATAGTCCCACTCTTTGTTGTAATTTTCTCCTTTACCTCACTACCCGAACGAAAACTGACTTCCATTTTTTCAAACTCATCTAGAGAATTTTTTTCAAACTCCCCCCAATCAATTATTAATTCGCTTATCTCATTTTCTTTTTTAGTAAATAGGGTTAACTTACTCCCTAGACGATCACAGGAAAATCGTCCAATTCCCTTTGAACCCGCATAAACACGATCGCTATCTTTTTTTTCAGAATGAGCTACAAATAACCACTTGTTTTCAATATCATAGCGACTCATCCCTTTTCCATTATCTTGGATTATTATTGAATTTTCATAGCTATTTATAATTAGATTGATTTCGGTTGCATCCGCATCATAGCCATTTTTTACTAATTCGAAAATTGCCACTAATTCATTTGTAATCAGATCACGACCAATAATATCTTTCAATCCAGAACTTACTTTGAAATGTAGTTTTTCCATGAAATCTCCTTGAGGTTATAAACTCAAAATAACATTACCAACCTGCTCCGCAAATAGAGGTGGAACAGCATTTGCAACCTGCGTATATCTTGGAACATCTATTTTTCTACGTTCTCCACCTGTAGTATATGGACCCTTAAATTCATATTCATCTGGAAAACTTTGAATCCTTGCATGCTCTCTCACAGTCATAATTCTAGGCTCAGCGTAATGGATATAGTCATCAGGAATCGAAGTAATCGTATTACAAACTGATTTTTCCTTCAGAGGAGTCACTCCTCGTTTTTTCAAACCTTCAACCATATCCATTTGAGGAGTGATTCGAAGAACCTTTTCACTAGCTTGCATCAACCTCTCAAATAATTCTACCGTTTCTTCTCTATGTTTCGCAAAACGATGACTATCAGGTATAGATTTTTTGCCAATATTTTTTTTCATTAATCGTTGGTATGAAGAATTTACTTTCCCATATGTGCCGTTTTTAAAGTTTTTAGTGTCCTGACTGTCCACAACTCCATGTTCGTATTTCAAATCATCTATAGCCTGAGAGACTGTGATTGGTAATTTTAGTCTGCGGTCCTTTAAAAAACCATCTCTATTGTATGTTAACATGTCAAAGAACGACTTTCTCAGTTTATCCTTTGAAGCGAATAGAATAAACCTTTTTCTGTTTTGTGGGACACCAAATTCAGACATCGTAATTATTTGACATTCCACCTTGTACCCCAGATTTTTTAATTCATCCAACAAAATATTAGAGTAATTCTTTAAAGTGTCTTCACCTTTAAAATCAACGGTAAATCCCTGAACATTTTCAAAGAATAAAAATTTAGGCTGAACCAGTCTAACAATTTCTATATATGAATGCATTAGTTGGTTACGCACATCATTATTCTGACGTTTTCCTGCCATGGAGAATCCTTGACAAGGTGGCCCCCCCACAACTAAATCAACATTCCCTTTTAAATTCGACAATTCCAAAGAATGTTTTTCCAATAATTCTAAAATATCCCAATTTTTTTGATCCAACCATTCAGGCCATTCAAAATGGGATTTTTTGTCAATCAAATTATACTTTAAGGTTTCAAATGCATCTTTATTTCGCTCAACAGCAAATACTCCCGTGAGACCCGCCTTATGCAACCCTAAGGAAAGTCCACCAGCTCCCGCAAATAAATCTATGTATTTCATATCTTACCTCTTGCAAATGGTATCATTACTATTATACCACAAAACCCAGCCTTTTTAAGGCTGGGTACATTCACTTATTTTTCAATCTTCAACACCCCCCCAACTCCTCGTACATCCTCTCACTTGATAAATCATTCTGACCGTTCAAGAGGAGATTTTCAAAAAAGGCGGTTAAAAAGTCTGAGCGTTTATTTACTAACTTAGCATTGTCAAGTACAAGGGCATCTCGGAAGTATTTGGCATGTTTTTGAAAAGGTTCGTTGTCAGTTTCGAAACCAAGTGAGCGAAGGTATTTGATGAGAAATACGGTGATTGTTCGAGTGTTCCCTTCTCGGAATGGATGGATTTGCCAGATACCTGAGATAAAGGATTGGATATGAGCAACAATGGCTTGTTTATCTAAGCCAGCATAAGAAAAATCTTTTTCTTGCTGGAAATCATAATCCAAAGTGGCGGCGATCAATGGAAAATCTGAATAAATCACTGTATCACCTTTTAAGACTAACTCATTTTTTGTAATGTTGACCGTTCGATACTCACCAACTGGAATACTGCTGTCAAAAATATCGTGAAAGAGTTCTTTGTGGATATGTAAGAGAGTGATTGGTCGGAGGCTAAAACCATTTTGAGAGAGCATTTCAACAATTCGGAGAGAGACAAGGTCTGCCTCTTGTGTACTGGCATCAGTTGACTGGTGGTATTTCGTAATCTCCTCGTACACCTGCTCATAGGTGTACTCTCCACGAGCTTGCCTATCAGCCAACGCTTCCATGTAAACAGACGGAGCCAACCCATCCACTTTTTGCAGACCAAAACCAGTTTCCCAGAGTTCTTGCTTGGCTTCGTAGGAAAGATTGGGATTATCAATATTGTAAGTTGCTTGCATAGACTCCTCCTGTTTGAATTTCTAGCTTTATTATATCACAAAACCCAGCCTTTTTAGGCTGGGCATTATCTATATCCCTCTAAATTATTTGACAATACTCACTATAGCAATATTCCATCATATTCGGAGTTTCCATCAAAAAACGAGGATTTAGAAAGACTTATAAATATAAAATGGCTTAGAGTAAAGTCATAAAAAAACGTTGATTCTAAACCATTTTATATTATTCAATTTTCAAGAGAAAGACTGATCATTAACTTTTCCAACCTTACTTATAATATAGTTATAGGAGGACAAAGAATTGTATAAATTAACTTTTATATGCGGAATTTTTAACCTTTTCAAAAATATTTTTTGATTTTGTATATGTAGATAAAGCTTTCCTTGTTTTTTTCTCTTCCTCTAAAATAATTGGTTTTATAATCTCAATGGCTTGAATTACTGCTTGCCTATTATCTAAATCCTTATTTTTTTCCTTAACTATATGTGTAGTGAATAGTATCAAAATATCTGCCGTATTAATAAATTTATATTCATCCAAACCATCTTCGTTAACTGATAAAATATCAAGTATCTCGTTTGAAGTATTAATAGTTGTATTATTATGTTTACGAAAAGCCGAGATTACTTTATTTACTTCTCTATAGGTCTCATGTGCTTCCAAATATTTTTTCAAGTCTATCTGATCTAGAACATTATTAACCAACTTTTCATCCTCAATTAAATCTGACTTAGATAGTTTTGCTTTATATGCTTGACCATCAGTATTATAATATCCTACATAATATTGAAATAGCTTTTCAGTATCAATTTTATTTTTTTTCAATTTTGAAGTTTTTCCCAAAGATTTAAAGTGGGCAAATTCATTATACTTAATCTCTAAAAAATATTCTGTTTCTTTATCAATCTGCTCTTGAATTTCTTTTAACCTGGTATCATTACTAATTGAATATGAACTAAACATCTTAGTTTGGGTATTCAAAGAATAAACAATATTGTTTATAAGGTTAATATTTGGATCGATTTCAATGATTCTTACTAAAATAGGAGATTCTGAATATCTATTCTCAGCATCATCTTTATATTCATCTAAAACACTAAGAATTGCTCCTACTGTTTGTGCACCATTAATTATACTTGCAGACTTTAAACTATATTTACCTTTCATTTGTAAATAGTTAGCTTTAGATGTAATGATAGTAATTCCATTATTATATAGTATAAAGTTTTCCGGTTCATCTACTAAAGTTTTTCTTATCGATTCTGTTACTGAAGTCTTATTATTGTAAAATCTAACATTCCCGTCAAAAATATTATTTTTGACAGATTTTACTGATGAATATAAATCAAATATAGATGTAACGAAAGAAATTGATTTATATACCCCAGTATCGGATTCAAATGTCTGTATACTTGACATGGTTTTTATATCAATATCTGGATAGTTATTACCAAATTTTTCTTCATAAAGATCACAGACTCCCTTAGCTCCAACAATTTCATATGAACAATCATTAAGTGTCTTAGCCTTTATACTTTCAATAGTCTTATCAAAATGTGATTTTGAATAATCTAATATATTGGCTGTGGAAAATCTAACATTCCACAATTTTATTTTATAATCTTCAATATCACGAATTATTCTATGCTTATCTTTTAAATATGAATTCCAATTGTCATCTAATTCAGTTGATGTGAGAAAATCTTCAACACCTTTACACAATTTTACAATCTCATCATCAGTAAATCCACTAGAAATTCCATTGAGCGATTTTGGAAATTTAAATTGGAAAAAGTGTATAGTATTTATATTGCTATTTTCAATATAGATAGCATCTATACCATGATCATATCCCCCATCAGTTAGAGACTCTTTAGCAGTTTCATCATCAATACCAAACTTTAGTCTAAGGAAATAATGTGAAAAAGCAGCTGATTCTGTTATATAATCCTGTTCTTCCTTAATTTCACATATATCATTTTCTATCTTATTGAAAATTGTTTCCAATTTTGTAGGCATAAAAAACTCCTTTTATTCTTATTACCTATCAATTATACCAAAAAACGCTAGCATTTGCTAACGTTTTCATAATTATTCTATCCTACTTCCCCAACTTTTTCATCTCTTCAATCCGTCCTACTGTCGCATCATATTTAGCTTGGTAGTCGGCTTGTTTTTCTTTTTCTTTTTCAACGACTTCTGGTTTGGCATTGGCGATGAAGCGTTCGTTGCTGAGTTTTTTGCCGACCATGTCTAGTTCTTTCTGCCACTTGGCCAATTCTTTGTCTAGTCGAGCCAACTCTTCTTCGACGTTGAGGAGGTCGGCTAGTGGTAAGAAGATTTCAGCACCGGTGATAACGGCTGACATGGCTAATTCTGGTGCAGCAATTCTTGAGCTGATTTCCAACTGTTCTGGATTTGTAAAGCGGCGGATGTAGTTTTCATTTGCCTTGAAGAAGGTTTCAAGCTCGCTATCTGCCGTCTTAATCAAGATGGTAATCGGCTTAGATGGAGCAACATTCACTTCTGCTCTGCTATTTCGCACCGAACGAATCAAATCCTTGAGGCTTTCCACTCCCTTGTGAGCTTCAGCGTTTTCAAAGGCTGAGTTGACAACAGGGTAAGCTGCCACCACGATAGAGCCCTCTGCGTACTGGGCGAAGATTTCTTCCGTCACAAACGGCATGATAGGGTGGAGGAGGCGAAGGATTTGGTCCAGCGTGTAGAGAAGGACAGAGCGGGTCATGACTTTCTCAGCCTCGTTGTCGCTGTAAAGAACTTCCTTGGTCAGCTCCACATACCAGTTGGCGAACTCTTCCCAGATGAAGTTGTAGAGAATGTGACCAGCCACACCAAACTCGAACTTGTCAAAGTTTTCAGTGACTTTGGCAATGGTTTCGTTGAGGTTGTGGAGAATCCAGCGGTCCGTCACGTTGCCAGCCTCGCCAGCTGCGACTTTGGCAACATTCTCACGCGCCGCATCCAAGGTCAAGCCTTCATTGTTCATGAGGATATAGCGGGAAATGTTCCAAATCTTGTTGATGAAGTTCCAAGACGCGTCCATCTTCTCATAAGAGAAGCGAACATCTTGACCAGGGGCAGAGCCGTTTGACAGGAACCAACGCAAAGCGTCCGCACCGTATTTCTCGATGACATCCATTGGGTCAATCCCGTTTCCAAGCGACTTGGACATTTTGCGACCTTCTTCGTCACGGATCAAACCGTGGATCAGCACGTTCTTGAATGGCTGACGGCCGGTGAACTCAAGCGATTGGAAAATCATCCGTGACACCCAGAAGAAGATAATGTCGTAGCCCGTTACCAATGTTGAAGTTGGGAAGTAACGCTGGAAGTCCGCCGCATTTTCGTCAGGCCAGCCCATGGTTGAGAATGGCCAAAGGGCAGAGCTGAACCAGGTGTCTAGGACATCCTCATCCTGTACCCATCCGTCACCTGCTGGAGCCTCTTCTCCGACGTACATTTCGCCAGATTCGTTATACCATGCTGGAATCTGATGCCCCCACCAAAGCTGACGCGAGATAACCCAGTCGTGTACATTTTCCATCCATTGTAGGAAAGTGTCGTTGAAACGTGGTGGATAAAATTCTACCTTGTCAACTGTATCTTGGTTGGCAATGGCATTCTTGGCCAATTGGTCCATCTTAACAAACCATTGAGTTGACAAGCGTGGCTCGACTACAACACCTGTACGTTCAGAGTGTCCAACAGAATGCACACGGTTTTCGATTTCCACAAGGGCTCCCAGTTCTTGCAACTTAGCAACCGTTGCCTTACGAGCTTCAAAACGGTCCATACCTACAAATTCGCCTGCCAACTCGTTCATGGTACCGTCGTCGTTCATCACGTTGACTTGTGGCAGATTGTGGCGTTGACCGACAAGGAAGTCATTTGGATCGTGGGCAGGTGTGATTTTCACAACCCCCGTACCAAATTCTGGGTCTGCATGTTCATCCGCAACGATTGGAATTAACTTGTTAACAATTGGCAGGATAACGTTTTTACCAATCAAGTCCTTGTAACGTGGGTCTTCTGGGTTAACCGCAACCGCAACATCACCAAACATGGTTTCAGGACGAGTTGTCGCAACTTGAAGGGCACGTGAACCATCTTCCAACATGTAATTCATGTGGTAGAAGGCACCTTCGACATCCTTGTGAATAACCTCGATGTCAGAAAGGGCTGTGCGAGCCGCTGGGTCCCAGTTGATGATAAATTCGCCACGGTAGATCCAGCCTTTTTTGTAGAGTTCTACAAAGACCTTGCGAACAGCTTTTGACAAACCTTCATCCAGCGTGAAGCGGTCACGTTGGTAGTCCAAAGACAGACCCAACTTGCCCCATTGCTCACGAATAGTCGCTGCATACTCATCCTTCCATTCCCAGACTTTTTCGAGGAATTTTTCACGACCCAAGTCATAACGGGTCACGCCTTGCTCCCGCAAGCGTTCCTCAACCTTAGCCTGAGTAGCAATCCCCGCATGGTCCATACCTGGAAGCCAGAGGGTATCAAATCCCTGCATCCGCTTCTGACGGATGATAATATCTTGAAGGGTTGTATCCCAAGCGTGTCCCAGGTGCAACTTACCAGTTACGTTTGGCGGTGGAATGACGATAGAATAAGGCTTAGCCTCCGCATCGCCTGACGGCTTAAAAACATCTTGGTCCAACCAAGTTTGGTAACGACCAGCCTCAACCTCGGCTGGATTGTATTTTGGTGATAATTCTTTTGACATTAGTTTTTCTCCTTTAGTATTTTTTAAGAAAATTGGTTTATACTATCCTCAAGCTAGAAATAGCAAAACTTTTCTTTTTCATATAATCTCCTAGAAATAGTCAGTCCTTGGGCTGGCTATTTCGTTTGTTCTTGCTCAAGCTCCTCCATTTTTTGGATAATCAGTTGAGCAACTTCATTAGCAGTAAGGTGGGTATTATTAATTTTGAGATAATGCTGAATGCCCTCTGGAATGCCTAATGAGGTATATTGACATGTATCAGCTGTAGAGAGAATCTCAGCCTCTGAAACTTCAATGTGTCGTTTCAAAGGTTTATGGGTAAGTCGATTTTCTGTTCGATTACGCCGCAGACGTTCTTCCAAAGCAGTTTCCAACTCAACAAATAAAATTTCCTGACCATGATAATGAAAAATCGTCTGAACAGTTGTAAGGAATTGAACCTCTATGAGATTTTTAAAATTAATCAAGGCAGTTCCGATTAGTGGGCGGCCTGACCTAGCAAACACATCGTAAACAGCAAATGTAATACGTGTATTGAGGTCAAACATATCCTCAGAAAATTCAGGAATAAAACGTAGGCTAAAATCAATCGAATCGTGATTATGAAAGAGGGTCATCCCTGTCAATTTCGCAACTTCCTGCCCAACGGTCATCTTGCCAGAAGCTTGTGCTCCAATAATAATTAGATTCATCTTGCCTCCCCCACCAACTCTATCTTAATTCCATCCGGATCTTCCAGATAAAGGGCATAGTGGTCTGGTCCTCCTGCGTGGGGATAGCGGTCGTCGTAGAGAAGTTTGACTCGTCTGGTCAAAAATTCCTTCCGCCATTGGTCAACATCATCAGGTGTTCCCGCATGAAAGGCTAGATGATTGAGCCCAGTACGGCAACGGTGATAACCTGGCTCTAGGAAATCCTGTGGTGTTTGGACAAAGACCAGGTACTGCTCTGCTTTTTTATAAGATAGCCCGTCCTCCCACTCCTGATAGAGCGAGTAGCCCAGCTTGGTCAGAAGAAAATCGTAAAATGCACGCGAAGTTTCCAAGTCAGAAACGTAAATTTCAACATGATGTAACATATCTTCTCCTTTCCAAATGAAAATCCCTGCCTAGACTTGCTAGACAGGGACGAAGTTATTCCGCGGTACCACCCTTGTTCAGATACATTATCTGCACTTTGCTTATTCGATTCACATCATCAGCAACCAGTTTTGACATTTGTGCGGATTTCTCAGTACCACCGCTTCCTGTGACAAATGGAGATCAAAACACCTCTGAATGGCTTTATTGTAACAAATTGCACCTTAAAAAGCAAGGGATTTAAGCTTTCAACTCAATCCCTTTTTCTTTCAACTGCTTGATAGTTGCAGGACCGATACCTTTAAGAGCCAAAAGCTCTTTTTCTGTATGGTTTGCAAAATCAGCCACAGATTGAATACCTGCTTGGTAGAAGGTTTCCAAACGTGCTGCCGCAATACCTTCCAAGTCTGGAAGTGCCAAAAAGTCTTCCAATGAAGTCGATGATGTAGTCACTTCTGCTACAACTTCTTTCACCTGTTCAACAGCCTTCTCCACCACAGTTTCTGTTTTATGAGCGACAGTTTCAACAACCTCACGCGCTGTAGCAACCCCCACACGCCCTGCACGCTTCAAGTCTGCCAACTGTTTTTTTAATTGTTTCTTACGATTTACATTTTTCTTTGCCAAGATTTTTGTCCTCTCTTTAATAATGTCTTTGGCCAAATAAGCCATCTGGTAAATCATGGAAATCTTTGCCTGCATGATAGTTAGCAAATTTTCCTTGGATAAAGCGATAGGCATCTAGCTTACTTTCGTAACGGATGTAGGCATCCGCTGCACGCTCATCCTTATCCTCTTCCAATACACGACGGCTTTCTTCCACCGCCATCTCATTTACCATAACCTGTGTATTGACCCAGGCCTCAAATTCTTTTAAAAATTCTTGTTCTTTCGTCATTATTTTCCTCTTTCGTCTGCTTCGTTTGAAACACACCGGTTTATTATACCATATTTTCTGGAAAACACAAGAAAACCCTAACTGCAACACAGTTAGAGCCTCTCCTTCTTACCAAGTAAATTGATAAACTGTTTCAGACAAGAATTCCTCATCTTTTTCTAGCAAAATAGAACCAAAGTCATCTAGGTTGCAAGCATTTGGCAGAGCCTGACATTCCAAGCTAAAGGCACCATGGTAGGCAGCCAAAGCTTCAACAGGATAATTGTAGGTGTAGATAACCACTGATGGCTGATTGGTTCGCACGCGCAGACTTATTTTCCCATCTGAGCTACTAACTTCAACCGGAACCTCCACTTGCTCCAAAAGCCATGGATGGTCGTAACCTTTCACAAGGATATTCTGAGGGTGCTGGCTGTCAAAACCCTGAGCAAATTTGGCTCCCTCTCTAAAGTCAAACGGCGTCCCCGTCACATCCTCTAAGACACCTGTTGGCAGATTATCCTCACCAAGCGGAGCATAGCGATTGGCCGCAATTCGAATTTCATGCTCAGCCACGGACTGCTGAAAATCCCCTGTTAAGTTGAAATAGATGTGATTGGTCGGATTGAAAATCGTGTCTTTGCTTGACACCGCTCGATAATCCACCGTCAACTCGTTCTGGTCAGTTAGACCATAAATTGCCTCAACCCTCACATCTCCTGGAAAACCATTGAAACCGTCCTTTAGGACAATCCCAAAGGTCACTTGATTTTTTTCATGGTCAAGAGCAATATCCCAGTATTGTTCATTTGCCGTGTCAACTCCACCATGCAGGGTGCGACCTGGCTCATTTTCTGTGAACTGATAACTGGTTCCCTTTATCTCAGCCTGGGCTCCTGAAATACGCCCCGCTACTGGGACAATAGTTGAACCAGGGTACAAGTCTGTCTTACGATAATCATCATCCGACCCTGCTGCCAAACTGACATTCCGTAAACCACCATTTTCTTCTACTGGCAAGAGCACTTCCACCACTCTGGCACCAAAATCAGTCAGAGTGACCTGCATGCCATTCTTATTTTTCAAGCAATAAAGCTTCGCTTGTGCACCAAAATCTTTTACTTCAATCATCGCTTTTCCTCACAACATCAAATGAGGGGAGGCAATCAACTTGCTTCCCCTCAGGATACTTAAAGCCTTTTTATATAGCTGACTAGCCTTTCTAATCTGATTGAGAACTTTCGAAGAGTCCTCGCTCTCTAGTTTTCAGGCTCGGGCTGAAAAACTCCACTGGAGTTTTTCACTCATCTTCATCATCCTCATCACTTGTTAATAGGCTGTTGACGTGGACAAGGTTGCTTGTACCAAATCCAACATAGTCTACTGCTTCACCAAGTAGGACACCGTTCAAGAAACCGATAACCATTGGCATATTCATACCTGCATAGAGGTCAAACTGTCCACCGTCAATCAGTTTTCGTGAAACAACATTGGCTGGTGTGCCACCCAACAAGTCAGCGAATACTACAAAGTCTTCTAAATCAGCAACTATATCTTCAAATTTTTTCTGGAAGTCTTCTGGACCGTCTTCTGGCAAAAGAGCAACTGTGAAAATATTTTCCTGAGGACCCATAATCATCTCAGTAGATTTCTTCAACTCTTCACAGAAGAGACCGTGACTTACTAAAATTAAATTCTTAGCCATATCTTACGCCATACCGAATACGAAGTGACCGATAGCAGAAAGTCCAACTGCAAGTGCGATGATAATCAAGATAGCTTTAGTAGAAGTCATACCTTTACGACCAAGGAGCCAGAATACAAAGCCTGTGAAGATAGCAGGTACCAAACGTGGGAAGATTGAGTTAAGCAAGTCTTGGATATCGATTGTTTTCTCACCAATTGCTGGAGCCCAAGATACTTCAAAGTTGATCATAGTCGCAATCAAAGCACCCATCATGAAGACACCCATTACTGATGCAGCATCAACAAGGGCAGTCAACTTATCACGCATAGTTGTGATGAGTTTAGTACCTTCTTTGTAGGCAATTTCCAACTGTTTCCAACGGAAGATGTCATATGCTACTGCAACTGCTACCCAAAGGAAGATACCAATTGGGTTACCATCAGAAGCTAATGTTGCTGCAATAGTACCCATGATTGCTGGAACCAATGAACCAAAGATTGAGTCACCAATCGGTGCAAATGGACCCATCAAACCAGTCTTGATACCGTTAACCGCATCTTTAGAAGCAACACCGTCGCTTTCTTCCAATGCCAAGTCAATACCTGTGATGATGGTATGGAAGAATGGTGAAGTATTGAAGAATTGCGTATGCAATTTCATCATTTCTTTCAATTCAGGTGTGCCATCTCCGTACATTTTACGAAGCTGTGGCAAGATCATGTAAAGGTAACCAGAACCCTGCATACGCTCGTAGTTCCAACCAAGCTGGTAGGTAAACAAGCTACGTTTGTTAATCTGATTAAAATCTTCTTTTGTTAGTTTGTAATTAGATTTCGTCATCGTCAATTTCCCCACTTTCTGAATTTGATGGAGCAACCACTGCTACTTTTTGGCTATTGATGTAGTGCAATACTGAAAGGAATGCACCGATAATAGCGATACCAATCATAGACAAGCCTTTGAAGTTGTTTGTGAAGCTAAGCGCTGCATCTTCTGGAAGCAAGCCATTCAATGAGCCTACAATACCTGAAACTGCACCACCCAAAGCTGTTACGTTACCATAAAGAACTGTCAACATAGCTGTAAGGGCAAAACCTACTGCCAAGTAGTGAAGGTTGCGTTTAAGTGGAAGGTAGTGAAGCAAGATAGCGAAACCAAGACCTGGAAGCATACGTGCTGCAAGAGTCAAACCGTTAGCAATCCATTGATATTCTTGGATAGCAGTAACCATTGTGTTTACAAATTCACCACCGAATGCAAGTGCTAGGAAAACAGGAAGTGCACGAGATGCCGCCCATGGAATAGCACCAAGCAAGTAGTTGCGTTCAATAGCTGCATAGTCAAATTTTTCAACCGCAGCATCTACACGGTGTGCGAAGTAAGTAGTAGAGAAACGACCAGCAATATCTGTATAAACAAGAAGTGCTGCTACAGGTACTGCGATAGTTGATACGGCAAGTTCTGGATCAATTCCTTGTGAAACTGAGAAAGCTGTCGCAAGAACCGCACCAGAAGTTGCGTCGATACGTGATGCACCACCGAAGGTACCTACACCGAGTACCATCAATTGAAGTGCCGCTCCAATTGTCAAACCAGTTGCCATGTCACCCATGATCAAACCAGAGATGAACCCTGCGAAGACTGGTGAACCAGCTGACGATACAATTGTCAACTCATCACAAATCTGATAAGCAGAGTAGAGCGTTAGAAGTAATATTTGCCACCATTGCATAATAGTGATCCTCCTTTAAAATTTTTCAAAAATATCCGAAAATTATCTAACTTTATCCAAGAGTGGCATAAAGTCTTTTGGTGTGTCACCTGGTACCATTTGAGCAATCAATTTCACTCCTTTAGCAACCAAGGCATCGAAATCTGCAATGTCCTTATCTACAACGTTGATAGAACGTGTTACAGAGCGAGTTTCTGGTGATTGAGACATATTACCTACGTTCAATTCTGCCAATTCAACTCCATATTCAACCAAACGAAGGAAGTTTTCTGGGCGACGAGCAACAATCAAAAGACGTTGACTATCATACTTACCTTCTTTGATATTGTTAGCTGCTTTTTCGATTGGTAAAATAGATAATTTTACTCCCGGTGGGCAAGCTAATTTCAATCCTTGTTTTTCAATGTCGTTTTGAGCAACAGCATCGTCAATAACCATGATACGACCGATATTTAATTTGGTAGTCCATAGGTTAGCAACTTGACCGTGGATCAAACGACCATCAATACGTGTAGCAATAATTGCCATACTCGTTCTCCTTTTATATTTCTTTATAGATGGGTTCTTGTGAAAAGGTAATGCTTTCTCTATATGTTCCTTCCGTCTCAAAGACGACTATTTCATTTTCTCCTTTCTTTAAGTATCCTTTTGGTATATAGAGATAAAGGATTGGTCCTTTTTCCCAAAAACGTCCGATATTAACATTATTTACAAATACAACACCCTTACCAAACCCTGTCATATCAAGGTAGGTATCCGCCAATTCATCCAATTCAAATTGGTAGCGATAGAAGGCTGGTTGCCCCTCATTCCACTCTTGTGTGAAATCAAGACCAGATATATCATTTAATGGCAATGGATAGGTTTCCCAATTACCGATAAAATGAAGGTCTGCCATAGCTCCTCTACCAATCCCTTTGGACTGAGTTGGTGCCGTTAATTTATGTCCATAATTGACACGACCCATGTTTTCAACCAAGATAGAAACTTCTGTTTGTCGGTTTTCAAGGTGTAATTCAATATCCTCACCTATCTCAGTTTGATACTGTGTCGTGACCAGTTTCCCATCAGCATAAACTTGAATCCTGTCTCGTGCATCCACAA
The DNA here is from genome assembly GCF_024509555.1 of Streptococcus suis. Taxonomy (GTDB): domain Bacteria; phylum Bacillota; class Bacilli; order Lactobacillales; family Streptococcaceae; genus Streptococcus; species Streptococcus suis_AD. The sequence continues at coordinate 27,771 of NZ_JAMWEL010000014.1, forward strand.
CCCTAAAGCGTTCTGCATCAATCTTATCTTTTTCAAGCTGAGTCCTATAATAGATATAGCCTGTTGATTGACCGTGGAACTCCATATTCTGCGGATAGAACGATTTATGGCAATCGCTTACATTTTCTAGTGTCGCAAATAGACTAACTTTTTCTTTCAAACTTACTGACGGAAAGGCTTTGGCTTCCTTAATCAGTGGTTCTGAATACTCCAGTTCAGGATATTTGTCTTTCATTAAGTTTTGCAAGGCATAGAATTTCTTGGTAGGATTACCAGCCTCATCTAGAATTGCATCGTAGTCATAAGATGTAACCTGCGGCAAATCGATTTGACCTCTAGCCGAGCAACCATTCATGAATCCAAAGTTGGTTCCACCATGGAACATATAAAGGTTAATTGATCCTAATTCTATGCAATCCATGACTGCTTGAGCTAGCTCATCTGGATCCCGTCGAATGACTTCATCACCCCAACGGTTAAACCAACCATCCCAGAATTCCATACACATGAGTGGCCATTTCTTATCATACTCATCGAAGAAATCTTGCATCATGGCAAAGTTTTCCTTGGCTTTCGAACCAAAATTTCCTGTTACCAAGATATCATCCGCAATCATGCTGCCTGCTCTCAAGCAAGCTCTCCATGGTCCGTCTGAGGTAAATAGCGGAGCTGTCAGGCCATATTTACGCATCAATTCAGCAACTGCTCTTAGGTACTCTTTTTCTTCACCATAGGAACCATACTCATTTTCAACCTGGAACATTAGTATGTTTCCATTTTGCGAGAGTTGGAGCTTGGCTAATTTAGGAAGAAGAGAAGCGTAATATTCATCTAGGTGCTTCAAGTATACAGGATCACTCGAGCGTACTTGAAGCTCTTCCGTCATCAGCCAAGCGGGCAAACCACCCCACTCCCACTCTGCACAAATATAGGGGGAAGGACGAACAATTGCATAAAGCCCTAGTTCCTGAGCAATTCCCAAGAATCGCTCGATATCTAGTATTCCTTCAAATGAAAACTCGCCTTTCTTAGGTTCATGCAAGTTCCAAGGAACATAGGTTTCAACTGTATTAAAACCTAAAGCTTTAAGGTTAAATAAAGAATGGTACCAATCATCAGGATGAACCCTAAAATAATGAATGGCTCCTGATAATATCTTAAAGGATTTACCATTTAAATAAAAGTCATCTTTTATCGTAAATTCATTCATATTGGCTCCTTTTTCGTAACCGTTTTCTTATCTGTTATTATATTAACATTTTCCAGTGGTTATGTCCAGTCTTTTTTGAAAATTTTTTGTAATTTTTTTACAAATAGCCAAAATATCCCGTTCTAATGCGTTTTCATAACACATTTTTTTATATTTTTTAGCCAATTCCTTTGATTTATCAAGGATGATTTAGTATACTAATAAGTAGAAAGGAAGTTATAGTAATGAAAGTACCAAAGTATCAACTCATACAAAATGATTTGCGCCAACAAATCATTTCTGGAAAATTTGAAAATGGCGACAAATTTTATACAGAATCAGAATTGACTAAACTTTACAACGTTAGCTCAATCACAGTTATCCGTGCTGTTAATGAGCTTGTAAAAGACGGCTACCTCATCCGTCAACAAGGTAAGGGGACATTTGTATCACGTTCTCGCAAGGGACGCCTTGTTGAATTTTCAGATGTAGAAGTTGTATCATTAGAAAATGAAAAAGTTGATGTTCTATCATGTGAAAAAGGTAACGATGCGACAATCTTAGAAAAACTAAATCTTGATAAGAATGATTTCTATTACAAAATTGTTCGTGTCCGTTACGCGAATAATGAACCATATATTTTTCATAATTCCTATATTCCTCAGCGTTACATTCACATGCCTGATGCACCTTTAGAACATTTCCAATCGATCTACCAACGCTTCAAAATTGATTTCAACCTGCATCTCTTTGAAGAACCTTTTGTGGAAACAAATGAGATTGTCAGTCCAAGTCCTAGTGAGGTTGTAGCCGGTCTAAAATTGAAGGAAAACGAGCCTACTGTGCTACAAATTAAAACAACCACCCATAGCGCTAGCGGTGAGGTCCTTGAGTACACTGAAACCTACAAACATTGGAAATATTATAAATTTGAAATAACAGCAAACCACAGATAATCACATTTACAGATAAAAAGCAGTCGAGCATCCTCAAACAAGGTCTTCCTGACTGCTTTTTTATTGTCGTAAAAAGGGGAATTCACCGTCTATTGTCTACGTGATGATAAGCTATTATCTTCCAATACATACTTAATACCATTAGTCGAACAAATTAGCATTCAGACAAGGAACTATAAAAATAGGACTGCTTGAGTAAATTCAGGCATAAAAGCATCTAGTAGAGGTTTTCAAGTTTCAGTAAGATTATTGAAGCGACAATTTTTTTCTACTTTAACCCTAATGAACTCCAAAGTTACCCCGAACTTTGGAAGTAGCTTGACTTATTAATTCATTTTGACATAAAACCCATACCTACTTTGGTCCTTGGTGACTTACCTTGTACCTAAATTGATCACCTCTAGCTATACTAAAGGTAAATTCAATCAGCCTATTTCTATCATTATAAGTCTTACGAATCAAATGAAGAACCGGGCTACTATTTGGTATCCTCAAAAGATTTGCTTCATTGTCCAAAGCAATACTAGCGTAAAATTCCTCTTCCGCAAGTCGGATCTGCTGACCATAGTCTTCAAAAAATATTTCATACAGCGGCAATTCCTCCAATCGTTCCTTGCTCAACTGAGGAAAGATTTCTACTGGAACATAAGTTCTTTCTAACATCATTGGAATTCCGTCCGCTAGCCGCAATCGTTCTAATTCAAACACCTGGTTACCAAGTGAAATTTGTAACTGCTGGGCAATAAAATCCGTCACCAAGATTGTTGAAAACGACAGTATCTTTGTACTAGGAATTTTTCCAATCCTACGCATTTGTTCTGTAAAACTATACGCCTGTGATAAATCAACCGCACTATTTGAAATTTCAGACACATAGGTGCCTTTCCCGTGTTTTTTATAAACCAAGCCTCGTTTTTCTAACTCTTGCAAAGCTAAACGAACAGTTATGCGGCTAACCCCATAAACCTGCGTAAGTTCACGTTCAGAAAAAAGCTTCTCATTTGGCTCCATATTATCTCTAATCATAATTTCCAAAGTGTCTACCAACTGTAAGTAAAGTGGTTTATCATTTGTTTGGAGCATCCCTGTGTCCTCCTTTCAAATAGTTCCTACTATTCCCATTTTACAACAAAAATAATATATTAACAATATGTTATCTATATCTATTTAAAATTTACTAACGTCTATATGAAAGACAGCCTCTTTGATTTACTTTTTCCAACTTCCTCCTTACCGTATTACCCCTTGGAATTCAGCCTTATAGAAACAAACTTAAAAGCATCCTACAGGAACTGAAAGAATAGTATGCAGGTTTTAATCATAATATTATCGTCGAATAAATTAGCTTTCAGACAAGTAACTGAAGTGAAAGTTGTCAGCACAGCCTAGTAGCTGAACTGATTTGGAAATGAAACTTGTATAGCAAGTCACTTCTGTAGAGTACTGCAATCCAAAAGTGACGAATTCAAAGGTCAATAAATTAAAAAGAATGATAGATAGCCCTTAAAAACTATTTATCATTCTTTTTGTTGATGCAACTATTTCTTAATGATTGATAGGAGGAATATTGACTATTCCCTTTCTATCTGCTTTTTCCAAAAGTAGCTCATTCTTCACAACCATTTGGACAACTTCACAACCGCCTCAGTTCGTGCAGTATGGGGAAACATATCAACGGATTGGATGTATTCAACCTTATAGGCTTTTGTCAGCTCAACTAAATCTCTGGCTAGGGTCGAAACATTGCAGGATACATATACCATTTTAGCAGGCTTGTATTCCAAGATGGTTTTGAGGAGTTTTTCATCTAAGCCAGTCCGAGGGGGGTCGACCACTAAGGCATCTGCACGGTAGCCTTCTTTGTACCACTTAGGAATAATCTCTTCTGCCTTCCCAGCTTCGTAGTGGGTATTGGTCAGCCCCATCCGTTTGGCGTTGGCCTTGGCATCCTCGATAGCTTCAGGTATGATATCCATCCCCCGAACAGACTTAACCTTTCTGGCAAAGGCAAAGCCGATGGTTCCCACGCCGCAGTAGGCGTCGATTAGGTCCTCATTCCCTATTATATCTAGTGCCTTTACTGCCTCACCGTAGAGAACTTCCGTTTGTTGGGGATTTAGTTGGTAAAATGCCCGAGGTGATAGAGAGAATTCATAATCCAAAACAGCCTCTTCGATGGCCTGTTTACCCCAGAGAATCTCCGTTTTTTCTCCGTATATATCACTGGATTTCTGTCTATTCCAGTTTAATGCAACAGTGACAATGGTAGGAAATTGCTTGGTTACTTCTTCAATTAGTTTGGTCAGATTAACCTGACAGGAGGTAACAAAAATAACCTGCACCTGACCAGATTGACGGGCCCTGCGGACCATAACCGTACGGATGCCCTGCTCCTTCCGCTCGTTGTAAATAGGGATACGGTGTTTCGTTAATAGTTCAGCAATCCTATTGATAATTTTCTGGGTTTCCTTGTCTTGGACATAGCAGTCTGTAATACCAATCAGGCGATGGGAATTTTCAGCATAGAGCCCAGCCTTGACTTGACCCTTGAATGAACGGGTTTGGAACTGTAATTTAGCCCGATAATGAGTTGGCTGATCCATTCCAATGGTTGGGTGAATGGGGTAATCCTCATGGCCTGCTGGCTTAAATTTCTTCAAGGCTTGTTGGAGCAGGTCTTGCTTGAAGTCCAGTTGCTTGTCATAACGGAGGTGCATGATTTGACAGCCACCACAGGCTTGATAAATGTCGCAGCTTGGTTTAACACGGAATTTTGATTCCTTGTTAATTTTCAGTAGCCTTGCTTCCACAAAATTACGTTTAACAGAGGTTACTTGACAATAGATTTCTTCTCCCTTGAGGGCACCCGGAACAAAGACTAGCGTTTTTTGATAAAAGCCAATGCCTTCACCATTGATACCCATTCGCTTGATTTTCAAGGGAATTCGTTGGTTTACTTGTAAATTCATATTATTATTTTACCGAAAATTCCTGTATAATGAAAGAATGAGAATTACAAAAATTGAAAAGAAAAAACGACTCTATCTCTTAGAAGTTGATGGACAGGAAAACACCTATATTACAGAAGATACCATTGTTCGCTTCATGCTCAGTAAGGACAAGGACATCACAGAAGAGGAATTTGGAGCCATTCGGGATTTTGCCCAATTTTCCTATGGGAAAAATTTAGCCCTGTATTTCATTTCCTTCAAACAGAGAACCAAAAAAGAGGTATTTGATTATCTGGAAAAATATGAGATTGCAGGAGCCACTGCTCTAAAAATAGTTGCTAATTTGGAAGAAGATAGGTGGATTGACGATAAAGCCTATGTAGAAACCTATATCCGTCAGAATGACTTGAATGGTGACAAGGGACCTGCTATGCTTCGTCAAAAATTGATGACGAAGGGAATTTCAAAATCAATAATTGAAGAGGGACTGGCTGAGGTTGATTTTTCAGAGTTGGCTGAAAGGGTTGCAGAAAAATTATGTCGAAAATACCAAGCTAAATTGCCCCTTCGAGCCTTACAGGATAAGCTGGTTCAGGGCTTGATGACAAAGGGATTTTCCTATGAGCTTGCCAAACAAAGCATTGCTCAATTAGACTTGACCTCTGATGAAGAGAATGAAGCAGATTTGATTGCCAAGGAGTTGGATAAGCAGTATCGGAAATACAACCGAAAATATGAGGGTTATGAGCTGAAACAACGTTTGACACAGGCTTTAGCCCGAAAGGGATTTGATTTTGATGCAATAAAAACAGCCCTTCGTGAATATCTCTGAGAAAAATCTTCGCCTAGGTTGAAAAAATATGGTATAATAGTCAAGATAAATTGTAATAGTAGAAAGTTGGTAACAAAGTGAAATTACCAAAGGAAGGCGACTTTATTACTATTCAAAGTTATAAACATGACGGTGAAATTCATCGCACTTGGCGTGACACCATGGTATTAAAAACAACGGAAAATGCTATTATTGGGGTCAATAACCATACCTTAGTGACTGAAAATGATGGCAGACGTTGGGTAACGAGAGAGCCAGCAATTGTTTATTTTCATAAAAAATACTGGTTCAATATCATTGCAATGATTCGTGAGAACGGTGTTTCATACTATTGTAACCTTGCTAGTCCTTATGTTCTAGACAACGAAGCTCTTAAGTACATCGACTACGACCTAGATGTCAAGGTCTTTGCTGATGGTGAAAAGAGGCTCTTGGATGTGGACGAATACGAGCGTCATCGCAAGGCTATGAAGTATTCAGATGATATTGATTTTATTTTGAAGGAAAATGTTAAGATTTTAGTTGATTGGATCAACAATCAACGTGGCCCCTTCTCTACAGCCTATGTCAATATCTGGTACAAACGCTATTTAGAACTGCGAAGTAGATAAAGTTAGAAAAGAAAATCCTGTTTTACAGGTTTTTTTCTTACCATAAAGGAGGAAAGATGGCTTTTAATCAAACAAATGGACGATATGCAAGTTTCGGAATAGTGACTTCTCTCCCTGGAGAAGTTATTGACAGTTTTTGGTATTTTATCGATAATTACTTGAAGGGGGTCATTCCCTTAAAAAATGTAATCCGCTTTTCAATCAAAAATAGGAAGGGAAAAATTACGCTGGTCTTTTCCCAAGAAGGCTATAAGAATGCCATTGCTTTGGATTTGAACAGTCGCTTCGATCCCTTTTATCCGTCAACCATTTTAGTGATGGATAAGCAAGGCAAGGAGACAATTACCCTACCAGATGAAGTAACACTTTTATAATCAACTATTTTTGAAACAAAATGAACACTTAGACTCCTTGTTACACATTTACATTTGCAGGTATGTAAGATACTATAGAATAAAAAGTAAGTCAGTTTGCTGTTACATTTTCATATTTCTGACCTACAAGCTCAAAAAAGTTCAGTTTAGATTAATAATCGATTTTATATTTTCATGCTCGTGAAAAACAGCCCATTCTGTCATTGCGCTTTTCACATTTCTAGAGTGCAAGAAAAAATCGCCACAACGGGCGATTCGACTTTCCAGTTTCTAGGGCGCAAGCCAAAAAGATCCGTCTTGGTCATATTTTCCCTTTCGTACTTTCGAGCTCATTAAAAAATGACCCACTCTCGCCGTTGCGCCATTCCAGTTTCTAGGGCACAAGCTAAAAAGACCCGTCAGGGTCTAAATTCGCCTTCTAATTTCCGAGCTCATGAAAAAACAGTCCATTCTGTCATTGCACTTTGCACATTTCTAGAGCGCAAGAAAAAATGACCCGTTGGGGTCTCAATTCGCCTTCTATTTTCCGAGCTCATGAAAAAACAGTCCATTCAAGGACTTAATTCGCCTTCTAATTTCCGAGCTCATGAAAAAATGACCCGTTGGGGTCTTGATTCGCATTCTAATTTCCGAGCTCATGAAAAAACAGTCCATTCAAGGACTGTTTTTTTAATCTTCGTTTACGAATGGTAGCAATGCCATTACGCGAGCACGTTTGATAGCTGTTGTTACTTTACGTTGGTTTTTAGCTGAAGTTCCAGTTACACGGCGTGGAAGGATTTTTCCACGTTCAGAAATGAAACGGCTAAGAAGCTCAGTATCTTTGTAATCAACATATTCAATTTTGTTAGCTGCGATATAGTCAACTTTTTTACGGCGTTTGAAACCGCCACGACGTTGTTGAGCCATGTGTGTTCTCCTTTATATTATTATTTCAGACCTAGAATGGTAGGTCATCGTCTGATATATCCATTGGATTACTAGCTCCAAATGGACTTTCTTCTCTAGCGAAATTAGGTGTAGATTGTGCAGGTGCTTGATAAGGTGAGTTATAGTCATTCCCAGCGGCAAATGAATTACCAGCTGAATAAGCACCACCTTGACCTTCACGAGCAGTACGGCTTTCCAAGAGTTGGAAACTATCCGCAAGCACCTCAGTCACGTAGACACGTTGTCCCTGTTGGTTATCATAGCTACGAGTCTGAATACGACCAGTAACACCAATCAGAGCACCTTTCTTAGCCCAATTCGCCAAATTCTCAGCTTGTTGACGCCAAATGACTACGTTGATAAAATCCGTTTCACGCTCACCGTTTTGATTTTTAAAATTGCGGTTAACTGCCAGAGTAAAAGTCGCAACAGCCTGGTTAGACGGAGTATAACGAAGTTCTGCATCACGGGTCATACGACCAACCAATACTACATTATTTATCATAATCTACCTTCTTACGCGTCAAGTTTGACAATCATGTGACGAAGAATGTCGCCGTTGATTTTTGACAAACGGTCAAACTCTTTAAGAGCTTCATCGTTGTTAGCTTCAACGTTAACGATGTGGTACAAACCTTCGCGGAAATCTTTGATTTCGTATGCAAGGCGACGTTTTTCCCATGCTTTTGATTCAACGATTGTTGCACCGTTGTCAGTCAAGATAGAGTCAAAGCGTGCTACCAAAGCGTTTTTAGCTTCTTCTTCAATGTTTGGACGAATAATATAAAGAATTTCGTATTTAGCCATTGATATGTTCCTCCTTTTGGTCTAATGACTCATGGTCTAGCCACGAGTAAGTGAGGGATACTCACAGAAAATAATTATACCATAATATAGAAAATGTGCAAGTGAAAAGGGCTTACTGAAAACAATTTCACGAAAGAAAAGACTATCCAAATGCCTGGATAGTCTGATAGATTATGCCACAATGGCTTTTGCTACTTCTTCTGTTGTCATGCGAGAGAAATAGTGAGCGGTGTCGATTTCTTGCAATTTTGCAAGCACATCTGCATACTCGTAACGAGTACCGACCAACAAGTCTTCGATGTCCGATACATCACCAATTCCGAAGAAATCTCCGTAAATCTTGATAGATTCGATGACTGATTTTTCAGCCTTGATGTAGGTTGTGATTTTACCTGCTGGGTAACGAACGCTGCGCTCCACAGTGTATTCTGGTGTTTGACCGTAGGTCCAATCCCAAGTCGCAAACTGGCTGTCACGGATTTCTTGGATACGAGCCAAATCATCTTCTGACAAGACATACTCATCCATGTCTGGGTATTCTTGCTTCATTTGGTTGAGGATGGCATCCTTAAACTCCAAAACAGTCATTTTCTTTGGCAATTCGTTGTTGATATTGGTCACGCGGGCACGAACGGACTTGACACCTTTGGACTCAATCTTGTCCTTGCTGACCTTGAGGGCACTTGCGAGGACAGACATATCCACATCAAAGAGCAAGCATCCGTGGTGCATCATACGGCCTTTGGCATAGGCTTGCGCATTACCACAGATTTTCTTGCCGTCGATTTCCAGGTCATTACGACCTGTGAAATTCGCTTCAACACCCAGTGTTGCAAGGGTATCAATCACAGGTTTAGAGAAGGTTTTAAAGTCAAAAGCTCCCTCGTCTGCCTTATTTGAAATAATGGTGTAGTTGAGGTTGTTGAGATCATGGTAAACAGCACCACCACCTGACAGACGGCGAACGACATGGATGCCCTTTTCATCTGTGAATTCCTTGTTGATTTCTTGAATCGCATTCTGGTGCTTACCGATAATAATGGCAGGTTCATTGATCCAGAGAATAAAAATTTCGTCAATATCTGTTAATTCCTTGAAGGCATAGGCTTCGAGGGCAATGTTATAAGCTGGGTCATTGCTGTTGTTTACGATGTATTTCATGCGAAACTCCTTTATTGTTAACTAATTTTTATTATAGTGGAAACGATAACAAAAGGCAAGCATTGAACTCTTGCTTGCCTCGATTCACATTTTATATTCACTAGAATTACAACTTAACTAAGACCAGTCTTAATAATCTAATGCGTCAGCATTGCCTCTTGCATTTCCAACAAAATAACCGGTCTTACAGTTAATTGAAAATAGATAAGTACCGTCTGGTTTAAACATGTTGTAGTATCCATTTCCGTTAATAATATTCACTTTTTCAAGAATATACTGATTACCTGTGATATAGCCACGTTGCTGAGAAATGGCTACAATATTTTCCAAAATGCCTGGATTAAATGTCCATGACGGGTTGTTGACATCATTGATAAGATCTTGATTGTAAGGAACTCGACTTAATTCACGTTGTAGAACTACTCCTGCTGGGATTGGGATTCCAAACTGAGTAGCTGCATTTTGAATTCCTCCACTTGATACTGCTGGGGTTGTTTCTGAGGTTGCAACAGTAGCAGATGAGGCTGGCGTCGATTGAGCTGGAGTTGCTGGGGTTACAGATGAAGCAACAGTGGTCGCATTTTCTTGTTGGGACCGCCCAAAATTAACGACAGATGCAATCACACTGTCTACCGAACTCATACCTGATGTAGTGGCTACTAAATTCGCAGTAGCTTTTGCAGTAGCAGTTGTATCAATCTCCCCATTTACCAGGACTGGCTTATCAAATTGATTGTTCAATTCTGTCACAGCGGCGATTGCCTTTTCAAGCTGGTCATATTTCTCTTTTGCAGTTTTATAAGCGTCTGAATTTTTATCCAAAGCATCTAGAAGTTTTTTCAACTCTTCTAACTTACCAAACTCCGAATTTTTTAACTTAGTAGCACTTTCATCCGTGAAGAATGTTTTATATAACTCATCAAATGCTGCAACTTTAGCATCAGTAGCGGTTGAAGAGGTAGAGGTACTGGATTGGCTAGTAGATTCCTGTGTTGTCGCAGATGAACTAGATGTTCCTTGGCTACCTTGATTCAATTGATTCATCCATAAAAAAGCAGATACGATTGAAAGACCAAACAAGGCACCAATAGCTGACCACACAATAATTTTTTTCTTACGTTCTTTCTTCTCTTCCTCAGCTTGTCCCCAGTCATCTTCATAGGATTCTTCATCCGGATTTGAGCTCGGTAAGGTGAGTACGTCCTCATTTTTCGATGCAGGAACAACAATAACTGTCTCATCTAAAGATTCTTTAGCATCTAGAGACTTAGGCTCCTGAACTGGTTTTACCAGAATCTCCTCAATGTTCTTTGTCTCCTCATTCAAACTCTTATCGTCCAAATGAGTATCAAAATGTACTAAGGGAGCTACCACCTTTTTCGTTTCAAATTTTTCAGCTTCAATTTCATCACGATGCTGTTTGATATACTTATCCAGTATACTATCAGTATCAATTACGCCAGATTTGATTTCTTTATGCTTGCGCAGAGCTTCTTCAACAGTCAACTCCTTAGCTTTTTCAAAGTCTAATACTGGTTCTCCATTAATAGAAAGCCCTTTTTGTTTCTGTTCTTCGTTCACAATAATCTCCGTTCTATTCTGCTATCATACGTTTTACACGTTGACCAAAAAATTGATACAAATCAACTTTTAAGGTACCATTATATAATTTTCTCTTCTTATCAGCCTGCTTGCCAAAACGCTTCTCGAATTGTTCATCACTGGTCAAAATAAACTTAGACCAGGTTTCTAATGGTTCAAAGGTCTGCCCCATTTCACGATAAAGCGTGATAATAGCATCATCATCCAATAGACGCTCACCATAAGGTGGGTTAGAAATAATAACGCCATTAATTTTATCCGTTCGTAAATCCTGAACCCGCATCTGTTTGAATACAATATCTTGGTCAACACCAGCCGCAAATGCATTTTTCTTAGCGATTTCAATCATACGAGTATCAATGTCTGAACCTGCAATATCCAATACCACATCAGTTTTTATCGCTACTTGAGCTTCTTTTCGTAAATCCGCGACCAACTGATTATCAACCCAAGGCCATTCTTCGAAGGCGAAATCACGTTTCAAGCCTGGAGCGATATTTTTTGCCAACATAGCTGCCTCAATACAGAAGGTTCCTGAGCCACAGGTTGGATCAATCAAGGGCTTATCCGGATACCAGTTAGACAGTTGTAAAATGGCAGCTGCCATATTTTCTTTAATCGGGGCGCCACCTTTTTCAACACGGTAACCTCGCTTAAACAAACTAGATCCAGTCGTATCTATCATAACTGTTGCAAGATCTTTTAAAATTGATACTTCAATTTTGAACTCCGCACCAACTTCCTGTAAGGGGACACCTTCAGGGCGAGAAAAGTATTTTTGTAATTTCTTTACAACTGCTTTCTTGGAAATTGCTTGAACACTTGGTTCGTTATGCAACTTGGATTTAACACATTTGGCCTTAGAAATAGGAAACTTACAACCTAAGGGAAGGTAATTTTCCCAATCTAAACCAAATACCCCTTGAAATAGTTCTTCAAAGGTTCTTGCTGGAAACTGTCCAACAATAATTTTTATGCGATCAGCTGAACGAAGCCACAAATTGGTTTCAACTATTGATCTCACATCCCCTTGAAACCGAACGCGTCCATTTTCAACCTGGCACTCATAACCAAGATTACGAATTTCACGACCAACAACCGCTTCTAAACCAGCAGCCGCTGTCGCAATTAATTCAAATTGTTTTTTCATCTTTTTCCTCTATAATAAAAGCTAGCAAAGCTAGCTACCTATTTATGCAATTTTCTATAAGCCATGTTTTGTTCCAGTGGTACTAGGTCCTACCACCTTCGATAATCATCTGTCTACTGCCTAAACAGTCAGGATTTCCGTTCGTTTCCGTCCATCCCATGCCCCGACCAAAGTTTGGGTTGCTAGCTTGAGGGGTTTACCGCGTTCCATTTTTTACGTTTCCATAAAAACTTCGTCACTGTGGCACTTTCAGGTCTACTTTGACATATCAAAAGACTTAGCCATTTTAACCGCCGTAACGCCATACGACGTCCCTAGGCTTATGAATTCGCCTAGCACAAACACTACTGGCATCACAGCCAGTGCTAGCATGGACTTTCCTCATGGTAGAGACCTACCACGCGATTATCCAAAAATTGCACAATTAATACAAACTCTATTCTTGGACGATTTGTTTTCCAAAAACTTCTTTTTCCAAGCGATTGAGACGGCGAAGAATGTCAAAGTTTGTTGCCGAGGCAGGTCTCTCTGCTTGAAGAAAATCGTTAGCTGGCTCAGTTGAAGTTGCTGCTTTAGGAGAATTAGCTACCTGGGCTTTCAACCGTGCAATCTCTCCCTTTAATTCCTTGATGATTGCTTCATAAGCATCATAATCTTTCATGATTTCATCAAGAAAATCATTTACCTCGTTTTTATCATATCCTCGAAATTCTGTTTTAAAATCTTTTTCTAAAATATCTTTAGTTGTAAAAATAATACTGGCCATTTCTCTCTCCCTATTCTAAAACATCACTAGACCTATTATATTAAAAAAAATAGGCAAAAATCAAGTCATATCACTCAAAATTCGAAAAATTTTCAGCCATCTCATTCAAGTCATCAAAGGTAAGCGTTTTTATATTATATTCTTCTTGCATTACCATTAGATGATAGAGAAATTTCAGGTTTGTTTCATTTTCACTATCATAGAAAATATAGGCTCCATCCGTATGATCCACTAAAAATTGATTGTATTCTTTAAATTGACCTGGATTCGTATAACTAGGGAAAGCATACTTCACAAAATCCACTTGCTTAAACTTAGAAAGCCTTTCTTGATTAGCCTCGCTCCAATTTTGCCCGTGATTCTCAAAGGCAAAAATAGTGGCAATCTTACACTCATAACCTTCTTCTATCAATTCTTTTAGAACTTCTAAAACCCAGAACTCAAAACCTAAGTTTCCAGAAAATATACACCATTCCACCCCTTCTTCTAAGAATTTAACCAAATCAGCCCGGATAACCTTTTTAATAATTGCAAGACGAGGGTCCTTATCTGTAAAAATTCCTAGATCTGTATGCTTATAACCCGCTATTAAAAGGCTTTTAGTGTGCATTTCTTGTACTCTTTTCTCTAATTATGGTATAATATGCTGATATTATTTTATCAAGAAGGACTTCTATGGTCAATTATCCCCATCAGATAAGAAAAAAAAACAATAGAACAAACTCTGTTTCTCCACATGTTAATTTTGCCAACCGTGGTATGTCTTTTGAAATGGCAATCAACGATAGTAATCTCTACTATTTGACGCATGGTAAAGCAGTCATACATAAAAAACCAACCCCCGTTCAAATTGTCAGAGTTGATTATCCTAAACGTAGCCGTGCCAAAATTACTGAAGCCTACTTCAGACAAGCATCCACAACCGATTATTCTGGCGTATTCAAGGGACATTATATTGACTTTGAAGCAAAAGAAACCAGGCAAAAAACTTCTATGCCGATGAAAAATTTTCATGCTCATCAGGTCGAACACATGAGACAGGTTATAGAACATGGGGGAATCTGTTTTGTCCTTCTTCACTTTTCAACATTGAAAGAAACATTTTTATTGCCTGCTATTCATTTAATTTCTTTTTACCAAGTAGACCAAGGCAGCAAGTCTATGCCTCTGAACTATATAAAAGAAAATGGATTTGCATTAAAAATGGGAGGTTTTCCTAGCCTCCCCTATCTGGAAATAGTTGAAAATAAATTATTAGGTGGTGACTCTTTTGAAAACTACAAACATTAAAAAGACGCTGATTGTTATAGGCAATATCTTTTTATCTATGGCTATCTTAGGCATCTTAGCTGGAGCAGCAGTAACATTCTACTGGATTTCTACTGCACCAAAATTGACCGAAGAAACATTGACTGCTACTGTTTCTAGTAAAATTTATGATAAAAACGGGGCTTTGATTGCTGACTTAGGAGCTGAAAAACGTTCTAGTGTCGAAACAGGTGAAATTCCAACCGACTTGGTTAATGCGATTGTTGCTATTGAGGACCAGCGTTATTTTAATCACAGGGGTGTTGATGTAATCCGAATCGCAAGTTCTCTTGTAAATAACATTACCGGCGGAAGACTACAAGGTGGGTCTACATTAGATCAACAATTAATCAAATTGACCTACTTCTCTACATCTGTAGAAGACCAAAATATTAAACGTAAAATCCAAGAGGCTTGGTTAGCTGTACAACTTGAAAGACAGAATTCAAAACAACAAATTCTAACCTATTATGTGAATAAGGTCTATATGTCCAATGGTAACTACGGAATGCAGACTGCAGCCCTCTCATTTTTCGGCAAAGACTTAAAAGATTTGACCTTGCCGCAGCTTGCCTTATTGGCAGGTATGCCACAAGCACCTAACCAATATGACCCTTATACAAACCCTGAAGCTGCCAAAACTCGTCGTGACCTTGTTCTGGGCGAAATGCTTGAAGAAAAGTACATTGACAATACCCAGTACGAGCAAGCAATTGTAACACCTGTTACCGATGGACTTCAACCACTGACCAACGAAGCTGCCTACCCAGCCTATATGGATAACTATTTGAAGCAAGTTATTGAAGAAGTTCAAGCTAAAACAGGCTATAATCTTCTAACCACTGGTATGGAAATCTACACGAACGTAGATCCTGCTGCACAGCAACAACTTTGGAATATTTACAATACTGACATGTATGTCAACTATCCTGATGACTTAATGCAAGTTGCTTCTACTGTCATTGATGTTACAACTGGTAAAGTCGTTGCCCAACTTGGTTCGCGTAATCAACAAAGTAATAGTTCCTTTGGTACCAACCAAGCGGTTGAGACGAACCGTGATTTTGGTTCAACTATGAAACCAATTACAGACTACGCTCCTGCAATTGAAAATGGTATCTATAATTCAACTGCAGATGTTATCTTAGATGCACCTTACAATTATCCTGGAACGACAACTCCTGTCTACAACTGGGATCGACAATACTTTGGAAATGTTTCCATAAAGACAGCGATTCAATATTCGCGTAACGTTACTGCTGTAAAAGCTTTGGAAGCTACTGGTTTGGAAAATAGTTTGAAATTCTTGAATAGCCTAGGAATTGATTACCCATCACTTCATTATTCAAATGCTATTTCAAGTAATACCTCTGAATCAGATAGACAATACGGTGCAAGTAGCGAAAAAATGGCTGCAGCCTATGCTGCTTTTGCCAATGGTGGAATCTACTATAAACCGCAATATGTTAACAAGATAATCTTCAGCGATGGCAGTGTCCAGGAATATCAACCAGAAGGACACCAAGCCATGACAGAAGAAACCGCCTTCCTCATGACCGATATGCTTAAATCTGTTATGACATATAGTTATGGTTTGAATGCCTCCGTCTCTGGAGTCCCAATGGCTGGTAAAACGGGTACCTCAAACTATTCAGATGAAGAAATGCAAGCCGTTCTTACAAAAATGCCAGAAGCATACAACAGCTTTTTAGTTGTTCCAGATGAAAACTTTGTCGGTTATTCAAGTCAATATGCTATGGCAGTTTGGACTGGCTACACCAATCGTCAGACTCCTATTTTGGATAGTGGATTAAGCGTGGCCTCTGATGTCTATCGAAATATGATGACCTTCATGCACTCTGATTACACCGCAACTGACTGGACTATGCCGAGCGGTCTAGCACGAAATGGCTCAACTTACTATGTACGTGGTAGAAGTTCAAACTATAATTATAATTACAACAATTACAATAACAACAGTAATAATAATTTCGAACAGAGTACATCAACTTCCTCTAGTAGTTCTGTCATTACAGAATCAACTACTCAGCAAGAAAGCTCGACAGTCATTAGTTCTAACACTGTTGAAACTGAGACGACTAGTGTACCAACCATTACCGAAAATTCTACTACTGAGACAAATGCTACTGAGAACACTAATAGGTCTGATGGCCAATAGTCTTCAATAAATAACAACAAAAGCCCCCACACCCTATTATTCAGATCTTGAATAATAGGGTGTGGGGGCTTTCTATTACACGAGTGCAGTTTCATCTGCAATTTGATTTTCTATCAATTTATGATATGATAAAGCTATGAAACCTGAAGTATTTTATAAGACCTTGGCGGACCAAGGCATCCAGCTTACTGACACACAGAAACAACAATTCCATCGCTATTTTCAACTATTAGTGGAATGGAATGAGAAGATCAATTTGACAGCAATAACTGAAGAAGAGGAAGTCTATCTCAAGCATTTTTATGATTCAATAGCTCCAATTCTACAAGGACACATCCAGAATGATTCCCTCCGCCTACTAGACATCGGAGCTGGTGCCGGTTTTCCAAGTTTGCCTATGAAAATCATTTATCCTCAATTAGATGTGACCATCATCGACTCCCTCAACAAACGGATTAATTTTTTGCATCTATTGGCTGAGGAATTGGGTTTGGAGAATGTTCATTTCTATCATGGGCGGGCTGAAGATTTTGCCCAAGACAAACAATTTCGTGCCCAATTCGACCTTGTCACCGCTCGGGCAGTTGCACGTATGCAAATCTTATCAGAGCTAACCATTCCGTATTTAAAACTAAATGGCAAACTCATTGCCCTCAAAGCCTCTAGCGCTGAGGACGAATTGGCTCAAGCTAAGAACGCCCTGACTCTCCTTTTTGGTAAGGTCATTGAAAACGTTGACTATCAATTGCCAAACGGCGATCCACGCACACTAACCATTGTGGAAAAGAAAAAGGAAACTCCCAATAAGTTTCCACGGAAGGCTGGTATGCCAAATAAACGACCACTGTAAAAGGAGTTTCAGGCGAAACTCCTTTTCTCTATCTCCACGGGTTGTAAAAACGTCCACCATTCACAAATAAAAGTCCGATTGTAGTGAGAATTAGCATAAAAATAAGGGCTAGAACCAGATAATCAATACTTTGCAAGGCTTGGTAGCTATACCAGGTTCTTTTTTTATTTTTCCCGAAACGTCGCAATTCCATAGCTGTTGAAATGGTATCAATTCGCTCTAAGGAACCAAAAATCAAAGGGATAACCAGAGCTAGATTGCCCTTAATCCGCTCCATTAGCTTGCCCTTCTTAGATAACTCCAAACCACGCGCTTCCTGGGACATCCGAATAGTATAAAACTCCTCCTGAATATCTGGGATATAACGCATAGTCAAACTAACCGCATAGGCTACCTTATAAGATACCCCAATCTGATTTAAGCTTGATGCAAATTGACTCGGATGGGTTGTCATCAAAAAGACAAGAGCCAGAGGCACTGTACAAAAATACTTCAAGAGCAGGTTCAATAGATAAAAGACCTGTTGGCTGGTCAAGGAATAGGAACCAAAAACAGAAAGGATAACCGTTTCAGCCCCATAGAGCTCTACTCCGTACCTTGGTGCAAACAGATGAACCATCAAGGCATTTAAGAAGGCAAAAATAATTGTAAACAGCAGAACAAGGGACACATCCTTATAGCGAATACCGGATAGTTTGAATAAGGCCAGCGAAAATAGTGCAATAAAGGCAATCAAACGAGTATCGTAAGTTACCATAGCAAGAATTGTCACAATCAGGAAAAACAAGAGCTTGGTAACAGCAGACAAATCGTAAATAATGCCTCTTCCTTTATGGTAACCAATTAAATGTTGTTGGCTCATGCCTCTCTCCTTTCTTCCTGCATGTAGAACATAGTCAATTCCAGTGGATTTACTGCCAAGCGTTCTGCCAAGTGGAATATAGATGTTTCCTTCAAATTGGCTTCTTCAATGACCTTACTATCTGACAAGATTTCTGCTGGACTAGCATCTTCGATAATCCGTCCATCCACCACAACAATAGCCCTATCTGAATAATCCAACATCAACTGCATATCGTGGGTAATCATCACAATGGTGTGTCCTTGAGCATTAAGTTGATCCAAGAAATCCATCATCTCCTGGTAATGACGTTGGTCCTGACCAGCCGTTGGTTCATCCAAAAGAATAATCTCTGGATGAAGCACCAAGATAGAGGCAATAGTCACCCTCTTCTTCTGACCATAGGATAAGGCTGAAATTGGCCATTTACGGTACTGATACAAACCACAAACTTCTAAAATCTTGAAGACCCTAGCCTCAATCTCTTCTTCCGCCACTCCCCTCATTCGTAAACCAAGGGCTACCTCATCAAAAATCATGGTCTGACTGATCATCTGATTAGGGTTCTGAAGGACGTAGCCAATCCGCTCCGCTCTCTCCTTGACAGAATCATCCTTAATGGATTTACCCTGCCACAATATCTCCCCATCAGGTTGAATAAAGGCACACAAGGCCTTAGCTAAGGTTGATTTCCCAGCCCCATTTTTTCCGACGATGGCCAAGCGTTCCCCCTTATAGATGTTTAAATCTATGCCTGAGAGAATGGTTTTATCAGAGTAAGCGAATTGTAAATTGCGAGCTTCCAACAAGACTTCCTTTTCCACTTCTGTCAAGTTGACACTTGGGAGTTGGCCCATTTCTAATGAACCTAGTTCAAGTTCCCAGACTGAAGAGAGGTTATCAGATCTTTCAATTGGATAACCTAAGCCTCGTAAGGTAGAAATATAGAGAGGCTCTCGAATACCATTTTCTCTTAATAAACTTGTCTGCAAGAGCTGATCTGGATGACCATTGAACAAAATACGCCCTTCGTTTATCAGCACAATTCTGTCTACATGTCGGTAAAGGACATCTTCCAAGCGGTGTTCAATGATGATGGTCGTCGTTCCTTCTTGCTCATGCAAACGATCAATCAAGTCAATGGTATCCTGTCCAGATTTGGGATCTAAATTGGCCAGAGGTTCATCGAATAACAAAATAGGACTTTCATCAATCAAGACCCCTGCTAGGCTGACCCGTTGCTTCTGACCTCCCGAAAGATCCTGGGGACGATGGTTGAGCAATTCATTTAGTTCCAAGCGTTCTGCCCAGTCATGAACTCGTTCTTTCATGGTCGCCAAGGTTTCCATGTCATTTTCCAGTGCAAATGCCATATCTTCAGCAACAGAAAGCCCAATAAACTGACCATCCGTATCCTGCAAGACAGTGCTGACCAAGAGAGATTTTTGGTAAATGGACTGGTCGAAAGCAGACTGCCCCATCAGTTCGAAATCTCCAGAATGGGTTCCCTTATGGATATTTGGAATAATCCCGTTTAAGACTTGACCAAGAGTGGACTTGCCCGATCCAGACGGTCCAATAATGAGAACCTTTTCCCCCTCGAAAATGGTCAAATCAATCTCATGTAAGGTCGCTTCCGTCTGCGCATTGTATTTAAAAGAAAAATTCTTGAATTCGATGACTTTTTTCATATTCCTATTATATCAGAATCCAGCATGAAAAAAAGGAAGAATTCTCCCTTTCTCTCAATCCATGAGCTATGACGAAGAATGAGAAAGATCATCAATAAGCTCTTCACCTCTCACTCAGTTTTTTCTACAAAAGATTTCAAAAAAGCATGCTCATTGGCCTCTATCTGCTGGCAAAAATCCACAAAGGAAGCTGCTTCTTGTGGAATGACCAAGCCTACTTTTTCAACCACAACTGGCTTGCTTCGTTTCTGACCGATACCTTCTAACAATTCATACCGCTTATTCTCTTCATTTTTTCCAGCATAAGGAAAGAGATAAAAGCCTTGTTTAGCATTAAATCGATACATATAGGCAACTAACTGCAGGTAGTCCGCTCCATTAATATTTTCGAGCGGTTTATACTTAGCATCCGCAACAATTGACCGATCTGATACAGAAACAAAATCTGGATATATCCGGCCATTCCCTCTTTGAAACATGGAAAAACTGCCACTCTTCGCCTTATTTCGCGGATGATGAAACTCTTCCCCCAACAGTTGCGCCAGGTATTCTTCCCAGAGCCAGGCCACATCAAATAGAATGCCATGGATCTTCTGTTCACTTTGACCAATACCATGCATTTGACCTCTTAAAATCATGAGACAGAGTTTCTGTAAGGATCTGTATTCATGAAAATATGCATGACGAACCGGTGTAAGCTGGTTTTGGTAGATTGTGTAGCTCCTGTCAGAAAACTGGTAACTTGGTGTTGCTCGAATGACTGCCTCAACATTCTCTCTATCTTTTGATTGAAATAATTCAAATGAACGTGATAGCGGATGAGACTTGATAAACTCAATGGTAAGCCGTATCAATTGCATCAGATTATTATCAAAAGAAAACTCTCTGGTGTTGTAGGCAATCCTGCCCTCAAACGGTATACTATTCTTCAGTTGACGGGCGACGTCCAAGGCACCTTTCATGTTCGCATCATGATATTGAAATCGACGGTACTCTTTATAGAGGCCTTTTTTCATGGCCGCTTGAAGAAATGAGGGAAACAGGTAAATGTAAAGCTGATAAAATTGTTGCTCAAGCGAAAGTGAGGTTTCCAAGTTGGTCACATTCAGGTGGAGAACTTTTTGCAACATATAATGTAAAAAATAATCTTCAGTATCATTTTGAGCAAAGCGAGAATGAATCGTCACTCTTTCTGGACCACATCCAATAAATCCAATGACATTCCCAGTTCGCAAAGTATCATCAACCGTCTCAAATACTTTATCGGATTTTTCAAGATCCGAAATTTCTTGCCAGCTAGTTGGAAATAAGAACAGGCCGTGTTCTTTTGATAAAGAATCCAAACTTCTATCTACCAACTGTTCTGTCAATTGGGGGTACTTATCTTTAAAGGTGGTTTTAGAAATTCCTCGTTGGTTATCCGTTATCCACATAACCTGTATCCTCTAGTTTATCAAAAGCAGCTTTCAACCCTTCTAACACTTCTGCTTCTTGGTAGCTACCACGCAGGTATTCCTCCAATAAAGGCTGTATATAATCCTTCCAAAACAGGTCATAATCATAGTCTAGTTGAGGTAAAACTAAAAAGTATGATGGTCCGATATGGTAATTTCGGTTGAGATCCGCCACATTTTCAATAGCATTATTCAAATTTGTCAAACGGTGGCTAGCTTCCCTAATCTCACTAGCATCCAACCGATTCTCCCACATACCTAAACTTTCTGCAGCGGTTATTTCCACAAAGCGAAAACGTCGACGCATGGCGAAATCAAAACTATCCACCGAACGGTCAATATCATTCATGGTACCAATGATATAGACATTTTCCGGAATATAGAACTTTTCTTCCCCTTCATACATGTTGGCATACTGAGTGGAAATTTCTCCCTTCTTGCCACGATAGCCTGGGTCAATGGCATAAAATAATTCACCAAAAATCTTGGAAATCTCCCCACGGTTGATTTCATCGATGATAAAGACGAATTTTTTGTCAGATTGAATATCTTCAGGCGCTTGATAGGGTTTTAGACCGAATTTCTCTTCCAGATGCTTCAGAATGGCTCTTCTATAATTATCAAATCCACCTTGTGGGACACCAGATTGCCCTTTATACAGTTTGTAACATTGAGCTTTATTATAAAAATTACTGGATGTGCCTTTCTCGGTGACTCCAGACATGCCCCCTCTTTCATAAGCGACTAAATTCATCGGTTTGCCTGTCAGTGTTTTCATCTTATAGCCATCGGGCTCATCAGAAACAGCCTCCCAAAACGTTTCCCAAGCCTCGTCAAAATTGTCCTGTCCTCCTGATTTTGAAGATTTAATAGCTTTTTGACAAAACTCTTTGAAAATTCCAGGTTTAATGTCAAACTTGATTTCTCCAGAATCATCTTTTACCGGCCGCAAACCTTCTACAAAATCGGTGTAATCATAGGAAGGATGAAATTGAACAAAGCCAATCTGTTCTGGATTCCCACCCGTTAACTCCTCTGCAATCTGTTTTGCTAAATAGGTCTTCCCAGTACCAGGTGCCCCACGGAGGATGAGGTTGTGGGAGGTTAATAGGGTAGTAATCAAGGTTCCGTCCATATCTTTCCTTTTTCTTTGACTTAGAAACTGCAGGTATTCTTTTGCAAAGACAGAGACTTCAAAATTGGCGAATTCTGCATTCTTGGTGTTTTGTAAATTCCTCTTCCTTACTGCTTCACTGATTGCTTTCTTATGCCTTTGGCAAACGGTCGCAATTTGTTCATGTACCTTGAGAAAAGAGCTAGCAGAAAGAGAAAATAAATTTTCTGGGAAGGAGTGGAGGAGTGAGATTTCTTCTTCAGAAAGACTTTCGATTTCGAGCAATAATTCTTTTATTGGAGAAATCCGAATCGTTGCATTTTGGTAATTCTCTCCCTTTAACCATAAAATTTTAGAATCAACCGATCGCCAGCCTGACCTTCCACTCCTTGCTTTTTCCTTGTTTATCCATTCTTTGAACGCTTGTTCATGGATATCAGCCAAACTAGACCTGCTTGCCTTGATTCCCTCATACGATTTGCGGATAAAAGGCAAGACTGTTTCCAGATTATCTTCTGATTCTATATAATACTCCGCATCAAGTGACCATCCACTTTTTTTAGATACCAGACGAAAAACTTTTGTATCCTCCTTGGATAAGAAGCGGGATAATACAGCTATTTTCACTCGATTTTTTTGAAAATGAATTTCAATAAAATTTTGTAACTTACCTTTTTCATTTCGTACTCGAAACGCCAGATAGGCCGTTGTTGAATGCTCTTTTGCGTCCGGAAATGCTTCTCTAATCTTAGTCAATACAAGTTCTTTGTCCATCTCTTTTTCCTTTCATCTATCTTTCGTACAAAAAAAGTTCCTACTATGTCATTATATCATAGTAGGAACTTCTTATCTATTACATATTATACCAATACTGGTAACTCTTCACCAATCGCTTCTAGGCGTTCTGCCCATTCTTGACGGGTCAAGCCGTTTTCAGTGATGTAACGGTTGCGCTCGTGGGCACGGCATTCAGCTGAGCAACCACGAACATACTTGTGTTCGTTTTCTTCTGACATGAGGGTACGGCGGTTACAGAATGGGTTGCCACAGTTGACATAGCGTTCACATGGTGTACCATCGAACCAGTCCTTACCAACAACAACTGGGTCTACATGGTTGACATCAACTGCTATACGCTCGTCAAAGACGTACATCTTACCATCCCAGAGTTCGCCACGGACTTCTGGGTCTTTACCATAGGTTGCAATACCACCGTGGAGCTGACCTACATCCTTGTAGCCTTCACGAACCATCCAGCCTGAGAATTTCTCACAGCGAACACCACCAGTACAGTAAACCACCACGCGCTTGTCCATGAATTTTTCTTTGTTGTCACGAACCCATTGTGGCAATTCACGGAAGTTGCGGATATCTGGGCGAATTGCACCACGGAAGTGACCTAGGTCGTACTCGTAGTCGTTACGGGTATCCAAAACAACTGTATCTTCATCCAAGAGAGCTTCTTTGAACTCTTTTGGTGACAAGTAAGCACCTGTCGTCACAAGTGGGTCAATGTCACTGTCGAAGTCGTTGTCTTCTAGACCAAGGTGAACAATTTCTTTTTTGTAACGAACATGCATTTTCTTGAAAGCTTGCTCATTTTCTTCATCAATCTTAAACCACAAATCACTGAACAATGGGTTAGCATGAACATAGTCCATGTATTTTTGAGTTGTTTCGTAGTCACCAGAAACAGTACCATTGATACCTTCATCAGCAATCAAGATACGGCCTTTGAGTCCGATAGACTTACAGAAAGCCAAGTGCTCAGCAGCATATTCTTTGGCATTTTCAATGGGAACATACTTGTAGTATAACAATACGCGAATGTCTTTTGACATGATTTCTCCTTCTCAATCTTTGCAATAGATGATAGAACTCTGTCATTTCTAATAAAAGAGTCATTATAAATTATATCGCTTGCATCTGCAAAAAACAAAAATCTGAACCGGAAATTTGAGTGTCCTTATGGAAGAATCACTTCTATTTATCCAGTTCAGATTTTAATTGCTCTAGTTTTTTGAGCGTATCACTTCCGATTAATTGTCCCATTTTTCTCTTATTTCTCTTAGCAATATTCCTTTTCCACTTATCTTCTATGGGGTTAATAGGTTTCACAACCTTCTTCTGTTCGCAGACTGCTACTTTTTCAGACCAATCAACTCCGTTTAGAACTCCTTCCCAGTAGTTGACAATAGCAGAGCAGAGATAAACTTGTAGTTTGCTCAGCCATTTTCCAATAAAGGTTGAAGGTGGCCTGTTAATAGGTAAGCGATAGGTCCGTTGCAATTCAATCAGTTGCGTCTGATACCTTTCCCACTGAAGCATAGCTCTGCTAGGTTTCTTAGGGTAACATTTTCGTTGTTCCACTAAATCAATATAAGGATGTACAAATCTGCTGATTCGTATCTTCCTTGAGTTCTTAGAAATACGAGTAGCTGTCAGCAAGCCTGATGCCAATAATCGCTCAACTTCTCGAGCTTGATTGTCTGGAAAACGATAATGTACCAAACAGTCATCTTCTTCCTCTTCAACGAATAGCCGGACTTCTAATTTCCCCTTATGCCAACTTGCAAAAATTTCCTGTTTGTCCACCCAAGCCTTCTGAAAGAAGCGTAAAAGATAGTAACCTTTCTTGGATAGGGCATACCAACTGCCATCTTGGTAGAGAAAATTTCGAATAGCTCCTTTCATATAAAACTCACCATGAAAATCATAAAAAGTTGGTTGCTTGTAAGTAGATTTTGACGGATGATTGCTAATGCGGAATACCTTATAGTAACAAGTATTCCACGTAATACAAACATATAAAGAGTCTGTTGTTTCTGATTGATAGATATGCAGAACTTCTTCACCAGGATTAAGGAGGGAATGAATGATTGGTGTCAGATTTTCTTCAGTCCAAGCCATATTATCCCTCCTTTTTATTTTTTATATTATTATATCATCAAAGCAATAGATTATACAAAGAAATCAACCTTGAATGTTCAAGATTGATTCTATGATCTATGTAAAATGATATATCATGTTTAAAACATTATCCGATAAGTCTTACTCTTTTGATAAACTGCCTGTTTTCGTTTGCGAACGAGCATAAACTCCTAGTAGAATAGTACCAGCAATAGCTACGGTAATACTATTGACAATCCCAGCTACCAAGCCCTGAGTGAATACCTTATTTGCTGCTTCACTATAGATTACAATGTCCAATACTGGAGCGATAATTCCCCAGGCAATGACATTGGCAACTACTTGGAAGATATTGAAAACCAAAATATCTTTTCCTTCAAAAATCCCTTCCTCAACACGAAGACGGTTTTTTGCAAAACCTAGCACCAATCCGAACACTGCTGAAGCTAGTACCCAAGACCACCAAGGTGAACCACCTCTTAGCGCATCAATAAAGGCATGACCAATTAGTCCTACAAAGAAACCAACAATTGGACCAAAAACAATTGACAAGAGCGATTGAACTGCATATTGCAATTGAATATAGGTGTTAGGAACAAAGGTAGGAATGCTAATAAGCAAGCCAATGACAACAAAGAGGGCAGCACCGATACCGGTAGCAACGACAGTTTTGATAGAATTATTTTTCATAAAATTCTCCTTCATTTTCTTTAATTACTAATGCGTTTGATTTCAATATGCCAGTTTTGACCGACACCGACATTATAAGCCTTGGCAAAGGATCCTTGGTTAATGGCCAAGCCTACTCGATAGAGCGAATTGATATAGAGCAGGGGTTGACCGATGCGGACATCCGCAAAAGACTTGCCATAGGTTACTTGGTTTTGATAGACCAACATATCATTGTTATAAATGGTCACTTCAAATCGATCCTCGAACTGAGGGTTTAAGGTATAAAATTCTTCACGTGTGATAGATGTCCAAAGCGAACCAAAGCGAACATCCAAGATGTCGATAGCTCCTTTGACAAAGTCTGAACCAACTTCTGTCGGAACGGTTGGAATTTCAACAATATCTGCTACCTGCAACTCTGGTCCAACTTCTTCAAAGCTGATATGGCCTGAGGCTAATTTTGCACCTGTGTAAGCATAAACATCACGACCATGGAAAGTATAGGAATGTTCTGTGTTAGCACGACGGTTGGCTACTTCTGAAATTTCACGAACAGCCTTAATACCCACATGTTTCTTGATGAAAGAAAGCGTTCCATTGTCTGGTGTGACAATATAGTGATTCTGCTCGGTCAAGGCCACGACACTTTTTCGCTTAGAACCAACCCCTGGGTCAACAACTGAGACAAATATTGTCCCTTCTGGCCAATATTCAACTGTCTGAAAAAGACGGTAAGAGCCTTCAAAAATGTTGTAGGGTGTAATATCATGGGTGAGGTTATGAACAACTAGGTCACGCGACTCCTGAAGAGCCACACCAATCATAGCTGACACAGCACCATCTACCAGACCAAAGTCAGATTGCAATACTAATAAATTATTTGACATAGTTTCTCCTAAAAATAATACTGTTCTATCATATCAGAAAAGATAGAGGCTTTCAAATAGCTTTTTTCTAGCAATAGATATAGTTATTACTTATATCAAAAACGCTCAGCTTTCATTTCAATAGCCAACTATTTTCAATTGACTCAAAAAGAGAGAACAACTGTCCTCTCTTAATCTCTAGTTATTCACCTCAACAATGCGTTTTAATAGGTAGCCAAGCGTTTTTCCAAATGTACCTGTCCGACAGCATACAAGGTACAGATAACCCAATAAATAAGGGCCACACAGATGTAGACGGTCATATAGTCCGACTTGGCTCCGCCGACTATCTTGGCCTTATTGAAAATCTCTGGCACCGTAATCATAGCTGTCAGAGAGGTACTTTTTACCATGTCTAAGAGAACATTGCTAAGGGGTGGAAGGGCAATGCGAAAAGCTTGAGGAATGATGATTTTTCGGTAAATCACATTGGTCCGCAAACCCAGGGAACGCGCCGCTTCCCATTGCCCCTTATCAATGGCCGAAAGAGATGCACGAATAATTTCAGAAATGTAGGCACTGGACATGGAGGTAAAGGCGATAATAGATGCGGAGATGGCATCTAGTTGTAGCCCCATAAAGGGCAAGCCAAAATAGATGAAGAAAAGAAGAACCATGAGGGGAATGCCACGCATGAGAGAAATATGGGCCATAGCCAACCAACGCAAGGGTGCAAACTTAGACATCCGCATAAGGGCTACAAAAAATCCGCAGAAAGTCCCCAAGGCAAAACCAATTAGGGATAGGGATAAAGTGTAGGGAAGCCCCTCCAAAATCTGTGGAATAGCCTCTCTTGCAATATCTGCATTAAAAACTGCCTGCCAGTTAATATCCATATCTTCTCCTCTTTCCTAAAAACCAGATAGACCTTGCCAGTCTGTGACTGACAAAGTCTATACAAGATGCATTTAATTTGTTACGAGGTCTTATTCAACTTCGATAACTGGCAACTCATCTGCATTTTCAACAGGAACTGTCAAATCTTGTCCTGCATAGTATTTCTCAGAAATTGCCTTCAAAGTTCCGTCAGCTTTCATTGCTTCAAGAGCTTCGTCAATTTTTTCTTTCAAACTTGTGTCAGCCTTGCTCATGACAATACCTTGTTCAGTTGGATTGTATTTTGCATCACCCATTTTTACCTTGATGTCTGGGAAGTTGGCATTGACCCATTTGATGGCCATGACTTGTGTGTAGTAGTCGTTTGGAATGAAGTCTGTACGACCTGTTGATACATCACGCAAATAGACATCGTTGGTTACGTTGTCATAGATCACTGGCTCTGCACCTTGCTTTTCAGCAATTTTCATGTACTGAGTACCTGCGCCACCACCAGCTTTTTTACCAGTCCAGTCGCTCAAGTCAGCTGCTTCGATTCCTGATGAACCATCTTCACGGACGATGTAGCCACCAACTGAATACTTGTAAGGGATAGAGAAGTTATACTTTTCCTTACGTGCTTCTGTCATGTCAAAGTTGTTAACAGAAATATCAACCTTGCCACTATCCACAGCTGTAAAGGCTTCTGCCACACCGATTTCTTGGTATTCGATTTCCAATTTCAAACGTTTACCAATTTCATTGATCATGTCAATTTCATAACCGACCAATTCTTTAGCATCGTTGTAGTAAGAAGTTGGGAAAAGGGTACCTGGTGTTGCAACCTTCAAGACACCTGCTTCTTGTACTTTTTCCCATTGAGTTTGTTCAGCAGAAGAACTGCTAGTATTAGAACTTGAGCTAGAACATGCTGCCAAGGTCAATGTAGAAACCAAGAGAGCTGTGGCCAAAACTTTTTTCAACATAAAACAATCTCCTTTGGAAGCCATAGCTTCCTTTTTACTTTTTCGGTGTTAACCCACCAACTTTTATAGGGTAACACTTTTGCAAGGATTTGGCAAGTATTTTATCTGAAAAATGAATTCCCTTACAAGTTGAGTAAACCTACTGCCTCCATTTGGTCTGCCAACTGCAAGAGTAAATCCTCTCGTCCCTTTGCTGCTGTGAATTGAACTCCGATTGGCAGGCCTTGTGGAGTCTTATAAGTTGGCAAACTGATAGCCGGTTGACCGGTGATGTTTGCCTGCTGGGTAAAGGGAGTTAGGGCTAGGCTATCCTCGAACATTTGCCAGATCAAGTCCTGCTGCTCTTCCATTGCCAACTCCTGCATGTGCAACAAGCGGTCCAGCATCTCTTGCGAGTGAGTGAACTGGTCTAGCTTGGGAGCCACATCCGCCACGGTCGGCGTCAGAAGAAGGTCATAGTGCTGGTGGAAGTCCGCCATGGTGGCACTGTAGCGGTCCCAATCCTGCAAAACCTTGGAATAGAGCTTGGCTGGAACTGTCTGCCCGCTCTGGTAAATGGCCCAGGTCATGACCTCCATGTCATCAGGGGTCATAGGCCGACCCAGCCCCGCCTCAATCTCATCAAACATCTGGGCTGTTTCAACGCTGTTCATCAGGTAATAGGCCTGCATGACCTCAACACCGTCCAAGACAGGTCTTTGAAGTTCAGTAATCTGGTGCCCCAGTGCTTCTAACTGAGGCAGAAGGGACAAGACAGCCTGTTTGGCATGAGCGGAAACCGGACT
The DNA here is from genome assembly GCF_024509555.1 of Streptococcus suis. Classification (GTDB taxonomy): domain Bacteria; phylum Bacillota; class Bacilli; order Lactobacillales; family Streptococcaceae; genus Streptococcus; species Streptococcus suis_AD. Next base: position 57,632 of record NZ_JAMWEL010000014.1, read on the forward strand.
GCCAATCGGCGATTCCAGACTGTAGGCAATTTTCAGAGGTTTATCTTGCGGTGCAAGGAGACTCTGCTCAGGCAGAAGAGCCAGAGGAAAGGGGGCTTCCACCTGATAGGTCTGCAAGTGATAGAGGAGGTGCTTGGTATCGCGGATCGACTTGGTCAAGGCAAAGTTGCTGGAAGCTCCCTGCCAACCTCGATAAGAATTTGGTCCAACAGGAATGCGACCCCGACTGGGCTTGAGCCCAATCAAACCATTGAAGGAGGCGGGAATACGGATTGAGCCTCCACCATCTGAAGCTGCCGCCAATGGTATCATGCCAGAAGCCACAGCAGCAGCAGCTCCGCCACTGGATCCACCTGCGTTGCGGCTCAGATCTAGTGGCAACTTGACCGGACCATGTAGGCTAGAATCCGATATGTTCTTAAATCCAAACTCTGGCGTATTGGTCCGGCCCAAGACGATGAAACCCAGATCCTTGAAAGCCTGAACCAACTTGTCTGTATGCCCCGCTCGGTAGTTCTGGAATAGACGAGAGCCCGCTGTTGACAAGTGCCCTTCTTCATTTTGCCCCAAATCTTTCAACAAAAGAGGGACGCCGCCAAAGGGCTTATCTTGAAAGTCCCCTGTTTCTGCTTCTTGCAGGGCTTGCTCGTATTGCTTGCTGACAACTGCATTGATAGCAGGATTTTCCTCTTCTACTCGTTCAGTAGCTTCCGCTACCAATTCTCTAGCAGAAACCTGACCTGCTCGTACTGCCAGGGCCATTTCCGTCGCATCTTTCCACATAGGCTTCTCCTTGTATTTTTTATTAGCTTATCATGAAAGTAAAAAATCAGCAAGCCAAGCTTACTGATTTTGAGTATACCGATAAAAGCAATTTACAGCTCATCAAAAGCATCTTTTACCTTGTCAAAGAATCCTTTTTTATGGGGTTTGACATCAATATTTCCTGCTGCTGCAAATTCTTTTAGGGCTGAACGTTGGCGGTCATTCAAGCCTGTAGGGGTAACAATGTTGACCGTCACATACTGGTCGCCAATTGCACCTCCGTTTATACTCGGTGCCCCCTTACCTTTTAACCGGAAAGTCTTACCAGTCTGTGTTCCTTCAGGGATAACCATATCTACATCACCATGAACCGTTGGTACATGAACAGTATCACCAAGAGCAGCTTGGACAAAGTTAAGATCTAATTTGTAATAAATCGTCGTCCCCTCACGTTCAAACTTTTCTGAAGCCTGAACTTGGATAATAACATAAAGATCTCCATAAGGACCACCATTAAAACCAGCTTCTCCTTGACCTGCCAAACGGATACGTTGTCCGGTTTCAATACCAGCTGGCACCTTAACCGTTACCGTATGAGCTTGTTTTTCATGACCGGTTCCACGACAAGTTGTACATGGATCCTTAATTTGTTTACCACGACCATGACAGACATCACAGGTCATTTGACGGCGCATGGTACCAAGTGGTGTTTGCGTGTCCACATTGATAATCCCTGAACCGTGACAGCGTCCACAGGTTACTGGACTAGTACCAGGTTTGGTACCTGAACCCGTACAGGTCCGACAGGTCGCTTCACGGTGATATGAAACTTCTTTTTCTGCACCGAAAATAGCTTCTTCAAACTTGAGATTGACACGGTATTGGAGGTCATCCCCTTGACGCGGAGCGTTAGGATTGCGGGTCGCACCGCCACCACCAAAGAAGCTTGAGAAGATGTCCTCAAAGCCACCGAAACCAGCTCCGTCGAAACCACCAAAGCCACCAGCTCCACCGCCGAAGCCTCCATTGGCACCAGCTGGACCAAATTGGTCATAGGCAGAACGCTTCTGCGGATCGCTCAAGGTCTCATATGCCTCTTGGACTTCCTTGTATTTATCCTCCGCACCCGGATCCTTATTAATATCTGGATGGTATTTCTTTGAAAGCTTGCGATAAGCCTTCTTAATCTCGTCTGGCGAAGCATTCTTAGAAACCCCCAGACGATCGTAAAATTCTGTGTTGTTCATATAAGATACTAAGGGTGTAAAGCGGACACAGCCAAAATAGGAGTTTTGACGCAGGACCTCACCGTCCTAGGAAAAACTATCTTTTTGGCACAGTCCGTAGCCCGTGTTCGATTACGAACACTTTCCTTTCTGTAAAAGTTAGAAGGGTATTTACCCAAAAACAGAGGCTGGGTTACAACCTCTGTGAAAACATTATAAGTGGCTCAAATCATCATTAATTGGATTTTCTTTTCCCTCTCCATTTTTCCAATAAATCGGAATTGATTTTAAACTGAAACCTAACTGTTCTTGAAGCAACTGATATTCTTTAGTACTCCAAGTTCCAATCGGTCTTGTAGGTCCAGATTTATAGGTAATTAGGAGATAGGCTTTATCTTTTTCATCTGTTTCAAGACTAACCTCGTAAAAAGAAGTAAGATTACCACTCTGAGCATTTCCATTAGCTGGAGCTAAGTGAAAATCATATGCCATTCCAATATCCTCCTTATTTCCTACTTCTCAGTAAACTCGCCGTCTACGACATCATCGCCTGCGTTGTTAGCTGTTTGAGCGCCTTCTTGACCTGCGGCTGCTTGTTGTGCTGCTGCTGCTTGTTCATAGAGTTTCACTGCAAGGGCTTGGGCTTTTTCATTGAGGTTTTCAAGTTTAGCCTTCATGTCGTCCAAGTTGTTAGCTTCTTGGGCTGCTTTCAACTCATCAAGAGCTGCTTGGGCTTGGTCACGTTCTGCGTCGAAGCCTTTGCCTTCAGTTTCTTTCAGGGTTTTCTCAGTCGCAAAGATTGCTTGGTCAACATCGTTACGAAGATCCACTTCTTCCTTACGTTTCTTATCTGCTTCTGCGTTTGCTTCTGCATCTTTCATCATGCGGTCGATTTCTTCATCTGTCAAACCTGAGTTAGACTGGATAACGATGGTTTGTTCTTTTTGTGTACCAAGGTCTTTAGCTTTTACAGAAACGATACCGTTCTTGTCGATGTCAAATGTTACTTCGATTTGTGGAATACCACGAGGGGCTGCAGGGATATCTGTCAATTGGAAACGACCAAGTGTCTTGTTGTCCGCTGCCATTGGACGCTCACCTTGAAGCACGTGGATGTCAACAGCTGGCTGGTTGTCTGCAGCAGTTGAGAAGACTTGTGACTTAGAAGTTGGGATAGTTGTATTGCGGTCGATAAGTTTTGTAAATACGCCACCCATTGTTTCGATACCAAGTGACAATGGAGTTACGTCAAGGAGGACAACGTCTTTGACATCACCAGTGATCACACCACCTTGGATTGCCGCACCCATAGCAACAACTTCGTCAGGGTTTACAGATTTGTTTGGCTCTTTACCTGTTTCAGCTTTTACTGCTTCTACAACGGCTGGGATACGAGTTGAACCACCGACAAGGATGACTTCGTCAATTTCTGACAAGCTAAGACCTGCATCTGAAAGAGCTTGACGAACAGGTACTTTTGTACGTTCTACAAGGTCATAAGTCAATTCGTCAAATTTCGCACGTGTCAATGTCATTTCCAAGTGAAGCGGACCTGCTGCACCTGCAGTGATGAACGGCAAGCTGATTTGAGTTGACGTTACACCAGAAAGGTCTTTCTTCGCTTTTTCAGCCGCATCTTTCAAACGTTGAAGGGCCATCTTGTCAGCTGACAAGTCGATGCCGTTTTCTTTCTTGAATTCAGCTACCATGTGGTCGATAATCTTTTGGTCAAAGTCGTCACCACCGAGCTTGTTGTCACCTGCTGTTGCAAGTACGTCAAAGACACCGTCACCGAGCTCAAGGATAGATACGTCGAAAGTACCACCACCAAGGTCGAATACCAAGATTTTCTCGTCTTTGTCAGTCTTGTCCAAACCGTAAGCAAGAGCTGCTGCAGTTGGCTCGTTGACAATACGTTCTACTTCAAGACCAGCGATTTTACCTGCATCTTTTGTTGCTTGACGTTGAGCATCGTTGAAGTAAGCAGGAACTGTGATAACGGCTTTGGTTACTTTTTCACCAAGGTATTCTTCAGCGTAGCCTTTCAAGTATTGAAGAATCATAGCTGAGATTTCTTGCGGTGTGTATTCTTTACCGTTTGCTGAAACTTTTTCAGAAGTTCCCATTTTTGATTTGATAGAGATGATAGTATCTGGGTTGGTTACTGCTTGGCGTTTTGCCGCATCACCAACGATGATTTCACCATTTTTGAAAGACACAACAGATGGAGTCGTGCGGTTTCCTTCTGGGTTTGCAATGATTTTTGATTCAGTTCCTTCAAGAACTGCAACTGCTGAGTTTGTTGTACCTAAGTCAATACCGATAATTTTAGACATGTGTGTTACCTCTTATTTTAGTTTTCTTTTATTCATTCATAGTTTACCGTCATTGCAGACGAGGTTTTTTCATAGTTTTCGAGTAACTCTTGTCGCTTTAGCGACCTTAGAGTTACCGACACAAAGTTTGCCCAAGAGCTAGGAGCCTCGCGACGAAGCGATTGGTTGCAAACTACTGTGCATGACATTTCGGTCAAGTTTTCTTTTTTGGGAAATAGCAGAGCGACTACTCAGACACCACCACCATAGCAGGTCTCAACAGACGTTCATGCAACTTGTAACCTTTTTGGAAGACTTGTGCGATGTGTTCTGCTGGGCAATCGTCTGTGGCTGGTACTGTTTGAATTGCCATGTGAAGATTTGGGTCAAAGACGTCTGTTGCGACTTCTTCCACCCCTTCTTCTTTAAGGGCTTGAATCAAGCTTTCTTGAACCATTTCCAAACCTTTTTTGACATCTTCTGTCAAGCCTTCAACTTGAAGGGCACGTTCCAAGTTATCCAAGCTCGGCAAGATTTTCTTAGCCAAATCTTGCGAACGGTAACGCTGAATAGTCTGGCGTTCCTCGTTGGCACGGCGTTGGATATTTTGCATTTCAGCGTGGGCACGAAGGTACTTGTTTTCAAATTCCTCTGCCCGCTCGTTTGCCAAATCCAATTCTGATTTTTCAGGTGTTTCCACAACTTCTTCTGTTGCTTCAACCTCTTCTACGATTTCTTCGTTTTTGATTTCTTCTGACAAAGCATTCTCCTTCTAATTGACTTCGTAATGATTACTACTTAGATAACGGTAGTAATCGGTTAATTTCATAAATAGGACGCGGCTGATGATGTTAATCAAGCTCATCTGCCTACGGTAGTCCATGTCAACAGGACCAAGCAAACTCATCTGGGCCATGCCCCGATAGGGGATTGGAAAGCGATGATGAATGATCGTCACATCTGCCAGTGCAGGGTCACTGTGTTCCGCCACGGAAATGCTGGTCTGCTGGTCTGTAGCCAAGCCCTGCCGCAACTCTGGTGCCAATAGCTGAGGACTATCCAAGAGTTGATAGGTGGCTAGATTGCCGTAAGTCAGAGAGGCGACTTTTCCACTGATGAAGACTGATTCTTGGAAAAGATTGGAAAAGATATAATCCATCAAATCCAAGACATTGTCCGTCGTGGTGAAGTAACGTTGCACTACCTGGGGAATCTCCGTACGCAGCTTGTAATGGATTGCCAAGACCGTCTGCCCAACGAAGCGCTCATCAACTAAGCGTTTGAGCACCTCCAAGTCCCTAGCCAAAAAGTTTTTAGGAATGGCAAACTGGACAGTGACTGGTTTGGACTGGTCCAAAGTCAAGACTGCCAAGGCATCGTGGCTACTGAGTTGCACGATGTCAAAGGAAGTCAACTGCTGACTGGTCGGCTCCACATCTAAGATGACCGAGGTGTAGCCTGTCAAATCCGCTAGGACCTGACTTGCTCGCTCCAAGATGTCTTCCAGCTTGAAGGCTTCAAAGTCGAAGGCCTTGACCACCTGATAAACATCTTCTTCATCAATGTGTTCCAGATTGAGCGAGTGGTTGACAAAGTATTGAAAACCAGCCCGACTAGGCATCCGTCCACTTGATGTGTGGGCCTTTTCTAGCAAACCCAACTGCTCCAGCTTAGCCATATCATTACGAATGGTAGCCGAGCTGGAAGCAATCATCTCCTGCAAGGCCTTAGAACCAACAGGCTCATGATGGCGCGTAAATAATTCAACAATCAGATTCAAAATATCATTTTGACGTTGGGTAATCATCTCCGCTCCTTTCATGAACATGGTTGATTTCTTAGCGTTAGCACTCTTGTATGTCGAGTGCTAAACTATATACTCTCATTATACGCCGAAAAAATGGATTGTCAAGAGAAAAAGACAAAAAATTAGCACTCTTTTACCTAGAGTGCTAAAAATCAGTCTGAGGACCTAGAATGGTGGATTGTCCAAATGATAAAAGTTCTTTTCCACAAATATTTTCGAATTACTTTTCTTCCTTCATATCAATTAAATTCCAAAAGTTTAAAATCATTATCAGCGTTATTGCAATCAAGCTGATAAAACTATTTCGATTTAGAAAAATCACTGCGAAGATTGCAAGTGCATTGATGAGGGTTGCTATACGTTTTTGTTTTGTCATTTTCCAACCTCCTTATACTTCTGACGCAAGTGCATCAAGCCGATAGAACAATAAAGTAAAACTGGTATATCCACCATAGCCATACCAATCATAACAGCTGGCAACTTCAAGACATAAAATAGCAAGATAAAGAAAACAAACAAGGAACTGGCTAGTAGAAACTGTCTGGTAATAATTCTGTCAATCATCTCGAACTTACTTTGACGATCACTATAAAGCTCAACTTCTCCCAAACTCTCATTCTTTCTAAAGTATGAAAAATGATTGCAGTCACCAACATATTCCCAGCCATAATCTGCAAACATCTGGAGGTATTCCTCCTTATCCTGACCATTGGGCTTAAAATCCAGTTGATAGATAACTTCTTCAGGTAGGCATTTCTCAAAGATATAGAAAAAGACAAATTTATTTTTTTGAAATTTCCATCCCTGACGGTGATGCTCTGCCAGATAGACTTCTTCCTTTTCAAAATCAGGCAAGAAGAAAAAATGAATTTCTGTCTTAGTTTCCATAGCCTTCCCCCTTGCTATTTCGATAGAGCCGTTCAATCCGAGCCAATTCTATGTCTAGGATTTCTCGACCTGTTTCTGTTATCCGATAAAACTTCCGCTTGTCTTCTTCTCTGACAAAGGCAATCAAGCCGTCTTTCTCCATTTTCGACAGGGTGCCGTACATGGTTCCAGGGCTAATCACGACTTGCCCTGCCGTGACTTCCTTAGTCTTCTGTGTAATATCATAGCCATGCCGTTCTTCCAGTAAATGAAAGAGAATATAGAAGGCTGTTTCTGTCATGGGAACATAGACGCGTTTTAACTTATCGTTCATAAAACTCCTTTCGCACTACGATACATCGAGATTCGATATATAAATTATATCGAAGCTCGATACACTTGTCAAGAAAAAAATCAGAGAATATCCCTGTGAACAGCTCCCTGTCAAGTGGACAATGAAATAATAAAAGATTAGGCGACGGCCTTGTTCCTCATTTCAAGAGGGGCAAGGCCGTTGTTGCGTTCTTGAAAACGTTGGTGATTGTAAAAATGGATGT